>JAQUXP010000019.1 GCA_028692395.1 Lachnospiraceae bacterium
TATCCACCACCGGAGCCATTAGCTTCCTAGTTATTTTCTAAAATCTAAACTTCTAAAAAGTTGCCATTTCTGACAGCTTAGATAAGTGCGCCACTTTTTGGCTGTCCTCTACTTTCTTTCACACTATTCCTCCATGTAATGAGGCTGTCTTTTGCGCAAAAAGATAAAATTACTTTAACAAATAAAGTGTAACCTAAAACAGTGAAAAAAGAAATTGACAAAATAGATAAAGTAGCACATAAAATATTGTTTAATATTACAAACAGTATAAAAGCCAGCCCATAGCTGGCTGGCTTTCACCTACAGCTGCTGTAACAGCGGAATACGAATCGTAAAGGTAGCTCCCTGGGAAGGCACGGAATGCAAATCGATGGTTCCCTTGTGTTCGGTTACGATGGTTTTGACAATATAGAGTCCCAGTCCTTTTCCGTCGGGTCGATTGGTGTAGAAGCGATTGAAAATATGGGAAGCCGCCTCGGGAGCAATACCGCAGCCGGTGTCGGATACTGTAATCAGTGCGTGATCCAGTTCTTTGCGCAGGCTGAGGGTGATGGTGCCGTCCCCAGGGGTGGCAGCCACTGCGTTGTAAATTAGATTTTCCAGCATACGCAGTAATTTTTCACGATTTCCCAGGATCATACAGGAACCTTTGGTGAGCCTGCTGGAAAACAGAAAATCAATGCCGCCAAGCTCCACATCGGGTTGATTGGAGCGGTGGAATTGCTCTAGAAGCAGATAAAGATCTAAAGGCTCCATAGAAAATTCCAGATTATTTTCCACTGTAAAATCTTGCATCGTCTTAATACGTCCTGCCACTTCACTGCATTTGTCTTCGATGACCGTAAGCAGTGAGGCCGTATCCGGATCTAACAGAATCTGATTTTCCTGAATCAATCGGGCATAGGTCAGGATAGAGGCCATAGGCGATTTCAGATCATGCAGGAATTCGGAGAGAAAGCTTTGACGCTCGTTGATCAGTCCGGCGATATCCTGTGTTTTTCGCTCTACCTCCTCCTGGAGATGAAAGGTGAGAGATTCATTTTCGGCAATCATGGAGCGATTTTCCAAAAACATAAACATACTAAAACAAAGGACCAGAGCAAACACTCCATATTCATCCATCCAGCCGGTATATGCCGGTTCATATCGGTTGATTAGGAGGGTGCCAGCGAAGAGACTGGTGCCATAGATAGTGACACCGCCCAGAAGCCATTTGGCCTTATAATTCTGTCTCAGGGAGGAATAGAACGTAAGACAGATCAAAAGCAGAGCCATCAGAAGCTTGTACAGGGATATGATCTTGCCATATACGAAGGTATAGGCAGGAAATAATGGAAGCACAACCAGCGGCACGAAGATGGCAACCAGGAGCATGGCACCTGCACAGCGGCAGAGTAACGCCCCTTTTCCGTGGAAAAGGGGGATGCCCATATAGATGAGAACGATGGCAAGAATACAGAAAATCCCCAGCATGGAAGCAGCATCCTCCATCGCATAGAGCAGCCGTCCGGATCCAAGTCCCAGAAGATGAATAAAAGGATACACAATCCGCACACAAAAACTAAGTACAAGGATACCCAGACAGAGCGAAAGACGGCGATGACTGGAATTTTTTTGTGCCCAGAAGGGGAGGGTAAAAAGTGCGATGGCCAGGGAAAAGAAACACAGAAAGCCATAAAAAATCATCCGGACTGCATTCATGGTATGCAGGCAAGCAGCAGTGCCAAGGACAGGTGGAAATGTCATGCCACTGTAGTAATGGGTATAATTCGCTGTTTGCACCACCAGCTCGGTATTTTCTGTCAGTGTAAAGGAACAGACCAGATCCTTAATCTGTGGTTTATAGGGGGAAACACTTCCGGTCTGTCCAACCAGCGCACCATTTACATAGACCTTGCTGGAGGAATAGATCTCCGGCAGAAGCAGGCTGCAGGTGGCAGGTGCACCATTATAATGAAGTAAAAGACGATAGGTTGCCGCACCATAGGAATCCCTGTTCTTATGAAATGCAGACAGATTCAGAAACTGTCCGATATAGGCAGTGACGGACCCGGTGTCTCCTGTGGCGGCAATCTGCGCCGGGGTCAGAAGCTGATCTGGATATAGTGTCCATCCGTCGACCAGATAAGAGGGAGCATCCGAAGACAGGCGGTCTTCTTCTAAAAGCGCAATTCCTTCTTGCGAAATGGCAACCGGTGAATTATACTTATTATCAAGTAGATAAAGTGCAAAAAAGAAGGTGCCTGACAAAAGTAGAAGCACCAAAAAAAGGATTAGATTTTGCAGCCATTTTTTGGAATTCATAAAAATACCTCATAGTGAAGGGATATTCATGAGACATACATACTCACAAATTATCGTTATAGTGTTTTTACTCCTCTGCTTTCCGGTGAAGCTTGTCCGGGCGGAGGAGTTGCCCCAGGAGGAAGTACCCCAGGAAGCTGTATTGCAGGAAGAAATGCCCCAGAAAGTTGTATTGCAGGAAGAAGCACCCCAGGAGGATATATTGTGGGAAAATGCTTCTACCTGGGAGGAACTGCAGGTCTGGCTGCTGGCACATGAAAGTGCCGGTGGCAATCTAAAGCTTACCCAGGACATTGTTATGACCGGGGAGTTTTCCTACAGCCGTTTCTTTTCAGGTATGGGTGAGCCAGGTGAGGTGTGCATTGATACAGGGGCATATCATCTGGTTGCAGAGGGAAACATCCAATTTGCAGGAGGCCCCAAATTCACCATAACAGGGGATGGGGAAGTCCTCCGGGTAGCAAAGTCAGGGCGGCTGAAGATGACAGCAATTACCATAGAGAATAGAACAGGGGACTGTGCCATCTATCAGGAGGAAGGCGGAACCCTTTGCGTGGGCGGCGGAGCTGTGGTTCACGGCGAGATCCATTACGCAGAGCTTCCGGTTGCAACAGACTTCCCCTATGTAGAGATTATGGTGCCGGCGGCAGAGAACCTTGCCAATTACCTGCCATCCACTGTTTATGTTTATTATAACTACCAGGGGGAGGATAATTCAAGGGAAATGTCTGCAGAATGGGATATGGAAGCATGTACATCCCAGATTGCAGACCGGGAGCGCTTTAGAATCAGCGGGAAGATCCCGGGCGTGTCACAGCTGGTGCCTCTCACAGCGGAAGTTGTATTCTTTGACCGGGACATCACCTTTTCGGAAGTGATGTTTTATGAATACAGGACCACTACACTGGTGTCCTTTGATTATTACTGTCGAGGCAAGCTGAAACCTCAGCTATATTATTCCTATGACCAGGAAACCTATACGCCCATATCCAGTTTTCCCTGCCTTATTGAAGAAGAAAAAGGACAGGCACGAATCGCACTGCGCAAGGGAAAGGATCTCTCGGAGTGCGCAGAAGATGAGATACCCTGGGAACCAGGTGATCCTGCGATTTCCTTCGTGTTTGGCTGGGAGACGGAGGCAGGAGAGCAGTATTCGGATGTTATCTGCTATGATGGAACTGGCGGTGTTACAGCGGGAGAACCCTATGACGGAAATCGGGGTGGTGGAACAGATCTGGATGACAGTCCGGAAGGTGGCGAACAGCCGCCTGCAACAATAACTAAGCCTACACCAACGCCAACAACCGAGCCAACACCAACAACCAAGCCAACACCAACAACCAAGCCTGCACCAACAACCGAGCCTGCACCAACAACCAAGCCTGTGCCAACTACAGGTGCCAAGGAGAAGCCGAAAGCTAATCCCCTTGTGGTGGCAGGAACCTTTGGGTTTCTTCCTGAGGTGATCACCAGCAGCATAGATCATACAGGCAGCACGGATCCGACAGGTAACACAGGAAACACAGCCAATGCAGACAATGCAGCCAATACAGACAAGACAGGAGAAATCACAAAGAGTCCCGAACCGACAGAAAGCACTTCTCCAGCTGCGTCTGATAGAACCGGCGTGTCCCAAACTGCAACTGCCTCGGAAAACACAGTGGTATCTGATGGTGAAGCTGTTAAGCAGGGAGATTCCAGACAAGAAGGTTCAAGGCTGTGGCTGATGATTCTCATTACCGGCATCGTAATGCTGGCTGCTTTTGGACTCTCCGGCGTGATTTTAAAACAATATAAAAGATAGAATAAAGATAGGATACCTTCAGGCTTTGAAGAGGTATCCTTTTCTTCGGATTGTCTGAATGTATTCCCGATCCGGACACAGATCCAAAAGCTTTTGCCGGACGGAGGCGATGCGGGCCTGAAGATTATGCAGACTTTTGCCCAGTGGTTCCTGCCAGATGCCGTCATAAAGCTGCTCATAGGAAAAGAGCTGGTTTGGATGCTGTACAAAAAAGGCAAGAATATCAAATTCAATGGTGGTAAGCTCTGCCCTCTGTGCCCCGTAGGTTACCGTGCGATTGGTCAGGTCAACCGAAAGTCCGTCAAAGCTCAGTACTGTGGTAACAGGAGCGTCAAATCGACGCTGTATACGCAGGCGGATACGAGCCTCCAACTCCTTTGGGGAAAATGGTTTGCATACGTAGTCATCAGCACCCAGGCGGAAGCCTCTCAGCTTTGCCTCATCCTCGGTAAAAGAGGAGAGAAAAATCAGCGGCAGGGTAGTAAAGGAACGGAGCTGTTCACAGAGAGCAAACCCATCCGTATCCGGCAACTGGATATCCAGAACAATACAATCCAGCTTGATGGTCTTTGCCATCTGCAGCGCAGATTTCCCGTCCGCTGCACAGAATACTTCAAAGTCCCTTTTTTCAAAAAAATTCTTCATGGCGCTCAGCAATACGGTATCATCGTCAATTAACAGGATCCTGTACATATAGTTTCCCCCTTCAGATGTGCATTTTCATTAAGTATATCCTGATCACTAAGCTCGAAAAGACCTACTGTGTACGCTTTCACACTAAACTCGAAAATACCTCGTTAAGTGTTCAATGTGTCGCTAAGTGTTCAGATGTGCATTCTCACTAAGTTCAATCTGCGCTGCGCTTGATTTCACTAAGTGATCATAGTATACCATAGTTCCCTTTGGCTTCCTATGTCCGATTTTCCTTGTTTCGTCCTTTTTCCGGTAATTTCAACAAAAACTCTTCCCAAAAAGGTATAATGTGGGTAATTATTCAGTAATGTAGGTGACCTTTCTGCTGAAAATGAGGTAGGAACAGAGCAGAGAGGAATGGATAAAGGAGGAAGGAATATGTATAGCAGAAAGTATAAACGAATGAAGCAGGGTCTTGCACTTATACTGGCAGTGCTGTTGACCTGTCCGGGAAATGTAATGGCATTTACCGAGGTACAGGCAGCGGAAGTATCAGAGCAGATAACCCAGGTGGGGGAAGAGACAACTCCAACTCCGGAAGAGACGCCAGGAGAGCCCTCGGGAGAAGTCCCGGTGGAACCAGCGGAAGAAACGCCAGAGGAAGCTCCGGCAGATCCGGTGGAAACTGCGCGTGGGCAGATCGCAGCTCTGCCGCTGGATATGACTATGGAACAATGGCAGGCGATGACAGAGGAAGAGCAGGCCGCTCTTTACGAAAAACTGCAGGCTGCCAGCGATGCTTATGACGCCTTGGATGAAGCCGGGAAGGCCGCTTTAGGGGACGAGTATGCCAGACTGGGCGCAGTGTTTGAGATCGTGAACAGCGATGTGAAGACTATGAGTGCTGGACATACCTGTGCGACAGGAGCAGGAGCGGATCACGAGTTTACAATCGCACTTACTCAAGCTCAAATTAACACGAACAAAAAACTGACGACAGGTTCTTATTATCTGAAAGAAGACTTGACATTGACGGAACCTCTGTCGATCGAAAGTGGGGAAGTCGTTCATCTCTGTCTGAATGGTAAGACGATTACTGGTGCAAATTATAAGAGCGTATTTTACATTGACTACGGTGAGCCCGATGGACAGCTGTATCTATATGACTGTCAGAACAGTGGAGAACTGACTCATGAAAAAGGAGCAGAAGCTAACGGCGTTAATAACTACGGAACCTTTATCATGGAGGGAGGTAAAATCGCATCGAATGATGGCGGAGGTGTTTACAACTCCGGAAACTTTACCATGAAGGCTGGTGAAATCAGCGGAAATTCTATGCCAAATAATGATGGCGGAGGTGTTTACAACTCCGGAAACTTTACCATGGAGAATGGAAGCATTACCGGTAATAGTGTTACGGGAGGTGGATATGGTGCCGGTGTTTATAACAATGGGACCTTTACGATGCAAGGCGGTGAAATCAGTGGAAATAATGGCCAAAGTCAAGGCGGAGGTATTTACAATGATTCTGATAAAACATGCAGTATCACAGGCGGAAGTATCCACAATAATACTGTAAGTAATAACAAGGACGCGGGCGATGGCGGAGGTATTTACAATCTGGGGACTGTTACGATGCAAGACGGTGAAATCCGTGAAAATAATGCCCTAAGTTCTGGTGGTGGTATTTACAATAGCGGAGGTGGTACATGCAGTATCACAGGCGGAAGTATCCAAAGTAATACCGCAAGTCAGGGTGGTGGTATCAACAACAGGAATTTACTTACTTTGAACGGTGCCACCATTACGGGAAATACGGCTACATCGTATGGCGGTGGTGTTTACAATGACAAAACCATTAATATGGGCGGCAAAAACAATGTGACTGGAAACACAGTAGGTGATTCTGCAAGTAATATCTCTATGGAGAGTGCTACGAGTATGATTACCATCACGGGAGCGTTAGACGCTGCAAGTACGGTGGGTGTTAGAGAGTACGAAGCTCCAAAAACTGATAAACCGGTAAAATTTGCCGATGGGGCATGGGCTTATCAAATCACTGAGAACGATGCGGCAACATTTACTTCCGACAGAGGAAGTGAAGTTAAGCGTGAGGGCAATACGTTACAGATGACAGTGAAAGGACCTGTTGTCAAAGAAGATCCTGTCGCAGCAGACTTTGACTATACAGCACCTGCGGACTTGATTTTTGATAATTGGACTACTCGGAAGGCAACCGTAACGGCGAAGAGCACGGTAACTGGTATGGGGACTATTACGGTTCATCATTATGATGAGAATAATAAAGTAGTTACTTCCCCTAAGGACATAGGTACATACACGGTGAAGATTGATGTGGCAGAGGGTACTTCCTACAATGCTATTACAGGGCTTGAAGTGGGCAGCTTCACCATCGTATATCTGCCGACGGATGAGGTGGCAACTCTTGACGGCACACAGGGAGAGGATGGCTGGTACACATCGAATCCTGTCAACATAAAAGCTCCTGATGGCTGGAACATTAGCTCTATTGTTGATGCCTGGGGACCAGTTTATACTTGGACGAAAGAGGGTAAGAAGTCTGTCACCTATCATCTAAGGGATGATAAGCGCCATATTACAGACGAGAAGACTATCAATGTCAACATCGATAGTGTGGCACCATCCATTACAAAGGTTGAGGCAGTACCGGCAGCGATTACAGTTACGGCAAGTGATGCGACTTCCGGCATAGCGAAGTACGAATTGACTGTGAATGGAACGAACACGACTCAAGCTGTGACAGCGGGCATCTGTACCTTTGACGTGAAAAATCTTCCTACGGGAGCAGACTATCCATACACGGTAAAGGTTACCGATCAGGCAGGCAATACTTCGACAAAGACAGGTACCTTAACCAAAACTTTAAAAACACTAACGAAGGATGACTTCATCTGTACTCTTCCAGAAGACTTGATATATACAGCTACTGAAAAGAATATAACTGTAGCACTGACGTCTGGAGTTTCCGGAGTAGGAAATGCTCGTTTTAATTTTGAAAAAGATGGAAAGGGAGAAAACCCGATTGAACCAGGTACCTACAAGGTGCTGGTAACTGCGGCAGAAGGAACAAAATACGCTGCGATCAGTAATTTAGAGGTGGCTGAATTTACCATTACCTACCAGACCACAGATAAAACAGCTACTCTCGAAGCAACCAATAAGGGCAATGCTGGCTGGTACAAGGGGAATGCTACTCTAAAGGCACCATCTGACTGGAAAATCAGTCTGGATAATAAAACCTGGGACAATACAGCTGTGTGGAGTACGGAGGGAGACGACCAAACTGTAACCTATTATTTAAAGGATGCCAAAGGGCATATTACTGCTGGCAAAACTGTTGCGCTTAAACTGGATAAGACAGCACCTGTTATTTCCAAGACAACGGTAAAGACAACAAAGACTACTGCTGACATTACGATTGCTGCTTCAGATGTGGCTGAGAACATTACAACCTCTGGCATTGCAGGGTATTCTCTGACGTTAGGTACTCAGTCAGCGACCCAGGATACCACTGATGCAAGCTATACGTTTCAGGTGACAGGTCTTACTGCCGCCACCGAATATACCTGTCAGGTAAAGGTTTGGGATGCAGCGGGTAATACGGAAACAAAAGATGTTACGTTCACCACGGATAAAATTGCCATTACTTCGGTGAGTCCTGTACTTACGGCTCCGGTCAAAAACAAGGTTCCGGACACTACTGCAACACCGGAGCAAGGCGCACATTACACCGCCAGTGGGGTAAGCTGGAGTACCAATCCAGCGAAGTTCCAGGCTGGTACGGCATATACTGCTACTGTGACCCTTACTCCTGAGAAGGGCTATGAATTCGCAGCTGTTATCAGTGCAGCGATTGCTGGAAGTACGGTCACCGAAACACGGAATCAGGATGGCACGCTGACTTTGAAGGCAGCTTATCCGGCTACTGCGGGACGGGAATTGAGCAGTATTAAGGTGAAAACAGCCCCAACGAAAACAAACTATACCTATGGCGATAGTTTTGCTCCGGATGGCTTAGTATTGACTCATGTCTATGATGATGATACGACGGAGGATGTGGCGTACAGCCAGGAGAATCAGGGTGACTTCACATTTGCTCCAACCACTCTTACGGCGACTGATAAGAAGATTACAGTTACCCACAGTGGTAAGACTACAGACATCGCTATTACAGTAGCAAAGAAAGTTGTTACGGAACCGACAATTGATGCAGCAGATTATAATGGTAAGCTTCAGAAAGCAACTGTTGCCCCAAGTACTCTTTACACGGTTCAGAAGAATGAGGGCGGTACCGATGCAGGCAGCTATGATGTGGTGCTTGCTTTGACGGACAGCACGAATTATACATGGAGTGGAAGCAATGCTGCAACAAAGACTCTTACATTTAAGATCAATCCAGTGGACCAGGCGAACCTTACGATTACGAATCAGCCCACAGCGGTTACTTATGGGCAGGAAGCATTTACCCTTGGGACAACCGGCGGCAGCGGAAACGGTGCGGTAAGCTGGAGCACAACTGGTGCTGCAACCGTAGATAACACAGGTAAGGTAACCATCACCGGTGCAGGAGAGGCAACGATTACAGCAACAAAAGCAGCGGACAAGAACCATACAGAAGCAGTAAGTGACACCTGGACATTTACCGTGGCAAAGAAGAAGCTTACGGTAAAGGCAAAGGATTATACCGTTACCTATGGTGACAAACCCGCAGGAGATGGGGTTACCTATGATGGCTTTGCAACAGGCGATGATGAGAAGAAGCTGGGAGGAACTCTGGACTATGAGTACACCTATCAGCAGTATGGTGACGTGGGAGATACTTATACGATTACACCAAAGGGTCTGACCAGTGACAATTATGATATTTCCTACAAAACAGGCACCTTGCAGGTGGAGCAGTTAGAAGCAGCCTTTACCTGGAAGAACACAGCAGCCCGTGCCTATGACGGTGCGGCAAGTCAGGTGAGCGCAGAAGTAAGTAACCTGCAGAATAACGATGAGGTAGCAGTGACCGTAACTGGAGGAACTGAGATCAATGCAGGAACCTATATGGCAACCATCATAGGCTTGACCGGTACGAAGGCGGGCAACTACAAGCTGCCAGAGACGAATCCTACGCAGTCCTATACCATTGTACAGTCTGCTTCGGAGATTACAGAGATTAAGGCCAATGAAGAAAGCTATGTATATGGTGATACCATCACAGTTACGGCTAACATCAAGGTTAAGGCTGCCGAAGAAGAGAAACCGGGATTCTTTGCAATGCTGGCAGACCTGCTGGCTCCGGCGAAGGATCAGGTGGCACTGTATCTGGGAGAGAAGCAGATCAGCAAAGCAGTGACCGTAGGAAAAGAGGGAAGCTGCAGCCTGACCTACGAGACAAAAGAGAAAAAGCTGCCGGTGGGAAAAAGCATCTTAACCCTGAAATATGTGGGAAATGATAACATGGCAGCTGCCAGTACCACAGTAGAAGTAACGGTAACAGCCAAGGCAGTGACCGCCAAGACCACCAACACCACCGCCATTACCAAGGTGTATGACGGAACGGATACGGCGGCGGTAACGCTGGCAGTGGACACAGAAGATCTGGTTCAGGCTGCGGATCAGGTAACGGTAACGGCACCGGCTTCCTATGATGACAAAAATGTAGGAACCGGAAAAGCAATTACCCTTGATGCAGACAAGAAGAAGGTCAGCGGCACAGACGCAAGCTATTATGAAGTAAGTATTCCTACAGGAATCACTGGTACGATTACAGCGAAACCCCTCACTGCAACTGTGACAGCAGCTGGAAAAACCTACGATGGTACTACAGCAGCAACAATAACAGCAGCAGTAGATACCGGAGTGACAGGTGAGAGCCTAAGCATATCTGGTTTGACAGGCACCTTTGATACGAAAAACGCAGGCAATACGAAAAAAGTCACTGTGACCAGCACAGACGCAGTTGTAACTGGTGCTGAGAAGGATAACTATACCATTACCTATCCTGGTGACGCAAAGGCAGATATTGCAAGAAGAGCGGTTACGGTAAAAGCAGATAAGAAGAGCAAGGTCTATGGTGAAAAGGATCCGGAGCTTACCTATCAGGTAGAGAATCTGGTCAAGGATGAAACACTGAAGGGAACACTGGTCCGTGAAACTGGAGAAGAGGTAAAAGCAGAAGGCTATGCCATCAACCAGGGAACCGTGACCGATGCCGGGAATGCCAATTATACGATTACCTTCCAGAAGGGTACCTTCCTCATCGAAACAGCAGAACAGAAAACACTTACCATACAGGATAAACCAAAGAGCGTTACCTATGGAGATGCTGCATTTACCCTGAAGGCAGTGGGTGGCAGCGGAAACGGTGCGGTAAGCTGGAGCGCAACTGGTGCTGCAGCTGTAGATAACACAGGTAAGGTAACCATCACCGGTGCAGGAGAGGCAACGATTACAGCAACAAAAGCAGCGGACAAGAATCATACAGAAGCAGTAAGTGACACCTGGACATTTACCGTGGCAAAGAAGGAGCTTACGGTAAAGGCAAAGGATCATACCATTACCTATGGTGACAACCCCACAGGAGATGGGGTTACCTATGATGGCTTTGTAACAGGCGATGATGAGAAGAAGCTGGGGGGAACTTTGGATTATGAGTACACCTATCAGCAGTATGGTGACGTGGGAGATACTTATAAGATTACACCAAAGGGTTTGACCAGTGACAATTACGATATTTCCTACAAAACAGGAACCTTGCAGGTGGAGCAGTTAGTAGCAGCCTTTACCTGGAAGAATACAGAAGCCCGTGCCTATGACGGTACGGCAAGTCAGGTAACTGCAGAGGTAAGTAACCTGCAGAATAACGATGAGGTAGCAGTGACCGTAACTGGAGGAGCTGAGAGCAATGTAGGAAGCTATACTGCAACCATCACAGGCTTGACTGGTACGAAAGCGGGAAATTACAAGCTGCCAAAAGTTCTGACTCAGAAATATACGATTGTACAGTCTGCTTCGGAGATTACAGAGATTAAGGCCAATGAAGAAAGCTATGTATATGGTGACACCATCACCGTTACGGCTAACATCAAGGCTAAGGCTGCCGAAGAAGAGAAACCGGGATTCTTTGCAATGCTGGCAGACCTGCTGGCTCCGGCGAAGGATCAGGTGGCACTGTATCTGGGAGAGAAGCAGATCAGCAAAGCAGTGACCGTAGGAAAAGAGGGAAGCTGCAGCCTGACCTACGAGACAAAAGAGAAAAAGCTGCCGGTGGGAAAAAGCATCTTAACCCTGAAATATGTGGGAAATGATAACATGGCAGCTGCCAGTACCACAGTAGAAGTAACGGTAACAGCCAAGGCAGTGACCGCCAAGACCACCAACACCACCGCCATTACCAAGGTGTATGACGGAACGGATACGGCGGCGGTAACGCTGGCAGTGGACACAGAAGATCTGGTTCAGGCTGCGGATCAGGTAACGGTAACGGCACCGGCTTCCTATGATGACAAAAATGTAGGAACCGGAAAAGCAATTACCCTTGATGCAGACAAGAAGAAGGTCAGCGGCACAGACGCAAGCTATTATGAAGTAAGTATTCCTACAGGAATCACTGGTACGATTACAGCGAAACCCCTCACTGCAACTGTGACAGCAGCTGGAAAAACCTACGATGGTACTACAGCAGCAACAATAACAGCAGCAGTAGATACCGGAGTGACAGGTGAGAGCCTAAGCATATCTGGTTTGACAGGCACCTTTGATACGAAAAACGCAGGCAATACGAAAAAAGTCACTGTGACCAGCACAGACGCAGTTGTAACTGGTGCTGAGAAGGATAACTATACCATTACCTATCCTGGTGACGCAAAGGCAGATATTGCAAGAAGAGCGGTTACGGTAAAAGCAGATAAGAAGAGCAAGGTCTATGGTGAAAAGGATCCGGAGCTTACCTATCAGGTAGAGAATCTGGTCAAGGATGAAACACTGAAGGGAACACTGGTCCGTGAAACTGGAGAAGAGGTAAAAGCAGAAGGCTATGCCATCAACCAGGGAACCGTGACCGATGCCGGGAATGCCAATTATACGATTACCTTCCAGAAGGGTACCTTCCTCATCGAAACAGCAGAACAGAAAACACTTACCATACAGGATAAACCAAAGAGCGTTACCTATGGAGATGCTGCATTTACCCTGAAGGCAGTGGGTGGCAGCGGAAACGGTGCGGTAAGCTGGAGCGCAACTGGTGCTGCAGCTGTAGATAACACAGGTAAGGTAACCATCACCGGTGCAGGAGAGGCAACGATTACAGCAACAAAAGCAGCGGACAAGAATCATACAGAAGCAGTAAGTGACACCTGGACATTTACTGTGGCAAAGAAGGAGCTTACGGTAAAGGCAAAGGATCATACCATTACATATGGAAAAGAACCAGCGGGAAATGGCGTTACTTATGATGGCTTTGCAACAGGCGATGATGAGAAGAAGCTTGGGGGAAGCCTGGCCTATGAGTGCACCTATCAGCAGTATGGTGATATCGGAAGTACCTATACGATTACACCAAAGGGTCTGACCAGTGAGAATTATGACATTTCCTACAAAACAGGAACCTTGCAGGTGGAGCAGTTGGAAGCAGCATTTACCTGGAAGAACACAGAAACCCGTGCCTATGACGGTACGGCAAGTCAGGTAACAGCAGAGGTGAGCAATCTGCAGAATAACGATGCTATCACGGTAGAGGTGACTGGAGGCAGTGAGACAGAGGTAGGAACCTATACAGCCACAATTACAGGTCTAAAGGGTGAGAAAGCAGGCAACTACAGGCTGCCCAAAGTGCTGGCCCAGGAATATAAGATTGTACAGTCCGCTTCTGATATTACAAAAATTGAGGCAGACAAAGCCAGCTATATCTATGGCGATGTTGTAACAATTAAGGCAAGCTTAAAGCCTGTTGAAAATGTGGCAGAGAAGAAAGACTTGCTGTCTATGTTGGGAGAGCTTATAGCTCCTGCTTCGAATCAGGCAGCACTCTATCAAGGAACTACCCAGATCAGCAGCGCTGTGACAGTTGGAGCGGATGGAAGCTGTACCCTGACTTACGATACGAAGGATAAGAAACTGCCCATGGGAACCAGTACCTTAACATTACGGTATGTGGGTAACCATAATATGGCAGATGCGGTTACAACCATCAACGTAGCAATTGCGCCAAAACCGGTAACGGTACGTGCAGATAATCCGACCAAGAACTATGGAGAAAAGGATCCGAAATTTACCTATAGCGTAACTGGTCTGTTGGAACAAGATACGCTGAGTGGCACCTTAATCCGGGATCAGGGCGAGGATGTGAAAGAAGGCGGTTATGCCATCACCCAGGGAACACTGACGGATGCAAATAATCCAAACTACAGTATTACCTATATACCAGGAACACTGACCATAGCCCCGATTGCTCAAAAAGAACTGACCATTACAGGCATGCCGTCTAAAGTAACCTACGGCGATGCATCATTTGCACTGAGCACAACCGGAGGAAGTGGAAAGAACCAGGTGACCTGGACCGCTGATGGTCCGGCAGCTGTAGATGGCACAGGTATGGTAACCATCACCGGTGCAGGAGAAGTGACGATTACAGCAACGAAAACAGCGGACAGCAATTATACGGAGTCTGTGAAGACGACGGTCACCATGACAGTGGCTCAAAAAGCACTGACCTGGGATACCGGGGATCTGAACGTGACGAAGGAGAGGCACTGGAATGGTAATGCAGATGCAGCTGTTTCAGGAATCTTGAAGGTAGCAGGTATGGTGGGAACGGATAATCCGGGATTCACCTACACCCAAGTAACGGCTGCTTATGATGGTGCTGAGGCAGGCAAGCATACAATTACTGTAACAGTAACAGGTGCCAGTCTGACCAATGGAAGCTATACACTTCCCACAGAAAGCATTACCTATCAAGGAGAGATTGTCCCTGTCACACAGGGGGCAAATCAGCCATGGCAGTCGGAAGACTCCGGTACGGTATATCGTCTGGTGCTGGAAGAGGGCATTAGTATGATGCCAAGGGGACTGGAACAAAGCGAATATAACACACCTGAGAAGATTACGAAACAGATGAAAATCGTGTTGGGTAAGAATCCGGGATATAGTGAGACTAACAGCATCGTGTATGATGTAGAGCTTCAGATCAGTCCGGATGGCGGAAAAACATGGAAAAAAGCTACGAAGGAGAACTTCCCACCGGAAGGTCTGAAGGTGCGGATGGAGTATCCGAAGGGCACAAATGCAAGTAACTTTGATTTTACAGTGATCCACATGTTTACCGAAGATATGAATGGGCACAAAGCTGGTGAGATCGAATCACCAGCAGTAACGAAGACAGAAACCTATATAGAATTTACTGTAACAGGTCTGTCTCCCATAGCAGTTGCCTGGAAACCGGTAACAGATTCTACGACAGGCAATACCACAACAGGAACCGGCACAACAACAGGGAATACAACCTACGCAGCACAAACCGGTGATAACAACAGAATCATGGAGTTGATACTGTTATTGCTGGTAAGTGGCATAGGCATGACCTGCGTGCCGATGATACGCCGCAAAAAGTTCAGAAAGTAACGGGGATGCCTCATAAAAAAATAATTATTTTCTGCCATCAGATGCAAGTCTGGTGGCAGTTTTTATCATTTGCAAAGCAGGAATATATTGTTTTTCAACAGGATTTTTGCTTGCGAATTAGGCGGAGATATGTTACTATCTTTTCTGTGAGTACAAATGTTTTTGGCTGGCGAACATGCCGAAAGGGAGATCCGTGAAAGATACAGAGAAATATTATGTTGTAAAAGAGAAGGCGGTTCCGGAGGTTCTGTTAAAGGTTCTGGAAGCGAAACGTCTCATAGAGAAGAAAGGTCTTATTGTGCAGGAAGCGACTGAACGCGTGGGCATAAGCAGGAGTTCCTTCTATAAGTATAAAGACGATATTTTCCCATTCCATGACACCGCCAAGGGAAAGACCATTACTTTTATTCTTCAGATGGATGATGAACCGGGGCTTCTGTCCGGGGTTTTGAAAACCATCGCAAAGTATCATGGCAATGTTCTGACCATCCATCAGTCCATACCGCTGAACGGCGTAGCAACATTGACAATCAGTGTTGACATTGCACCGGAGGTGGGAGATGCAGCGGCTATGATGTCCAGCATCGAGAAGAAAGATGGAGTACATTATTTTAAAATATTAGGCAGGGAGTAGACAGATGATAAAAGTTGCAGTATTAGGTTATGGAACAGTAGGTTCCGGAGTAGTGGAAGTGCTTCGTGTGAATCAGGAGATTGTAAACAAACATGCAGGACAGGAAGTGGAGTTAAAGTATGTCCTGGACCTTCGTGATTTTCCGGGAGATCCGGTAGAAGAGGTTCTGGTACATGATTTTGAAACCATCGTAAATGATCCGGAAGTCAAGATTGTGGTAGAGGTTATGGGAGGACTGAAGCCTTCTTATGATTTTGTAAAACGCTGTCTGGAGAGCGGCAAGAATGTCTGCACCTCCAACAAGGAGCTGGTGGCACAGCATGGTACAGAGCTTCTGCAGCTGGCGAAGGCAAACAGCGTAAACTTCCTTTTTGAGGCAAGCTGTGGCGGCGGAATCCCGATTATCCGTCCTCTTTACAGTGCATTGACCGCAGATAAGATCGATGAGGTTTCCGGTATCTTAAATGGTACAACAAACTATATCTTAAGCAAGATGGCAAGTGATGGCTCTGATTTCGAATCTGTGCTGGCGAAAGCGCAGGAGAAGGGCTATGCAGAGCGTAATCCGGAAGCAGATGTGGAAGGCTATGACGCCTGCCGCAAGATCGCAATCCTGTCTTCACTGGCATTTGAGCAGTATGTGGATTACAAAGATATCTATACCGAAGGAATTACAAAAATCACAGCAGCGGATATCAAATATGCCCAGACGATTGGAACCAGCATTAAGCTTCTGGCAGTCAGCCGCCAGTCAGACAAGGGAACCTATGCGATGGTAAGCCCGGTTATGATCGACAGCAGCAATCCGCTGTTCAGCGTTAATAACGTATTTAATGCAGTTTATGTTCATGGCAATATGCTGGGAAGCTCCATGTATTATGGAAGAGGAGCCGGAAAGCTTCCAACTGCCAGCGCAGTGGTAGGTGACCTGATCGAGGCATCCAAGAATGTGAATCAGACGGTGATGGGCGAAGGATGGAATCCGAAGAAGCTGGAGCTGATGCCGCTGGATGAGATTTCCGGACGTTTCTTTGTCCGTATCAGTGGAAGTATTACAGAAAAGCTTCCGGCGGTGGAGAAGGTATTCGGTACTGTAGAACCGATTACTGTTCCAAGTATGGAAGATGAATTTGCATTTATTACAGATGAGATGACAGAAGCAGAGTATAAAGAGAAAGCGAATCAGACAGACGGAATTCTCAGCATGATCCGTGCACGTATCTGACACTTACTTTGAGGCAAAAGGACAGGGAGGCAGTTTATTATGAAATACGTTGTGATGTTGGGCGATGGAATGGCAGATGAACCGGTGGCAAGCCTTGGAGGGCTGACACCTCTGCAGGCAGCCAAAACACCGGTGCTGGATGCATTGGCTAAGAAGTCCGAGATTGGTATGGTTCAGACGATTCCGGAGGGTATGAATCCGGGTTCGGATACGGCCAATCTTTCTGTAATCGGATATGATCCCAGGGAATACTATACGGGACGTTCTCCGCTGGAAGCTTTGAGTATTGGAGTCGATATGAAGCCGGATGATGTGGCACTTCGCTGTAATATCGTAACCCTGTCTGATGATAATCTGCCTTATGAGCAGAAGACGATTATTGATCACAGCGCATCGGAGATCAGCACCGAGGATGCAGCAGTTCTTCTGAAAGCAGTAACAGATGAGCTGGCAGATGATACGTATCAGTTTTATGTTGGCACCAGCTATCGCCACTGCCTGATCTGGGCAAAGGGACAGGTAGTTCCGCTGACACCGCCTCACGATGTGCTGGGACAGGTGATCGGTCAGTATTTACCGAAAGACGATATGCTCAGAAAGATGCAGGAACGCAGCTATGAGATTCTGAAGAATCACCCTCTGAACCTGGAGCGGAAAGCAAAAGGGTTAAATCCTGCTAACAGCTTCTGGTTCTGGGGCGCAGGTACAAGACCTTCTCTGGCATCCTTCGAGGAGATTTATCACAAAAAAGGCGTGATGATCTCAGCAGTGGATCTTCTAAAGGGGATCGCTGTTGGTGCAGGTATGGCAAATAAGACGGTGGAGGGTGCGAATGGCGGTCTTCACACCAACTATCAGGGAAAAGCAGAAGCGGCAGTTCACGCACTTCTGGAAGAAGGTTTTGATTTTGCCTACATTCATCTGGAAGCTCCGGATGAGATGGGACATCAGGGAAGCGAGGAGAGAAAGGTTCAGGCAATCCATAACATGGATACACAGATTCTGTCTTATGTGACAGAAAAGCTGGATGCCTCCGGGGAAGCGTATCGTCTGCTGGTACTTCCGGATCACCCAACTCCCGTCCGTATCCGTACCCATGTCTCTGATCCGGTGCCTTATCTTCTCTATGACAGCAGCGCACCTCAGGAGCATACCTGGTGCTACAATGAAAAAGAAGCAGCCCAAAGCGGCAATAAGATCGAAAAAGGCTGCGAGATGATGGGGTATTTATTTTCAAAATAATGGAAAAAGAACAAGAATCAAAACAAAGAACAGAGAAAAAGTGGAAGAGAACTGCAGGAAGGCCTGAACAGGAAGCAGCGAATAGAGATATCCCAAAGGAACGAGATTTTTTCTATAAGATGGGATGGGTATTGATTGGAATCGCACTGACTTCTGCCATCGTCTTGCGTTTGTGCCATCTGTCACTTGCGATTCCCTCTCCGGGCTGTCTGTTCCGTCGGATCACCCACCTGTATTGCCCTGGCTGCGGAGGCACCCGGGCAGTACTGGCACTGCTTAGGGGACATCCGCTGCAGTCGCTGTATTACCATCCAATCGTCGTCTACACGGCGGTGGTATATGGAATCTACATGCTGACCAATACCCTGGAGCGTATCTCAAAAGGAAAGTGGAAGATTGGAATTCATTATCATAACTGGTTTGCCTGGGTGGCACTGGTGATCGTGCTGGGAAATTGCCTGATCCGCAATCTTCTGCTGATCTTCTGCCAGATGCCAATCTGACCAAATAGTACTAGTACATCGTTTCCTAAATAACTACCACATTAAGCTTGTCTATATTTCCGATAGCACCAGCCAAAAAGCCTCAGCGTAGCTCGCTACACCTGCGTTTTTTGACTGTTACTCTCGAAAATTTATCCTGCGCTTTCTGGGCAGTTATTTCGTTTACGATGTACTAGGAGGCAGTCCCGCTTCGGTGGTTGGGGAGTTCCCTATGAGGCGTGAACGCATTTGCAGAAGTCCTAAGTATACTAAAACAACCGATTTTAGCAAAATCGGTTGTTTTTTTGTATACTCTTGGACTTCGAAACCGTGTTCAGGCCTCATAGGGAACTCCCCAACCACCGAATCGGGACTGTCCCCTTGAAAATTATATTTCCTGATTTAACTCCCGATAAAAGAATGCCTGGGTTACATAGACGTAGGGGAGGATCCATAATAATGGAATGTACAGACCAAAGACGGAGATCAGTATCAATCCCAGAAAGCTCAGCGTTGTGATATAGAAGTATCTCCACTTATTGCCCCGCATCATCTTAACACTTTCTTTCAGAGCTTCCATGGCCGAGATATCGTCATAGTCTACCAAAAGCATGGTACTCATGGACAATGCCAGGGTAAGCACGATATACAGGATTGATCCTGCCAGGGAAAGCAGTGACATACATAAGGTTTTTTCCAACAGCTCCATCGTATCGCCGGTACCGGATGTGACCGTAAAGGACAGGATATTGCCTGGAATCATGCAAATGTTTGAAATCAGAGAAAGAATCAGTCCCAGAATCAGAAAACGGTCCGGGTGGTGACGGAAAGCATGAAAGAGGTCTCCGATTTGAACCGTCTGTTTTCGGCTGATGTTCAAAGCGATTCTGGAGAGGCCGGCTGCCAGGACATTTACAATCAGTCCAATCAAAAAGGAGATCATAAACCGCAGGGCAACCATAAGGTAAGAAGAATTCGTAGGAATTGCAAAGGCTGGGATGCAGGAAAGCAGCAGGGCAATAATGCCATAAATCAAAGAGGTTCCAATAAAGGTTCCATAATTCCCGCAAAGTGCTTCACGGGCCATGCTCTTAAGTTCAGAAGATTTTCTTCGTTTCATAAGTTTCTTCACTTTCTTTATTAGTAAATAGTAACTATCTGGGCATTAAGCTTTGAAAGCCCGGTTCCAGACAGCATGTATACGGTAGCAGACAAACGATGGGATATCATAGGGTAAGGGACTCAGGCTGTCACGTCATCAGAGAGCGTGATAAAAGTCTGACCAATACTAAAATTCTCACCAAAATTTCCATAAGGATCGTCCATGGAATCCAGTGCATCCGAATATTCCTCACTGTACTCTTCCATGATATGTGCGTAATCCTGAAGAGCACCGGAACTTATGGAGGAGATCATAAAGAAGATCACCATGATAATTCCAAGAAAGATACTTCCGATAGAAAGTCCAAGTCCTACCTTTGCCTGGGTGTTCATCCGCCCGGCACCACGGGAAAGTATAGCCAGGATGATACCGATGGCACCAAAGACACAGGAACCACCACAACAGGAAAATACCAGGGCACAGATACCAAGTACCAGAGAAGCGGTAGCCATACCAGTGGAACCGGTAGGCATATAGCTGTTATTGTCCTGGAAACCATTGTTCTGATAATTATTATTGTTCTGGAAACCATTGTTTGGATAATTATTATTGTTCTGGAAATCGTTGTTTGGATATCCATTACTGTTTGGAAAACCAGTATTTGGGTAGTAGTTATTATTCTGACCACCATCGCTGCCATTGGGATATTCGTCCGGATGAGGGGCGTTGTCTGGCTGCGTATCCGGTGTGTTATCTACAGGATTGTCCTGATCCTGCCAACTGTAATCACTCATTTCTTTTCCTCCTGAGTAAGTCTTCTGATAATTGCTCAGAAAAAAGTTCTGAACATATACAGTGTACCATAAATCGGGGTAATTGAGCAACAAAACTCTAAAAAGTCATACGGTGAACTTTTTGCAGCAGACTTGTTTCTTCTATAATAATAGGTTGTTATGGTTTCGACCCTGTGTGTGGCACCCCCTTGACCTTTTGAGCCTGGCATCGTATGATAAGAAAAAGAAAAAAACGTGAAGATAAAGGAGAACAATATGTGGATAGCAGATGGATGGAAAGATTACGAGGTGCTTGACACCTCTTCGGGCGAAAAACTGGAGCGATGGGGTAAGTATATTCTGGTTCGTCCGGATCCTCAGGTTATCTGGAGTACGCCCCATGAGCACAGTGGATGGAAGAAGAAGAATGGACATTACCACAGAAGTGCAAAGGGTGGTGGAGAATGGGAGTTCTTTGATCTGCCAAAGCAGTGGAGTATCAACTATAAAGAACTGACTTTTAATCTGAAGCCCTTCAGCTTTAAGCATACCGGACTGTTTCCAGAGCAGGCGGCCAACTGGGACTGGTTTGGAGAGAAGATTCGAAATGCCGGACGTCCTGTCAAGGTACTGAATCTCTTTGCCTATACCGGAGGAGCAACTTTGGCAGCGGCAGCGGCAGGAGCTTCCGTGACCCATGTGGATGCCTCCAAGGGCATGGTAACCTGGGCGAAGGAAAATGCAGCCTCCTCCGGACTTGCCGATGCACCGATTCGATGGATCGTTGATGACTGCATGAAGTTTGTGGAGCGGGAAATTCGCAGGGGGAATCACTATGATGCGATTATTATGGATCCGCCGTCTTATGGAAGAGGGCCGAAAGGTGAGATCTGGAAGATTGAGGATGCAATCTATCCGCTGATTCAGAAGTGCGCAGAGCTGCTTAGCAGTCAGCCCCTGTTCTTTTTAGTAAATTCCTATACCACAGGTCTGGCCCCTGCAGTTCTTACCTATATGATTGCAACAGTCCTGAAAAAACATGGGGGAAAGGTAGATGCACAGGAGGTTGGACTTCCGGTAAGCAGCAGTGGTCTTGTACTTCCCTGTGGCGCTTCCGGACGCTGGCAGGCCTGACCTTTTTGAGTGATTTTTAAAATATGAATTTTGCAATGCAAGAAAATTCACAAAGAGTTGCAAAAAACAGGGTAAAATCATATAAATTATTATAAAAATGCAAGTTCACCTTGACAAATGGTCATTTCCGGGATTAGAATTAGCTTCAGTGGCGTACACACGCCCGAACAAGTGATAGATTTGTCGAGGAGGACGTTATGAAACCATATGCACAGTTAAGCAAAGAGGAACTGTTGACGCTGAAGGATGAGGTTGCGGCAGCTTATGAAGAGGTTAAGGCAAAAGGCCTACAGCTGGATATGTCCCGTGGAAAACCGGCAGCTGATCAGCTGAATCTGAGTGAGGATATGCTCACAGTCATTGCGAAAAACGAAGATACATTTGCTGAAAATGGTTTGGACTGCAGAAATTATGGCGGACCTGTGGGTATTTTGGAAGCCAGAGTACTGATGGGAGAAATCATGGGTGCACCTGCAGATCAGGTTATCATATATGGTAATGCCAGTCTGACAATTATGTTTGATACAGTTTCCCGTTCTTTTACACACGGTGTTATGGGAAGCACCCCATGGTCAAAACTGGATAAAGTGAAGTTCTTATGTCCTGTTCCGGGATATGATCGTCATTTTGCAGTGACAGAGTACTTTGGAGTAGAGATGATCAATGTTCCCATGACTACAGAGGGACCAGATATGGATCTGGTTGAGAAGCTTGTAGCAGAGGATCCTTCTATCAAGGGTATCTGGTGTGTTCCGAAGTATTCAAACCCACAGGGCTATACCTATTCGGATGAGACGGTACGCAGACTTGCCGGCATGAAACCGGCGGCAGCGGATTTTAGAATTTACTGGGATAATGCATATGGTATTCATCATTTATATGAGGAGGATCAGGATCAGGATCAGCTTCTGAACATCCTAGAGGAATGTGAAAAAGCTGGAAATCAGGATATGGTATACATGTTTGCTTCCACCTCAAAGGTAACCTTTGCCGGATCCGGTATTGCTGCTATGGCAGCTTCCAGTGGAAACATCGAGGATGCAAAAAAACATCTTGGTTTCCAGATCATCGGATATGACAAGCTGAACCAGCTGCGTCATGTGAAGTTCTTAAAGAATCTTGCAGGTGTGCAGGAGCATATGAAGAAACATGCAGCAATCTTAAGACCAAAGTTTGAGACCGTAGAGCAGGTACTTGAGCAGGAGATCGGCGGCCTGGGTATCGGTTCCTGGACCTGCCCGAAGGGTGGCTACTTCATTTCCTTTGATGCGATGGAAGGCTGTGCGAAGAGCATCGTGGCAAAGGCGAAGGAAGCAGGCGTTGTGATGACCGGAGCAGGTGCAACATATCCTTATAAGAAGGATCCAAAGGATTCCAATATTCGTATTGCTCCTTCCTGTCCTACACCGGAGGAACTTGCAACAGCAGCCAGTGTATTTGTGCTGAGTGTAAAGCTGGTAAGTATCGAGAAGCTTCTTGAGACAAAATAATTCATAGGAAAACAGGTGTAAAACTGTCATACCAGGCTGGAAACAGCCGGGTGGGGCAGTTTTCTTTTAGAATAAAAACACTTTACCACGAAAGCCGCAAGTGTTATACTATCTACAAGTATGTATAAAGGAATGGTAATTAATATGAAGTCTTTATCAAAAAGTAAAAAAATATTACTCGGTGTTATGGCAGGCATGGTCTTTGTGATCCTGTGTGTTTACTTTGCGGTGAGCTTCTTCTTTCGAACTCATTTCTTTTCCGGTACTTCCATTAATGGTTTGGACTGCAGCAGAATGACCGTGGAAGAGGTAAAGCAGAATATCCAGGATCATGTGCTGGAGTATGCATTGACCATCACTGAGCGTGGGGGAAGTACCGAGGTAATTACAGCGAAACAGCTGAATATGATCTACGTGGATGATAATGGTGTTGAGAAACTGATGGAGGAGCAGAATCCATTTGCCTGGATCCTCTCTGTCAGCAAGGACAAGAATTATGAGATGGCGGCGAACACTACCTTTGATGAGAATACCATAGATGGAATCCTTGATGGTTTGCAGTGTTTTCAGGAGGCGAATGTTACTGCGCCTGCAGATGCCTATATCCAGGAGACGGATGCCGGATTCCAGGTTGTTCCGGAAAATCAGGGAAATACACTGGCTCGTGATCAGGTGAAGGAGGCTGTGCTTGGCGCTGTGAACGGCGGGCAGACAGCTTTGAATCTGGAAGAACAGGACCTGTATGTAAAGCCGAATCTATTGAGTACAGACGAAACACTGAATACGGAAGTGCAGCAGTTAAACAGCTGGACCTCAGTTCAGATTACTTATGATTTTGTTGACCGTCAGTTCACCCTGGGACGGGATGATATTCGTTCCTGGCTGGTGAAGGGTGACGGTGGAAGCTATACCCTGGATGAGTCTAAGGTGGCAGAGTGGGTTCGGAATATGGCCTATGAGACAGATACCTTTGGACTGGCTCACGATTTTACAACCTCTACCGGGGAGACGATTAAGCTGGCACCGGGTGGAGACTATGGCTGGTATATGAATCAGGAAAAAACCACAGCAGCACTGGTTGAGGCTATCAAGGCGGGACAGACGGCAACGCTGGAGCCTGTTTACATCTATTCGGCGCAGGACCGCTCCAAGAATGATATTGGTGGTACTTATGTAGAGATCTGTATCACGAGTCAGACCATGTGGTGTTACAAAGACGGAAAGCTTCTGGTCCAGACTCCGATTGTTTCCGGAAATGAGCCGAATGGTTTTGCGACACCTTCTGGAAGTGTATGGGCAATCGACGGCAAGAAGCCAAACGCCAAGTTTAACTTGTTTAATGTAACCGTAAACTACTGGCTTCCATTCAACGGTGACTGTGGAATCCATGATTCCACCTGGCGTGCAGATACGGATTACGGCGGAAGCACGTATTTTGGAAGTGGTTCTCATGGATGTATTAATACCCCGATTGATGCAGCTTCTAAGATTTTTGATGCGGTGGAGATCGGTTATCCGGTTATTGTATATTACAGTACCAGTCAGGTAGTAGGACCGGAGCCTACCCAGGAGGTTACGGCAGGTTAAACTGCAGATAGGGATCGGTTAAGATATTCGAAGTATAGGAGCAGAAGAAGATGAAGATAGTAGTATTAGCAGGAGGAACCAGTACAGAAAGAGTAGTCTCTATTGCGTCTGGAACCATGGTATGTAAGGCTCTTCGGGAGAAGAAGCATGCAGCAGTGCTGGTAGATGTATTTTTTGGTCTGGAGGAGCTTCCAGAGGATTTGTTCGAAGGAGATTACGATGTTGAGGCAGCCTCTGCTGCCATGACAGCCTGCAACAGCAGACTGGAAGCAGAGAAGAAAGCAAGGAGAGAGTTTTTCGGCCCTCATGTTCTGGAGGTCTGTCAGAAGGCAGATGTAGTATTCTTAGCACTGCACGGAGCAAATGGTGAGGACGGCAAGGTACAGGGAACCTTTGATCTTTTTGGAATTCCATACACTGGTACAGGATATCTCAGTTCAGCGATTTCTATGGATAAGGGTCTGACAAAGCAGTTTTTCCGTGAGAACGGAATTCCTACGCCTGGAGGTGTCTCTCTGTTTCGCAGGGAATACACCTCCAATCCGGCAGATTACGGTCTGCAGCTTCCCCTGGTGGTAAAGCCCTGTTGTGGTGGCTCCAGTGTAGGAGTTTATATTGCACATACCCGGGAAGCATATGAAAAAGCGCTGGAAGATGCATTTACCTATGAGGACGAGCTGATCGTGGAAGAATATGTGGAGGGCAGGGAGTTCTCTGTAGGTGTGGTTGACGGAAAGGCTTATCCCATCATTGAGATTGCCCCGATTGAAGGCTTCTATGATTACACGAATAAATACAAAGCGGGTTCTGCTGTGGAGACCTGTCCGGCACTTCTGACACCGGAGCAGACCGCTCAGATGCAGAAGTATGCCGAGGAAGGTGCAAAGGCTTTGTATATCGAGGGATACTGCAGACTGGACTTTTTGATGCGGGAGGATGGAAGGATGTACTGCCTCGAGGCGAATACCCTGCCGGGTATGACACCTACCAGTCTGCTGCCCCAGGAAGCCAGTGTGCTGGGGATGGATTACCCCACACTTTGTGAGGAACTGATTCGTCTTTCCCTTAAAAAATATCAATAAATAAAATGTTAGTGGAGAATAATGATGAAAAATCTGACACTGGAACATATTGCAGCTGCATGTCACGGAACCTATGTAGGTGCAGAACATGAAAAATCTATGTGTGTATCGGACATCACGACAGACAGCCGGAAAAATACAGACGGCTGTCTTTTCGTTCCGATTAAAGGTGCCCGGGTGGACGGACACGACTATATCCCTCAGGTAATTGCGGACGGAGCACTGGCGGTGCTTTCGGAAAATGACCTGGGAAAACAGGAATTTCCCTATATTCGGATAAAATCCTCCCTGCAGGCGGTAAAGGATATCGCAGAATACTATCTGCAGCAGGTACATATTCCGGTGGTGGGAATCACAGGCAGTGTGGGAAAAACAAGTACCAAAGAGGTGATTGCCGCAGTACTTGCCCAAAAGTATCAGGTTCTAAAGACCCAGGGGAACTTTAATAATGAGCTGGGACTTCCGCTTACGGTATTTCGGATTCGTGAGGATGATGAGATCGCCGTTCTGGAGATGGGAATCAGTGATTTTGGGGAAATGAGCCGACTTGCCAGGATCGCAAGACCGGAGACTGCCGTTATTACCAATATCGGCTGGTGTCACCTGGAAAATCTCAGGGACAGAGATGGTATCTTTCGAGCCAAGACAGAGATTTTCGACTATCTGAAGCCCCAGGGAAATGTAATCTTAAATGGTGATGATGATAAACTGAACCAGGTAACTGAGGTGCAGGGAAAGAGTCCCATGCTGTTTGGTATCTCCCACAACAATGATGTCTATGCCACCGATATGGTGAGCCTTGGCTTAAAGGGAGTTACCTGTAGAATTCATACGCCAGGGGGAAGCTTTGACACCCTGATTCCCATGCCGGGACAGCATATGGTATATAATGCTCTGGCAGGAACCTGTGTGGGTCTGACCTATGGTCTGAGTCTGCAGCAGATCAAAGCAGGAATCGAAAGCCTGCAGCCTGTCAGCGGACGGTTCCACATCATTGAAAATGAAAAGTATACCATCGTGGATGACTGCTACAATGCCAATCCGGTATCCATGAAGGCCTCTATTGCAGTCCTTGGGGACGCATTAGGGAGAAAGGTTGCCGTTCTCGGTGATATGGGAGAGCTTGGCGCCGATGAAGCAGCACTGCATGCTGAGGTGGGAACCTATGCAGGAGAGCAGAAGCTGGACGCCCTGTACTGTGTCGGTCCTCTGTGCCGCCATATGGCAGAGGCAGCAAAAAAAGCATGCCCCTCCATGGAGGTACAGCATTTTGATACCCGGGATCTGCTGATCCGTCAGCTTCCCTCCCTTCTGAAAAAAGGCGACACAATTCTAATTAAGGCTTCTCATTTTATGCAGTTCGAGAGAATCATAGAGATACTGTAATTATAGTGAGTAAAAGGAAGCTGTCGCACATCGGTCCCGGATATCGCCCTTTGGCATCGATACACGGTTTCGAAGTCCAAGAGCCTATACAGAACCATAATTCCTGCTAAAAGCGTAAGGCATCAGCATAAACTCGCTGCGCTCAGACAGTATGCTGACGGCTTACAACGCAAGCTTTATGGTCCTGATAGGCTTAGGACTTCTGCAAATGTGTATCGATGCCAAAGGGCGATATCCGGGATCAATGTGCGACAGCCCATAACAAAGGAGAAAAAGACGATGATTCGATTTATAGCGGTGGTAATTCTGGTAGTTGGATTCCTGATTCTGTCTATTCCGATTCTGCTGGTGGAGTGGGTGATCGGAAAGTTTCGTCCCATGGCGAAGGATATCAGTTCTCTTCGGATTGTACAGTGGGTCTTTCGAAGTGTCCTGAAGGTAAGCGGACTGAAGCTGGATGTTATCGGAGAAGAAAATGTTCCCACAGATTGTGCGGTACTGTATATCGGCAATCACAGAAGTTTTTTTGATATTCTGATTACCTATGTCAGATGCAGACGCCGTACCGGCTATATCGCAAAGGTAGAGATGCAGAAGATCCCTCTGCTGTCCAACTGGATGCGTTATCTGCACTGTCTGTTTCTGGACCGGAAGGATCTAAAAGCCGGGATGAAGGTGATTCTGACAGCGATTGATAAAGTAAAACAGGGAATCTCCATCTGTATCTTCCCGGAGGGAACCAGAAATAAAGCGGAAAGCGAACTTCCGATGCTGCCTTTCCATGAAGGAAGCTTTCGTATCGCCCAGAAAGCCGGATGTCCTATCGTACCCATGGCGCTGGTGAATACCAATCATATCTTTGAAGCCCAGTTTCCAAAGATCCGTCCCACGCATGTAATCCTGGAGTATGGAAAACCGATTATTCCCTCTGAACTGAGTCCGGAGGATAGAAAACATATCGGTGCCTACACTCAGAAAATTGTGGAGGACATGATTAAAAAGAATCAGAAAATGCTGTAGGAGAGGTAGGGGAGGAAGGGCTGTCGCACTTCGGTGACTGGGGGCGCTTATAAGTCCTGAACACGGTTTCGAAGCTCAAGAGTATACGAAAAAGAATAGGTTTTGCTAAAAACGTAAGTATTCAGCACAAACTCGCTGCGCTCAAACAGTGTGCTGAATGCTTACAACGCAAAACCTATTCTTTTTGTATACTTAGAGCTTCTGCAAATGTGTTCAGGACTTATAAGCGCCCCCAGCCACCGAAGTGCGACAGCCCTTCTTGGCGGTGGGGGGAGGTTGTTATAAAACTGTTAGGACTTCTGCAAATGTGTTCAGGATCCATAAGCGGCCCCCAGCCACCGAAGGGGGACAGCCCTTTTTGGCGGTGGGGGGAGGCTGTGAAGATAGTTTGCGGGGAAGTTGGGGGGATTTGTGGTATAGGATGGAGTGTGGGGGAATATATATATCATTAGACAGAGCGCTGAGGGGCTTTTGCACTAGTGGAGGAAGCTGTATGGGAAGAAGAGTGAGTTTGGTTTGGGTGCTGCTGATGATGGTGGGGTTGGTTTGTGGCTGTGGTGGAAGTGAGGCTGCCAGTGGGGAAGCGAAAGCGGTGGAGTATTCGGTGGTTCAGATGGGTGAAGTGCCAGAGGAAGTGTCGGAGATGATCGCAAATCAGGGAGATCAGGTGTTTCAGATGGTATATAAGTCGGATGGCTGGATATATGTGATGCGGGGATATGGGCGTCAGAAGCTTAGCGGATATTCTATCCGTATCACCGATGTGCAGATAGCGGAGGGGACGCTGCATGTAACCACGCAGCTGGTAGGACCTGATAATAAGAAGAGTCAGGAAGGTGGGGGCTCCAATCCCTATTTTGTAATTAAGCTGGAGGATCCGGGCTGTCCGGTTACTTTTGATGATGCCGGGGCACCGGAGGATGTGGATGCGTAGCAGTCTTGGAACATTGCTGGGAGGGCATAGAAGATGGAGCTTAAGGTCAGAGAAGTGCGCCAGATCGATCAGAAGAGTGAGGCAAATACCCAGATTACATTTGACGAGGACTATAATGTGCCGGATGCAAAGCCGGATGTGGGTCGTATGATACAGAAAAAAGGTGAGATTATGCTGGGGGAGGCTCAGGTAAGTGAGGGAAGAGTGCGCCTTACCGGCAGCCTGATCTTTCATCTGCTATATGTGGGGGATGGACAGGAAAAGCATATCTACAGTATGGACGGAGAGCTTCCCCTGGATGAGTCCCTGAATCTGGAAGGGCTGACCAGTGGAGACAAGGTTTGTATCAAATGGGAGATGGAGGATCTGAATATTCATCTGATCAATTCCAGAAAGCTGAATGTACGGGGGGTGGTAGCATTTTCCGCCACAGTGGATGAGATGAAGAATATTTCCATTCCCCTGGAGCTGTCCGGGGAGGAACAGGTATCTGTTCAGAAGAAGGAGATGAATCTGCTGGAGCTGGGTGTACATAAAAAGGACACTCTGCGTATCAAGAAGGAATTGACGCTGGCTTCCAACAAACCCAGCATTCATGCATTTTTATGGAAAGACATTCAGATTCGAGCACTGGACATCCGGTGTGGTGAGAATATGATCGATGCCCGGGGGGAGCTTTTTGTCTTTGTGTTATATGCGGGTGATGACGAGGATCATCCTCTGCAGTATCTGGAGCAGGCCATACCCTGGCAGCAGCGGATCGAGTGCGCCGGGTGCAGTACGGAGATGATACCGGATATTGATACGTCCATGATGCAGGGTAACATGGAGGCTGCACCGGACGCAGACGGAGAGGAACGTGTGCTTCAGGTGGATGTAGTGCTGGAGCTGGATATGAAGCTTTATCAGGAGCAGCATTTCAGCATCTTAAGTGATATCTATCATCCAGGCCGCAGACTTCTGCCCAGGAGATCGGAGCAGAAGCTGTCCTCCCTGCTGGTGAATAATCATTCAAAATGCCGTGTGGTTGACAAGGTTCCGGTGCCTGAGGGGGCGAATCGTGTTTTACAGATCTGCCACAGTGAGGGAAAGGTTAAGATTGACAGCTGCCGGCTTGCCAGGGACGGAATCTATGTGGAGGGAATAGTAGAGCTTCGTATTCTGTACATTATCAGTGATGATGAGATGCCATTTTATTCCATGGAGACGGCAGTTCCATTTACCCATCTGGTGGAAGCACCGGACATTACCCCGGGCTGCAGGTATTTCCTTCACAGTGCCATCGAGCAGCTGTCTACTACCATGCTAGACAGCAGTGATATTGAGGTAAAAGCACTGCTTGCTGTCAATGCACTGGTGCTCCAACAGCAGACGGAGCAGATTATCACAGGGGTGGAGGAAGAAGAGGCAGATCAGGAGGAAATACAGAATCTTCCGGGAATTGTCTGCTATCTGGTGCAGGAAGGGGATACCCTGTGGAATATTGCCAAGACCTTCCACACTACGGTTGCCGATATTCAGGAGCTGAACGAGGACGTCAGGGAGCCGCTGCAGCCGATGACCTCCCTTCTCCTTGTGAAAAAAGTTGAATAGGGAATAGGAATAGGAAATAGGAATTTTACCTGGCAGCGGGTTGCATTTTAGGAGGGAATCAGTTAATATATACTGTATACAAAATGATAAGAAACCATGAGATAAAACTGAGGTACACATATGAGACTAAGGGCAATGGCCAAGATCAATCTTGGGCTGGATGTAGTAGGCAAGCGTCAGGACGGATATCACGAGGTCCGCATGATTATGCAGACAATTCAGATGTATGACCAGCTTGATATCGCAAAAAGCGATACGCCGGGAATTCGGATTAAGACGAATCTGTCTTATCTTCCCTGTAATGAAAACAATCTGGTTTACCGGGCTGCAAAGCTTTTGATGGATGAATTTCACGTAACGAAGGGACTGGATATCCGTCTGAAGAAATTTATACCGGTTGCCGCAGGCATGGCAGGGGGAAGCTCGGATGCTGCCGCCGCACTGGTTGGTGTGAATCGGCTGTTCCATCTGGATCTTTCACTGGAAGAGCTGGCAAAGCGGGGCGTAGCAATCGGTGCAGATGTTCCCTACTGTATTATGCGGGGAACTGCACTGGCAGAGGGCATTGGAGAGAAGCTTTCCTTGCTTCCGCCGATGCCGCCCTGTTATATCCTGATCGGAAAACCGGGAATCAGTGTCTCTACAAAAGCGGTTTATAAAAACCTGCGTGTCGACGAGATCGCAGACCACCCGGATATTGACGGTATGATACAGGCCATCCGGGAAGGGGAGCTTGAGGGCGTGACGGCACGCATGGGTAATGTACTGGAAGATGTGACTATTGGAAATTATCCTGTCATCAGCCGGATTAAGCAGTGCATGATGGAGCACGGTGCTTTAAATGCCATGATGAGCGGCAGTGGTCCCACTGTTTTTGGTATCTTCGATGAACGAAGCAAAGGGGAAGAAGCTTATTGCGCATTAAAGCAGGAAAATCTGGTGAGACAGGTATTTCTTACAAAGCCATATCAGAGAAAAGGATGAACAAAGAGAGAATGGAAAAAGACGAACTGACACTCAGTATGAGTGATTATCAATATATGCCGCTGAGAGACGTTGTGTTTCATACCCTGCGGGATGCGATCCTGCACGGAGATCTGAAACCGGGAGAACGTCTGATGGAGATTAAGCTGGCGAACAGGCTTGGGGTGTCAAGAACACCGATTCGTGAGGCAATCCGGATGCTGGAGCTTGAGGGCCTTGTGATTATGGTTCCAAGAAAGGGCGCCCAGGTGGCACAGATTACGGAGAAGGATCTAAAGGATGTTCTGGAGGTCCGCATGGGCCTTGAGGAGCTGGCCGTCAAGTTCGCCTGCGAACGAATCACGGAGTCTCAGCTTAGTGAGCTGAAGCGTGCGGCGGCGGAATTTGCCAGGGCAGTTCAGGAGGCCAAAGATGAGGATATCACCCATCTTGCCGAGAAGGATGTCAGGTTCCATGAGCTAATCTACAAGGCCACGGACAACCAGAGACTGATTCAGCTGATTAACAATCTGCGGGAGCAGATGTATCGTTACCGCATTGAGTATCTGAAGGATGCAGAGATTCGGGATTCTCTGGTTGAGGAGCACAATGCAATCTGTCAGGCGCTAAAGGAGCGGGATTTTGACAGTGCCTGCCAGAAGACGGTAGAGCATATCAGCCGTCAGCAGAACACAATCATACAGATGATGCAGCAAAGTGAATAAGCAGGATGAAAAAGGTCCATAATAAAAGAGAGGCGGCGAGTCTCTCTTTTATTATGGGCTTTTTATATATAAAACGAGGATACGAGGAGACATGGGATGAAGGTTTCGAAGGATATCAGAGAAAATGAAGAGGAGCTGCGGAAACGTCTGGAGAACTGTGCCGACATTATTGTGCGGCCCATGATGCTGGGCAGGGATGGCGGTGTCAGGGCACTGGTAGTATATATAGAAGTAGCGGTAAGTAATATGATGCTGGAGGATTCTGTAGTTGGGAAGCTTGTGAACCATCTGTGGATGGTTCCGGATGAAGAGCTTGTGGCCTTCGTATCCAGAAACGGGTTTGGAATCTCGGATACGGCAGAATTTACAGAGCTGGATCAGGCACTAAAGGCAATGCTTGCAGGAAATGCCATCTTTTTTCTGGACGGCTATGAGAAGGCCATCAAGGTTGGAAGTAAGGGATATCCCAACATGGGGGTGACAAAGGCAGAATCAGAAAAGGTTTTACACGGCTCCAAGGAAGGGTTCGCAGATTCCGTAAAAACAAATACGGCTCTGATTCGAAAAAGGATCCGCAGTACAGACTTGAAGGTGGAGGAGGTTCGTGTGGGAAAACGCTCCGATACAGTGGTGGCACTGGTATATATGGATGGACTGCTTTACCCCAGGCTCCTGGAGCAGCTGAAAACCCGTCTGGAGGCCTATGAGATTGACGGAATCTGGGATTCCGGAATGGTGGAGCAGCTGACGGAAGAGAACTGGCTGTCTCCATTTCCCCAGTTTGAGAGTACGGAGCGCCCGGATCTGGCGGCCATGGAGATTTTGAATGGACGGCTGGTGCTGATCAGTGATAATTCTCCCTTTGCCCTGATGCTTCCCACAACCTTTGGCAGTTTTTTCAAAGTCAGTGAGGATCGCTATCATCGTTTTCTGCTGGCGTCCTTTACCAGAGCGGTTCGCTATGCAGCCATGTTTCTGGCACTTTTGATATCCGGGGCTTATCTGGCGGTTATCTGCTTTCATACCCAGATTCTACCCACGAATCTGCTCTTGTCCTTTGCGGAGGCCAGAAAAGGTGTGCCATTTCCCAGTATGCTGGAGATCCTGCTGATGGAGCTGGCATTTGAGCTGATCCGGGAGGCAGGGGTTCGAATGCCGGGACCCTTAAGCGGAACGATCGGTATTGTAGGGGGCTTAATCATCGGGGATGCAGCAGTAAGCGCCAATCTGGTAAGCCCTATGGCAGTGGTGGTGGTGGCCTTAAGCGCCCTTGCCTCTTTTGCAGTGCCGGGAGAGGAATTCCAGGCAGCTTTTCGTCTGTTAAAGTTTGGATTTATATTCCTTGGGGGCCTGGGGGGGATCTTTGGTATTACCCTGGGACTTTTCCTTCTGGCAGGACATCTCTCTGCCCTTACCAGCTTTCAGATTCCTTATCTGATGCCATTTGTAGGGCAGGGGCTTTCCGGCTATGAGGATGAGCGCGACAGTATCTTCCGGGCACCTTTTCGAAGGATGAACCGCAGAGCGGTATTCTCCCGCAGGGAGGAGCGGGTTCGGCTGAGAAAAAGGTAATTGGCGGGGTGAGGAAAAGAAAGGAGAGCGGCATATGTTTGCTGATAATGGAGAGATTTCCGGCAGGCAGCTAAAGCGGCAGATGCTGCTGGAGCTGTCCCCGGTCCTGCTGTTGTTTTTGTCCGGAAACATCCTGCTGGCAGGGAGAAGCGGCGTGCTGGGACTGCTGCTTGGAGGCGGAATCCTGCAGCTTTATCTGTATCTGCTGTCGCAGGGATTCAACAGGAGGCCAGAGCGGAGATCTGAAAAAAGCGAGCATGCTCAGAGGAAATGCAGATTGTCCTGGATCTGGGTTCTCTTTTGGGAGAGCTTTCTGGTTTTAACAGGTGCCTGGCTGCTGCAGGAGGGGGTTGGCTTAACGGCCTCCTATCTGCTGCCGGGGACAGCCAGACCGGTGATTGCCTGCCTGATTCTGCTGGCGGCAGCTGTGGGGGTGGGAAGTTCACCGGAGCAAAGAGGACGTATGGCGGAGCTGGCATGCTCCATCTGCTTTTACGGCATCCTTTTTCTTCTGGCACTGGCTGCCCTTCATGCACGGACACCGGATGCCCGTCAGATGCCTGCAATTGCTTCTACAGAGGTACTGCGGATCTGCTGGGAATTCGTGGCAGTGGGAATCGTGATAACTGCATTTCCAGAAATGGGTATCACACTGGCAGAAAAGGAGAAGAAGACTCACATCTTTGGCAGAGTATGGCTAATACTGACATTACTCCTTGCGGGGACCGTGTTGATCTTATATGGTACGTACGGTTATCACGGGGTTAATTCCTTACAGTTTCCTCTGCAGTCGTTAATGTCTGGCACAAACCTGCCGGGAAAATTCCTGGAGCGTTTTGATATTCTGTGGATGGCATTCTTTTTGTTTGGGATTTTATTTGCTATTGGAAGTACGGTGTTTTATGGAGTCAGGCTGACACCCTGGCGAAGAAAGCAGGCAGTGCCGCTGCGAATCCTGCTGTCGGTGCTGACAGGGATCGTATGGCTGGTTGTGGACACCTGCTCGCTGGATAAAATGTATTATATAAACCTGGTAAAGTGGATCTATGCACCCATTTTTATACTATATCTCTTGGTTAAAAAAGGAGGAAAAAATGCAGAAAAAGATGATTCGTCCTGTTAAGACAGGCCTGTGTTTAGCGGCCGGACTTCTGTTTCTTTCTGGCTGTCGGGGCACGGAACCGGAGAAACGGGAATATCCGCTGGCACTGGCATGGGACTGCAGCGATGAGGAGTACACGCTGATCTACAGCTTTGCGGATCTTCCGGATCAGACCGGGCAGGAAAAGAAAGCGGGGGAGGAAATCCCCGGAGTCAGTCTGACCGGAAGCAGTCTTTATGAGCTGAATCAAAAGTATGTACGAAGCCAGCAGTATGCCCTGGATCTTGGACATGTGAGGGCGGTGATTTTCTCAGAAAGCCTGTATCAGAAGGAGGATCAGTTTCGAAGAATCTGTGAGGCACTGCGGCAGGACACCGTTATGGGAAAAAATGCTTATGTCTTTGTCACCAGGGACATTCACGAATTGATGAAGCTGGATGGAGCCAGGGGAAATGACTCCATGGGAGAGTATCTCACCGGACTTTATGAGAATCACCCCGGGCAGCAGGAAGAGGCAGTGACCCTGGAAGAGGTCTTTTATAATCTGGAAAATGAAAGGAAAAAAGAGGTGATCCCGACACTTTGCGTGGAGGGTGAGCAGGTCATATTATGTGGAAACGAATCGGTATAGGGGTACTATCTGTGATGCTTGGCCTGACGGCTGCATTTACCCTGGGAAATTACAGAAAACAAAAGAATCTGCAGGAGGAGGTTGCCGGACAGGTGATTCGCTTTCATATCCTGGCCAACAGTGACAGTTGTCAGGATCAGAAGGTGAAGCTTACGGTCAGGCAGGCCATGATTCCGGTCATAGAAAAGCTGACCGGGACTGTAAAGACCAGAGAAGAAACCAGAAAGATCCTTAAGGAAAATCTTGCATCACTGGAAGAACAGGCAAAAGCAGAAGTGCTGGCCGCCGGAAGTACAGACCAGGTGCATATTCAGTACGATACTGCGTACTTTCCAGTGAAAACCTATGGATCCTACACCTTTCCGGAGGGAAACTATGAAGCCCTCCAGATAAAAATCGGTGGGGCAAGGGGACATAACTGGTGGTGCATGCTCTATCCTTCGCTGTGTTTTTCAGATGCCCTGCATCCCACCTTGAAAAAAGGCCAGGAGGTGCTGCACCGGGTACTAAGTGATGAGGCCTACCTTTCTTTGCTGGAAAAAGGAGAAGTCCATCTCACCTTCCGCTGGTTTTGACACTACTATTTGACTATGTTATACTGTACGCAGAATCTAGTCATAAAGTGAGAGGGCAAGAGTATGAAAGCAGATCGATATGCGCCGATAGGTGTGTTTGATTCCGGAGTTGGTGGGTTGACCGTAGTGCGTGAGATTATGCGGAATCTGCCGGCAGAGCGGATTGTATATTTTGGGGACACAGCCCGGGTGCCCTATGGTAATAAATCAAAAGAGACAGTGCTGCGTTATTCCAGACAGATTGTGAAGTTTCTAAAGACGCAGCAGGTAAAGGCAATTGTGATTGCCTGCAACACGGCAAGTGCACATGCGCTGGATGATCTGGAGCTTGAGACGGATGTACCTATTATCGGAGTGGTTAAGCCAGGGGCATCTGTGGCGGTGAAGGCAACCCGGAATAAGCGGATCGGAGTCATTGCCACAGAGGGAACGATAAAAAGTAACCTGTACCAGAAGCTGATTCAACAGGCAGATCCAAAGATTCAGGTGTTTGGAAAGGCCTGCCCGCTGCTGGTTCCCCTGGTGGAAGAGGGATGGACCAGGGATCCTATTACATACGAAGTGGCAGCCCGCTATCTGGATAAGCTGCTGCAGGAGGATATTGATACCCTGATTATGGGATGTACCCATTATCCCCTGCTCCGTTCCCTGCTGCGGGAGGTAGCAGGTGAGAAGGTGACTCTTGTGAACCCGGCTTATGAGACTTCTCAGGCCTTAAAGCGCCTGCTTTTGGAGCTGGAGCTGGATAATCCCGATATTTACTGGGAGCAGACGGAGCCGGATGATGAAAAATACCGGTTCTATGCCAGCGATGCAGTGGAGCGATTCAACGCATTTGCCAATTCCGTACTGCCTTATGAGATCCAGTCCACAAAGCAGATTCAAATCGATGATTATTAGGAGAAGAGATGACAAAGGATGTATTAATTAATATCTCCGGCATGCAGTTTGCAGTAGGAGAAGAGGAGACCGCTCCGGTGGAGGTTGTGATTCCCGGACAGTATTATAACAAAAATGGACAGCATTACCTGATTTATGATGAGGTCATGGAAGAAAATGATGGGGTTACCCACAATATCGTAAAGTTTAAAGAGCATAAGATGGAGGTCAGCCGAAAGGGAATGATCTCCGTGCAGATGATCTTTGAGGAAAATAAAAAGAATCTTTCTTATTATCAGACGCCATTTGGCCTGATCAACATGGGAATTGCAGCTACCGGAATCCATGTGATGGAAAAAGAGGAACAGATTGATGTCTGTGTGGAATACGCATTGGATATGAATGAGGCTTATATGGCAGACTGTACCCTGAATATGAGCATTCATGCAAAAAATTGAGGTAAAAAAAGGGGATTGTCCCACTAAAACCGCCCCAGCCCAGGAGACTGCTGTCAGACACTGTTTCGGAGTCCAAGAGCATAAAAAAGAATAGATTTTGCTAAAGACGTAAGTATGCAGCACAAACTCGTTTTACTCAAACAGTGTGCTGCATACTCACAACGCAAATTCTATTCTTTTTGTGTGCTTAGGAGTCCTGCAAATGTGTCTGACAGCAGTCTCCTGGTCTGGGGGGTTGATGTGACAGTCCCCTTTTTTGTTTCTCAGTTTTTCAATTACTTTTTCTTTTTGTCTTTGCTGCTGCCGCTGACTTTTGCCTGAGCGCTTTCCCAGGCACGCTTGAACATGCCCTTCTTTTTCGCTGGTGCTTCCAGAGGACCTCTGACACCCTTGACACCTACGATATAGATGCCGCTGACGGTAGCTTTCACTTCTTTTTTCACTGGAATCAGATCATAGATTTTTTCATCAGCTACGAGAGTCATAATTCTCGGTCCGACTTTCGCTTTTACTATGGGAAGTTTGGAACCTCTCATAAGCTTCGGAGTCTGGTCGATCACCATCTGTGGCAGGCCGGATTCTTTCACCTTTAAGCGTTTCTTATCTATAATCAACATCGAGACAACCTGCTTGGAAGCTTCGATCTGCTCCTGCTGAGCGTCCTGCTTTTTCTGGGCTTTTTTACCGAGAAAATAAAGGACAACAAGGACAGCAACTAAAATGACAAGAATAATTAATAATATCATCCAGACTTTCATACTTATACCTCCTGCTTTTACCTCCACTATTTTATCATTGATTTCGACAAAAGGCAAATACATTTTTGACGCTGTTATGAATCTGTGTTACAATAAATACTATTCATTCCGTTCTGTGTGTTTACTGCACGGAGCATGGAAAATATGATTCAGAAGTATACGGAGCGAAAGCATATAAGGTGAGTTCACATTAAGGAGTACTATATATGTCCACCAGACGATCTAGAATTGAGATGGAACGAGAAGAGGAAGAACGGCGCCGACAGCGTCTGAGACGGAGAAGAGAGGAAAAACGCAGAAGGCAGAAGAGAAAAGTGATTCTGCTGCGGATCGTTCTTCTCTGTGTTTTTGCTGCAATCATCCTGAGTATTGTGTTTGGAGTGAGAAGCTGTAACCGGAAGATAGCAGCGGCAAAGACTCTGGAGACACAGCACACGGAGTTGATGAAGAGTCTGAAAGATATTTCATCAGATCCGATGGAATGTGCAAGAGCTCTTGCGGCCAGGTATGATTATGATACTGCCCTGAAGGTTTTGACCACCACAACAGACTATCAGTCCAATGCGGAGATGGTAGCGGCAGTGCAGGAGTATCAGGCGGCGAAGCAGACTCTGGTGTCCGTGGACGTGATGACAGTAGAACAGCTTACCTTTCACTCACTGATTGTGGATGAGAATCATGCGGCAGCCATGGCGGGAAATGATGCTACGGTGGCAGCAGCCAACCAGAACACCATGAGTGTCACAGCATTTAACCAGTATCTCCAGCAGCTTTACGACCAGGGGTATGTACTGGTACGCATGTCGGATATCGCCACCTTTACGGAGGATGCTGACGGAAGCAAAAAGATGAAAAAGGGCGAGATACTGCTTCCGGAGGGCAAGAAGCCTCTGGTACTTTCGCAGGAAGATGTGACTTATTCTGCCACACTTGCCGGTGCCGGATACGGAACACGTATGATACTTGGGGAAGATGGGACTCCGGTGACGGAATACAAGCTGGGAGACGGATCTGTTGCCTCAGGCGATTATGATGTGGTTCCCTGCCTGGATACCTTTATAGAGCAGCATCCGGACTTTTCCTATCGGGGTGCCAGAGGAATTCTGGCGCTCAAGGGAGCGGACGGTTTTCTGGGTTACCGAACAGAAGAAGAAAAGAACAGCGCCAAAACTCTGATTGAGGCACTGAAGGACGAGGGCTGGGAATTTGCCAGCAATGGTTACGGGGATGTGAGCTATGCCAGCACCTTCGACCAGTTTCAGGCAGACGTGGACAGCTGGCAGGAACAGACTGGCAAATGGCTGGGTGATGTGAATATTCTGCTTTATCCCTATGGGGTAGATATCGGAAGCTGGACCGACTATGGTTCGGACGATCAGAAATATACATACCTGAAGGAGAAGGGTTTTTGTTATTTCAGTAATGAAGATGAACAGAACGCTCATCTGATCCAGATCAGGGATGATTATGTGCGCCAGATCAGAAAAAATGCTTCCACTTCAAGCTAAAATGTGCTACGATGAAGCTTGTGACTGGTCCAGGAACAGCCGTCACCGTTATTTGCCCGTGAAAAGATGCTTTTCAGGGGAGTTTACGTAATGTTCATAATGCAATAGAAGCAGAAAGGGTTTTATAATGAAAAATAAGATAGTTACGATATTAGTTTGCCTGTGTGTTGGAGCAACCGTGTTCGCAGGCTGTGGCAGTAAGAAAGACAGCGCAGCAAACAGCACCTCTGCAAGCAGCACCTCTACCGCATCTACTTCCAGTGCAGCAAGCAGCACTTCCGAGATCAAGGATGATGGACTTCCTGTAGTAGATGATACAGCAGAGAGCCTTCCGATTAGTGATTACATCACACTGGGGGAGTATAAAGGGCTGAAACTGACAAAGACAATTACAGAAGTAACAGACCAGGACGTAGAGGATTCTATCTCTGATGCCATCGCAAATACCCCTATCACAGAGGGAGCAGCGGAAAAAGGAGATACGGTATACATCGCTTATGTAGGCAAGGTGGACGGAAAAGAATTTGACGGAGGTACCAGCGAGGGCTCTCAGTTGACACTGGGGTCCGGAAGCTATATTCCAGGTTTTGAAGACGGTGTTGCAGGCATGACTATTGGTGAGACGAAGGAGCTGAATCTTACATTTCCGGATCCCTATGAAAATAATCCGGATTATTCCGGAAAAGCAGTTGTATTCTCTGTAACACTGAATTCGATTACCCGTCCATTTACAGAACTGACAGAGGACTGGGTAAAAACCTATACAGATTACAAGAGCATCGATGAGTATCGTGCAGGAATTCGTTCCAACCTCGAGGCTGATGCTGAGACAACAGCAACCAACAATCTGCAGTCCTCGGCATGGCAGGCAATCTCTGATGGGTGTACGGTACTTCAGTATCAGCAGTCTAAGATTGATTCTGCAAAAGCATCCATTGAGCAGACAATCTCCTATTATGCATCTATGGCAGGTACAGACCTGGCAGGTTATAAAACACAGATGGGATATACGGACGAGCAGTATGACGCCATGCTGTTAAGCTCTGCAAAAGAGAGTGCAAAGGCTTATATGGCAGTGGAAGCCATCGCTGAAAAAGAAGGCTTTAAGGAAGACGATCAGGGATATAAAGATCTTCTTGCGAAAACCATGGAGCAGTATAATACAGCAACAGAAGACGAGCTTTATCAAAATTACGGGGAAGATGTAGTAAAAGAATATATTGCACGTACCCGTGTTATGAATCTGGTCATCGATTCCGCAGATATTACAGAAAAGACGGTAAGTGAAGAGGATGCCAGTGCAAGCTCATCCAGCTCCAGTTCAACCGGCACTTCTTCGGAGGAAGCAAAGTAAGTATGACAGAACAGCTTCAGGAGGCACTGCAGAAGGTCTTTGGGGAGGAGATCCAAAGGCTTGTCTGCAGTAACCCAAGAGTAAAAGAAAATCAATATAAGAAAATAACAGCACAACGGCTCCCGGATGGCTACCAGATCGAAAAATTCACCCAGAAGCAGGCTTTCCACGAGAAGATTTCCTGTGAGGATATGGTGGAATACTTCGGAGCACTTCTGACAGAGGATTTTGGACAGTTAAATGCCTGGAGTCAGACCATGGAGCACAGTATCCGTATCTCCAAAAAGGGTAAGGTATTGTACCAGAGTCAAAAGAGCAGCCAGCCGATAAAAATCGTTGTGGGACATAACCGCGAAAAGCAGTATCTTCTGAAAGAAGGCACTGCTATTTTGCCCCTTGTGGATATGGGTGTATTTACCCGGGAAGGCAAGGTTGTCCGCTCTATGTACGATAAGTTCCGCCAGATCAACAAATTTGTGGAGTTTATTGATGAGGCAGTGGACAAGTCCGGACTGAAAAAGATCAATATCATAGACTTTGGATGCGGAAAGTCTTATCTGACCTTCGTTGTGTACTATTATCTGGTTTATGTGAAAAAGCTGGATGTCACTATGACGGGTCTGGATCTTAAGGCAGAGGTCATCCAAAAATGCAATGCCACAGCAGTAAAGTACGGCTATGACCGGCTGCATTTTGAAGTGGGTGATATTCATGGCTATGAAAGTGAGATGCCAGTCGATATGGTGATTTCTCTTCACGCCTGTGATCAGGCTACAGACTTTGCGCTGTATAATGCGATCCGATGGAATGCAAAGATGATCATCTCTGTGCCCTGCTGCCAGCATGAACTGTGCGGACAGCTGGAAAGTGAAGAGCTGGCGATTATGCAGCGTTATGGAATTATCAAAGAACGCTCGGCAGCACTCATGACGGATGCCATCCGGGGGAATCTGCTGGAGGCCTGTGGATATAAGACTCAGATCATGGAATTCGTGGATCTTTCCCATACGCCGAAGAATCTGCTGATACGGGCAGTGAAGGCCAATATTACAGAAAAACATAAAAAAGAAATGCTGGAAGAGGTGCGGGCACTGTGCAGCTGCTTCCATTTGAATCCAACACTATTGCGACTACTTGGGATGGACTGAAAGTGAATATTTAGAACAGAGAGGTAGAAGATCAGATGGCTGATGGATTTTTGTCACCAGAAGGTTTATTTTATGAAAAAAGAGAAGCCTATCATGCTGAGACGGCGAGACGGGTTCTGGGCGGGGATATGAATCATCCGGATCCGGTGAGAGAGCTGATCGCAAGAGGCTTTATTGCATTTATTGAATTCCGGGCTCCGGATGGAAAGGTGAGCCTGCAGCCGGACCTTGACTATGTGCTGGGAAAGCGTGACGGAAGTGTTACCACGTATCAGATGCAGTGGATCCGGAAACATATGGATGAGATTAGTCAGCATCAGCAGTACACCATCAACATGGCAAGAGAAGGAATCTTTGCTGACGTTCATATCAGCGGTGTTCAGATGTATCATGGCTGCAAGAACTGTGAAAATGAAAAAGAACGAAAAGAGTGGTGTCTGGGAAGAACCGCTTCGGAACCGGAAGCCTGTAGCTGTTGTCAGTATACCGAGGCGGAACCGGCAGGGCGAATCGGGAAAACAGCAATTGTAGGTATGGGTGCTCTGGGACTTCTTTACGGAACACAGATCTATGATCACCGGGGAGCTGACGGTGTTGTCTATGTGATGGATGAAGCCCGGGTGCAGAAGTATCAGGACAGAACCTTTTACAAAAATGGAAAAGCGTATCAGCTTCCCATCTGTTCGGGCCAGGATATGACTCCGGTGGATCTGGTTATTATTGCAGTAAAGTATCATGCGCTGGAATCGGCACTGGAAACCATGAAAAACTGTGTGGGTGAGCATACGGTTATTATGTCAGTGATGAATGGAATCACCACCGAGCAGGTAATCGGGGAACGATTTGGTATGGATCACATGATTGACACCGTGGCCCAGGGCATGGATGCCATGAAGTTTGACGACGAGTTAACATTTACCAGGATGGGCGAACTGCGAATCGGCACCAGGGACAGTAAGCGGGACGGACTGGTACATCAGGTTGCGGAGTATTTTGATGAGATTCAGATGCCCTATACGGAAGATGTGGACATTATGCGCCGGATGTGGAGCAAGTTCATGCTGAACGTAGGTGTGAATCAGACCTGTATGGTTTATGAGACGAATTATCACGGCTGTCTGGTCAGCGGTGAGGCTAATCGTACACTGATTGCCGCCATGCGGGAGGTGATTGCTCTGGCAAATGCAGAGGGGATTGATCTGTGTGAAAAGGATCTGAATGAATATATTGATATTTTGAAGACACTTTCTCCCGAGGGGATGCCTTCTATGCGACAGGATGGGGTGGCACACCGACGCTCTGAGGTTGAGATGTTCGCAGGAACGGTGATTCGGCTGGCAGGAAAGAGCGGGATTTATGTTCCGGCGAATGAGTTCCTGTATGAACGGGTGAAGGCGATAGAGGCGAAATATTAGAGAAAAACCAACGTGGAAAGGGGCTGTCGTACGATGCCGCTCCAGAAGGGGAGATTGCTGCCAGACACTGTTTCGGAGTCCAAGAGCATATAAAAAAGAATAGATTTTGCTAAAAACGTAAGTATACAGCACAAACTAGTACATCGTAAACTAAATAACTGCCCAGAAAGCGCAGGATAAATTTTCGAGAGTAACAGTCAAAAAACGCAGGCGTAGCGGGCTACGCTGAGGCTTTTTGGCTGGTGCTATCGGAAATATAGACCAGCTTAATGTGGCAGTTATTTAGGAAACGATGTACTTGTTTCACTCAAACAGTGTGCTGCATACTTACAACGCAATTTCTATTCTTTTTCGTATGCTTAGGACTCCTGCAAATGTGTCTGCAGCAGTCTCCCGTTCTGGAGCGGCATCGTGCGACAGCCCCTTTTTTAGGAAAATGGAGAGCTTTGGTGACTTAGTTGGGAGTGGCAGCTTCCTGGGCGTAGGCGGTGGTGACCAGGGTGCTATAGGGCACACGGTTGCTTAGTTCACCGGCGGATTCCAGGATATCCTGAAGGAGGGTGAAGCTTTCTTCTTCGTAGATCAGGTTTGCTTTCCAGGTGTCCTGATCCTGGTATCTGGTCACGATGGTGGTCAGAGTTTCAAGGTTCTGCTCCGGGAACTGAGGAGCGATGATCGTGGCGATTTCCTTGGCGGTGTGATTTTGGACATAATCCATGCCCCGCTGCAGAGCATTGGTGAAGGACTGGATAATCTCCGGATGTTTCTTCATGTAGCTCTTCTGGGCGCAGTAGGAGGTATAGGGTACATAACCGGAATCTTCTCCCAGAGATGCCACAACCTTTCCCTGGCCTTCCTGTTCCAGAAGGGTGGCCGAGGGCTCGAATTCTACCGTGTAGTCTCCCTGCCCGCCCGAAAATGCCGCTGCGGTGGAGCCAAAGTCGATGCTTTGGTCGATGCTTAGATCCTTCTCGGGTGAGATGCCATTTTGCTTTAGGATATATTCAAATACCATCTCCGGCATGCCGCCCTTTCGTCCACCAAGAACCTCTTTTCCTTTTAAATCAGACCATTTAAAATCAGGTTCCTCGTCTCGTGCCACCAGGAAGTTACCGGCCCGCTGGGTGAGCTGGGCAAAGTTCATTACCACATCCTTGTTCCCTTCCAGGTAGGCATAGATGGAAGCTTCCCCACCCATGAATCCGATCTGGGCTTCACCAGAGATCAGTGCGGTCAGCACCTTATCGGCACCAAAACCGGTTACCAGTTCCAGGTCAATTCCCTCGTCTTTAAAATAGCCATTTTCGATGGCAACGTACTGTGGAGCATAAAAGATGGAATGTGCTACCTCATTCAGGGTGATTTTTGTAGAATCTTCTTTCGCACAGCCCCCAAGGGTGGCAGCAGCCAGCACAACACAGAGCAGGCCCATTAATTTCTTTTTCATAGATACCTCCAAAAGTTTCCGATGCTATATTCTATGAAAGTGCAGAGGAAAGTGTGAGGGGTTGTATCTGGAAAATGATATTCCCTATATCAGGGATATGCTTTAGGCACGCCCAGAATATGAATTTGATGGGGTACTGGCCACATAACTGTAAAATAAAATTGATTTTCTGTTAAGGCAAATGTGTCCATAAATCATGGTGTAGGTAATGCTCCAGTTCATGCTGCAGAATATATTTTATATAATCTTTATGAATATGTTCTTGTGATAATATGATAGTTGGATGGAGCAATCCAAAGATGAATGGTTCACCAATATAGTTGAGGGTAGCGATTTTTATTTTTAATGGTTTATTATACTGTTCTCTAAATGATTGAAGCATAATTAATTACAGTATGGAAATGTTATATTTAATTTTTGTTAAATGCAATTGCTTCTTGTTTTTCCTGTATAATGCGTGCTACATAGTAACAATTATCTTTTTCAGCAATTAAAATATCATATTGTTTTGAAAGAGAAGCTGTTTTTAGTGTATAGATCTTGCTTCCTATTTCAAGACAATTTGAATCCCCATTCTCACTGGAACGAAAATATGATAGTGTTTTGCTACGCTTGACAGTGAAGAAATATTCTCCAATATCCGATTTTTCTGCTCGTTCGCCGGTAACTATATAATAGTGATCGTTGACAAATAGATAGTCATAATTTCCGTACTTCGAGTTTAAATATTTTAATATCAATGAGAATATAATGAGAAAAATAAGCCAAGAAACAAACAGTAATATTTTTCTGCTCTTCATAATACAATCCTCCAAGCGTACTAGTGTGCGATGCAATATTATATATTTTATCACAATGCGAACAAATATATAGCTACCTTTTATTTAATTATACACCACAGATAAATGAAAAGCCAAACCATTCGTGTTAACTTTGTGAAAATATATAATTATTATAAAAGCTGTCAAGTGAATTATAAATGTCGTTCAGGGGTGGTATTGGAATACCAGTCAAGTATTATAATTGCAACATCTGAATGTAGATGGAGCGATTTTTAAAAAATTTAAATCTAATGGATATTCTTCTGGAGCGGTAAAAGAGATGATTAGAAATAATATAGGGGTTGCAGGTGAAAAGGGGCTATAATAATAACAATCGTGTTTTGAATATTGTGGCTGGTTGTGATAAGATAAATGTATACATCATAACAGCATATTACCCAGGCACTGATAAACATAATCATGTTTTGCATTATAAGTAGAAATACTAAGAAATAGCTGAAAGAATAAAGCGGAGGCGAAGAACGTGAGTATATTTGAATATGATGAAGTAAGGCACATGGAGCTGGAACGGGAAGAAAGTTATCAGGAGGGTCATATACAAGGTCAGCTGCAAGTGCTGAGTGATCTGATTGAAGAAGGCATAATTACAAAGGAGAAAGCGGCAGAGAAGATGAATCTGTCGGTGGAAGAGTTTTTGAAAAAAACGAAAGAATTGTAAGGAATAAAAGAACGTTGTGTATGCGGGTAAAGCAGCTACAACGTTCTTTTTTCTTTAGTTCAGGCAGTGTTCCATCAAGGCAGAAGCCCCATGTTCCTGAATCAGCTGCATATCCTGCATTACAGTGGCTGCAAATCCTGGAATCAGGGAGAGATCTTCGCCCCAGAGTGTCTGGCTGGAGCAGACCTTCTGCACATAGTCGGCAAGGCTGTCCCTGCGGCAGCAGCAAATTCTTCCAGTTCTTCTCCTGGCAGAGAGAGGGTAGGCATAGATGGAAGCTTCCCCACCCATGAATCCGATCTGGGCTTCACCAGAGATCAGTGCAGACAGTCAGGACCAGGCATGCAATACTAAAACGCTTCTTTTTCATACTATTCTCCATAGATTTCGATGCTATATTCTATGAAAGTGCCGGGAAAGTGTTAGGGGTTGTTGCGTAATAAAACGATCCATGCTACAATAAGTACAAGCATTATATTTCTATTATTCTAAACGTGAGAACGTTCCATATTTTCAGCCAGTCGGCGGTTCTTAGAAATTTTCGATGCTTATTTTCCATTAAATTTGCAGCGAGGATTTCAACGTGAAGAAGAGTAGATTTCCTCCTGCGTTTCACACAAAGGAGGTACCATATATGTACAATCAGCAACACATGCAGACGCAACTGCAGTTTGGTGAGGTGAATCATCAGGCAGGACGTGAATTTAAGGCAAGACTGTTTCATATGATTTTTGAGGACAGGAAAGAGCTGCTTTCTTTGTATAATGCCATGAACAACACGCATTATACAGATCCCGGGCTTCTTCAGATTAACACATTAGAGAATGCAATCTATATGGGGATGGAGAACGATTTATCTTTTTTGATTAACTCGCAGATGTTTGTCTATGAGCATCAGTCAACTTACAATAAGAATATTCCGTTAAGGGAATTTTTGTATGCGGCGACACTGTATGCCGGACTGACTGCGCAGGCCAATATCTATGGAACAAAGTTAATTAAGATTCCGACTCCGCAGTTTGTTACATTTTACAATGGAAGTACCAAAAGACCCGAGCGCGAAATTATGCGGCTGTCCGATGCATTTACAGTTCCATCGGAAGATATTTCCCTGGAGTTAAAGGTTTTGGCGCTGAATATCAATCCAGGATATAATACAAAGCTGCTGTCGGACTGCAAAACCCTGGGCGATTATATGAAATATACGGAAAAGGTTCGCAGCTATGTAAAAGTTATGTCTTTAAGTGATGCGGTAGAGTTTGCGATCAATGAATGTATTCGAAATAACATTCTGGCTGATTTTCTGAGAAAGAATAAAGCGGAGGCGAAGAACGTGAGTATATTTGAATATGATGAAGTAAGGCACATGGAACTGGAACGGGAAGAAAGTTATCAGGAGGGTCATATACAAGGTCAGTTACAGGGTCAGCTGCAAGTGCTGAGAGATCTGATTGAAGAAGGCATAATTACAAAGGAGAAAGCGGCAGAGAAGATGAATCTGTCGGTGGAAGAGTTTATGGAAAAAACGAAAGAATTGTAAGTGATAAAAGAACGTTGTGTATGCGGGTAAAGCAGCTACAACGTTCTTTTTTCTTTAGTTCAGGCAGTGTTCCATCAAGGCAGAAGCCCCATGTTCCTGAATCAGCTGCATATCCTGCATTACAGTGGCTGCAAAGCCTGGAATCAGGGAGAGATCTTCGCCCCAGAGCGTCTGGCTGGAGCAGACCTTCTGCACATAGTCGGCAAGGCTGTCCCCGCGGCTGCAGCAAATTCTTCCAGTTCTTCTCCTGGCAGAGAGAGGGTAGGGATAATCTCATCGTAGATTGTTTTGTTCATGAACTGGGTAATCACAGGATTATTCATGCAGTTGCGGACAATCTGCTGTCCGGACAGAAAAGCACCCAGAACAAAGGAGGTGTGTGCACCGTTCAGGATACGGACCTTTCGCTGCTTGTAAGACTTATGCTTCCTTTCGTGCCACCAGGAAGTTACCGGCCCGCTGGGTGAGCTGGGCAAAGTTCATTACCACATCCTTGCTCCCTTCCAGGTTAATTCCCTCGTCTTTAAAATAGCCATTTTCGATGGCAACGTACTGTGGAGCATAAAAGATGGAATGCGCTACTTCATTCAGGGTGATTTTTGTAGAATCTTCTTTTGCACAGCCCCCAAGGGTGGCAGCGGCCAGCACAACACAGAGCAGACCCATTCATTTCTTTTTTATAGATGACTCCAAAAGTTTCCGATACTATATTCTATGAAAGAAGAGAAATATGTGTGTGAAAAAGAAAAGAGATATTCCTGCTCTTTTTCTGAAATCTGTTGACAAAGAATGAATAGTATGATATTAATAATAGTAACAATTACTATTTAAAGAATAAAAGGAGGAGCTATGAGTAAACATTTGTCAATGGATATACGGGTACCGATTGAGCCGGACAATCCTGCTATTATGCGGGACGAGGCTTTGTGTATCAAGTGCGGGCAGTGTAAGGCTGTCTGTCAGAAGGACATTCGAGTGCATGGAACCTATGATCTGGCTGATACCGGGGATACGGCTGTCTGTATTCACTGCGGACAGTGTGCCAATGTCTGTCCGGTCAGCAGTATTACTGAAAAGTATGAGTATCCCCAGGTTGAGGCTGCGATCCGTGATCCTGAGAAGATTGTGATCTTCAGCACATCGCCATCGGTGCGGATTGCCCTTGGCGAGGAATTCGGCATGCCGGACGGAAGCTTTGTGGAAGGCCAGATGGTTTCTCTTCTTCGCAGTCTGGGAGCCGATTATGTACTGGATACGAATTTTTCCGCAGATCTTACCATCGTGGAGGAAGCCAGTGAGCTGATCGAGCGCATCACCAGAGGAACAAAGCCCCTTCCGCAATTTACAAGCTGCTGTCCTGCCTGGGTAAAATATGCGGAAATGTACCATCCAGACATGCTTGCTCATATTTCCACTGCCAAGAGTCCGATTGGGATGCAGGGACCAACCATCAAAACCTACTTTGCCAGGAAGATGAAGCTGGATCCAAAACAGATTGTAAATGTAGCTGTGACGCCCTGCACCGCCAAGAAGTATGAGATTCGCCGGGAAGAGATGCATGCCGCAGGAACCTGGCTGAAGGACGAGCAGTTACGGGATATGGACTATGTTATTACCACCAGAGAGCTTGCAAAATGGGCCAGAGAAAAGGAGATTGATTTCTCCGGGCTTTTGAATGGCAGCTTTGATTCCCTGATGGGGCAGGCATCCGGCGCAGGTGTGATCTTTGGCAATACTGGTGGAGTTATGGAGGCAGCACTTCGAACTGCTTATGAATACATTACCGGGGAGGCCGCTCCTGCAGTGCTGTATGAACTGGAGCCGGTGCGTGGAATGGAAGGCATCCGGGAAGCCAGCGTTACGATTGAAGATCTGGAGGTCAATGTAGCGGTGGTGTATGGAACAGCAAATGCATCCGAGATGATCAGGCGAATAAAAAACGGCGAAAAGCAGTATCATTTTATCGAGGTTATGACCTGTCCGGGCGGATGTATCGGTGGCGGAGGGCAGCCAAAAGGAACCCTTGAAAAAGGAGATGCTCTTCGCAAGGCAAGGATTGCGGGACTTTACAGCCGGGATAAAGGCATGAAGCTGCGCACAAGCCATGAAAATGAAGAAATCAAACAGCTCTATCAGGAATTCTATGGAAAGCCCTTGTCCGAGCTGGCAGAAAAAATGTTACATACAACTTACGAAGATAAAAGCCAATTATTAGGAGGAAAAAAGATGAGTACAGTAAAGTATCGTTGCAGCGTGTGTGGATATATTCATGAGGGAGAACTGCCGGAGGGATTTACCTGCCCGATCTGTCATCAGCCCGCATCTGTTTTTGAAAAGCTGGAGGAGACAGCAGCAGGAGAAAACCCATATGCAGGAACACAGACCGAGAAAAACCTTCAGGAAGCATTCTCCGGAGAGAGCCAGGCTAGAAATAAATACACATTTTTTGCAAATATTGCAAGAAGTGAAGGGTATGATCAGCTTTCTGAAATCTTTTTGAAAACAGCAAGAAATGAGCAGGAGCATGCAAGACTGTGGTATCAGGAGCTGGGCAATCTGGGAGCAACGCCAGAGAATCTGCTTCATGCCGCAGAAGGTGAGAATTATGAATGGACCGATATGTATGACCGGTTTGCCAAGGATGCGGAAAAAGAAGGCTTCCATGATCTGGCAGAGAAGTTCCGCAAGGTAGCTGCCATTGAGAAAACTCATGAGGAGCGCTATCGCCTGCTGTTAGAGAATGTAGAAAAGATGGAGGTCTTTGAGAAGAAGGACGCCACCATCTGGGAGTGCCGGGTATGTGGTTATATCGGCATTGGACGAAAAGCTCCTGAAGTTTGCCCGGTTTGTGGGATGAGCCAGTCCTTCTTTGAAGTGAGAAAAGAAAATTACTAAAAGAGAACTGCGAAAAGCTGCAGACATAAGTGACCTCCCACAGCGTAATTTTTGAAAACAATGAATGCTGCAGGAGTTGAATCTGCTGCAAAAACGTAGTACAATAATCCGTAAGCATCAAGGGGCAAAATACTTTTTGCCCCTTACAACATTTGTAGAGGAGGACTACCAATGAAAGTAGGATTTATCGGCTGTGGTAATATGGCAACTGCCATGATTGGCGGCATGATCAAGAAGGGGATTGTTGCAAGGGAGGATCTGATTGCATCGGCAAATTCTGAGAGGACCAAAACAAGAATCAAAGAGGAGCTTAAGATCCATGCGGCGGTAAATAATGCGCAGGTGGCAAAGGAAGCGGATGTTATTATCCTGGCAGTAAAACCTATCTATATGGAAGAGGTAATCCAGGAAATCACAGACAGTGTGACGCAGGAAAAGCTGGTGGTAACGCTTGCCCCGGGCAAGACACTGGAATGGCTTGACTTTACATTTGGAAAGCCGGTAAAACTGGTTCGAACCATGCCGAATACTCCGGCGTTGGTAGGAGAAGGTATGACCGCCCTTTGCCCAAATGAGCTGGTGTCGAAGGACGAGCTGGACACGGTTCTTACCATATTCCAGAGCTTTGGAAAGACAGAAGTAGTTACCGAATCTATGATTGATGTTGTTGTGGGCGTCAGCGGAAGCTCACCAGCCTATGTATTTATGTTCATCGAGGCTATGGCGGATGCGGCAGTCGCTGATGGTATGCCTCGCACAAAGGCATACGAATTCGCAGCCCAGTCCGTACTTGGAAGTGCCAAGATGGTCTTAGAGACAGGAAAGCATCCAGGAGAACTGAAAGACATGGTATGCTCCCCGGGCGGAACCACCATCGAAGCAGTGCGAGTGCTGGAGGAAAAAGGCCTCCGAAGTGCGGTGATCGAAGCCCAGAAAGCATGTGTGAGAAAGACAAAAGGTCTTTAGAATAGAAGTCAGGTTATCTCTGACTAAGGGTGCTGTTGTGATATTTGGAAGAATTGGTAACGTCTTCGCCAAACCAGTCGGGGGGAGTAAAGCGATTAGCAGTCTCCACATCAGGAAACTCCACTTCTGCCAGCCAGAGATGCTCATAGGGGGCATCGAAGATGTCCAGCTCGATCATCAGACCGTGAACCAGAGGGATTTTGTATCGAGTTTTGGAGATCAGGATGCCGTCTGCCTTGGGCCTTAAGTGCTCATAGGATTCTTTTGTCAGGGGAAGGTTGTACTCCTCACGTACCATCAGTCCTTTGGACTTATAGGTCAGATAATAGTCATCATCCTGCCTACGGATCCGGACCACAGGTTCCGTGCTCAGATATCCCTGCTCAATCTTGTGATAATCATACTGCTCCAGATTCTCCGGGAGCTTCGGAATCAGATATTTTCGCTCTATTTCCATGCCATTCACCTTTCCTGTAAATTATTTATTCTGAATAGTTATAAGTATTATACCATGAAAACAAAATAAAAAAAGAAAAAGAGGAGAACCCATTATGGAAAAAGTATATGTATTTCTGGCAGACGGCTGTGAGGAGATTGAGGCATTGACACCGGTGGATCTGCTGCGCAGGGCAGAGATTCCAGTGGTGACAGTCTCTATTATGGGAAGAAAAGAAATCACAGGTGCACATGGTATTCAGATTCAGGCAGATGCCCTGTTTGAGGAAGAAAGCTTTGGGGACGGGACTGTCTTTGTGTGCCCGGGCGGGATGCCGGGAACAGCACATCTTTCGGCATGTGAACCTCTGATGGCACTTCTGGAGAAGAAGCAGAGGGAAGGCTGCAGACTGGCAGCGATCTGTGCGGCACCGGCACTGGTATTAGGACAGCATGGATTTTTAAAGGACAAGAAAGCAATCTGCTATCCAGGCATGGAAGCTCAGCTAAATTGCGGGGAAGTGGTGAGGAAGCCGGTAGTCACGGATGGACAGATCACCACAAGCCGAGGAGTGGGAACCGCCATCGAATTCGCACTGGAACTGATTCGCCTGATCCAGGGCGCTGACAGTGCAGAAAACATAGCAGATCAAATCGTCTATTAATATAGAGGGAACAAACAGGAAACAGAAAAATTTGTCTGGACGAAAGAAAAAGCTGGATAAATCGAAATGTTTGTGCTATACTGCAATAATGACTGTAAGTATAGACTGACTGAAAGGTCCGAAAGGATTATTTTCATAGATATCAAGGAGGAAAAACACAAAAATGAGCGTACAGGTTGAAAAATTAGAGAAGAACATGGCGAAACTTACGATCGAGGTTTCAGCAGAAGAGGTTGCAAAAGCAATCACAGCAGCATATCAGAAGCAGAAAGGCCAGATCAGTGTTCCTGGATTCCGTAAAGGTAAAGTTCCACAGGCTATGATCGAAAAGATGTATGGCGCAGGCATTTTCTATGAGGAAGCTGCTAACACCATGATCAATGAAAATTATCCGAAAGCAACCGCTGAGTGTGAGATGGATATCGTATCTCAGCCGGAAATCGATGTAGTACAGATGGAAAAAGGAAAAGCTTTCATCTTCACAGCAGAAGTTGCTGTAAAACCTGAGGTTACTCTTGGTGAGTACAAAGGGGTAGAGGTTGAGAAAGCTTCTATAGAAGTAACTGACGAAGAAATCGAAGCTGAGCTGAAAAAAGAGCAGGATAAAAACTCCAGAACCATCGATGTTGACGACAGAGCAGCACAGGCTGGAGATACCGTAACCATCGACTTCGAAGGATTCGTAGACGGTGTTGCTTTTGAAGGCGGCGCAGGCAAGGATTACGCACTCACACTGGGATCTAACACCTTTATCCCTGGATTCGAAGACCAGCTGGTTGGAAAATCTCTGGAAGAGGATGTAGAAGTTAATGTTACTTTCCCGGAAGATTACAATGCAGAAGAATTAAAGGGAAAAGCTGCTGTATTCAAATGCAAAATCCACAAAATCACTACAAAAGAGCTTCCTGAGCTGAACGATGAGTTTGCACAGGATGTATCTGAGTTTGATACACTGGATGAGTACAAAGCAGATGTAAAAGCAACTCTTACAGAGAAAAAAGAAGAAGAAGCAAAACGTATAAAAGAAGATGCTGTAGTAGAGAAAGTCATCGAGAATGCTACCATGGAGATTCCGGATGCTATGATCAAAACTCAGGTAAACCAGATGGTAGACGATTTCGCAAGAAGAGTACAGTCTCAGGGTCTGTCCTTTGAGCAGTATATGCAGTTTACCGGTTCTACCATCGAGAGCGTACAGGAGCAGATGAAGCCACAGGCACTGAAACGTATTCAGAGCAGACTGGTACTTGAGAAAGTAGCAGAGGTGGAAGGAATTTCTGCAACAGAAGAAAAGCTTGACGCAGAAATCAAGAACATGGCTGAGATGTACAAGATGGAAGCTGATAAGTTCAAAGAACTGATCGGTGACTATGAGAAAGAACAGATGATGAAAGACCTTGCAGTACAGGAAGCAGTTACATTCCTGACAGGCAACGCAGTAGAAAAGTAAAGAGTTTTGAGGGTAAGGAACATTTACACTCAGGCTGAAAAGGGAGGCTGTTATTTATGAGTTTAGTACCTTATGTCATTGAACAAACCAGCAGGGGAGAGAGAAACTATGATATTTACTCCAGACTGTTAAAAGATCGTATTATTTTTCTCGGTGAGGAAGTAAATGATGTCAGCGCAAGTCTGGTAGTGGCGCAGCTTCTTTTTCTGGAAGCAGAAGATCCGGGAAAAGACATCCACCTTTATATTAATAGTCCGGGTGGTTCTGTAACAGCAGGTATGGCTATCTATGACACCATGCAGTATATTAAGTGCGATGTTGAGACAATCTGTCTTGGTATGGCTGCCAGCATGGGTGCCTTCTTACTTTCCGGCGGAACGAAGGGCAAACGTCTTGCACTTCCAAATGCTGAGATTATGATTCATCAGCCTTCCGGCGGAGCACAGGGACAGGCAACAGAGATTCGGATTGTTGCTGAGCATATCCTGAAGACAAAGAAAAAGTTAAATGAGATTCTGGCAGCTAACACAGGTAAGCCGCTGGAGACAATTGAGATCGATACAGAGCGTGACAATTATATGTCTGCGCAGGAAGCCATGGAATATGGACTGATCGACAAGGTAATTACGAACAGATAAGATGTAGATGTACCAGAGGGTGTGCCAAAAGCCGGAAGTGAATAAACCAACGCTTTTGCGCGCCCTTTTACACGTTTGTCCAGTGAAAGGAAGAGGAATTATTATTATGGCAATTAAGGGAAATGAACCCAGAATCAGATGCTCCTTCTGTGGTAAGACAGATGAGCAGGTACGAAAGATGATAGCAGGACCAGACGGTGCATATATCTGTGATGAATGCGTCGGTATCTGTTCTGAGATTATAGAGGAAGAATTTGTTCCCAACGAGGAAATTTCAGATGAGATCAATCTGATGAAGCCAAAGGAAATCAAGGGCTTTCTGGATGAATATGTAATCGGACAGGACGAGGCGAAAAAAGTGCTTTCTGTGGCTGTTTACAATCATTACAAGAGAGTGCTGTCCCATGATGTTTCCGATGTGGAGCTGCAGAAAAGTAACATCCTGATGCTGGGACCTACCGGTTCCGGTAAGACACTGCTGGCCCAGACCCTGGCCAAGCTTCTGAACGTTCCATTTGCCATCGCAGATGCAACCGCTCTGACCGAGGCTGGTTACGTGGGTGAGGATGTGGAGAATATTCTGCTGAAGCTGATTCAGGCAGCAGATTATGATATGGAGAAAGCACAGCGCGGCATCATTTACATTGATGAGATTGATAAAATCACCAGAAAATCTGAAAATGCATCCATTACTCGTGATGTATCCGGAGAAGGTGTGCAGCAGGCACTGCTGAAAATCATAGAGGGAACCGTGGCAAATGTTCCGCCCCAGGGTGGAAGAAAGCATCCCCATCAGGAGTTCCTGCAGATCGATACCACAGATATACTGTTCATCTGCGGTGGAGCCTTCGAGGGAATGGACAAGGTCATCGAGAGCCGTCAGGATACAAAGTCTATCGGATTTAACGGTGTGCTTGGCGGTGAGAAGAAGCATGATATCGGAGAGCTGCTCCGTCAGGTTATGCCCCAGGACTTTGTAAAATTCGGTATGATTCCGGAGTTTATCGGACGTGTGCCGATTGTAGTATCCCTGAATTCTCTGGATGAGCATGCTCTGGTGCAGATCTTAAAGGAGCCGAAAAACTCTCTTGTGAACCAGTATCATAAGCTGTTCGAGCTGGACGGAGTTACGCTTCGCATCGATGATGAGGCACTGCTGGCAGTGGCGAAAAAAGCGATGGAACAGAAAACCGGAGCCAGAGGACTGCGCTCTATCATGGAGCATACCATGATGGATCTGATGTATGAGATTCCTTCGGACAATACCGTAAAGATTTGTACGATTACAAGGGAGACAGTAGAGGATAATGCGGCTCCCCAGATTGAATACGGTGAGCCTGCACCGCTTCCGAGACGTCTGCAGACCAGGAAAAAAGGCAGACCTGAGACAGCATAAGAATCGTAATAAAGGAGTATAGATGAGCAACCTGATAAGTGTGATCCCTGCGGTGGCGCTGCGAGGCACGACGATTCTGCCGGATATGATTGTGCATTTCGATGTGAGCAGAGAAAAGTCTGTCAAAGCCATAGAGGCAGCCATGCTGCAGGATCAGAAAGTATTTTTAGTGACCCAGAAAGACCCGGAGACAGTTGATCCGGGTCTCCTTGACGTTTATAAAATCGGAACCATAGCTACCATCAAGCAGGTGGCAAAGCTTCCGAAAAATCTCACACGAGTTCTCGTGGAAGGGCTGGAACGTGCAGAACTGACTGCACTGGAGACAGAGGGAGCCTATCTGGAGGCCGAGGTGGCAGCATTTGAGAAAAGTGAGCAGGCTATCACCAATGAGAACGAAAAAGAAGCCATGCTTCGCAGTATGAGGGATATTTTTGCGTTATATGCAAAGGATAATAAGAGAATCAGTAACGATCTTCTGCATCAGATTATGGAAATTGATGATGTGGAAAAGATGGTGGATCAGATCTCCATTAACATCGCACTGCCATTTGAAAAGAAGCAGAGTCTTCTGGAGGCAGTAGATGTTGCTCAGCGCTATGAGGTGCTGGGAATTATCTTAAGTAATGAGATCGAGGTGATGCAGATCCGTACAGAGCTGCAGGAGAAGATTAAAGAAAAGATTGACAGGCATCAGAAAGAATATATCTTAAGAGAACAGATGAAGGTGATTCGGGAAGAGCTGGGAGAGGATAATGTCCAGAGTGAGATTGCAGCTTTTCGAGAGAAAACAGCAGCTCTTCGGGCACCGAAGGAGATTAAGGATCGGATTCAGACCGAGATCAGACGTTTCGAAAACCAGATTGGGAACCCCTCAGAGAGCGGTGTGTCCCGGGGATATATCGAGACACTTCTGGGACTTCCCTGGAATAAAGTCTCCAAGGACAATCAGAATCTTCCAAAGGCCAAGGATGTTCTGGAAGCAGAGCATTATGGACTGGAGAAGGTTAAGGAGCGTATCATGGAGTTTTTGGCTGTCCGTGCGCTCACAAAGAAGGGCAACAGCCCGATTCTCTGTCTGGTGGGACCGCCGGGAACCGGTAAAACCTCTATTGCCCGGTCAGTGGCCAAAGCACTGAATAAAAAGTATGTGCGTATCAGTCTGGGAGGTGTCCGGGACGAAGCAGAGATTCGGGGACACAGAAGAACCTATGTAGGCGCTATGCCAGGGCGGATTGTCCAGGGGATGGCACAGGCAGGGGTGAAGAATCCGCTGATGCTGCTGGATGAGATTGACAAGTCCAGCTCCGATTATAAGGGAGATACGGCGTCGGCTCTTCTGGAGGTTCTGGACAGTGAACAGAACAGCAAGTTCATCGATCACTATGTGGAACTTCCCACCGACCTTTCCGAGGTGCTCTTTATCGCTACAGCAAATGATATTCAGACGATACCAAGACCGCTGCTGGATCGTATGGAGCTGATTGAGGTCAGCAGCTATACGGAAAATGAAAAAGTGCATATTGCAAAAGAGCATCTTCTGCCAAAGCAGATGGAGGAAAATGGAATCGGGAAGAATCAGCTTGTTATCGCTGACGAAGCCATGCTGGAGATCATCAGTGGATATACCAAGGAAGCCGGAGTGCGAAGCCTGGAACGAAAGCTTGCTCAGATCTGCAGAAAGACTGCGAGGAAGCTTCTGGAAGAAGGACAGGAAAAGGTCCAGATAGACAAGGAAAATCTGGAGCAATATCTGGGGAGACACCGTTATAATTTCCAGATGGCCAACAAAGAGCCTCAGGTGGGCATCGTCCGGGGACTGGCATGGACCAGCGTTGGAGGAGATACTCTTCAGATCGAGGTGAATATCATGCCGGGTAAGGGAGAATTCCTTCTGACCGGACAGCTTGGAGATGTTATGAAAGAATCTGCCCAGACAGGAATCAGCTATATCCGTTCTGTGGCGGAGCATTATCACATTTCCAGGGAATTTTTCAAGGAAAATGATATACATATCCATATACCGGAGGGGGCTGTGCCAAAAGACGGCCCCTCAGCCGGAATTACGATGGCAACCGCCATGGTGTCGGCCATGACCGGAGCCTGTGTCCGTGCGGATCTTGCCATGACCGGAGAGATTACCCTCCGGGGAAGAGTGCTTCCTATCGGCGGCTTGAAGGAGAAGCTTCTGGCAGCGAAGAAGGCCGGTATGAATACCGTGCTGGTACCCGCAGAAAACCGCCCGGATGTAGAGGAGATGGAGCAGGAGATCACAGAAAATCTGGAGATCTGCTTCGTAGAAACCATGGAGGACGTGCTGAAAAAAGCACTTCTTTAAGTAAGGAGAAAAGAATGGTAATAAAACAGGTATCTCTGGATATAGTATGTGGAATCACCAGTACACTGCCCGAGACCGGGAAACCGGAGATTGCATTTGCCGGAAAGTCTAATGTGGGAAAATCGTCACTGATTAATGGCCTGATCAACAGAAAATCCCTTGCCCGCACCAGCGGACAGCCGGGAAAGACACAGACCATCAATTTTTATCACGTAAATGATGCCCTTTATCTGGTGGATCTTCCAGGCTATGGCTATGCGAAGGTTTCAGAATCTATCAAGGAAAAATGGGGAAAAATGATAGAAAACTATCTGCACTCCTCAAAAACCTTAAAGGCAGTATTTCTGCTGATTGATATCCGTCACGATCCTTCTAACAATGATAAGAACATGTATGACTGGGTTGTGGCAAATGGCTTTCAGCCTATCATCATCGCTACGAAACTGGACAAGATTAAGCGCAGTCAGATTCAGAAGCAGATCAAAGCCATCCGCACAGGACTGCAGGTTGTAGAAGGCACACCGATTATTCCTTTTTCTGCGGAGACAAAGCAGGGAAGGGATGAAATCTGGGAGCTCATAGAGGAATTCAGTAATGGGAATTATTAAAGCTTCAAAGCTGGGATTTGACTATTTTAAATACAATGAAGAGGGCGAGGAGCCGGAGAGCTACCGCGCCATCGATGATGTCACCCTGGACATTCAGGCGGGACAGTTTATCGCTGTGCTGGGGCATAACGGAAGTGGAAAGTCTACCCTGGCAAAGCATCTGAATGGACTTTTAGTTCCCTCAGAGGGAACGCTCTGGGTGGATAATATGGATACCTCTGATGAGGAGGATATCTGGAAGATCCGCCAGCGGGCTGGGATGGTGTTCCAAAATCCGGACAATCAGATCATCGGTACGGTGGTGGAAGAGGATGTAGGATTCGGGCCGGAAAACATGGGTGTTTCCACAGAGGATATCTGGAAACGGGTGGATGACAGCCTGGAGGCAGTGGGAATGGTTGCTTATCGGCATCATTCCCCCAACAAGCTTTCCGGAGGACAGAAGCAGCGGGTGGCTATCGCCGGAGTGATGGCGATGCATCCGAAGTGTATCATACTGGATGAGCCTACTGCGATGCTGGACCCCAACGGACGCAAGGAAGTTCTGAAGGCCGTGAGAACGCTGAATGAGCAGGAAAATGTCACGGTTATTCTGATCACACATTATATGGAAGAGGTTGTGCTTGCGGACCACGTTTTTGTTATGGATCAGGGACATGTGGTTATGCAGGGTACTCCAAGGGAAATCTTTTCTCAGGTAGAAAAGCTGCAGAGTCTTCGGCTGGACGTGCCCCAGGTGACACTGCTGGCCCATGAGCTGAAGCTGGCAGGCGTAGACATCCCGGAAGGGATTCTTACTACAGAGGAGTTGGTGAACGTATTATGTCAATAAAACTGGAAGAGGTAACTTACACCTACAGTCCCGGCACAGTCTATGAGATTCATGCGCTGGATCACGTCAATCTGGAGATCGGGCAGGGAGATTTTGTCGGTGTAATCGGACATACTGGAAGTGGAAAATCCACCATGATACAGCATTTGAATGGTCTGGTAAAGCCTACCAGCGGACGTGTACTGTATAATGATGAAGATATCTGGGCAGACGGCTACGATCTGCGTTCCCTGCGTTTTCATGTGGGACTGGTGTTTCAGTATCCGGAGCATCAGCTTTTTGAGACAGACGTATTAAAGGATGTATGTTTTGGACCGAAGAATGAAGGACTGGATGCCGAGGCCTGCAAAGCTCGTGCCATAGAGGCACTGGAGCATGTGGGATTTCCAAAGGAATTATATGACAAATCTCCCTTTGAGCTTTCCGGGGGACAGAAAAGGCGGGTGGCCATCGCTGGTGTGCTTGCCATGAACCCGGATGTACTGGTGCTGGATGAACCTACGGCGGGACTGGATCCGCAGGGAAGAGATGAGATTCTGGATCAGATTGCTTATCTTCATAAAACCCGTGGAATCTCCATCGTACTGGTGTCTCACAGCATGGAGGATATTGCAAAATATGTGGACAGGCTGGTGGTGATGAATGCCGGAAAGAAGGCATATGACGCTGCGCCCAAGGAAGTATTTGCACATTACAAAGAACTGGAAACTATGGGATTGGCGGCACCACAGATGACCTATATCATGCACACCCTAAAGGAGCATGGAATGGACGTGGATGTGACTGCCACGACTGTTGAAGAAGCGAAAGCATCTATCCTGCAGGCGCTGGGAAGATGACAGATAGGATAAAAAAATGATCAGAGATATTACATTAGGACAATATTATCCTGCGGATTCCGTCCTGCACAGGCTGGATCCCCGGGTAAAGTTCATCGGCACGATGATCTATATTATATCGTTGTTTGTGTTTAAAAGCTGGGGTTATGTGCTGGGAACCGTATTCCTGGCCGGAGTGATCGTAATCTCAAAGGTGCCGTTTCGATTCATGGTAAAGGGCTTAAAGGCCATTATGTTTTTGCTTTTTATCACCATGTTTTTTAATGCCATCTTTACGCCGGGAGAAGTGCTTTTTCATATATGGATCATTAAAGTGACCAAAGAAGGTCTGATTCTGGCAGGACGTATGGGAATCCGCCTGGTATTCCTGATTATGGGGTCCTCGGTTATGACGCTGACTACCACACCCAATCAGCTGACGGATGCCCTGGAATCTCTGCTGAAGCCCCTCAATAAGATTCACGTTCCGGTGCATGAGATCTCCATGATGATGTCCATTGCCCTTCGCTTTATTCCCATTTTGCTGGAAGAGACAGACAAAATTATGAAGGCTCAGATCGCCAGAGGTGCGGACTTTGAGACAGGAAACCTGATCAAAAAAGTGAAGAACATGGTGCCACTTCTGGTACCACTGTTTATCTCGGCATTTCGTCGGGCGAACGATCTGGCGCTTGCCATGGAGGCACGCTGCTACCACGGCGGTGAGGGACGGACCCAGATGAAACCGCTGCGATATACCGGACGGGATTATGCGGCTTATGGCATACTGGCAGCATATCTGGCGTTAACAATTGCCATAAGAGTCTTTTTACACTGGTAAAGGAAGGCGTGAGTGACAGATGAGCAGACGAATCAAACTGGTTGTGGCCTATGATGGAACCAATTATTGTGGCTGGCAGGTACAGCCAAATGGAATTACGGTGCAGCAGGTATTGAATGAAGCACTTTCGGATCTGATGGGAGAAGAAATCAGAACCATCGGTGCCAGCAGAACCGATGCAGGGGTACATGCGTTGGGAAATGTAGCAGTTTTTGATACCCGGGCCCGGATGCCCGCAGACCGGGTTTCCTTCGCACTGAATACAAGACTTCCGGAGGACATCCGGATTCAGTCCTCCTGTGAAGTCCCATCTGACTTTCATCCCCGGTTTACCGACACAATCAAGACCTATGAATACCGCATCCTGAACCGTACCTTTCCGGATCCTACCAGAAGACTGAATTCCCTGCACTGGTACGGGAAGCTGGAGCTTGAAGCAATGAAGGAAGCAGCACAGTATCTGGTGGGAGAGCATGATTTTAAAAGCTTTGCCACGGCAGTGCCCAAGGTGGAGCGCACGGTACGGCATATCTACGAGATAAAGCTGACCAAAGAGGATGATATGATCCGTATACGAATTACCGGAAATGGCTTCCTCTACAACATGGTAAGAATTATCACCGGAACCCTGATTGAGGTGGGAAAAGGAACGTATCCGCCAGACGAAATCAAGCAGATACTTGCTGCCAGGGACCGGGAAAAGGCAGGTCCTACCGCCCGTGCCCTGGGTTTGACCCTGGTGCAGATCCGTTATCCACAGTGGGAAGACAAAGCGGTGGATAACTCCCCGCAAAAGACAGAGCATTGTGGATAAATGTAAAAAAATCGTAACAAATAAAAGAAAATGCTTGACACACACGGATGAGTATAATATAATATCTCAATGTGACAATGTGTGTAAATACTTAAACCAAAGCCCCGGTAATAGTATTTTAACATATACAAATTATATAAGAATATGATTACAGGAGGTAAATCCATGAACACTTTTATGGCTAATCCAGATAAGATTGAAAAGAAATGGTATGTTGTTGACGCTGATGGTCAGACATTAGGACGTATGTCTTCAGAAATTGCTAAGGTTTTAAGAGGAAAGAACAAACCAGAGTTTACTCCTCATGTAGATACAGGTGACTACGTAGTTGTCATCAATGCAGAGAAGATCAAAGTTACAGGTAAGAAGATGGATCAGAAGATCTATTACAACCATTCAGAATACGTTGGTGGTATGAAAGAAACTACACTTGCAGAGCTGATGGCTAAAAAACCTGAAAAAGTTATTGAACTCGCTGTCAAAGGCATGCTTCCAAAGGGACCTTTAGGAAGAGAAATGCTTTCTAAGCTTCACGTATACGCTGGCGCTGAGCATCCACATGCAGCTCAGAAACCAGAAGTATTAACATTTTAATAGGGAGGTAAAGAACATTGGCTAGCGCAAAATTCTACGGAACAGGAAGAAGAAAAAAATCAATCGCAAGAGTTTACCTTGCACCTGGTACAGGTAAAATCACTGTTAATAAAAGAGATATTAATGAATTTTTCGGTTTAGAGACACTGAAAGTTATCGTTCGTCAGCCGTTAGTAGCTACTGAGACTACAGACAAATTTGACGTAATCGTAACTGTTCGCGGTGGTGGATATACAGGACAGGCTGGTGCTATCAGACATGGTATCTCCAGAGCACTGCTTCAGGCAGATGCAGATTTCAGACCAGTACTGAAGAAAGCTGGATTCTTAACTCGTGACCCAAGAATGAAGGAGAGAAAGAA
>JAQUXP010000020.1 GCA_028692395.1 Lachnospiraceae bacterium
ATTCTTACTGTTTATAAGGATCTTTTCGATCGTTCAAAAATGTTATTCTTTAGAACTTTCGAGGATGTGTTTTACTATTTAATTATCAAGGAACTTTGTTCTGTCTCGCAACAGCAACTCTGATATTTTATCAAAGATGAAGCCGTTTGTCAAGAACTTTTTTTATTTTCTTTCGCTGTGTTTCTGCATTTCCAAACGACAGCTTGATTATTCTATCATGTATTATCTTTGTTTGTCAACAGTTTTTTATCTTTTTACAAAATATATTTTACTGCGATATTCCAAGGTTTTCGTGGCATTTTACATCAGAAGCAGAAATTTCTCTCTTATCATCCATCTTATATTACACACGCTCTACATCATAGAAGCGGAGAAGAAGGGATTCGAACCCTTGCGCCGCTATTAACGACCTACTCCCTTTCCAGGGGAGCCCCTTCGGCCAGCTTGGGTACTTCTCCGAATAGCATAACAATTATGAAATTGTCTCAGGAAGAAATTCAGACTGTATTACCAGTTTATCATTTCTTCAGCGGAGAGGATGGGATTCGAACCCATGCGCCCTTTCGGACAAACGGTTTTCAAGACCGCCTCGTTATGACCACTTCGATACCTCTCCGTATCTTTCTGCATTTCTCGAAACATTTTTTCGAATCGTGCATTTGATATCTTATCATCCCATCATCAGAATGTCAATACTTTTTATCGATTTTTCATCTTTTTTGCAAATATTTCTGCCGTGTCAAGATCATCTTCTGTCGTGATCTTAATATTCCGATAGCTTCCCTCAAAAACACTGACTTTGTGACTGGCAAATCGTTCTACCACCATAGCATCATCCGTAATGTCAGTATGCTTCTGCTCCTGCATGCAGGCATATGCCTGACGAATCAGTGCATAAGAAAATACCTGTGGTGTCTGCACATTCCATACGCTGCTTCTGGCCGGTGTATCAATCACACAATTGGTGCGGTCCACAATCTTTACGGTATCCTTAGAAGGCATTCCCGCAACGCAGGCCTGACACTCAGAAACCTTTTCGTAGCCTCGACGGACGATCTCCTCCGTCACAAAGGGACGGGCCCCATCGTGAATAAATACATAATCACAGCCCCTGCACAGACTCAGACCGGCGTTTACAGAATCATAGCGTTGTGCACCACCGGTACAGATATCTGTCACCTTGGTGATTTTGTATGCATTTACAATCTTTTCCCGACAATAAGGGATCCATTCTTCCCCGGTAACAAGGATAATCTGGTCAATCAATTCAGAGTTTTGAAAACACTCCAGCGCATACACCAGGATTGGCTTTCCTTCCAGCAGCAGAAACTGTTTTGGAACCGTGCTGTGCATTCTTCGCCCCTGCCCCGCTGCAAGAACAATCGCCGTACACCTTTTTTCTTTTCCCATCAGCGTTCTCCAAGCTTTAGATTTGGTACTGCATTCAGATCAAGACCGCTTCTTGTCCCTTTCTGATACTCATAGTATGCTGCCACACCGATCATCGCCGCATTGTCCGTGCAAAAGATTGGTGACGGACGGTAGAAGGAGATCCCTGCTTTCGTACAGGCCTGTTCCATGGCAGTACGAAGATGCTGATTTGAAGCGACTCCCCCTGCGATAGCAAGCTTCTCAATATGATAGTCCTTGGCAGCTCTCATGGCATTATCCACCAGCACATCCACAACCGCTTTCTGGAAGGAGGCTGCCACATCTGCCTCACAGATCTCTTCCCCCGTCATTTTACATTTATTCAGATAATTCAATACCGCTGATTTCAGACCACTGAAGCTGAAGTCATAAGGTGCCGCCTCAATATGTGCCCTTGGAAATGAAATCGCCTCGGGATTGCCCTCATTGGACAGCTTATCGATCTTTGGCCCTCCCGGATATCCCAGTCCGATTGCCCGTGCAACCTTGTCAAATGCCTCTCCGGCTGCATCATCCCTGGTACGCCCCAGAATCTCAAACTCACCATAATCCTTTACAATCACAAGGTGCGTATGACCTCCCGAGATAATTTCACACAAAAATGGCGGTTCCAGCTCTTTGTGCTCGATATAATTCGCAGACACATGTCCTTCTATATGATGTACTCCCACAAGGGGCAGCTTCTTCGCATAGGCAATTGCCTTGGCCTCTGCCACCCCAACCAGAAGCGCTCCTACCAGACCGGGTCCATAAGTTACCCCCACAGCATCCAGATCATCCAGGGTAACCTCTGCGTCTGCCAGGGCCTGTCTGACAACCTGATTGATTTTCTCGATATGCTTTCTGGACGCAATCTCCGGTACTACTCCTCCATACAGCGTATGCAGCTTAATCTGGGAAGAGATCACATTGGACAAAACCTCCCGTCCGTTTTTCACAACAGAAGCCGCTGTTTCATCGCAGGAGCTTTCTATCCCTAATATTAAAACATCTTTTTTACTCATGCTTTGCACCATCCGCTTTCTCTTCATCAAATAACAGTTCCTTCATCCGTCCATCCCGGGCTGCAATTGTATTGGGGAAAATGCTGCGCACACTGTCAATATACTGCTCCGGGTGCACCAGTGAGGGGCTGTAGTGTGTCAGCCACATCTCCTGAACTTTCGCTTCTCTGGCCAGCTTTCCGGCCTCCTGGAAGGTCATATGCTTCTTATCCCGGGCCTTTGCATCCTGATCCGGCTCGCCGTACATACCCTCACAGATAAACAGATCTGCATCCTGTGCATGTTCTACGATGGAGGGTACCGGTCTTGTATCCGTACAATAGGTAAGCTTTATCCCTTTTCGGGGCGTTCCCAGAACCATGTCCGATGTATAAATGCCTTCCTCCGCCTGGATCGTCTGACCCTTTTGCAGCGGATTCCAGTATTTCATGGGAATCCCCTGTTCTTTTGCCCGTTCCACATCAAATTTCCCTATTCGGGGAATCGTAATCGTATATCCATAACAGATAACTGCATGTTTTACCCGGTAAGCTGTAATATGGTAACCCGCCACCTGGATGGTCTGTTCATTTTCAGACAGTTCAATACACTTAATAGGAAATGGAAGCTCCGGTGCAATCACCCGCAGTGCTGATACCACTCGCTCCAGACCTTTCGGTCCAATCAGGGTGAGTGGTTCTGTCCGGTCTGCATTTCCAATTGTTAAAAGCATACCGGGAAGACCGCTGATATGATCTGCATGATAATGAGTAAAGCAGATGACATCAATAGGTTTAAAGGTCCATCCACATTCTTTGATTGCCACCTGGGTTCCCTCCCCGCAGTCAATCAGAAGATTACTTCCATTATATCGGGTCATCAATGCTGTGAGCCAGCGTCCCGGCAAGGGCATCATCCCCCCAGTTCCCAGTAAACACACATCTAACATAACATACTCCTTTTTTATCCGTTCATACAAAAAAACCGGGAAGCTTCCTATTAAGAAGTTTTCCGGTTTCTCGTCATCTAATCGAAGCGACGGGATTCGAACCCACGACCTCTGCGTCCCGAACGCAGCGCTCTACCAAACTGAGCCACGCTTCGATATTACGTCAGCAATAGATATTATATGCGACAGCACGCCAAATGTCAACACCTTTTCTGAAAATAATCAGCAGTAAGCATATGTCTAAGTAAAAGACAACGATGCTTACTGCTGGTTCTGTTTGTAACGATGATTTTTTCTCTATCAGCCTACCTGATAAACGTCTGCATACTGCAGACCAAACTGTAGTGCTTCTGAATGGCTTGCCATGAACACATCCACATGTCCATATGCAGTACCCCGGTCTTCCACCGTGTATACGGTTCCATTAATCGACAGCTTTGTTCCAAAAGGAACACCTGCCATAGCAATGGTTCTTCCTGCTACAGGTCTGCTGCCACTTGCCGTGTTGCCGCCGGACCACTGTCCGCAGCAAATAGGGCATGGACAATATGCTGTCAGCTTAAATCTTCCAAGGTAAGTACCCTGACTGCTGGACGTATTATCCGCAGGCGGCTGTGTTGACTCCGCTTCCTGTGTGTTCCCGGCAGGCGTGCTGCTCCCGGCACTACTGCCGGTTTGTGAATCAGAAGAAGAGGAGGAGCTGGCTTTTGTCTCGGCTGCTGCCTGATTTGCTGCCTGTGCTGCAGCCTGTGCATCTGCTGCTGCTTTAGCGGCGGCTGCTTCCTGTGCTGCCTGCTGTCTGGCAATCTCTTCCTGCATCGCCTGTGCAAGAAGCTGATTGATCGAATCCTCCTGCTGATTAATCTGACTCAGAAGTGTATTCGCCTCCGATTCAGCATTATCTATGTTCTCTGTGTACTCGCGAATCTGATCATATGTAGCTTCATATAATTCCTGTACTTCTGTCTGCTTTGCTGCGCTTTGCTTCTGCAGCTCTGCGATAGCATCCTGTTCCGCAATTACCTGGTTTTCTTTTTCTTCCACCTGGGCTTTTGCATCCTGATAATCGCTCAGCATATTTCTGTCATACTTATTGATCTCCAGCATGTTCTGTGCTCTTGAAAGGAAATCACTGAAATTTTCAGAAGAAAAAAGCATCTCCACATATCCGGAAGTTGAGTTCTCATACATATACTGAATACGAAGTTTCATATCCGAGTATTGCTTTTCTTCCTGCGCTTTTGCATCTTCCAGCTCCTGCTGTACATTAACCAGCTCCTGCTGTTTTTCTTCTGCCTGTTGCTGCAGCTGCTGCAGGCTGTTCGTCAGATCTGTCAGCTGCTGATTTAATTCTGATAAATATTCTTCTGACTGGCCTTTCATGGATTCCAGCTGATCAATTCTGCTCTGTGTATCCTGAAGGGTGGATTCTGTAGTTTGTTTCTGTGCCTGTGCATCAGACAATTTTTCCTGTGTACTTGCTCCAAAGCATGGAACAATCGATACGGTGAGAATCAGAGCGGAAAGAATCACACTGAATCTTTTCTTGTTTTTCATGTTTACACCTCGTAGTTTATCCCCGTCTCTCCCACAAATACTATGTAGAATGTCATGCACCAATAAGTAAAAAGCGCTCATTGCTCCCCGTGCTTTCCTGATTATAGCACACTTCTTCACAAATTGAAAGCATTTTTTAATTTGTCGTAACAACTATGTAATATTTTGTCGTATTTATGTATAACTTTTGACGGTTTTTCTACAAGATCTTGCTTAATTCTTCCTCCATGCACTCAAATACTTGTTTTTTATGACCCCATTCAACAGTTTTCCCCATCCCAAAGAAAATTGATCGACACAGATTAATTTCCATCCATTTTCCATCTGATCGCCCTGTTCCCCAGCCGCTATGGTCTCTCCTCTCAGATAACGCCCGATGCGCTCATCCTCCGGGGAAAAGGAGATTACCTGTCCACAGGTTTCCGCTGATAACGCCATGGCGAATGCTTGGGAAGGTTCAAAGCGGTTTTTTCTGTACTCACCCAGATACAGTCCATTTCTCAGGAAACGAAGACTGCGCACACTTCCTGGCAGATCAGGGGTAAGATAAGCCTTTCCTTTTCGTACATCCACCCGCTCCAGCTCCAGTGTAATCTGCATACTCTGTAAAAATGTTTCCAATAACCTTTTTTCTTCTTTATCTGGTTTCTGTCTTACCTGAAGTTCCAGCCTGCCGCTGGTCTCCTGGGTGTCCAGGGTAGTTTTCTTTGAAGTTTTCTTTAATAATGCCAGAAAATGTCCTTCCCCATCCATGCACTGTGGCCAGATACGGACGCACTTCTTCAGCTCCTTATTTCCATCGCCCCACTGAGGATTACCGGGACGAAACCCTTCATAAGGCTCAATCTCAACCAGCTCCATCTGTGGAAACTGCTCCAGCAGCCAGGAGATCGTTCCCTCGTTTTCCTCCGGGGAAAAGGTGCAAGTGGAATAAAGCATACTGCCCCCATCCCGCAGCATCTCCACAGCATTTGCCACAATATCTCTCTGGATTTTTGCAAAGTACAGAGGACGCTCTGGCGTCCAGGTCTTTAGTACCTCCGGGTTCTTACGAAACATCCCTTCTCCGGAACAGGGGGCATCTACCAGCACTTTATCAAACCAGCCATGAAAAGCCTGCGCCAGATTTCCCGGAAGCTCATTGGTCACAAAAGCATTCGTCACACCGGAAACCTCCAGATTATAGAGAAGCGTTTTCGCCCTGGCTGCGCTGATATCATTGGCAACCAGAATCCCTTCTCCCTGAAGTCTTGCTGCAAGTTCCGTGGCTTTCCCTCCCGGGGCTGCACAAAGATCCAGCACACGCTCACCGGGAAGTATCGGCAGTCTGCCTGCCGGTGTCATGGCAGAAGGCTCCTGCAGATAATAAACCCCTGCTGCATAATAAGGGTGTACCGCAGGACGGGCAGCCGACGAATAATAAAAGCCATTAGAAACCCAGGGTATATGCTCCAGCTCACAGGGGGTAATTTTTTCAAAGTTCTCTGCTGCACACTTGAGTGCATTCACCCTGAGTCCATACTGACGGGACTCGTCATAGCTTTGTTCAAAGGCATCGTATTCCTTCCCCAGCATTTTGCGCATTCTACACTCAAATTCAATCGGCAATTGATTCATAACAGCTCTCCCATCCTGACTCCTGAAATTTTATTTTCCTGTTTATCTAGTATATATGGTGCCTTTCTTTTTGTAAAGAGATGCCTTTCATTGATGTTCCATCGATGTTTGAGCTGCCATCCCCTTAACATATATGATGATCTGGCAGTCACAAAAAAGCAGCAAAAAGGGTCTGGCAATAATTGCCAAACCCTCATAAAGTACCTTTATTCTATTACTAACGTGCGTTCATATTCTCTTTTGCACCAAGCATAAAGATAACCGGCAGAACGCATCCAACCACAAGACCGATAACGTCTACAACATTGATACCCTTTGCCACGATGCTCAAAATATTAGCAGCAAGTGAAAAGATAATCAAAACACCACCTAATGCAAACAGTGTTTTTGCTTTTTCCGGAGCTTTGCAATCTTTTACTCCCAGAATACCAGCCACCAACAGTACAATAGACCAGATCAGGCGAATTCCGCTTGTCACCATAAGAATTGTGCTGCCTTTTACCACTGCGGCTACTTCCCCAGTACTAGCGCCCAGACCCATAATCAGTCCGCCTCCTGCCAGTGCCATCACACTCACAACCGCACCAATCGCACCAAGAATAATAAATAAAACACCAATTAACTTTAACTTTCCTGCTCCTTTTGCTTCCATCCTAAATCCTCCTGTGATTTTCTTAGTTTTTATTCCATACACTTGATACAAGTGAAAGAATCTTAGCAAAGCCTGATGACCGTAAATACAAATCTATAGGCTGTTGAATTGTTCATAAATTCCACTTCTATCTCTTCAATTGATTGCAAGCGAATACTTTTATGACAAATTCCCTTTCCTGAGTATATACTTTTTTATGGCATAAATCAACAGCTTTAACACTTTGTGGAAATATTGCTTGAAATTCCCATTGAAAAACCCTTGCATGCAAACCATGATTCACACTTTAAAAGCTTCTGTTTTATAAGCTTATACGCTATAAATTCTCAATATTTTTCACTGCCTTGGCATATAGCCAATTATGGAGCATCCAGCTTCCTGCCACGGCCGCCACCAGCACAACTGCGATTACCGGAAGCCACAATGTCTTACATATCATGTAACATCCAGCGCCGATTCCCATCAATACCGCCACAAATAAAAGTGGTCCCAGCGCTGAACCCAGCAGATGGTTGTTGGTTGCTGCAGCATATTCATTTTCCCAGTTCAGGATCGGCGATGAGCAGTCCAGATACATCTGCACATCATTTCCCAATACCAGAACCGACATAGATGCGATCAGGCTCACTGGAATAAACAATGGGCTCACTGATAGCATCAGACATATATAATTTATGATTATAACAAAGGGAAGTGCGCCGGCTATGGCCATATACAGCCCTATCCGTGACTTCACCGCCAGCTGTGTCTTCATGGGAACCGGCATAGTCTTCATATATGGAAAGTTTTTGCCCTCCCTGGAAATACAGGTGGATGTCACATGGGTAAAGGCGACCGCCAGTGCCGAGATCAGAAGCACCACGCCCAATGCACCATACCAGATATAGGCTTCATAGCTTCCAAGCTCCATCTTCCCCATCTCGGTAATCTCTGACATCATCCTCACCAAAAGGAAAACACATAAGACGGCGAACAAAACGGTCATGATCAGCGTGAGAAGCACAGACTGTAAAAAGAACACCGGCGTGCGAAACAGCAGCTGTCTTTCTTTTCTGGCATAAGCTTTTTTCACGGAATGACTGGCGCTTCCGTAGCGTAAAATAGTCTTTTCGTCTGCCACTTTCTGTTTTGAGCCATGATGGCCTGCCTGAAGAATCGCCTTCAAAAAAAGCTTATCTGCAACCCATGCATACACTGCCACAATCAGCAAAATAGCCGCAAGCAGGAGCACCAGAGCAAGTATTCCGCCCTCCTGCAGACTTCCCACTGTCAGAAACGTGGTTGGGAAAATATACTCAAATATTCTGATAACATTGCCAAGGCTTTCCACGACTGCTTCTACACCGCCGCCGGTGTTTACACCTTTCTGCAGGAGATTCAACAGCTGGGGAACCAGAAACATGATCAGCATGAAAATAACGGTGATCGTAGATGCCCTGGATTCCTTGGTTTTCCCAATCTGGATATACCGCATCATAACAATAGAAAGCAGCACCACATAAAAGACCGGCGGAACAGGCAGCAAAAGTGGAACAAGAACTGCCGCCGCAAAAGATATCACTGTTCCACCGGAACAAATCTGTGCTGCGATCAGAATAGGTATTCCTATCATCCCTGTAGCTATGGCGCAGCTTCTATAGATAACCAGCGCTTTTGCAAAGGCAATCATACCCGGACGGATCGGCATATGGATCAAAGTCTCATTGTCACCGCTTAAGAAAAACAGGGACAGCGCCTTCTGGGTCGCCAGAAAAAGGCAGATAAGCATCAGTCCCACACAGATTGCCTCATAGGCCAGTGTATGAAGTCCATCCGCTGCAAATTGTCCAAATATACCCATGCTGAAACGTCCGATAAAAAACATCGCAGCACCCGCAACAAGCGTAATTCCTATATATTGCAGGATCCTCTGGCTCTTTGACAGATTCTGATCAACCGAGATGGATCCCATGCCTATGTTGGCAAACATACTGCCACTACATTTGCGCATCGTTCGTTCCAGCAAAAATAATTTACGCATTTTTTGTGATCTCCATGAATATTGTCTCCAAATATGTTCCCTTGGGATAACGACCCTTCAGTTCTTCCATCGTCCCCTGGAACACCATCTGGCCGGATACAATCAGGCCTATGTGGTCACAAAGCTTTTCTGCCACCTCTAATACATGGGTAGAAAAAAGAACCGAATTTCCCGCTGCCGCATGCTCCCGCATCAGTTCCTTTAAGGTAAATGCTGCATTGGGATCAAGGCCCACCATGGGTTCATCCAGAATCCAGATAGACGGGTTATGTACCAGCGCTCCCATGATCATGACCTTCTGGCGCATACCATGGGAAAACTCCATAATAGGGCGCTCCAGTACCTCCATGAGGTCAAACCGTTTTGCCATATCCGTGATCCGGCTGTTGCGGTCTTCTTCTGATACCTGATAAATATCAGCAATAAAATTCAAATATTCAATCACCTTCAACCGCAGAAAATTGTCCGGGGTATCCGACACATAGGCAAACTGCTGTTTTGCACGCAGTGCGTCCTTCGTGATATCGAACCCGTTTAGCGCAACACTTCCGCTGTCCGGCGAAACAAGACCGGTCATCATCTTGATGGTGGTAGATTTACCGGCACCATTTGGTCCGATAAATCCTGCAATCTCACCGTCATTGATTTTCCAGGAAAGATTGTCCACTGCTTTCTTCTGTCCGCCTGTATATGATTTTGTCAGATTATTTAATTCTATCATGTACGCTCCTGCTCTGTCGTTACTTTATTTTTTTCAAAAAGATCTTATTAAGAACAAGGGATGCTACAATTCCCACTACCGCAAGTCCAAGTCCAAGCGGTGCAAACCATCCTGGATAATTTGCTGCATCAGCTGACCAGAATCCCAGGTCCAGCAGTTCGCATCCTATTCCCAGTATGATCGCAGACACTCCCGATGGACGAATCCATTTTTGCATGGACTCCGGTGTGTATTTTCCCGTCATAGACATGGAATAAGGGAACATAACCCCAAACAAATTCAAAACCCCTTCAACAACTAAAATAACTGCAATAACATCAACTGCTCCAATATGATTCATACCTATCTTCCTCCTAAAATTTTCTTTGTGTGTTTTCTGTAATGATTTTCGTAAGAAATTTCTTTTTGAGTATACACTATTTTGATATGCAAAGCAATATTTTTGCATAATTATCCAACATCTTTGAATAAAAAGCAACCTTACTGGATAATAAAAATACAGGCTGTTCTGAAGCATAATGTTCAGAACAGCCTGCATTTTTATTGTAACTGTTCCGTAGCTGACCAGTTACATTTTATTCACTTAAACTACTTCTTCTACTGTTTCTGCCATTACCTGCTCATATTTATCCAGAATAATTCCCTGGATACGATCTCTGGTCACAGAATTAATCGGGTGTGCAATATCTCGATATTCCCCATCCGTTGCCTTTCTGCTTGGCATCGCAATAAATAAACCTTTATCACCTTCGATTACTTTGATATCGTGAACCACAAACTCGTCATCGATTGTGATCGACACCACAGCTTTCATTTTTCCCTCTTTCGCAACCTTGCGAACTCTCACATCCGTAATATTCATATAGTTTTTGCCCCCTAAGCATTTATCCTTTCAGTTAGATTGCGTATCTCTCATTTTTTTCTACGACAATTTTAATTCCATCTTCTCCACAATGATAAGAATTTGCACGGATTGTGTCCCTGCTTTCTACGATACAGTTTTCAATATGTGTATTATCCCCCAGATAAACATTATTCAAAACAATCGAATTCTTGATGTAACAGTTATTCCCCACATATACATCTTTAAATATTACTGAATTTTCAATCTTTCCATTAATAATACAGCCGCTTGCAATCAGACTGTTCTTCACGCTGCAGCCAGGGTTGTATTTTGCCGGAGGCAGATCATCGATCTTGGAATTAATTCCCGGATACTGTCCAAAGAAATAATCACGTACTTCCGGTTTCAGGAAATCCATATTCGTCCGATAATAGGAATCTACGGTAGAGATATTGTTCCAGTAGGTGTTAATCTTATAGCCATAGATTCTCTTAAGATTTTTATAGCGAATCAGGATATCTTTTACAAGATCATGTCGATCTTCCTGCGCACAGCGTTCCACCATCTCGATGAGCTGACGTCTGCGGATTACATAGATACCGGTAGAGATCAGATTTGACTGGGAAACCATAGGCTTCTCATCAAATTCTTCAATTCTGCTTTCCTCGTTCATCTTCAGAACGCCAAAACGACTGGTATCTTCTTCTTTGCATTCCGTACACACTACTGTGACATCGGCACGTTTTGCGATATGGTACTCCAGAACCTTGTTATAATCCAGCTTGTAGATGCCATCGCCTGATGCGATTACAACATATGGCTCGTGACTGCTCTTCAGCCAGGAAAGATTCTGGTATATCGCATCTGCTGTTCCACGATACCACCAGCTGTTATCTGCGGTTACCGTAGGTGTAAATACATACATGCCTCCCTGCTTCCGTCCAAAATCCCACCACTTGGAGGAACTCAGGTGTTCATTCAGGGAACGTGCATTATACTGTGTCAGTACAGCTACCTTCTGAATATGAGAGTTTGCCATGTTACTTAGCGAAAAATCAATGCTTCTATAACTTCCTGCTATTGGCATAGCGGCAATTGCGCGTTTGTTGGACAGTTCTCTCATCTTGTTGTTGTTACCACCCGCTAATATAATTCCCAGTGCTCTCATACCTATTCACCATCCTTCTCTGCTATCACTCCGCCGGATGGCAATTCTCCGTTCGGGTAATCTGCCAAAGTCGTAACGCCGGATATAGCTGTGTTCCTGCCGATCTTCACACCGGAAGGAACCACTGTATTCTCGCCAATGGTAGCGATTCCAAACGCATATACCTGTGGTTTTGCCACATTTGGTGCTTCTTCTCCGACACCAATCACAACATCCTTACCAATCGCAACATTTTCTGCAATAATTGCTTTATCCACGTGTGTGTTCTCTCCGATTCTGGAGTGTCGCATCACAATAGAATCCCGGATTACAGTACCTTTCTCAATTCTGACATCTGCTCCAATTACAGAATTATGTACTTCTCCGTAAATCTCGGATCCCTCGCCGATAATACTGCGATCAATACTTGCATCCGCAGAAATATACTGTGGACGGATGACATCACCTTTGGTATAAATCTTCCAGAATTCCTCATAAAGATTGAACTCTGGAATTATGTCAATCAGTTCCATATTAGCTTCCCAATAGGAACCAAGTGTACCTACATCTTTCCAGTAGCCATTGAATTCATAAGCAAAAAGCCGTTTGCCATTGTCACGGCAGTAAGGAAGGATATGTTTACCGAAATCACAATTTTTCTGATCCTTCAGAGCGTTTAAGGATTCCTTCAACGCCTTCCAGCTGAATATGTAGATACCCATGGAAGCAAGATTGCTTCTGGGATGTTCCGGTTTTTCCTCAAATTCGTTGATTCGGCCATTCTCATCTGTGATCATAACACCGAATCTGCTTGCTTCCTCAATTGGCACAGGCATACATGCGATTGTTACATCTGCCTTATTCGCCTTATGATAGTCAAGCATCACCTCATAATCCATCTTGTAAATGTGATCTCCTGATAAAATCAGCACATAATCCGGATTGTAGGTTTCCATGTAAGCCATATTCTGATAGATCGCATTAGCAGTTCCTGTGTACCATTCACTGTTTGCACTCTTCTCATATGGAGGTAAGACTGTAACACCGCCAACATTTTTATCCAAATCCCACGGAATACCAATTCCGATATGGGTATTGAGCCGAAGTGGCTGGTATTGTGTTAAAACTCCTACTGTATCAATTCCTGAATTAATGCAATTACTGAGCGGAAAATCGATGATGCGGTATTTTCCACCAAATGCTACTGCCGGTTTGGCAACTTTCTGGGTCAGAACACCTAATCGGCTTCCCTGTCCACCTGCAAGCAACATTGCTATCATTTCCTTCTTAATCATGCAATCACCTCTTGTCGTATATGATTCCTAAATTATAACATAGTTTGCCCAAATTGTGAACATTTTTTATAATTTTTCCTCATTTATTTCCGTCTTTTTATGACATTTGACATCTGTTTTTCTTTTAATTGTATGCTTTCTCATTGTTTTTGCACAATTTCTCCCATCTTTCGACAAAATTTAAACCATTTTTTACTAACTTTTTATCTTTTCTCCTCTCTTGCCCATTTTCCGTCAAACAGGTATACTAAATAAAAAACAAAAAGGAGTTTACTTATGAAAAGAAAGGTTTTCTCTCTGTTAAAGATCACCAGTCTTGTTTATCTTCCTGCCGGCATCGTGCTTCTGATCCTGTCCATCTATTCCTGGACTTCCGGTTCCTGGTTTGCTGCCGGAGCTGCCTCAGATGTAATGATAAAGATGCGCGCTCTTCTTTTGATCCTGGGAAGCGCCGCAGCCATCCTCTGTGGAATCCTGGGTCTTATCTCCTCCGCCCATGAAAAGCCTTCCGTCCAGTGCATGGCGATAGGATTACTTCTATTATTAATAGAAGCAACGATCTTTCTCATCAACATTTTAACAAAGACTTTTCGTCTGACTGCAACTCTGGGAACGCTTGCTGCTCTCATCTTAGGCATTCTTTATCTTGTCGGTGTGCTGAAGAACGGCCAAAACTAGAGTTACTGTTCACGCTGTGAACAGTAACCCCCGGGGTCTGGTCCGGAAGGCTTCCTAAACAGCATTTACAATTAATGTTGAAAAGGGTATAATGCTATGTATATAAAAGTGCGCCAGCACCACAATCTTAAAGAAAACGAGGATAATTTGATGTATACAGTAGATTTTAATAAACCGATCCATGTGCATTTTATCGGAATCGGCGGAATCAGTATGAGTGGACTTGCAGAAATATTGCTTCAGGAAGGATTTTCCATCTCAGGTTCTGATACCAAGGAAAGTGATCTCACTGATCATCTGGAAAAGCTGGGTGCTTCTGTCATTTACAGTCAGACAGCTGCCAACATTACAGATTCTGTGGATCTTGTTGTCTACACTGCAGCTATCCATCCTGACAACCCTGAGTTCGCAGCAGCTGTGGAAAAAAACGTTCCCATGCTTACCAGAGCTCAGCTGCTTGGACAGGTGATGTGTAATTATAAAACTCCTATCGCCGTATCCGGCACCCACGGAAAAACCACTACAACCTCTCTTGCTTCTCATGTGCTGATGGCGGGGGATTGTGATCCTACGATCTCTGTAGGTGGAATTCTTCCTTCTATCCACGGAAATATCCGTGTTGGTAAATCAGGTACTTTTATTACGGAGGCATGCGAGTATACTAACAGCTTTTTAAGCTTTTTCCCAAAAATCAGCCTGATTCTGAATATGGATGCGGATCATCTTGATTTTTTCAAGGATCTCGACGATATCCGCCACTCCTTCCGCAGATTTGCTGAGCTGCTTCCTGCAGACGGCACACTGATTATCAATGCGGATACTCCCAAGTACGAAATGATCATTCAGGACCTGAATTGTGAGGTAATCACCTATGGTCTGGAACAGGAGGCAGATTATACAGCTACTTCCATTACATATGATGCCCTGGGCCACGCCACCTTCACCTGCCTGTATAAAGGCAACACCATCGGAAGCTTTTCCCTTCGTGTTCCCGGAGTGCACAATGTCTCTAATGCTCTGGCAACCATCGCCCTGGCACGAAAGCTGGGCCTGGATACCGATGTCATTCGAAAGGGTTTTGATACCTTTACCGGCACTGACCGCCGTTTTCAGTTTAAGGGAAAGCTGGGTGATATTACAATTATTGATGACTATGCGCATCATCCAACAGAGATCAAGGCAACACTGACCGCTGCCAGGAATTACCCTCATCATAAAATCTGGTGTATCTTCCAGCCTCACACCTACACCCGCACGAAAGCACTGCTGGATGATTTTGCACAGGCTTTGACCCTGGCTGATGAAGTGGTTCTGGCAGACATCTATGCGGCACGGGAAAAGAATACCATCGGTATTTCTTCCCGGGATCTGGAGGAAAAAATCACTGCTCTTGGCACCAGCTGCCACTATTTTCGTTCTTTTGACGAGATTGAAAATTATTTATTAGAAAATTGTAATTCCGGTGATTTGTTGATAACTATGGGGGCCGGAGACGTAGTAAAAATAGGGGAAAACCTCTTAGGGAAGTAACTTATCCACATTATCCACATGTTTATACACATTTTCGAATGTGTAAACATGTGGATTTTTCATTCTCGTAATGTTTACATAACATTTCTGTCACATTTAGCCTTTTTCTGCGTATTTTCAAGGTTTTTCGACATTTGAATTTGTTACGTTATGTTATTCGCCACCAACTTTCCACTTTATCCACATTATCCACATTTTTTTGTTGAAAACCATTTTCCCAAAGATGAAAAAATCACCTATTCATTTTCCGCAAAGACTGTGCTATACTTGCTTTGAAGAAATAGAGAGGTGCATTACATGAGCGCAACATTTACGATTACAGATGCCAGTCACCACGGTGCTACATCTGTTCCTGATGTCTTTATAAATGAATACATGCCCCAGGCAAATGGTGAATTTGTCAAAATTTATCTTTACCTGCTGCATATTACCCAATACCGGCAAAGCATGGTTTCCTTATCCTCCATTGCCGATATTTTTTCCTGCACGGAAAAGGATATCCTCCGGGGGATGAAATACTGGGAAAAGCAAAAACTGCTGCAGTTGTCTTTTAATGATAAGAAAGAACTTACAGGACTTGTTTTTCTTCCACTAACCAGTCATGCTGTAGCGGACAGCATTGTCGTGGCTGCTGCTTCTACAGTTCCTGCCGCCGCTTCTGCCTCCGTGCCAAGTGGAGCGAATTCGGAACCGGAAAAGACTGCCGCTGCAAAAGAGACACCCAAATATCTCTCACCCAGCGAGATACGAAAGCTCAAGGATGGAAACGCAGATATCGGACAGCTTTTGTTCCTGGCAGAGCAATATCTGAAGAAAACCCTAAGCGCCACAGACATGCAGCGTATTCTTTACTTTTACGATGAACTGCATTTTCCCTGTGAGCTGATCGAATATCTGATTGAATACTGTGTTTCACAAAATCACAGAAGTCTCAGTTACATAGAAAAGGTTGGTCTTTCCTGGCATGAAGAGGGGATTCGAACCATCGATATGGCAAAAAACCGCACCAGCACCTGGAATAAGAATTATTTTCTTATTCTGAAGGCGTTCGGGATCCGAGGCAGAGATCCGATCCCCTCTGAGGTTGTCTACATGAACCGCTGGCTGAAGGAATATGGCTTCTCCATGGAGCTGATTCGCGAGGCCTGTGCCCGCACCATCGCCCAGACCACCCAGCCAAGCTTTAAGTATGCAGAAGGCATCCTGTCCAAATGGCACAAGGAAAATGTCCGCAGACCTGAAGATCTGAAGGTGCTGGACGAACAGCACCAGCAGCGCTCTCAGGCCGCAGGCAAGAAGAATGCAGAGACCAGTAAAGCTCAGAACAAGTTCAACAACTTCCACCAGCGGGATTATGATTTTAACGATCTGGAAAAACAGCTGCTGGGTCAATAGTCAGACATCGGGAGGGTTCACATGTCACTTAGTAATATGCAGTATGATACGATCATGCGTGCCTATAATAAAAAACAGCTGCAGCACAGGCATATACTGGACGAACATATCCAAACTGCCTATGCGCAGATACCAAAGCTTGGGGAAATTAATGCCCGGATTGCCTCCATCAGTATCGCCAAGGCCCGGGCAAGGCTGAACAGAACCGAGGATACTACTGATCTTGCCTCCTCCATTCAGGCACTTGCCAGTCAAAGAAGGGAACTGCTGCTGACCCACGGATTTCCTGCGGATTATCTGGAGCTTCAGTATGACTGCCCCCTCTGCCGGGATACCGGATATATCGAGAACAGGAAATGCTCCTGTTTCCGTCAGGCAGAGATATCTCTTCTGTATGACCAGTCGAACATCCGGGATATTCTGGAAGAAGAAAACTTTTCCAAGTATTCTCTGGAGTATTATTCCCATGATCTGACGAATCAGGTCACCGGAAGCAGCTCCTACGATACCGCTGTGCAGGCACTCAAGCGCTGCCGCACATTTACAGAAACCTTTGGTGAAAATTTTGAGAACCTTTTTATCTATGGTGACACCGGAGTAGGGAAAACTTTTCTCTCTCACTGTATCGCAAAGGATCTGATTGACCGATCCTTCTGTGTCATCTATTTTACGGCATTTGATCTTTTTGATCTTTTTGCCAAACATACTTTTGCAACTACAGAGGAAGCCAGAGAACTCCACAGCAATATCTTCTCCTGCGACCTTCTGATTATCGATGATCTGGGAACCGAGCTTACCAACAGTTTTGTCTCCTCTCAGTTTTTCTTATGTATCAACGAACGGCTAATGCACAAAAAGTCCACCGTGATCTCGACGAATCTTTCTCTGGATCAGCTTGCAGCAACTTATTCGGAGCGGACATTTTCACGCATTTCCAGTAATTATTCTATGATCAAGCTTTTTGGTAATGATATTCGTATTCAAAAAAAATTAAACAATAAATGATAAAACCTAGGAGGATCCATCATGAGTAAAAAAGATGAGCATTACTACGCAACACTTCCGGTTGGCCGGCTTGGAATCATTCCACTGGAAAGCAGCAATATGCTTGGGAAAAAGGTTGATGATTTTCTGGTGAGCTGGAGGAGTGACCGTGAGCATGCTTCTTCAAGTCCGGACTTTTTGAATGAGTATCAGAGAAGTTCCTATATTATCCCTTCCCGGGTTCCTCGCTTCGGATCCGGCGAAGCAAAGGGAAATCTGATGGAATCCGTCCGTGGTGATGATATCTATATTCTTGTAGATGTCTGTAATTATGATCTGACTTACAAGTTATGCGGTCAGGTGAACCGTATGTCTCCGGATGACCACTATCAGGATCTGAAGCGAATCATCGCAGCCATTGGCGGAAAAGCCCGCCGTATTAATGTCATCATGCCATTTTTATATGAAAGCCGTCAGCATAAGCGCTCCGGGCGTGAATCTCTGGACTGTGCACTGGCACTGCAGGAGCTGATTTCCATGGGAGTGGAGAATATTATCACTTTTGATGCCCATGACCCTCGTGTGCAAAATGCAATCCCGCTGCATGGTTTTGAAACTGTTCAGCCGGCTTATCAGTTTATCAAGAACATCCTCAGAAATGCACCGGATATGCAGCTGGACAGCGATCATCTGATGGTCATCAGTCCGGATGAGGGCGGTATGGGCCGTGCTGTCTATATGGCTAATAACCTTGGTGTGGATATGGGTATGTTTTATAAGAGACGTGATTACTCCACCATCATTGACGGACGCAATCCAATTGTTGCCCATGAATTCCTGGGCGCAGATGTGGCTGGAAAGGATATGATTATCATCGATGATATGATTTCCTCCGGTGACAGTATGATCGAAGTGGCAACGCTTCTGAAGGAAAGAAATGCCCGCAATATCTTCCTCTGCTCCACCTTTGGTCTTTTCACCAACGGACTGGACAAGTTTGATCAGGCATATGAGCAGGGACTGTTCACCAAGGTTCTCACCACGAACCTGATCTATCAGACTCCCGAGCTGCTGGCAAAGCCATGGTATGTAAACTGTGATTTGAGCAAGTATGTGGCACTGATTATCGATACGCTGAATCACGATTCTTCCATCAGCCGCCTGCTGAATCCGGCAGACCGGATACAGAGGGTCATCACTAAATTCAAAAACCACGAAAAGATTTAAGGATGTGAAGGGCGGAGGCTTTTTGCAGGCGACCGCTGGGCAGCGCCCCAGGGAGCCAAAGGCCGGTAGGGCTGCAGGACACGGTTTCGGAGTCCAAGAGCATGCTCGGAAGAATAGATTTTGCTAAATACGTAAGAGGTCAGCACAAACTCGTTTCACTCAAACAGTGTGCTGACCTCTTACAACGCAAATCTATTTTTCTGGCATGCTTAGGACTCCTGCAAATGTGTTCTGCAGCCCTACCGGCCTTTGGCTCCCTGGGGCGGCTGCCCAGCGGTCGCCTGCAAAAAGCTTTGATTGTGGTGGGGCCGGGAGGGCAGGCAAAGAAAGTGGACGGGTGGCGGGCAAAGATAGCGACTGGGTGGCGGGCAAAGATAGTGGCTGGGTGGTCGAGGGTTATAATGTGATTTTGTGGTAGGGGATGTTGAGGCGTTTTAGGGACTCTTCTTCTCGTCTTTGGCAGGTGAAGATCAGGATCTGGCCGCCTCGCAGGGAAAGCCACTTTAAAGCCTCTGTGAGGCGTTTTTCATCGTACATGGCAAATACTTCATCCAGCAGAAGGGGAAGGGGCTCTTCCTGACACAGTATCTCTGTGACGGCCATGCGGAGGGAGAAGTATACCTGTTCTACGGTTCCACGGCTTACTTTGTTCAAAGGGACATAGGTTTCGCCTGTATGAAGACCAATCTCCATCTGTTCATCGATGCTTACCATCTGGTATTTGCCATCGGTGAGCTGTCTTAACACTTCGGAGGTTTTCTGGCGGATGCTTCCGCTGATCTGTCCCTGCATACTCTGGGCAATTTCTCGAATCTCATGCATGGCAATCTCCAGAGCTTCTGTTTCCTCATCATACACGGTCTTTCTGTTTAACAGATCTGTAAATTCCAGCTGCTGTTCCAGCATTCGACTCCTGGTTTCCGTTCCCTCTTCCAGTTCTTTTTTCAGATATTCAATATTCCACTGCAGCTGCCTCATATGATTGGTATGCTCATCTGCCACCGGCAGATGCTGTTCTCTGGAATGCCGCCAGATCTTCCAGGCAATAGTTGCAAGACCCAGAATCACGATAACAAGACATACTCTTACGATAAAGCGGTCAACACGGAAGAGCTGCATCAGACAGACCGCACTTAGAAACAATGCCAGTATGATACAGCCATACAGGATCTTTTTATTTTCCCCCAGATGGCGTAACGCCCTGGATACTTCTTTCTTCGGTACATCCCGATAGAACATCTCCTGCTTTAACTCCGCTGTATTCTGTTCCAGACTCTCCTGCTTTTTTGCCTGTTCCTCTTCCAGATAGGAAATACGGGCAGAAAGCCCTGCTTCCTCCTGGCTTTGTTTTTCCAGATACTCCCGCTTCTTTGCTTCCTGCTCTTTCTGTTTTTTCTTCAAGATAGCGATGGCATCCTCCAGGTTCAGTTCTCCATCACTGCTTCCCTGGTAATTGGCTATATAATTGCGAAGCTCTGCAGCCAGTCCATCATCTGTCTGACTTTTCAGCTGTCCGATAGATACCGTGTTGTCGTAAACACTCTCACTGATTCCACCCAGCAGCATTTTCAAATCTCCGTCTTCCAGGGAAAGCAGTTCTCCATCCGTGACGCAGACCAGTTGTGCTCTGGGTTCTCCCCGGTAAAAGTTTCGCTCCAGGCGAAAGAGCTTTCCGCCGCTTTCAAAGCTCACACTTCCTGCGTAAAATGTCGGATTCTCCCATGGTTCAAAGCGGCTGTAGGCATCCTGTCTGGCTGCTCGTCCACGCTGTTTTTTCATACCAAAGAGCATGCTCCTGATATAGGAATGCAGCGTTGATTTCCCACTCTCATTTTCACCGTAGATCAGATTGATGCCATCCTGAAGCTGGATGGTTTTCTGATGAAAAACGCCAAAATTTTTGATGTTTAATTCTTTCAGTCTCATCGGTTACCTCTTCGCCTCCAGTAATGCTTCCAGTCCATAGTACAGTGCCTTCTTCTCCACTCCTTCGCTTCCCTGCAGTCGACGGATATAAGCGCCGATCAGAGTTCCGTCATACATCTCCAGCAGCTCTTCCAGATGATAAGCCGGATGAGACAGATCCCGTGTTCTCACACAGCGTCCCAGCTTTCCAAGGGAAACAAGATCAAATTCCATACCTGGTGCTCTCTCGCCGGTAAGACGAAGGTGATAGATATTGTTCTCTCCCTCTGCGTGGATCTGTTCTTTGATCTGCTGCTCCAGGGAAAGCTGTGTGGTTTCCTCTGTAATCTTCTCTTCCAGAAGACGATATTCGCATACTGCAGACTTTCGGAATCTGGCAGCAGCCTTGCCTCCCTTCATCTCCACAAACATGTACCCGTGAGGGCCCATATCATTACAGTCGATGGGTTCCAGGGCTCCTGCGTAGGAGATCAAGTTCTCACAAAAAATCTGGGGTTTGTGGATGTGTCCCAGCGCCACGTAAGTAAAACCCGCAGCTGCCAGCTCTCTTTGAGAAAATGGTGCATGCTTTTCGTCTCCACCATGAGCCATAAGGATATGGTAGGTCTGATCGCCAAAAGGATGTGCATTCTTATATGGATTTTCTTTCATTTCCTGCGTATGATAGCTGCATCCATAGACCGCTGTATCCAGCTCCGGAAAAACCGCCTTCTGGCAGCTTTTCTGCCAGAGTCCCGTCACATTAGTGCTCCAGGAATACCCTTCACAGTAATTGCCTTTCCGCAGATAATCGTGATTACCCGCTGTCAGCACAACCTGCGTATCAGGTATTGTCTGAAAAAGATAATCTACCTCACGTATTTCCCGCAGCAGTGGGACACGGTGAAACAGATCCCCCGCAATCAGCAGAAGATCTACTTTTTCCTTTTTGCAAACCTGAATAAGGTGCCGAAAAGAATTCCAGATATCTTCTGCCCGCTCTTTACTCCATGGATATCCCACATCCGGTTCGGCACCCAGATGGATGTCCGCTGTATGAATCATCTTCATGTTTTACACCAATCCTTCCAGATAAAAAAGGACTGCCGCACCTCAGGTCCCGGGACCCGAAGTGCAACAGCCCCTTCTGATATTTAGAGTTCGCAGTTTCCAACCGTACGGGGAAATGGAATCACGTCGCGAATATTTCCCATACCGGTCAGGTACATCACGCAGCGTTCAAACCCGAGTCCGAATCCCGCATGGCGGGTGGAACCATATTTACGAAGGTCCAGATAGAAATCATAATCTTCTGTATTCAGGTCCAGCTCTTTCATACGGTTCTCCAGTTTTTCGTAATCATCCTCTCTCTGACTTCCTCCGATGATTTCTCCAATTCCAGGAACGAGGCAGTCCATAGCGGCAACTGTCTTATTGTCTTCATTCATCTTCATATAGAAGGCTTTGATCTCCTTCGGATAATCTGTCACGAAGACCGGACGTTTATAAATTTTTTCTGTGAGATAACGCTCATGCTCTGTCTGCAAATCACAGCCCCAGAACACTTTATAATCAAATTCCTCATTATGTTTTTCCAGAATCTCAATGGCTTCTGTATAAGTAACACGTCCAAAGTCGGAACCTGCCACATGCTCCAGACGCTCCAGCAGTCCTTTGTCCACAAAAGAATTAAAGAAGCTAATCTCCTGGGGAGCATGCTCAAGCACATAACGAATAACATATTTGAGCATGTCCTCTGCCAGTTCCATATTATCTTCCAGATCTGCGAATGCCACCTCCGGCTCGATCATCCAGAATTCTGCCGCATGGCGTGTAGTGTTGGAATTCTCAGCACGAAAGGTTGGTCCAAAGGTATAGATCTTTCTAAATGCCTGGGCAAAGGTTTCTCCATCCAGCTGTCCGCTTACGGTAAGATTCGTCATCTTTCCAAAGAAATCCTCGCTGTAATCTACTGCTCCATCCTTCTGTCTGGGCAGATCCTTCATATCCAGTGTGGTAACCTGGAACATTTCCCCTGCACCTTCACAGTCACTTCCGGTAATTAACGGAGTATTGACATAGACAAAATCCCGTTCCTGAAAGAACTGATGAATGGCAAATGCTGCCAGGGAACGTACACGGAATACTGCCTGGAAGGTGTTTGTTCTTGGACGCAGATGCTGAATCGTACGAAGGAACTCCAGAGAATGGCGTTTCTTCTGAAGCGGATAATCAGATGCGGATGCACCTTCTACTTCCACGCTCTCAGCCTGAATCTCAAATGGCTGCTTCGCATCCGGAGTTGCCACCAAGGTTCCCTTGACAATCACTGCAGCGCCTACATTCAGACGAGAAATATCTGCAAAGTTCTCCATGGTATCATGGTAAACCACCTGCAGAGTCTCAAAATAGGTTCCGTCATGCAGCACAACAAATCCAAAGCTTTTGGAATCACGCACACTGCGCACCCATCCGCCTACTGTCACTTCTTTATTCAAATACTGCTCTCTGTTCTTATAGATTTCACGTACCGTAGTAAGGTTCATGGTTATCCCCCTTATTTAAATTTGTGACTGTTCAGTACCTGAACAGTTACTTTTGATGATAATTATTTAATTATAACCGTTTAGAGGTGCAAAGGCAAGTCCCTCTCCTGTTTTTTCCGGTATATCGGACATATTGTATTTCATTTTCACATCTGAATTATTTTTTCTGTTTCTGTAGGACAAGAAACCAGTCATCAGATTTTAAAATTCTGGTGACTGGTTTCTATGTGTTTCTACTTCTATTGTTTAAATCTTCGTCCCTACAGCCCCCTGACGTATTTTACATAATCCTTAAAAATCAGGTGTCTCGGCTCCTCATCCTCCTCAAGAACCGGAATTCTGTCCTTTGCCTCAAGGAAACGGTTGTCTATCATGTCATCATTTGTGGTGGAAACCTCAAAAAGCATTACTTTTCCGCTTCCCTTTTCACCCTGCCAGCGGTGATACTGTCCTGGTGACAAAGTGATGCTCTCACCCGGATGTAGTGTGACACAGCCACCTGCTGGAATTGTGACCCTCCGTCCATCGATTTTCACAGTCACATCCGTATTGGCAAACTGCTCCTGTTCATCGGAATTATATAACTGCAGAATCAGATTTCCGCCGCCCCGATTTATGATATCCTCCATCTTGCTCCAATGGAAATGATAAGGGAGCTCCTGACCATCCTCCACCAGAAGGAGTTTTTCCGCATAAGGTTTAGGATAGAGATCCTTACGGTTAAAATTTCCATTTCGAAAAGTGAATACCAGTAGACCGCAGGTTTTGAAATCTCCACTGCCAAAATCTGTGACATCCCAGCCTAACATATTATCTGCAAGCTCACGGCTTTCCTCCCCCAAAGAAGTCCATACTTCTGGTTTCCATTTGGCAAATGGAGGAAATACCAGTCCTTTTTCTTCCGTAAATGCAATTGCTTCTTCTATAATTTTATTAATCTCAGAACGTTTCATAATATAGCTACCTCTCTCTCACTTAAAATAGTCGTGTGCAATTGTGAGAAATACGCTCGGTGTCCAGGTATAGGCCAAATCTCGCAGCCCTTCCCCTGTTAACGCATTGAAGTTTTCGGCGTATCCGTTATTTTTCACCATGTTACAGAACCTCTCTGCCACATCCTTTGCGAATTCATGCTCCCCGCAAGCCTCTAATCCATCCAAAAGCAAAAGCGTAGATGGTGCCCAGATCGGTCCTCTCCAATATCCATCAGCCTCATAGAATGGACTTTCGGGTGGCTCAGTGGCAAATCCGTGATCTGTTAAATATCCACCGTTTTTCAGTCCTTCCACCAATGACTTTCGAATTTCCTCTGGCAGCCGTTCTCCAAGTAGTACCGGCATATAGAGGATCAGACATCTGGTCGGAATTCGTTCATGGCTTCCAGCGTGTATCGCAATTGGCTGATCATCGGCAAAGCAGTATTTCAGCATAGCTTCCTTCATTGTATCTGCCCGTTTTAGCCACATCTGCTGTGCACTTGTACGCCCAAGCTTTTCGGCCAGCTCCGCCATCGTCTCCATCTGCAGAATCAGAAATGTCTGCAGATCCGGAAGCTCCACTGGGGGCTGTTCGGCAAACGCAGTCGCATTGTCCCAGCCGGAATCGTATCCATGGTAATATTCACAGATTCCGTCATGATCCCGATCTCTGTAATTCAGCCACCATTCCGTCCATTTTCCAAGCTTATCATAAGCCTTTGCCAGCTGTTCCTCTGAAAGCTCCATCACCTTCATCATCCGATGCAGTGCCCAGCCATGCACTGGTGGTTTACAGTAGTTCCAGTCCAGTTTGCTATTATTGGTAGTATCTGGAATCAGTCCTGTGACATCCTGCAGATCAAAAGGAATCATCCACTGATCCCAGGCTGCCTGCGGATTGTGATAAGCCAGTGCCACCGCATTAAACACATGATCCCAGGCCCAGATATTCGTCATCCAGTTCTTTGACATAAACATGGTATCTCTGGGTAAAATCTGCTCTCCCGCCACAATTGCAGACCAGTCCACATAACTTGCGATTCGTGCCGTCTCCTCATATCTTTGTGGCACAGAAGGCATTTTCCTTGCAAATTCGTCAAAGTCTGCGGCAGTCCTCTTCAGACTTTCTTCATACTGATACTTCACCTCCACACCATCCCAGGAAGAAAATACCTCCCGAATGACAGCCAGAAGTCTGCCTTTCTCCGGTGTCAGAAGCACCTGATTGTCTTTTGCGGTACAGCCCTCCCACACCTGTGTCATCTCTGCTTTTCCCTCTTGCGCCCAGATCAGATATTTTACCTCCTGTCCAAAGCAGTTCAATTCATAACGGATCTCGTCCCGGCAGGGAATCTCGTAAATGTAATGAAAGAATGGATGTTTTGGCACACATTTTAGCATCACATGAATGGGTTCTCCCTCCGTTTTTATCAAAAGTGTTTTATCATCCGCAAAGCAGACATGAATCTCTGTCTTTTGTGTATGCAGGATCAACTCTTCTGGAGTTGCCTCATAAATATAAGGCAGTGCACGCCCTTCTGACCAGGGAATAATCTGTGCTATGATGGAACTGACGGCCCCGCCCCTGACGGTTCTCAGGTGAATACCCGCCTGATTTCCACCATTTCTGTAGTTTTCTTCCAAATCGGAAAGAGCCATGTAGGAACGTGCTCTGCTAAATGGGATTTTCTGAATATTCATGCTATAATTCCTCTTACTTTCTTTCCGGGAATACTCCCTCTTCTCTAATGTGCTCGTTAAGTTTTTCGAGATACAGCTCTTCATCCACCGGATTTTCTACTTCCCTGCCAAGCCATGAGGAAAGGAGCGCCGCATTCTGCAGATTCACTCCGAGAATTCCATCCGTCCCTTGAGCAAGAAGCGCCGCATTCTCCAGCACATGCAGTGCGAAATTCTCCATAACTGCAGCATGTTGACTTCCCCATCCGCTTTCTGCCTCAATTGTCTCGGTAGTATACAGACTTCCTGTGGATACGCCCTGGGTCAGCTGCTGTACCTGTTCCGCATCCATCTGATGGTTCATCTCATCCTCGGTCATGGAAAAGCGCAGTATTGTCGCCGTTTTTGAATTATCCACGACAATCTTTCCACCATCCATGTCAATCTCCAGCCGATCTGTCCCCACTGGGTCATGGGTGGTAGTGATAAAACAACCGGTGGCACCGTTTTCATATTCCGTCACGATTGTCACGTCATTCTCCACCGCTATCTTTCTGTGCGCACCAAACATACATTTCGCATAAACCTTTGTAGGAACCCCGCAAAGCCACTGCCACAGATCCAGCTGATGCGGTGCCTGATTCACGAGAACGCCTCCACCTTCACCGCCCCAGGTTGCTCTCCAGTCACTTTGTCTGTAATAGCAGTCCGGACGCCACCAGGTATTGATGATCCAGTTGGATCTGCGAATCTCTCCCAGCTCTTTAGATTCAATGACTGCTTTGATTTTCTGATAAAGTGTATTGGTTCTCTGATTGAACATAATGCCAAAAGCTGTATCCGGATGTTTTTTTGCACAGTCATTCATGCTTTTTACTTCTTTCGCATAGACACCCGCCGGCTTTTCCACCAGAACATTTCTGCCATGCTCCAGGCAGTAGATCGCAATTTCAGTGTGAAGATAGTGAGGAACGGTGGTAATCACCATATCCACATCATCCGAATCCACCAGCTTCTTCCAGTCGGTATAGAGGGGAATATCCGGATATTTCTTTTTCAAAAATTCCAGTCTTTTCGGATCATTATCACACAACGCCCCAAGACAGCAGTGTGCCGGACAGGGTGGAAGTGGCCATTCTGGATCATCTGCCCGCTGAGTCAGCAGGCTTGCATAGGCATTTCCCTGGTTTCCTGTTCCGATGATTCCGATTCGCAGCCTCTTTGGCTCGATCTCCTCCAGAATTTTTTGTAGTCCTTGATACTGCATGCAATAACCTTCCTCCCCATTCTTTGCGGTGTTCTTCGCAATCACCTCTGCTTTGCCCCGCTCTAAGGATTTTAGTGCGTCAAACTGCACAAGATGAGGTTCCAGGGTAAGAAATCCCTGATAATTCTCATCATACAGAGCCTGTTTCAACAGCACTGCGACTTTTCCATCTCCGGTTCCGCAGACTACATTCACACCACTTTCATATAAGGCATCTTTAATATGAATGTATTTAATATAGGGTTGCAACAATGACCAGCAAATTTCCGGATCCTCCCCACACTGTACGAAATTGGCAAAATCAAAGGCTACCGCCAGATTTGGACTCTTGATGCTCTCCAGAAGGAAACTGCAGCGGGCACCTGTATCACCAAAAATCCCCTTTTCGTTCTCATGCAGAAGAATCACCTCCTGCGCTTCGGCAATACGAACAAATTCTGACAGTTTCTCTACCACATTGCCTGAATAGCTTTCTGGACTCTCCTCCTCTGGCAGAAAAAAGCTGAATACACGAATATATCTGCAGTTTAACAGCTTTGCGATACGGCAGAGCTCATCCAGCTGCTCTTTCTGTCTTTGAAAGCCTTCGTCATCACAAAGATCCACTTTTCCAATTGGAGATCCTATCGAGGAAACCTCCACTGCGTATTCCTGTAAGCAGGGAAGTAGTCTCTCTTCCACTTCATTTACGGTATAATCTGCTATACTTTTTCCATAGGCTGAACGCAGGGAGATGGCATGCATTCCAAGCGCAGTCACTGTCTGCAGCTGTTTTTCAAAATCCTCACTGATTTCATCCGCAAATCCTGATATTTTAATATTGGGTGTCATATGATTACCCTTCCTTTCCTGTATATTGAATAGCTTTCACGATGCAGGGTGCCGCTATGAGAAACATCACCCCAAGAAGCAGCATGGTGAACCGATAACTTCCAGTGTGATCATATATAATTCCTCCAAGGGATGCAGAAAAAATTGCCAGAATGGAACCCGGCAGTGAAAAATCTGCACAAATTTTACTAAATTCTCTGTTTCCATAGGTCTTGCGATAACAGAACGGAAGACCAGTCTGAAAGATGGCCTGACCAAAGCCTGCCAGAATTCCACACAGAAACAGCAGCAGCTTCTCTTTTGCAAAAGCAATTCCAAACCATCCAAGCATCCCAAGACAGGAATAGCTTCCGATCACAGCCCCAGTGGGGCACCGGTCTAACAGACTTCCTATACTGACATTTCCCACCGCACAGCCCAGCATTACCACGGACATGACCAACGCACTTACGGTGATGTCATATCCCAGATTTGAAATATGGGAGGATACCTGCTGCAGAAGACTTGATACAATCGTTAACGCCAGTGCTGCCATCAGATACAGATAAAAAGACTTCGATTGTCTTGCCTCCTTCTCTGTCCATCCATCCTCCTGATGAGGTACCGCCCGCTGGGACATCACACTGGGACGAAGCCGGAATGCGAAGAGAGCAAAGGGCAGCATTCCTGCCAATGCCAGGCCTCCTTCTATACAAAGGGCCATCCGCCATCCAAAAGCAGCCAGAACCTGTCCCATCACGACATTAAATGCGGCACCTCCGATTCCGGAAAGTCCATAGACAACACCAAGCACCAAACCGAGTTTTCTGCTAAACCAGTTTCCCAGAATCGTGGGAATCAGAATGGTAACAAGAAGCGGTGTACAAATCCCGATGATCAGCCACATTCCGTAAAATGCAATAATGTTCGCTGAAAAAGATGCCAGTATCATACTTCCGCCGGATGCCAGAACGGCAAGTCCGGATAATAGGCGCACATCCAGCTTCATCAGAAGAATTCCTGCAAAAATTGTTCCAATCAAGCCACCTGCGTTCAGAAAACTCATCGTAAGTGTCACCTGGGTCATAGGAAGTTTCAGTTCCCGTGCCATATCATTAAAATACAGGCCTGCTGTATTACAGATCATTCCTACATATAAAAGTCCAATCATGCAGCAGCCTGCAAAAATCCACCAGGCTCTTTTCTCTTTCATGCCCCTCCTGCCTTTCTGTCTTCGACTCGCCTAAAACAGGGGAATCTCCATCTTCTTTCCATCCTGCATTGCAGATTCATGGGCTAAGATACCAGTCGCCGTAATATTGGCTCCGAATTTCTCGTCAATTAAGGGCTTCCTCTCTTCTATGATACTTCTGACAAATTCATGCACCAGATGGGGATGGGATCCATGATGTCCTGCGCCCCAGTTCTCGCCCCATGATTTATGGGGATTCAATGGATCAAAATCGCCGCCCTGAATCGCATATTTTTGAATACTCTCCGGCAGGTTTTCGGCATAGCCCGGAAGCTCGATCTCTACTGTCTCTGATGTGCCTCCACGGTTTCCCTCTATCGGTGGAATCAGGCTGGTTACAGTAGGTTTTGCACTGTCCAGATCACCAAACTCAAATGTTTTTTTGCTTCCATAGACATGGAATCCCTCGATATACTCTCTTGCAGTCTCGAACAGGCTTCGGGTAACCTCTGCCTTTAATCCGTTCTCATAGGTAAGAACGGCAGTCTCCACCGGATAGGGATTCTTGTACTGCTTCTGATACTCAGGATTGAGTGTTCCACTTCCAAAACAGTTTACGCTTTTGATTCTGGAACCTGCCATCATGGTAATCGGTGACATGGCATGGGTGGAATAGTACATCGGCGGAAGTCCGATCCAGTAATCAGGCCATTTGGTCATATCCTGGTAATGACAGCCCCGCAGGAACTGGATTTTTCCAAACTCCTCCTTTTCCTTCATCTGCTGTGCATAGAAATACTGATAGGTATAAAGGGTTGTTTCCATCATCATGTAGTTTTTTCCAGTTTTTTCCGTCAACTCACATATTTTCTTTAATCCCTCCAGCGTCAGTCCCATAGGTACGGTGCATGCACAATGCTTTCCTGCCTCCAGTGCGGCGATGGTCTGCTTCTCATGCATGGTAAAAGGTGTCACAAGATGTACCGCATCAATATCTGGATCACTTAGAATATCTTCATAAGTATCATAATGCTCTTCGATTCCCAGTCGTTTGCACAGGTTTTCTTCCCTTTTCTTATCGGTGTCAAATAAAACCACACGCTCCACATCCGGATGCAATTTATAAATTTCCGAGAAAAATCCTCCAAATGATAATCCTACCAGTGCTACTGTTAATTTTTTTTTCATGTTTGTCTGCTCCTTCTTCTAAAATCCTGCTTTTTCTCTGTTTTGTTCGTCACTGGGATCGAAAAACGTTTCTCTTTCCTTCCACTCCTGATAATGAGTGACGGGTTCGATTCCCCAAAGTGTTTCAAATATCTTCCTGTCTTCTTCCAGTTCCATATATGCCTGCCTGTCACCTGTAAATTGAAAGCTTCCTGCAAGCTGCTTCACCGCCACCCGATACGCAGGCATACAGTCCTGCCCACAGCTGGCATTGCCAAGACCGGAATGCATACCGTCCAGAATCAGTACAGATACCTTATGTTCCTCAATTTCTGCGATGTGTCTGGCCTCCTGCAGCTGTTTTTGCGTGCAAGGAAGCAGGGAATGGGAAAAGAACTCCCTTCCTGTAACAAAGAGACTCCGATCTGCCCCTTCTATCTTGATCCATCTGGTCTCCTCATGGTTACCACAGGCCTGAGGCTTCTCATAATAACTCATGCCATCCATCAGATCTCTTTTCCATATTCCAATATCTGCCGCACTTCTCCGATCCCTGTAATTTTCCATGGGACCGCATCCATACCACGTTTCCTTTCGCAGCTGTGGTTCCAATCCAAAAGCATAGCCGATACAGGGAAGGTCCCTGATTCTGTCATCTACCTGTATCACATAAGACATCTGCCAGATTCCTGCTGGGTGAAAGGTATGTATCTCATATTCTGTTACCTTGCAGTCTTCCTGTAATTCATAGATTTTTTTAACCGCCACGCTTAGGCACGCAGGTTCCTGTTTTAAAATCAGGATCTCATCGATCCTCTCCTTTGGCCTGTCAAGTGCAAGCGCAAGCCATCCACCCGGCCGCAATGCCTGCTGGCTGTGGAGATCATTATCTGTATAGGCACGAAACAGCTGGAGCTTGGGTCCATGTTCTTCCCCATGAATGCCTGTATTCCATATATTCTTTCCCTTCAGGGCAAACCCTTCCACATTTCCAGTATCCAGACTGATGCGCAGGGTCATGTTCTCTGATACAGCTTCGATGGCATTCTTTGTTTGCCTGTAACAAAAGCTTCCATTCAAAATCCTCCGGCTGCTTTTGCTTACCCTGCCCATAAAGAGTTGTTCCTTCGCTGCCAGATCTCCTGCTGCCGCAAAGGACTGTTCTTCCTTATAATGCCAGGAAATATTCAAAAAATATTCCCCTGGTTCCTCCAACAGACTTTGAGGGCAGTCTATGGAATAAGAACACGTCTCGTGGGGTGCAATCGCCGTGAAATCAGAATCCATCTTACTCCATATTTTTCTTCCGTCCCGCAGAAGCTCTGCCTGGAGATACAGATGCGAGGTATCGATTTGATCGTAGCGACTGGTAATCAAAAGCTTCTTTTTCCCCTCTGTGTCAAACGTTGCTGCCAGAGGTTGATGCACCTTCTGTACCTCATAATATTTTGGTGTGAGCTGCTCATCAGAGGTGAGAATCCCATCCATACAGAAATTACCTGCATTGGGGATATCCCCAAATTCTCCGCCATAACGGTAGATCTGCTTTCCATCTTTCTCATATTTTATTCCATGGTCTTTCCATTCCCATAAAAAACCCCCTGCCAGGTGATCATAGCTGTGAATCAGATCCCAGTAATCCTTCAGATTCCCCATGGCATTTCCCATAGCATGAGAATATTCATTTAAAAGGAATGGCTTACTTCCGCCCTTCTCAGCTCTTTTTTTCACCCACTCCACGCCGGAATAGGTATCACTTTCCACATCTGCCACCGCTGACATCTGTCTCTCATGGATTAGTCTCCCTCCTCCATGCATTCTGGCATAGGCTGCCATCAGCTGGATATTTTCTCCATATCCGGCCTCATTGCTGGTGGACCACATAAGGATGGAAGGACTGTTCTTGTTTACCTCGACCATAGACTGTACTCTGTCGAGGCATAGAAACTGATAACGTTCATCATTTCCCGGGAAAATATCATCTTTATAGGAGAGCTCATGTGTTTCCAGGTTGCATTCATCCATAACATACAGTCCATACTGGTCACAAAGCTCATAAAACTTTGTGTTGTGGGGATAATGGGAACAGCGCACGGCATTCAGATTGCAGCGTTTCATAAGCCTTATATCTTTTTCCAGCTGTTCTACAGTTACGGTACGGCCGGAGGCTGGATCAAATTCGTGATAATTCACCCCTCTCAGCTTCACCGGTTTTCCATTTACCTTTAACACCCCCGCTTCCGCGCTGCACTGGGTAAAACCGATCTTCTTTTCTACCGTCTGGAGGATTTCTCCCTCCTGATTTTTTAATAGCAGCTTTAGGGTATACAGATTGGGAGTTTCTGCCGACCACAGCCGAATATTCGACAGTGTCTTAGCAATATAAAGTGTTCGTATGGTGTTAGGAAGTATCTCTCGTTCTACCTCGGCGTTTGCGGTACCGGCTTCCTCATCTCTCCAGGTGTTTACCGGCCATCTTAAATTTCGCATTCCCGTAACCCCTTTAGCCAGATAATTGCCATCCAGATAGGCCTCCACAAAACAGGGAGGGCTTACGGTGCGCCCCGCATTCATAATCTTCACTCTCAGGGAAATCTCTGTCTTTTGATACTCGTCGGTCAGCTCAGTTTCCACCTGGAAATCCCTGATTCCCACCACTGGAAGAGCCTCAAGAGAAACATCTCTGAAAATGCCGCCAAGCCGCCACATATCCTGATCCTCCAGATAGGTGCCTGCGCTGTAAGTAAATACCTCAAGTGCCAGAAGATTCTCGCCCTCCTCCAGAAGATCCGTAATATCAAACTCTGCCGGGCTGAAGGAATTCTGATAAAATCCCACTTCCTGTCCATTTACCCAGACACAGTATGCGGACTGTACACCGCAAAGACGTAATAATACCCGGACCTGCTTCCAGTCCTCTGGAACAGTAAAAGTCCTACGGTACCAGCCCTTACTGTTCTTCTCATCCGGAATATCTACCGGTCTCAAATTACCCCAGGCTTCATGAAAGGGATACACTGCATTGCTATAGATCGGAATCCCATATCCTTCCATCTGCCAGTTTGACGGAACGGTGATCTGATCCCACTGGGCTGCTGGATAGTCTTTCTCATAAAATGGGTCTTGTGCTCTAATATCCAGACAGTATTTAAAATACCAGTCACCATTTAGACTGATGCTACTCTTGGCTAGTTTTTCCGTGTGATACAGGGCATACGCCCGGTAGATTTCTTTCTTCCTGGAGGGCACCGGCTCCCTCCAAAAGCTTCTATTATTCTCTGTCATTTTCATTTCCCTCTGGCCGGTTTTTTGTACTTTTCGACCTATTTTTCACTAAAATATTCTGTTCTCTCCGCTACAACCTCATCCATTCCGGCTTCCTTTAACGCTTTGCGGTAAATATCGATCTGTGCATCAAATTCTCCTGGTGCACAGGTAATACATTTCACCTGATTTTCTTCCATCACTACATCGATATCCGAATAATTGGCCGATTGGCTTGGAGAAACATAGCTTGAGACAGTACGGATGATCCCTGTCTCGGCAACGGCATAGTCATCACGTACATACTGTGCAAAATCTGGTTTCTCCAGTGCCATCGTATCAATCATTTCCTCTTCTGACTGGAAGTAACCCGGATTACCCATTAAGAACAGATCCATGCGAATCCAGTCTTTATCTTTCTCGTTATATGCCGGATCCTTTACTACCGCAACACCATCTTCCAATGTATAATGTTCGTCCTCAAAACCATTGTATAAGACATATCCACCATCTTTGGAAGATAACCAGTCAAGATAAGTCACTGCCGCTTCCACGTTTTTGCAGGTTTTTGGAATAATGATATACATGCCATTCACTGGATCTGCGATTCCATACTGCTTTCCATCATTGACATTCTTCAGTGCCGGTACCGCTGTAATATCTGCATCCTTCCAAAGTGTATGAAGTGTATTTAACCGATCAAAGTTAAAATTATCGATTACTCCCCATTCCAGGAAGCCCGTTCTTCCGTTCACCATATCCTCTTCTATGTTTGTGTTTGCATAGTACTCTGGATCCATCAGGCCCTCATTATAAAGCTTATTTAAAAAGCGAAGGTATTCTACATATCCATCATCCGTATATATAGGACAGAAGGAAGAGATATTGAACTGCGTCTCGTCTGCCACGGATTCCATGAATGTCTCTGCCAGGATACTTACCGTTGCACGTCCTATCGTGTTTAAGGAGCATGGGATCACATCTTCTCTATGATCCGGATTCTGTTCCTTGAATGCTGCCAGCATCGCATATAATTCTTCCGGTGTGGTGGGCATGTCCATCCCCAGCTTATCCACCCAGTCCTTCCGGATAAACAGGTTATTCTTTGCAGTACTGGTTCTCTTCGCAGTAAGTCCCCAAAGATCACCTGCATCATTTCTGCACAGATCAATGACCTCAGGCGTCACATATTCCTTCAGATTCTTCGCTTGCTCTTCTCCGTCAATATAATCGTTCAGGCAGAGGGTTCCACCCTTGGCATAATAATCTTCTGCGAGGCTCCTGTCATAGGTGAAGATAATATCCGGTGCCGTGTTGGATGCCATCATAACCTGCATCTTTGTGCTTTCCTCTGCTCTTGGAACTGCTACCATTTCTACCTGGATGCCTACCTTGTTCATCTCCTGATTGATATAATCCACCCACTTGTTATCCACGCAGGTGCTTCCTTCTGGTGCATTGCTTCGATCAAAAATTTCCACAGATATCTTTGCATCGTCAAACTGCTTCTCTCCATAGGTTGTTACATAACCTGTGTTGGCACCTGCCTGTTTGTCCGTATTTCCTGCCCCGGAGGTACTGCCTGGGCCGCATCCCGCAAGCACTGTACTGGTTGCCATAATCCCCGCTATTGCCAATACACACATCTTTTTCTTCATCTTCTCTTCCTCACTTTTCTCATTTATTTTTGTTCTTCTTTAACCCTTTACCGCTCCTACCATTGTTCCCTTGACAAAATATTTTTGCAGAAATGGATAAAGCACTACAATCGGAAGTGTCGTAAGGACAATACATGCCATCTTAAGTGTCTCAGGCATAACCTTGACCATCGCAGTGTCTGTACTTACATTTCCCAGATTATTGACCTGATCTGCAAACAGCATCTGTCTCAGTCTTAACTGGAGGGAAAACTTCTCTGGTGTCTGAATATATAACAATGCGCTAAAATAATCATTCCAGTAGCTTACTGCATAGTACAGACCAATTGTTGCAATGATGGGAATGGACAGGGGAAGAATAATCTTCACCAGAATCGTCATATCATTGGCCCCATCCATAAATGCTGCCTCCTTAAGCTCCTTTGGAATATTCTTGAAGAAGGTCTGCATAATGATAAAGTTAAATACATTCATGGCGGAAGGAATAACCAGAGACGCAACACTGTCATACAATCCCACACCCTTCACAACCATGAAGGTAGGAATAATCCCACCGCCAAAATACATGGTAAACAGTATAAATCCAGTGATGATGGAACGCCCTTTCAGTTCCTTCTTGGATAAGGCATACGCAGCACAGATGGTAAGCACCAGACTGAGCAGTGTACCGGTCAGGGTAACCAGCACGGAAATATTCATGGATGACCAGATCTGCTTCTGTTTTAATATCTGCTTGTAGGCATCCGTCTGAAAGTTTTTTGGAAAGAGTGTAATCTTTCCGGCCATTACCGAATTCGCATCCGAGAAGGAATAAGCTATCACGTTCACGAATGGATACAGGCAGAGCAGTACGAAAAATGACAGGATGACATATGTCACGATTTTTCCCGCATCAATTTGTTTTTTCATGGTTCTTTCCTTTCTATATGATACCATCTTCTCCTATTGCCTTGGCAAATTTATTGGCGGCCAACAGGATAATGATATTAATAAGTGACTGAAACAATCCGATTGCCGTGGACATGGCATACTGCGCTTTTTCAATACCGATTCTATATACATAGGTACTGATAACCTCGGACACTGCCATAACCTTGGAATTGCCCAAAAGCAAAGGTGCATCCAGTCCAATGGTCATCATATTACTAATCTGCAGGATCAGCATTGTCACCACCACCGATTTGATCGAAGGTATTGTGATATAGACGATCCGCTGAAATTTGGTTGCTCCATCCAGATAAGCCGCCTCGTAAAGACTTTCATCAATTCCTGTAAGTGCTGCCAGATAGATAATGGTTCCCCATCCTACTTCCTTCCACACATTACTGAATATGTAAGTGAAGATCCACCATCCCGGACTGCTTAGGAAAGGAATCGCCTCTCCTCCTGCCGCCTTCACCAGACTGTTAACGCTTCCGTTAGACATATTGAAAAGATTCGTAATGATACCTGCAACCACAACCCATGAAATAAAATGTGGAAGGTACAGGATAGACTGCGCTGTCTTTTTGAACCATTTGGATTTGATTTCATTTAGCAGCAATGCCAGAATCAGTGTCAATGGAAAGCTCACCAGTAGATTAAGTAAATTCAGCACCAGTGTATTACGAACAGAATTCCAGAACTGAACCTTTCCAAATAAGTTGATAAAATTAGTTAGCCCGACAAACCTGCTCCCTGTGATTCCGGAGAAAATATTGTAATCTTGAAATGCCATTACTGCACCAAACATGGGGGCATATTTAAATACACCATAGTAGATAATAACCGGTACCAACATTAGATACAGCCATTTATCTCTCCATAGATAAAAACGCAATGGCTTCTTCGCCTGCGATATCACAGGTCCTCCTCTTTTTCCTTCTTTTCTCATCTTCATTTTCCTTTTTCTGCTTCTCCTTTCCATTAACCCTTTATGTCACATCTTCTGTTCGCTGAGCCCAATATAGCAGAGGCGGATTTGTCTTTCAAGGGATTGCAATATTGTCATGGTAAGCTGCCACAAAGTGAAGGTGCATAAGATGTCAAGATTCACTTTCGAAACATAACATTCAGAAAATAAAACAGGCCAAAACCCCTGCTTGTCAGAGGCGCAGAGGCGCTTTTTCTGACTTGCCAAGATTTTGACCTTTCGATTGTGAGGGGACTTTATTCCGCTCTGTCATTCATTTTCCTCCAGTCTCCTGGAGTAATTGCTTCATATTTCTTAAAAAATCGTTGCAGGCTTTGTGTATTATTGTAGCCTACTGCCTCTGCAATTTCTGTCAGGGAAAGACTTGTTTCAGATAAGAGTTTTTTCGCCTCCTTGATGCGAATTCGATTGAGGTAATCAAGAAGCTTTTCTCCACCCTCGGACTGGCTCTTGAATATTTTGCTGAGGTAGGCATAGCTGATCCCAAGCTCGTCTGCTGCATCGGTGACATTGATATTGCGGTTGTAGTTTTTCTTGATGTAAGAGCAGGCCTTTGTATAATATTCGTTCTCATTTCCACCATTGCTCTTTACATTACTGCACATCTGCATAAATTCCTGATGCAGCAATTCCATTAAATCCTCCAGATTCTCACAGTCTGGCAGCAGAACAGAAAACTGCTTCACCTCATCGGTCTCCCGCCTTGTATGACACTCCTTATCCACCGTAATCACGATTCGCAGTGCAGCCTCCAAAACCTGTTCCCGATTTCCGAGTTCTAAAAGCTCTCTTCTCAGAGGAAGAAGCTCCTGTTCAATTTCCTCGCTCTTTCCCAGAAGAATATTGCGGATCATACAGGCTTCATAATTGGCTATATTGATCTCTTCTATCTGCTTTTTTTCTCGGGTCCTCCATTTTTCTCCGAAAAACTGCTTATTTTCTGCTTCCTCCTCAGTTTTGTGGAACACTTCCTGTATGGATTCCGTAAGGAGAAATTCTTCACTGACAGCAAAGTAAATCTTTTCTTCCATCAGCTCGTCTAATACCTGACAGATCACCTGAGAACTGGTGGATTCCTCCTTGTACAAAGCCACATAGATTCCATAATGATATTCTGTAAATATGCCGCTGTTCTGAGCAGCCATCCATGTGTTTAAAACTTCCTTCAGCTGCTTTCTTGTCTTTTCCTCCGCAGCTGTCTGACGTCCTGATCCCATCTGGCACACCATAAAGCGAAAGCTGTGCTCCCCGTCTCTATCCAGGTCTGTCTCTTTTAGAAAATCCTCTCTCGATATCATATGGTTGAGTAGTAGACGCAGCATTTCCGCCTGCAGCTGTTCTCTCTGCCTGGCAATTTCCTGCACGCCAAGTTCCTTTGACTGGTTCAACTCTCGCATGGTCCTGGTAATGACAGCGATTTCATCTCCTGAGGTTCTCTCTGATCCCGAATTCTTCTGAAGATTCTGATAGAGCTCGCCAATCGGCTCATAGAGTCTTCGGGCAATAAAGATGGAAAATACGGCTGCACCTGCCACTATCAGCAAAATCAATGAAATAATCAAAAAACCGCTTCGCCTCATGTTCTGATAAATCAGCGCATATGGGATTTTCTCCACACAGCAGATATTCTCATACCCCGCAAAACTGGCATAATAGAGATTGCCATCACGATTCCACCATCTTGCTTCCTCCCCTGGCATCAGAAATCCCTGCATGCTCCCCTGCTCAAGTTTTTCGGCATCCTTTCCATATCCAGAGAGAATCCTTCCGGTTTGATCTGTCAGATACAGTTCCCTGGCATCCACCACGTATTTTCTATATAACTCACCGGTCAGAGTTGTGATATCAATATTTACCACCAGACAAACAGCCCGGTTTCCATCCAGGACAATAGAAAGTACAGGAGTGTCCTGACTCTGTCTTACCGCAAGATGCTGAATAGACGCAGCCGGCTGCAGCTCCTTCGTCCATTCGTTATCATAAAATTCATCCATAGCACCGGACTGTCCCAGCGTTGTGTAGATCCAATCTCTTTTCTTATCATAAAGATAGATACTGGAAACACTGCCGCTCATACTCTTAATCATCGACATCTCCCTGATGACATCCACGACTGCTGATGGTGACGGTTCCTTCTCATAGGCTTTTAAAACCTTTCCATATTCCAGTCCTGTAATCTCCCGCTCCATGCTGCTGACCAGGTTTCCGATCTCCACACTCAATAGTTCCATATGGTGCTGCTGTATTTCCATTACGCTCTGTTTTTCGGCATGTCTTCCCATTGCATACCAGATGCTTCCCATGAGTGCCTCCGGAACAGCGAGCACAAGGAGGCTTGATAACAGCAGCCGCACAAAATAAACACGCCTGCTGTGTATCATCCATCCTTTTCTTTTCACCTTTCCCCACATGCTGCTTCCCCATTTCTATCATTCATTATTAACCTTTTCTTGAAACTACTTCTCCGATTTCAATATTGGATACTTTCTAATATAGGATTCAACCCTCTAATACAACACCTCTGCACATCTGAATTATTTTTTCTGTTTCTGCAGAAAAGCAAAAGGCTCCTCGTAATTAAGGAAATGCATCATCTGATAGGCACAGACAATTGCCATACGTTCTTCCCGCATAATCCGGCGCACCTCATCCCGATCTGCCAGAACCACCTCTATCTCTTCGTTGTCTTCCATATATTTTTGGCTAATTTCACCGTCCGCATATCCATACACCGTAGCGCAGGATTCATCGGTCATTCCTATGGTGGTAAAATATGCATTTTCATATTCTGGTGCAACCTCCAGTGGTTCCAGTCTCAGTCCTGTCTCCTCATGCATCTCCCGAACTGCCGCCTGCTGATAATTCTCTCCCGGATCAACCAGTCCCGCCGGAAGCTCGTAGATATAGCCATCGATGGCATATCGATATTGACGGATCAGCACCACTTTATCATGGTTCTCCCCATAAAGGCTGTATATGATAACGCCATCGGGATAATTTTCGTGGGACTGAAATTTGCAGTCTTTCAGATTCCTGGCCCTGGTTGCCACATAGTAATTCACAGGACCACCAACCTTGTTCCTGCCTTCCAGATGATACATGTTCAAAAATCTGTTTTCTGTCTGCTTCGTAATTTTCTCTATGGTTGCCATCTCTAAATTTTCCTTTCATTGGGGTGTTGTAATTTGCTCAACAACTTTCACCACCCATTTCAATCATTTTCCTTATCTGTTTATCAAAGTCAGAATTTATCTTTTGAGTTTTATTAAACTCATCATATTCTGCCGCCGCCTTTTTATCCGCAGATTTCTTTGATATTTTACCTTTTCCGTCTAGCACATCATATTTTCTAAATGCCAAAAATTCATTGATACTAGAAGCAAATTCTGTCATAGTAAATGTATTTTCTCGTTCAATCAAATCTTCAATATAATCAAAGTAACCTGTTACTGTACGTTCCAGTTGACGAATCTGCTTTTCATCCAAATAATTTTTTGCTATTGTGACATCCGATTTCAATATTCTTCCATCTGGTGAATTCTTCCATGTAATCAATCCCATGTGATCTTTGGTATGATCTGCTTTTGCATCTATAATCTCAGCCGCTGTTTGCCCTGTAATTGCATAATGAAATTTATTTTGGACCATTGCATAAAAGTCGTGTGTTGTTTGTGAATCTTTATCATAATCGATACTACACTCAGCAAATATATCTGTAATCTGTTGCCATATTCTTCGTTCACTTGCCCTAATAGAACGAACTCGTTCCAACAGTTCTTTAAAATAATCTTTGCCAAAAGCTGTTTTCCCCTGCTTCAAGCGTTCATCATCCATCGCAAAGCCTTTTGTCATATATTCCTTTAAAATCCCTGTTGCCCATATTCTAAAATTTGTAGCTTTACGTGAATTAACGCGATATCCGACTGAAATAATTGCATCAAGATTGTAAAATCTGGTTGGTTTTGTTTGTGTTTTTCCTTCAATAGCTCCATGCTCAGTGGTTGTTTCCAAAATGGAAACAACCACTTTTTCCTCTAGTTCTCCTTCTTCAAAAATATTTTTTAAATGCTTTGAAATTGCTGGAATTCCTACATCAAATAATTCTGCCATGGCTTTTTGTGTCAACCAAATAGTTTCATCTTTTATTACAGCATTAACTGCTATATCTTCATCTGGTGTACTATAAATTAAATATTTTAATTCTTTATCCATATTTATCCCTCGATTTCCGCAATAATTTCATCTATTTCAGCACGAAGTTTATCTATATTTTTCACTGTTTTCTTAATTTCTGCATTCAAGACTTTAATATCTATAACCTCTCTCGTATCCTTTTTATCAACATAAGAGCTTACCGATAAATTATAATTTTCTTCAGCAATCTTATCTTTATCGACACTTTTTGAAATATATTCTTTTTCTTCCTTACTATCAAACAGTTGAATTATTACATCGATATGCTCTGGTTTTAATACATTGTTATTAGTTTCTTTTTTATAAAAATCTTCTCCACTTGTGTCTATAAATTGAATTTTAGTATCGGTTTTATGAAAAGATACAATCCCCATATACATACTGGCTAACCTTCCGCAATTTGCTACAATCGTGAAGAATCATATTTAGAGCAACTGTAGTTTTCTGATCAGCTGCTCTTTTTGATTGCTCAAAATAAGATACTTCTCTTAAGAATTATACCACGGGTGGGGAAAATGGAAAAGAGGGGGAATGGCGGGTGGCAAAAAAATCCCCCTGGTCTGTGGAAAAACAAGACCGAGGGGGATATAAGCTATCCTATATACCGCATACCTGTGAGAGCTTTTATACGGTATGACCTTTCAGGATTTTACTGATATGTTTGTAAAGCAGTAAGGTCAGGGCTGAAACCAGGATTCCTTTCAGCAAATTGAAGGGTGCCACGGTCAGCAGGGCAAAGCGGAAGAGGCTGTTGATTGCCGGATTGATTGCGGTACCCATCTGTACGAATGCATCGACTGGCATGCCAAATGCTTTTCCGTAAGCGGGCAAAAGCAGGAAGGCATTCATAAAGCAGGCTGTAATCGCCATGGCAACAGTTCCTGCCGTGAATCCGATGCAGGCCTGTTTTCTTGTTTTATGATGTTTGTAAATCCAGCCTGCCGGTACAACAAAGGCGCATCCCATGACGAAGTTTGCGAATTCACCTACAAATGCAGTATTTGTACCATTGATGATCAGGTTCAGCAGGATCTTCACAAGCTCGATGCTGGCACCGGCAAGTGGTCCCATGGCAAAGCTTCCGATCAGTACCGGAACCTCAGAGAAGTCCATCTCGTAAAAGGTTGGTGCGAGGAACGGAAGTGGGAATTCGAAGAGCATTAATACGGTTGCCACCGCTGCAAGCATTCCGATCTGCACGAGCATTCTTGTCTTTGTAGCTCCTGTCATCTGTGTACGTGGTTTTGTGACTGTGTTTTCCATGTTTTTTTCTCCTTTTTTTCTGGAGATTCTGTCGCTGTTCTCTTGTGTGATAAACACACAAAAAGCCCCGGATTATGTCAATAATCCGAGGCAAAAGATACGCACTAAAAAATCGTATATCATTCTTCTTTCATCCAGACTGTACTGTTGGTATCGGAATTACACCGATTCAGCCACTGTTCAAAGGAACAGCAGGTCGCGGACTTTACCGCCAGTAGGGAATTGCACCCTGCCCCGAAGAATCTCCGTATTTGTTTTTCTTATCTAATATAGCACTATGTATTGTAATATGCAAGCACTATTTCCGATCTTTGTTTTATCGAATAAAGTTCGTCCGGCTGCTGCTCTCTTTTTCCGGCAGTGGAATTCCCGCTTCTTTTCCCTGCTGGAAGCATTTTATCATCCATGCCAGGTTTCGTGCCAGATTTCTCATGGTTTGCATACCTTCTGCATCCTGTGCTGCCTCTCCCTGAGTACACCCATGGGCGATATTCCAGTAGCTGGAGCCCGCAACCGGCATCTGGGAAATTCCAAAATACTTGTTCATAACGTCAAAGGACGCTGTTGTTCCACCACGTCTTGCTACTGCAACTGCTGCACCGGGCTTAAAAGCAAAGGCCTTTCCACTACTGTAGAAGACACGATCCAGGAAGGATAAGATCCGTCCGCTGGGATGTGCATAGTATACCGGAGTTCCGAAGACAAACCCGTCCGCCTCTTTCGCTTTGGCGACAAATTCATTTACCAGATCATCCTTGAAAACACAGCCATCCTCCATGCATTTTCCACAACCGATACAGTCTCGGATCGGAGCGCCGCCAAGCTGGAAGATCTCATACTCTATTCCCTCTTTTTCCAGCTGCTTTCCCACTTCCACTAAGGAATTAAAGGTATTGCCATCCTGATGTGCACTTCCATTTAACATTAATACTTTCATTTTATCCACCTTTCTTATCTCTGCGGCAAACACAGTAAATGCGCTGGCCGTTAAATGTTCTTACTGTCATTTATACTAATACATCGTTTCCTAATGAGAGATTCCTATATTCCCAAAAGCACAGACCTGTAAATATTATACACCACACACCACTGCTTCGTAAAGCTACAAAGCCCCCATATTTATGGTATAATAAGTGATGAAATCACGATATCATTCATAATCATTATATTTTATTTAAGGAGGAATACGTTATGTCCAGAAAAAGGCGCCCCGGTGCACGAAAGAAAAAATACAGTTTACCCCTGGGGATTACGGCTCTGCTGCTTCTGTGTATTCTGGTATACGCTGGGATAACTGGAAAACTTACTAACACAGTTACAGATCCCGCAGCTGCTTCACAGACGATCTCCAACATCGATTTGAATGCCATCCCTGCCTACACCGACTCTCCTTATATTGTGATTAACAACAATCAGCCTTTCTTTTCCGATTCTGAGCTGACTACGGAAAACTTTGAACGCTACAGTCCTCTGGATTCCCTGGGACGCTGTGGTGTGGCATACGCAAATATCTGCACTGATATCATGCCCACAGAAAAACGCCAGGCCATCGGCTCGGTGAAGCCCTCCGGATGGCATACCATCAAATATGACTGTGTGGATGGAAAATATCTCTATAATCGCTTTCATCTGATCGGTTTTCAGCTGGCTGGTGAGAATGCCAATAAACAGAATCTGATTACCGGTACACGGTATATGAACGTCAAGGGCATCCTTCCCTTTGAAAATGAAGTCGCAAGCTATGTAAGAGAGACGGACTATCACGTACTCTACCGTGTCACGCCTCTATTTGAGGGAGATAATCTGGTGGCTTCCGGTGTTTTAGTAGAAGCAAAGTCCGTGGAAGATGAAGGTGAGGGAATTATGTTCAATGTATTCTGCTACAACGTCCAGCCCGGTGTGAGCATCGATTACGCTACGGGGGACAGCGAGCTTAACGGAATATCTTAAGATATTCCTGCACGGCAAATGCTGTCTGCAGCTCAAAGCAGAATTCCGGCTGCAAAAGCAGGTCTCCATACAGATCCTTCAAAGCCCGTACCCGGTAATTCACAGTATTGCGGTGGCAGTTCAGACTCTCTGCCATCTGGCTGATGCTCCCCCGATAAAGCAGATAATACTTCAGGGTTTCTGCATAGTCTCCATGATGCGCCTGATCAAAGGCAAGTACCGGTTCCAGCTTTTGGCTGCAATACTGCTCCAGCGCCGCCGTATCCTCCACCATCAGCAAAAGCTGGTAAAATCCCAGCTGCGCAAAATCCTCCAGATCATTGTTTCGTACCCGGGCCATAGTCAGTGCTGCCTCAGCACCTCTCAGACTTCCGTAAATGCTGCAAAGTCCCATACAGCTTTGACCGATTCCGCCTTGCAGCTTCTTTCTGGGATTCCGGGACTGCAGACTGCCAAGCATCCTCTGCAGATAATTCCTGCACGCATCCTCCTCGGTATTTACAAAGATCAAAACCAGCCGATTTTTATACGAAAAAAAACAGCAGGGGCCCTCATGGTGAGACATATAATTTTCCGCATGGAACTGCATGGTTCCTTCTAATTCTCCCAGGTCCAGGATAGCGATTCGATAAGGGGCATTTACATCAAAACCCTTTTCCGAAAGTCTGCTTACATATTTCTCCTGATTTTCTTTTTCTGTCAAAAGATGCCGAATGCTCTCCGCCACAATATCTGTGCGATGATTTTCTGTAAATATCCAGTTTCCACAGGCACTGGAAAGGTCCGCAATATGAATCTCCCAGGGCATCTGAAAAAGTGGCAGCTGATGCTCCTGGCAAAAGGTCAGGATCCCGTCATTCAGGTCCTTTTCCTGCAGATACTGTCCTGTATTCACAATCAGACCACTGACTCCACGATCTGCCAAAAGCTGCAGAAGCTGCAGAAGCCATTCATCACCACTGCTCCCAAATCCGGTTGTCACCACAAGATAACCGGGACGAATAAAGGAAACATTGGATAAGTCTTCTGCCAGGTAAAACCAGTTTACGATATTCTTTAAGCCCTCTTCTCCGGCCAGCAGCCGAAGCCGAAATTTCTGACCAATTTCCTGATATAAGGTTTCCAGTGTCAATGCCATCGGATAGGCCTCCTTTTTTCTATTTTACGGAGGGATCTGTCGCACTTTTGGAAGGACTTCAGCCTCGGGTGCTGCTGTAAGTCTGTTTCGAAGTCCAAGAGCATGCTCGAAACCATAGCTTTTGCTAAAGACGCAGGCAGTACGCATAAACTCGCTGCGCTCAGACAGTATGCGGACTGCCTGCAACGCAAAGGCTATGGTTTCGGTATGCTTAGGACTTCTGCAAATGGCTTACTGTGTTTATTTTAGCACAGATTATGTTTGAAAAACATGCTTTTTTGATTTTTTTCTCTTCTTTTTTGTGCTTTGGGCACAGGTTGGATGAATTATTTTGTATTGCTGTCACCTGTTTATTTTTTGAAAGGTTATTATACTGGAAGGGTATCAAGGATTGTGAAAGACGGATGTGATCAAATGATTAAGAGGAGGAATATACGATGTTATATACAGACTTACCAAAAATTATTACGGAAACAGTTCCAGGACCTAAGGCTCAGGCAGTGATTGATCGCCGGACGGCAGCCGTTCCTAACGGGATCCGCTGTCAATACCCGGTTGTTATCGAAAAAGGTGCCGGAGCAATGATTGAGGATGTAGACGGAAATAAATTCGTTGATTTTATCGGCGGTGTCGGTGTTTTGAATATCGGCTTCTCTCATCCGGAGGTAGTCGCTGCCGTGAAGGAGCAGGCTGACAAGTATTTTCATGGGATGTTCAATGTAGTAACCCATGAGGGTTATGTTGCACTTGCCGAGAAGATGTGTGAGATCACTCCGGTGAAGGGCACCTCAAAAAAAGCATTCTTTGCCAACAGTGGTGCAGAGGCAGATGAAAATGCAGTTAAGGTTGCGAAGGGTTACACCAAGCGTCCAAATATCATCGTATTCTCCGGTGCATTTCACGGAAGAACTGCTATGACTATGGCGATGACCTCCAAGAAGGCATATGCAAAGGATATGGGTCCACTCCCCGGCGGTGTTTTCCGGGCTCAGTTCCCGTACCTTTACCGGAAACCGGAAGGGATGCCGGAAGAAAGCGCAATTGCCTATTATACAAAATCTCTGACGGATGTATTTGAAGAGTGTGCTGCCGCAGATACCATCGCTGCCATCGTGGTAGAACCGCTTCAGGGAGAAGGCGGCTTTATTCCTGCACCAATTCCATGGATCAAAGCGGTCCGTGCAATCTGTGACCAGTACGGTATCCTGCTGATTGCCGATGAAGTACAGTCCGGCTTCTGCCGTACCGGAAAGATGTTTGCTTCTTCCTACTGGGCTGAGGCAGGTGTACAGCCTGATATTCTGGCTACTGCAAAGTCTATTGCCGGAGGTGTTCCGCTTTCCGCAATCGTGGCTTCTCAGGAAATCATGGATGCTGTACCGGCAGGAACCATTGGTGGAACCTACTGTGGTAATCCTCTGGCATGCGCTGCTGCACTGAAGGTTATCGAAATTATGGAACGTGACAATCTGGCTGAACGCTCTATGGAAATCGGTGAAAAAGTAAAAACCAGCTACCGGAAACTGGCTGAAAAATATGCGGTTGTAGGAGATATCCGGGGACTTGGCGGCATGGTAGGTATTGAGTTTGTCAAAGACACTGCAACAAAAGAGCCCTACCCGGAACTTGTTTCCGCTCTGATACAGGAAACTGCAAGCAAGGGTCTTCTTATCGAAAATGCCGGAACCTATGGAAATGTAATTCGTTTTCTGGCTCCGCTGGTTATCACCGATGAGCAGCTTGATGCAGGACTTGAGATCTTTGATGAGTGCGTGGGAAACTGCTTAAAAGCCCTGTCATAAATTTGAGAACAGGGGCTGTTGCACGAAAGCTGCCCCAGGACAGGAGACTGCTGTCAGACACTGTTTCAGAGTCCAAGAGCATACAAAAAAGAATAGATTTTGCTAAAAACGTAAGTATTCAGCACAAACTCGTTTCACTCAAACAGTGTGCTGAATACTTACAACGCAAATTCTATTCTTTTTGTACGCTTAGGACTCCTGCAAATGTGTCTGACAGCAGTCTCCTGACCCGGGGAATCTTTCGTGCAACAGCCCCTTTTTTAGTGGACTTGAGGTGGTCTAAAGGATCATGGTGAGACTGATTCTTTTCTTTGCCAGGTCTACGGAGAGGACTTTTACTTCTACAATATCTCCTACGCTGACCACCTCCAGAGGGTGTTTGATGAATTTTTTATTGGTGATCTGGGAGATATGTACCAGGCCGTCCTGGTGCACACCGATGTCTACAAAGGCACCAAAATCGATAACGTTTCGAACGGTTCCCTTCAAAACCATGCCTTCTTTCAGATCCTTCATGTCTAAAACATCGGTTCTGAGGATCGGGCGGGGCATCTCATCTCTGGGATCACGTCCTGGTTTCTGAAGTTCTTTTACGATATCTCTCAGGGGAATCTCGCCGATTCCAAGATCCTCTGCCATTTTTTTATAATCTTTAATATAGATACTTCCCTTGCCATCAAAAAACTGCTCCAGCTCTAATCCACTGCTCTTGATGACTTCCTCTGCCGCCTGATAGCTTTCTGGATGGACACTGGTGGAATCCAGAGGATTCTTTCCTCCGGTGATTCTCATAAAGCCTGCACACTGCTCAAAGGCCTTCGGACCAAGCTTGGCAACCTTTAAAAGCTGCTTACGGCTGGTGAATCGTCCATTCTCCTCACGGTAGGTAACAATATTTTTTGCAATTGCCTTGCTTACACCGGAGATATATTCCATAAGGGGTGCAGAAGCAGTATTCAGATCCACGCCTACCTTATTTACAGAATCTTCTACCACACCGCCCAGCTGTTCTCCCAGCTTCTTCTGGTTGCAGTCATGCTGATACTGACCCACACCGATGGACTTGGGATCAATCTTTACCAGTTCTGCCAGGGGATCCTGTACACGTCTTGCGATGGAGGCAGCACTTCTCTGACCCACGTCAAAACCTGGAAACTCTTCCGTGGCAAGCTTACTTGCGGAATACACAGAGGCACCGGCTTCATTTGTGATGACATACTGTACCGGTTCCTTGATTTCCTTGAGAATTTCTACGATAATCTGCTCAGATTCCCGTGATGCGGTTCCATTTCCCACAGAGATTAAGGTTACATGATATTTACGAATCAGCTTGATTACCGTATCCTTTGCCGCACGAATCTTCGCTTCATTAGTGGGTGCCGTAGGGTACACAACCGTTGTGTCCAGGACCTTTCCGGTTGCATCTACAACTGCCAGCTTACAGCCGGTTCGAAATGCCGGATCCCAGCCAAGCACTACCTGACCCACGATGGGCGGCTGCAGCAAAAGCTGTTCCAGATTCTTTCCGAATACCTTGATCGCCCCATCCTCGGCCTTTTCCGTCAGTTCACTTCTTACCTCACGCTCGATAGCAGGGGCAATCAGTCTGCGATAGGCGTCTGAGATCGTATTTTTTAAAACAGGGGTTGTGACTGGATTCTCACGAAGGATGATCTTTTTCTCCAGATAGCGCAGAATCTCCTCCTCTGGTGCTTCCACCTTCACCGTGAGAAACTTCTCTTTTTCCCCACGATTTAATGCCAGTATGCGATGTCCCGCAAGCTTTGGAATTGCCTCTTCAAAGCTATAATACATCTCGTAGACAGACGTTTCCTTTTCATCCTTGGCCACAGAGGTCATCACACCCTTTTTCATGGTTCTGTTTCGAATCTCTGCACGATAATCGGCTTCATCGGAAATGTTTTCTGCGATAATATCACAGGCTCCGCTGATGGCATCCTCCACTGTTTCCACCTGTTTTTCTTCGGAGATAAAAGCTGTGGCTTCCTCCTCCAGGGTCTTTTTTGTCATCTGCAGGGAGATAATATTGGCCAGCCCTTCCAGTCCCTTTTCCCGGGCAATGGTTGCTCTGGTCCTTCGCTTCTGCTTATAGGGGCGATACAGATCTTCTACCACAACCAGCGTCTGTGCTGCCAGAATATCCTTCTTTAATTCCTCCGTAAGCTTCCCCTGCTCCTCAATTGCTGCCATGACCTGGGTTTTTCTGTCTTCCAGATTGCGCAGATAGGTCAGACGATCAAACAGGTTACGAAGTACCTCATCATTGAGAGATCCGGTTGCTTCCTTTCTATATCTGGCGATGAAGGGTATGGTATTCCCCTCATCGATCAGTTTTACTGCTGCTTCTGCCTGTCCTGGCTTAATCTCCAGTTCTGTAGCTAATACCTGTATAATATCCATAAATCTGCTGTATTCCTCTCCTTCGTCTTCTCTGAATAGTTATCTATTATTTCATATTTGCAAGAAATGCACAATAGCCTTTATATGCCTCGTAAATATCCGCTTTACTTGCGATTTCCCAGGGTGCATGCATAGACAGAAGAGCAATTCCACTGTCTATCACCCGCATACCGTAATTTGCCAGAATATAGGCGATTGTTCCGCCGCCGCCAAAGTCTACCTTGCCAAGCTCTGCCGTCTGGTAAGCAACCTCTGCCTGCTCCATAACATCACGTACCTCTGCCACATATTCAGCACTGGCGTCATTGGAACCGGATTTTCCCCGTGCTCCGGTATACTTGTTAAATACCAATCCCTGACCAAAGTATGCCGCATTCTTCTTCTCAAAAGCAGCTGCATAACCGGGATCAAAGGCTGCACTTACATCAGAAGAGAGCATGCAGGAATTGCGCAGGGCACGGCGCAGCAAAAGCTCCGAATAAGACCCCGTCAGATTCATAATCTCTGCGATGGTATCCTCAAAGAAATGAGACTGCATGCCAGTAGCGCCAACACTTCCAATCTCCTCCTTATCCACCAGAAGACAGATTGCAGTACGTTTCTGCGGCTTTGCCTCCAGCATTGCCACCAGGGAAGTATAGGCACAGATACGATCATCATGGCCATATCCCATAACCATGCTGCGGTCCAGTCCACAGTCTCTGGCCTTTCCTGCCGGTACTACCTCAATCTCAGCAGAGATAAAATCCTCCTCACAAACTCCGTAGGTTCTCTCCAGAAGCTGCAGAATATTTGCTTTCACTGCATCCTTTTCTGTATCTGCCAGCGGCTGGCTTCCAATCAGCACATCCAGTCCTTCGCCCTCGATCACTTCCTTGGCTTTCTTCTCCAGCTGCTCTGCTGACAGATGAATCAGCAGATCTGAGATACAGAATACCGGATCACTTTCTTTCTCACCGATCTGAACCATCACCTTACTTCCATCACGCTTTACAATTACCCCATGCAGTGCCAAAGGAATGGTCACCCACTGGTACTTCTTAATTCCACCATAATAATGCGTATCCAAAAGCGTCATTCCCGTATCCTCGAACAGTGGATTCTGCTTCAGATCCAGCCTTGGAGAATCCACATGCGCACCAAGAATATTCATCCCCTGCTCCATAGGCTCCTCCCCAATCAATGCCAGAAGCAGTGATTTTCCCATGCACTCTGCATAGACCTTATCTCCACACTTCAAAGTCTCCTGGGTCTTAAGCTTTTCCTCCAGGTTTACATAACCTTCCTTTTCTGCCATGGCGATAGCGGCTGCCACACATTCCCGTTCCGTCTTATTCTCTGAAATATAGACCTTATATTCCTCACTTAATGCCTGCACTGCAGCCATTGCCTTCTCATCATAAGTATTCCATACATCTTTCTTATACATTGTTCTTACCACCTTTCGTCTATCTTTTTCTTGTGCTATATTAACGATTGAGTAACTGTTCAATGCCTGACCGGTTACATGCTTCGAAGCATGGCGATTTCTTCCGTCCATCCTGCATCATCGTTAGGAGTTTCCAGAATAAGAGGAAGTTTTCCAAGAACCGGATGCCTCACAATTGCTGTAAATGCCGCAAGTCCGATATGGCCCTCCCCGATTCTGGCATGCCTGTCTTTATGGGCACCCAGCGGATTCATACTGTCATTCATATGCACGGCTTTGAGATGCTCCAGTCCGATGATCCGATCAAATTCCTGCAGTACGCCATCCAGGTCATCTGCTATATTATAGCCTGCATCCCACACATGGCAGGTGTCCAGACAGATACCTGTCTTTTCCTTTAATTCTACCCGCTCCCGGATAGCCTGCAGTTCCTCGAAGCTTCTTCCTACCTCCGAGCCCTTACCCGACATGGTTTCCAGCAGTACCATCGTCTGCTGCTCCGGTTTCAGAACATCATTTAGAATCTCCGCTATCTTCTCAATTCCTGTCTGGGTTCCCTGACCCACATGACTGCCCGGATGAAAATTATAATAATTTCCCGGTGTATATTCCATGCGCCGCAGATCATCTGCAAAGGTTTCCCGGGCAAAGGTACGCAGTTCCTCTCTGGCTGCACAGGCATTCAGGGTGTATGGCGCATGCGCCACAATTGGACCAAATTCCTGCTCCCTGGCAATCACCAGATACTTCTCCACATCTGCCGGGTCTATGGCCTTGGCTTTTCCACCTCTTGGGTTTCTGGTAAAAAATGCAAAGGTGGTTGCACCCAGCTTGAGCGCCTGTTTTCCCATGACTTCATAGCCCTTGGAAGAAGAGATATGACTTCCTATATAACGCATAACATGAATCTCCTCTCTGAATCGTTCTCTCGCCTCAGACCGCTCCGAAAAGCATACCGATCAGCTTTACAGCCAGTGCCGCAAGCCAGGCAATCAAACACTGTTCTGCCACAACGGCAATTGCCCATCGGGTTCCCAGTTCTCTTTTAATAGAAGTAATCGCTGCCACACAAGGCGTGTAAAGCAGACAGAAAACCAGCAGGCTTGCCGCTGCCACAGGAGTGATCGCTCCCACCAGCTCAGCCGTGCTGCCAAACAATACAGACAAAGTAGCCACAACACTTTCCTTTGCCATAAATCCTGTAATCAATGCAGTGGATATCCGCCAGTCTCCAAATCCCAGCGGTGCGAAAACCGGTGCGATCCAGCCTGCCATCATAGCAAGAATACTGTCTTTTGAATCATTTACCACATTCAGATGCACATTGAAGGTCTGCAAAAACCAGATAATCATAGTAGCGATGAAGATTACGGTAAATGCACGCTGCAGAAAATCCTTCGCCTTGTCCCAAAGCAGCATCCCCACATTCTTTGCTCCCGGCATCCGATAGTTCGGAAGCTCCATGACAAACGGCACTGCTTCTCCCCGAAACATAGTCCCCTTCATCAATAATGCCATAAGAATTCCTATAAGCATGCCCAGAAGATATAATCCAATCATCACAATCGCACCATGTCCCGGGAAAAATGCTGCCGCAAAGAAAGCATAGATGGGAAGCTTTGCAGAGCAGCTCATAAATGGTGTCAGAAGAATCGTCATCTTACGGTCACGTTCCGATGGCAGGGTTCTTGTGGCCATAACGCCCGGAACCGTGCAGCCAAAACCAATCAGCATCGGTACGATACTTCTTCCAGAAAGACCAATCTTTCTCAGCAGCTTATCCATCACGAATGCCACTCTGGCGATATAGCCGCTGTCTTCCATCAATGACAGGAAAAAGAACAGGGTTACGATAATCGGCAGGAAGGACAGTACGCTTCCCACGCCATTAAAGATGCCGTCTATTACAAGCGACTGGAGCACACGATTTACATGAGCTGCTGTAAGTGCCTGATCAACCAGCCTGGATAATTCTGTAATTCCCAGATCCAGCAGATTCTGCATCGCCGCCCCGATCACATTAAAGGTCAGCCAGAACACCAGACCCATAATGCCGATAAATGCCGGTATTGCCGTGTATTTTCCGGTCAGAATCCGGTCTATCCTGGCACTTCTTGCATGCTCTCTGCTTTCGTGTGGTTTTACTACTGTGGCATCACATACCTCCTGAATAAAGGAAAAACGCATATCTGCAATAGCTGCCGCTCGATCCAGACCGCTTTCTTTCTCCATCTGATGTATAATATGTTCCAACATTTCTTTTTCATTCTGTTCCAGATTTAATTTTTCTTCAATTCTCTGATCTCCCTCCGCCAGCTTACTGGCTGCAAAGCGGATGGGAATATTCGCCTTTTCTGCATGATCCTCGATCAAATGCATGATTCCGTGAAGGCATCTATGTACTGCACCGCCATGCTGATCCTCCCTGCAGAAATCAATTCTTCCAGGACGCTCCTGATATTTTGCCACATGCACCGCATGCTTGATCAGCTCATCAATACCCTCATTTTTTGATGCGGAGATGGGAACCACAGGAATGCCCAGCATATCCTCCATCTCATTGACCAGAATCGAGCCTCCATTTTCCCGCACCTCATCCATCATGTTGAGAGCAAGCACCATGGGGATTCCAAGCTCCATCAGCTGCATGGTCAGGTACATATTTCTTTCTATATTAGAAGCATCTACAATATTGATGATGCCCCGGGGATGTTCATCCATAACAAACTGCCGGGTTACGATCTCTTCACTGGTATAAGGTGACATAGAATAGATACCAGGCAGGTCCGTAATCAGCGTATTGCTGTAGCCCTTAATAACACCATCCTTTCGATCCACCGTAACGCCGGGAAAATTTCCCACATGCTGGTTCGCTCCGGTGAGCTGATTAAACAGTGTGGTCTTTCCGCAATTTTGATTACCTGCCAGTGCAAAGGTCAGCGTTTCTCCTTCCGGAAGGGGGTGTTCATCGGCCTTCACATGATATTTTCCGCCCTCACCAAGACCAGGGTGAACGATGTTCTTCCCGATTCTCTTTTTCCCGGCTTTCTCTTGCCCTGAAGCTTCCGTATCCTGCATGGTTTTCCCATCCTCACGGGTATCCTGAATCTCTATCTGCTGGGCATCTGCCACTCGAAGTGTCAGCTCATAGCCGTGAATCATAAACTCCATGGGATCTCCCATAGGAGCATATTTTACCAGTTTGATGGTGGCACCCGGTATTACACCCATATCCAGAAAATGCTGCCGCAGGGCACCCTCTCCGCCAATCACTGTAATTGTTGCACTCCTGCCAATCGGCAAATCCTTTAGTGTCATCTTTCTATTCCCTCCTCAGGTTTCCTATGCTTACATGAAACTTATTTAGGAAACGACGTACTAGATAAGTATAACTCATTCCGCCCAAGACATCCACCCGGAATTTATAAAAAAATGACGGGATCGTGTTTTTCAGACACAATTCCGTCATTTTCTCTATCACTTTTTTCTCCCGGAAACACTGCTTCTATGCATTTTCCAGGTACTTAATCATAGTTTCATAGATCGTGGCTGCCTGAATAGGTTTTGCAAGATGTGCATTCATACCAGCATCAAAGGATCTTCTGGCATCTTCCTCAAAGGCATTTGCTGTCATGGCTATAATAGGTATCGTGGCTGCATCTTTGCGCTTCATACTCCGGATTGCTCTGGCGGCAGTAAGGCCATCCATCACCGGCATGCGTATGTCCATCAAAATCAGATCATAGTAATTGGGAGCACTGTTTTCAAAGGCTGCTACCCCTTTCTCACCGTCTTCCATGCTTTCCACCACACAGCCCGCTTTATGTAAAATATGTACCGCAATTTCACGATTCAAAGGATGATCCTCACAGAGCATTACCCTCTTTCCCTGGAGGATATTAAGATCCATTTTCTCAGGCTTACTCTTTTTTACTTCATAATTATTCAGGGTGTCCACGGGAATGGTCACAATAAAGGTGGTTCCCTCTCTCTGCCTGCTGCGACACTCGATCGTACCATGCATTAGTTCCACCAGCTGCTTCACGATGGACAATCCCAGCCCGGTTCCTGTTTCCTCATTATCCCGTCCTGGATGCTCCTGGGAAAACGGCTGAAAAAGACGGTTTTTTATAAACTCCTCACTCATACCAATTCCTGTATCCGACACGGTGAAGCGTATGTTTTCGTGATTTTCCGTCTGAACTGTCAGCTCCGATTTCAGCTGCACAATACCTCCCGGCGGGGTGAATTTTATGGCATTATTCAACAGATTCACAAAGATCTGCTGCAGACGCATCTTATCCAGCATGACATACTGCTGGGTGTTATCCGGTGCAATAAAGCGGATCTTTACCCCCTTGGCTCTGGCCTTTGGCTCAATTACATTACGAATACTTGGCTCAAATTCCGAATAAATATAAGGTTCCAGCTTTAATTCCACTTTACCGGATTCTATCCTGCTCATACCAAGCGTATCGTTAATCAGTGTCTGGAGATAGTCACCTGAGATCTTTATCTTCTCTCCATAATTTTTCGCATCCTCCAGTGTCTCTGCCTCTTGAATAAAGGCAGAATAATTCATAATACCATTCAGTGGTGTCCGCATATCGTGACTCATCCTGGATAGAAAATTTGTCTTGGCTTTGTTGGCATCCTCTGACTCCTTGATTGCGTGCTCGAGAATCTCTTTTTGTCTTAGTTCCTCTCTATACAGATCCGTGATATCACGCTGAACAAAGATAATCTCTGTCTCATTTTCATCCAGATACATGGCACGAACCTTTTTCCGTCTCACGCTGCCATCTTCCATCTGAATACGATATAGGCACTGCAGTATAGGCGTTTTCTGAATTCGGTCAAGTAAGGTCTCCGGATTCGCAAATTCTGCAAGAGTCTTTCGATCCTCCGGAAGTACATCCTGCAGCCATTCTTCCAAGAGTAAGGAAGTCACCTGCACCGGCTCCCTTTTTCCGGTCTTCGCAGCTAAACTTCCCATAAGATAACGGCAGGTCTTAGATTCTGGCATATAGAGGGCGAACAGCTCGATCTCCTCTTCGATGATGCATCGAACAGCATTCTCATCCTTCACTTCCTGGTCCACATCCTGTTCCACCCAAAATGCTATGATATCATCGGATATGGTTCTTTTTGTCTTGGTCAGAGTTCCCTTCACCCAGTGCAGTTCTCCATCCGGCATCCATCTTCGATAAAGTACACGCTCCGAAGTCTTGCCCCTTTGATACGCTGCGAGCATACGATCTATCTGCAGTACCTCTACTACCTGTTCCCTGTCATCTTTATGAATACCCACAAGAATTTCACTTTCCAGCAGTTTCCAATAGTTCATGGGAACCGTCAGTGAAGACGCATCGAAGAGCTTGGAATAGGCCTCCTCCACCATCTCTGCGGAAAGATTCATGCGGTAATACGACAGGGATTCCTCCATCATACCCTTTTGGAGCTGCTGTTCCCATTCGTATTGCGCCTGAACCTCCTTTTGCAGTTCTACATTCATGCTGAAACCGATTGGATCATCCTGGGCATCGCCCACCTTCGATTTTCTACTCAGAATCATTCTCTGCCACTCATATTTTTTCTTCTTCTGATGAAATACCCGAACCGTACTCTCACTGTATGCCGCTCCCTGCCGGATCCTTTCATACATCTCCAGATATGCTCTGACATCTTCCGGATAAATGTTTTCTGTGGTTATAAGCGCCCCCGGTCCACCCGGAATCTGGTTGGGATACCCCAGGGATTCATCGGTATGAGGATCCTGCTGAAGCATATTGTTCTCCAGATCGTACTTCCACATAGAGACATTTCCGGTATTCGCTACCACCTCCAGAATATGACTGCTTGCCTGCAGGTGCAGCTCAAGCTGCTTCTTCTCTTCAATATCGGAGTAGACGATATATAAAACTGTACTCTCCTCTGCGTCGGAGGCTATACGTCCTTTGATATGAATCCACCGATACTGCTTCTCATCTCCCGTGATAAGCTGAATGTCCAAATCGGACATGCGCTTTTCATCAACACTTTTTTGCAGTTCCAGGAGAAGCCGCTTCCTGTCTTCTGGATGAACCGCTTCTATGACATGAAATCCCTCATATCTTTTCCGCTTGATCCGGGCAGTTCCCAGCATCATATAATATTCCTCGTTCAGATACAGCATTTCCAGTCTCTGATCCCGATACAGCCGAAACAATCCCACACCACAGGGAATCCCGTCAATCAGGTTTTGCAGAAATGTCAGATCTTGTATGCTCCCTGGGGTGTTAAAATAGAAGTCATTCTTTTTCGTCTCCATACTGCACTTTATCCTCCCGCACTCGTGTACTCACTTATTCTTATTATACCACAGCGGCTCCGTGAAAGTAGAATCTTTTTCGTCCAGCTTCCAATGTCTATTCCAGCAGCGTAAATTCACTCTTTCTGAATTCCAGCAGCCCTTCATCACGAAGTTTTCCCAGTTCGTTGGACATGGCACTGCGATCTACGGAAAGATAATCTGCCAGCTGCTGCCGGTTGAACGGAATCTCAAAAGTGGAGCATCCCTTTTTTATCGCTTCTGCCGAAAGATAGGACAATAGTTTTTCCCGGGTACTTCGCTGGGTCACATGGGCGATTTTCTCATTCATCATCAGATTTTTCCGGGCCATAGTGGACACCAGATTACGAATCAGACGACTATGAAAGGTACAGGAAGACGGGCAGGTGGTCAGCACACGGCCTGCATTGAAAAACAGCACTGTCGTCGGCTCGTCTGTAAGCACGCTCACCTTCATGGGAACCTGTGGAGTGCAGGCATAGGTTTCTGCGAACAACTGCCCCGGCATAATCTTAGACACAATATTTCGGTTGCCCCAGAAATCCTCCTGTATAATAGATACACTGCCGAAAGCCACCATCCCAAGGTTTTCCACCTGATCTCCCATATGGTAGATAAATTGATTCTTCTTATAAGAAGCACTGCCTGCCTCCAGACATTTCAGCATAGGAAAGAGCTCTTCCTCCGAAATTCCCGCAAAAAGGGAAGATTGTTTCAGAATTTCGCTATATTTTTTCATTTTCTCCTTTTTGTTGTAAAAACAACAGAATTATTTTCCTCATTGTATTATAATCCGTGTATCAAGTCAAGGAGGAAAACAAAATGACAAAGGAAATGTTTTGTTATCAATGTGAACAGACTGCAGGCTGCAGTGGATGTACCGGTAAAAAAGGTGTCTGTGGGAAGGATGCCAATGTTGCAAAGCTGCAGGATGCGCTGACCGGAGCACTGATTGGTCTGGCAAGAGCTGCCAAAAACAGTCAGCCTGCTGCACATACACATAAACTTATGATCGAAGGATTATTTACTACGGTTACCAACGTAAACTTCAATCAGGAAACCGTAAAGCTGCGTATCGCAGATGTCGAAAAAGAGAAAACTTCTCTGACCCAGGGCTTGGGAGCATGCGCATCCCCCTGTGGACACAACGATAATTATGATATGAATCTGTTATGGAATGCGCAGGAGGATATCCGTTCCCTCAAGTCCCTGATTCTTTTCGGACTGCGGGGTATGGCAGCCTATGCTTATCACGCCATGGTGCTGGGCTATACCGATGATGCAGTGAATGCTTTCTTCTATAAGGGAATGTTTGCTGTTGGTGAAGACTTTACTATGGAGCAGCTACTCCCTCTCGTTTTGGAAGTAGGAGCAGTAAATCTAAGATGCATGGCTCTGCTGGATCAGGCCAACACAGAGACCTATGGCACCCCGATTCCCACTACAGTGCCACTTTCCGTAGAAAAAGGACCATTTATCGTAGTAACTGGACATGATCTGAAAGATCTGGAACTGTTACTGGAGCAAACCAGGGATAAGGGCATCAACATCTATACCCATGGCGAAATGCTCCCGGCTCATGCTTATCCAAAACTGAAAGCTTACCCTCATCTAAAGGGAAATTTCGGAACTGCATGGCAGAATCAGCAGAAGGAATTTGACCAGCTCCCGGCTCCGATTCTCTTTACCACCAACTGTCTCATGCCTCCCAAAGCAAGCTATGCAGACCGTGTATTTACTACGGAAGTGGTTTCTTATCCGGAAATCGTTTCTATCGATGATGAGAAAGACTTTACCCCTGTCATTGAAAAGGCACTGGAGCTTGGTGGCTTTACTGAGGATACCATATTCACCGGAATCAATGGCGGCAGGGAAGTCACCACTGGCTTCGGCCATGGTGCGGTGCTCGGCGCAGCTGATACCATTATCAACGCCGTAAAAAGTGGCGCTATCAAACACTTCTTCCTGGTAGGCGGATGCGATGGAGCCAGGACTGGAAGAAACTACTTTACCGAATTCGTAAAACAGACACCGAAGGATACGATGATCCTGACTCTGGCCTGCGGCAAATATCGCTTTAACGACCTGGATCTTGGCACCATCGGCGGTCTGCCCCGTATCCTGGATATGGGACAGTGTAATGATGCTTACTCCGCAATCCAGGTAGCTATTGCGTTGGCAGATGCCTTTGGGTGTGGTGTAAATGAACTGCCCCTTTCCATGGTATTATCCTGGTATGAGCAAAAAGCCGTATGTATCCTTTTGACTCTGCTGCACTTAGGAATTAAAGATATCCTGCTGGGACCCTCCCTGCCAGCATTTATTTCTCCAAATGTGTTGAACTATCTGGTAGAGCACTATAATCTGGGACCCATCAGTTCTCCGGAAGAGGACCTGAAAAAACTGCTTGGTGAATAAAGGGATTTGACCTAAATAATGAATTTGCAGTCTCGGGGCAAACCGGTTCATGCCCCTGGACCATCGCACTTTGGTGCCCAGTTTGAGGGGCATATCACTTCGGTGATCGGGAGTCCCTCTGAGGGCTGAACACATTTGCAGAAGTCCTAAGTATACCAAAACAACCGATTTTGCGTTATAAGAAATCAGCATACTGTCTGAGCACAGCGAGTTTATGCTGATTTCTTATGATTTTAGCAAAATCGTTTGTTTTTTTGTATACTCTTGGACTTCGAAACCGTGTTCAGCCCTCAGAGGGACTCCCAATCACCGAAGTGATAGTCCCTTTTTTCGATGTTTGTTGCGTAATTCATCTAAATATTTTACAGATTCTTGTGTGAATCATTGAATAAATCCTTTTTGAATGATATGATAAGAGTAAAAAAAAATGGTAACTGTTCAGTAGCTGACCAGTTACCTTCGAAAATCCATTTAAAATCACCTTCGGTGATGGGATTTTCTCACTCTTGCATCACTTTCTTACGATCCGCACAGCAAATGCACGGATCTGCTGAATAGTTACGAAAAATGTTACTATTCCCACAGGACGGAGCATTTACCAATTTATAGAAATAGGGAGGCATATAGATATGAGTTTGTTCTATATTGATGAAGCAGATGAATTAAGTGAACTTGTACAACGGATGTCCAAAAGACAGTATGAACAGTCACCAGGCTTATATGATAAGCTTCCCGAACGAGCAAGGAAATTTATGAAACGGGACTTCTTTTATGGAATCTCCTATCTAAAGTCCGCCATTGATTTAAAACAGGAACAGATTTTTGTATCCTATGTGAGGTGGACTTATGAATATCTGACCTATCTGATGGTTTATGTGACAAGGGAGCAGATGACAAAACAGTGTATTGATTTTTATGTTGCTATGTCGGTATGCTTAAAGGATGAGCTGCCCTCAGAGGATTATAGCTTCGCACAAGTCTGTATCCAGCAGGGAATACAGGAAATTGAGAGGCTGGCCAGAGAAGGCTTTCAGCGAATCGAAACCGGTGAGCATCCGGGATCGCAGGAAAAACACAATCAACTCGCAGCAGACTATATCGCCCTCATCTTGAGAAAAGATTCAAAAGAGGCAATGCAGTATTTTCTTAAACTGTATCAGGGTGGCATGAATATTGAGGATATTTATCTGGAAGTGGTACAGAAAGTGATGTATAAGATCGGTGAATTGTGGTTCGAAAAAAAAATCAGCGTAGCACAGGAGCATTACTGTACCGCATTGACCCAGACAGCAATTTCCCAGCTATATTCTACGATCTTTTCAACTCCTCCTAATGGACATACCATGATAGGATGCTGTATAGGAGGGGAACTACATGAACTGGGAATGCGTATGATTACCGATTTGTTTACCCATGCGGGATGGAACAGCTTATTTTTAGGGGCAGGGGTACCGGAAGAAGCACTTCTTCTTACCGTGAAGGAGCAGAAACCGGACCTGATTGCTCTATCCGTTACGATGCCGCAGCATTTACTCTTATGTAAACATATGATTGAGGAATTACGCAGCAAAACTCCTGATTTAAAGATTGCTGTGGGAGGAAAAGCGTTTGAGGACATACCAGATATTTGGCGTGAATGGAATGCAGATATTTATACAATAGATGCAAGGGGACTGATTCAATGGGCGCAGACGAACATTTTGTAAAACCAGATATTACAGAAGAACAGTTTTATCTGGAAGAAATGCAGAAGATGAATAATCAGATGATCAATATGCAAAGAGAGCTGAACCGGGCGCTGATGGAATCCAGAAGAATGCAAGAAGAGCTAAAGCAAAATGAAGAATTGCGGATTGCATTGGAGGTATCAGAAAAAGCCGGAAAAGCAAAGATGGACTTTATGTCACGGATGAGTCATGATCTGCGGACACCGATGAATGTGATCATGGGATTGACAGCTGCTACACTGGATGAAGCTGATCACCCGGAAGCTGTTCGGGAAAACATGACTCATATTCGTTCTGCCAGTGATTATATGCTGGGGCTGATCAACGATATTCTGGATATGGATACGGTGGAAAAAGACGCAGTCATATTGAAGCCAGAGCCATATAGCTACCATGAATTTCTTATGGAGATGGAAACGCTGTTCCAGGCTCAGTGCACGGCGAAAAATATTGTGCTTGAGATCATAAGACCATCTCTGAATCCTATTGTCATGACAGATAAACAGCGATTAAAACAGATTTTTTTCAACATTATTTCCAATGCGGTACTATACACACCACCCGGTGGAAAAATCAGCATGGGAGCCTATGATGTAAAATTTGATGATGCTAAGAAAAGAATCTCCGCAGTATATCGTGTTGCGGATAATGGAATCGGAATGTCTGAAGTGTTTAAGGAACATCTCTTTGAACCTTTTGCGCAGGAAGATAATGGCATCAGCTCAGAATTGAAGGGAAACGGACTTGGTCTTAGCATAACCAAACGACTTCTGGAACAGATGGGCGGAACAATACAGGTCGAGAGTGAAAAGGGAAAAGGAACCACGGTAAGTGTAAAGCTGTCCTTTGATCTGGCAGTCGAAAGTCAGATCAAAATACCGGAAACCGGATCGAATCATGCTGAACAGTCTTTAGCCGGAAAAAATATTCTTCTTGCAGAGGATCATCCGTTAAATGCGCAGATTGCCCGTAAGCTGCTGGAAAAGAAAAAGATGAATGTGATTCACGCTGAAAATGGAAAGCTGGCAGTTGAACTTTTTGCGGCATCTCCGATAGGAGGTTTTGACGCTGTTCTTATGGATATTCGGATGCCGGAGCAGTCAGGTCTGGAAGCTGCAAGCGCAATTCGTAATATGGAAAGAACGGATGCAGCCACGATTCCGATTATTGCCATATCAGCCAATGCATATCCAAAGGATATACAGGAGAGCCTAAATGCAGGGATGAATGCTCATCTGGCAAAGCCGATAAAACCCACAGAGCTTTATGAAATGCTGGAGAGATTTATTTGATTGATGAACGGTCTATACCCTCCTCCCCTGGAGCGTATAGACCGTTTTATCTTCGCTGGCTATAGCCTTATCATGCTGAAAAGCTGTGCTTGCTAAGGCTCATTTACTTTCCTTCCATTCATCAGCTCTCCTTTCAGTAGCTTCTATGTTTTCTTCGGTTATATTCACTTCATCAGACTCATAAGACATCTGATCTATTCCCGGTTCCAGGTATTCCGTATCTGCTGTACTTCGTATTTCATTATCTGTCTCAGCTTCCTCCAGATAAGTGCCCGGTACCGCGCTGTCTTCTACTGCCGCAATATCCCTTTCCTCAGCTGTCGAAGCATTGTCAGGATTACTGGTAATACTGATTTCTGATATTTCGCCATCCATCACTTCCGACATTGGAAATGCTTCCATATCAATAATATCCCAATTTGCATCCCTTTTTACCTCTAGTCCAATTTCACCTGTTTCTTGTTCCAATCTGCAAAAAGTATCTTTCTTAAACTCATCATTGAAATATCCCACTGTTTTATTATCATACATCAGATATCCACTTCCCTCATCATAACTCAATCCATACTTTTCATATTCGGGAAACATTGCGCTTTCCTCAATACGTGCCGACAGAGATTGTTCCGTAGAGGCCCCTTCCCATGCTGTTGACAGTTCCAGTGCCGTTCCACTATGCTGATCTTTTGCATTGACACTAATACTAAAGATGCATAAAATAGAAACACCTGCTACCAGTATACTTGCTGACATTACTTTTGCTTTTGATAATTTTTTTGTTTTCATAATTGACAGTATCCT
>JAQUXP010000021.1 GCA_028692395.1 Lachnospiraceae bacterium
GCAGCAGAGGGCTTGTTTTTGGGATTTCTTTTTCTGTATCAAGATAGATGACAACCGGTTCCGGAAAAACCAGATCTTCCTCATCCCCTCGATTTTCCATCGCATGCAGAAATCCATACTCGAACACCCGCACTACAATTGCGGAATCCTTAGACATCTGTGCTTCCAAATGATAAGCATCTCCGTTAATAACTACAATAACATCCGCAAAACGACGGTTCAGATTCCGCCCAACAAACTCCTTGTTGCTGAAAAAGATACTGCTGTCCAGCGGATAATTTGTTTCAAACAGCCCATTGATCAGATTGATGATTGCTGTGGATGATAAGTTAAAAATACGTTTAAATACACGATCATAGATTTGATAGATTTCTTCGATTTGATTGACTTCTTCCATAAGATATGCTTCCTTTCAGACATGTTGATAGTAATAGATATGCGTGTAACATAAAATAAAAAGAGGATACTGTGGTCGATAAGACCGGATAAAACGTAGATCATTAAATCATATGTAATAGAATAAAATTACTATAGCACATACAAAACGCAAATGCAATTCCTTTTTTTCTCTGTAAAAAGAGGTAGAAATGCCTGATTTTTGGGACCTTGATCCTTCTACGCAAACTTTTTTGGCTCTTATTCAACAGTGTGAAAAACTGAAATCGGATGCTCTGGCAACTGTATTTAAACTGTTTAATTCGTCTGCCATGGAATTGTCATCTTCTGCTTTTTCAGATAGTAATTACCGCTTTTTAGCTGCGGATAGTTCAATATGTAATTATTTCAGTACTCCGTTTTTTTCATCTGACAATTATTACTGTTCTCTTGGAAATCTATCCATGGTGTCTATAGCAAGCATTTGAATGCTTTAACCAGATACATGTATTTTCTGGATGCGGTAATCTGTACTTTGACAGGTGATTGGAAATTTTATTTGTAAAAAGTTAAAATTTCTCGTTTCTATTTGCATGTATTTGATGTAAAAATTAGCCATAAGGGACACTTTACATAGCAGACAGGCGGCAGGGTGCAATGGGCTGTGGCTTTTCTTTAGGAGTTTTTTCAAAAAGTGGGAAAACTTTTGGTTTATAGTCTTCTCAAAAACGGTCAACAGATTTATACTATGCCTGGATTAACCGAAACGGTCAACAGGAGATAAGTTATGAATTATAAATTTTTTCAATTACCAATGGAAAAACAGCAAAGAATTATTAACGCTGCATATAAAGTCTTTTCCAAAAACAGTTATAAGAAAGCACCTATGTCAGAGATAGCTGATGTGGGTGGTGTTTCGAAAGCGTTGCTATTCCACTATTTCACCAACAAACTAGAACTATATATGTTTTTATGGAACAGTAGTATTGCGCAAATTCACAAAGCATCTTCGGAATATCGTGTTACCGATACAACAGATTTTTTTGAGATGATACATTGTAGTCTATTGGCAAAATGTTCTGTTATTCGTTCTTATCCATATTTGTATCAGTTTGCTGTTAAAGCTTATTACGAGCAAGAGCCAAAAATCAAATCCAGCATCCAAGAGAGTTTTTATGCTGTAAATAAGAGTAGTGAGAACATATTATGGGAAATGGTAGATGTGTCTAAATTCCGTCAAGATATAGATATCAGACTTATATATCAAGAACTTTTATGGACTTCTGATGGCTATTTGCGGCAGATCATACTTTGTTTGAAAAACAGGTTTCTTATTTTGAAAAACAATTTAAAGTGCTTTGTTGGGATGCTCCAGCACACGGAAAATCACGTCCATATGTAAATTTTACATACCATAGTGCAGCTAAACACTTAAAAGATATTCTGGAAAAAGAACATATCAAGAAAGCTGTTTTTATAGGGCAATCTATGGGTGGGTATATTATTCAAACTTTTTTGAAACAGTATGAAGAATTTGCAATAGGATTTGTTGGAATTGATACTGCGCCTTTTCAGAGAAAAATAGTAGCTATTCAGCAGGGGCTGTGGCACTTCGTTAAGTTCATTGTACGAAACAACAATTCACCTCTGACAAAAAAATATGCGGCTGCTTTCACTACTGATGATTTTTAGATATTACTGTTTCAAGGTTATGATTGTATGGAAAGTACCGGAATCATTATCATAATACATTTGCAAATTTCCGTGATATTGTTTCAAGACTTTTTTTATGCTTTTGATTCCGAAGCCATGTGTGCCATTATTTGCTTTACGGGATGCGGGAATACCATACTGATCGTACACTGGGGTACTTCGACAAGAATTTATGACGATAATAACAATAAACGGAGAGTTTTCCTTCCTTTGCACAGTAATTTCAATGAAAGCTTCTGGGATACTTTCAGCGGCTTCTAATGCATTGTCAAGTAAATTGCAAAATAACGAAGTTAGATCGTGTTGATAAATATTTTGGACAGTATTGCTTCGGATATCCGTGTGAAAAGAAATATATTTAGCGCTGCATTGTCGCTGATAACGGCAGAGAATTGCATTCAGCATTTCATTATCGCAGAGTTTGGCAGTTTCTTTTAAATCAGAAGATTCCATAAGTCGTTGTATATATGCATTTACCTTGTCAGAATCATTTTTTTCATTCAGTAATCTGATAGAATGAAGATGTTTTTTTATATCATGAATCAGAATACTTTGGTTTTCACTTTGCGATAGCATCATTTCATAGTATTCAGCGGAATCGGATTCTTTTTGGAGCAGCAATTGCATATCGATAAACTCCTGAGATTTTTTCTGATTATGTTGGTTGATTCCAAATACAAGCAGATTGACCATCAGCAGAAAAACAGCACAGATAGTTACCATAAAATCAACAGGTGGGGCAAAAGCTGATGTTTCACCAATAGCGAGAAAAGTAAACATAATAAAGATAGACGAAACAGGAATTAACATCAAAAGAAGTTCGGAGTGATCGTACTGTTCCTGATTTTCTTTTTTTCCTTTGAATAAATGAATTAATAAATAAATGACTGCAAAGAAGAAAATCTTACTTAAAACCGTATAAAAAACAAGTCCGACACCTGCTTCTAAGAGAAAATGTGGAAAGAATCTTGATATAATCCCCAAAACTGCAAGTTCGGAAATCCCCATAATTGCTGTAAGTATAGCGGAATGGAAGAGTGCCATTAATAACTTGAGTTTAAACAGCAGATGAAGAAAAACAGTGTTAATTAAAAAAAAGCTGATGATATTAAGCCCTGTTTGTCCAAGAAGGGAAAGAAGAAACAATATTGCATAAAGAGCACTCAATAGTGCCAGCCTTATTTTACTGCTATAAGAAGAGGTAAAAAGGCTGGATGCGTATTGCCATAAGATAACCGCTTCTGTAAAAAAACTAAAAAAAAGTAAAACGATATGTTCCATCTACTTTTACCTCATACTTTCCAGATATAGTAAATAAGCATTTTTAAAGGAACTGTATTTTCTGCGTGTCAGGTAAGCTGTAATCTGCTGATTTGATAAATGTATAGTGGAATGATCAAAGTCCACTATATGTTCGAAATTAACAATAAAGCTCCTGTGTGTCTGGAAAAAGCTGTTTTTGGGGATCTGCTCCAGCCAATAATCCATATTATGAATAGAGTCAAAATCCTGCCGGGTAGTATGTACAATCACTTTTCGTCCTTGGGCTTCTATTGAAATAATCTGTGAAGCAGGAAATGAATATACCCCCTGCTTAGTTTCAACAGGGATTTTGGTAGTAATGGAATTGTAATAAGCTAAGGCATCTTTCATATTTCGGAAAAAACGCTGCTTGTCCAAAGGTTTAGAAAGATAGCGGAATACATGAAAACGCATTGCCTCATCCAAATATTCAGAATAAGAGGTAACAATAAAAATCATGATATTTTTATTTGCTTTTTTTAATTGATTTCCTACATAAATTCCATTCATGCCGGGCATTTCAATATCCAGAAAAACAATATCTTTTTCTGCTTTGTCAGCTAATAAAGATTCACCACTGGTAAATAAAACTAACTCGGGACATTTTAAATGGTTTGATTCAAAGTAGGATTCAATATATTTCTGTAATTGTTCAATGATCAGAGTATCGTCATCACAAATTAAAATACGCATTTTTGTACCTGGCTTTCTAATGAATGTATATCTGCATATATCCTATCATATAGAATTTCCAAATGCAAAAAATGCGTATGAAAAGACAATTTAATTACAATTTTGGTTCATTATGTGTTTTGGTATTTCGTTTTACAAGTAGCTTGATAAAGTCTCCGGCAAGTTCTGCCTGTTTTCAACCAAAAACGGGCGGTAAATGTCGTTTGATGCAAAAGCGGTTGTAATTGGAACTCAGTAACCTTATAGTAAAGCACGTCCAGATTACCAAGGATGATGGAAGGGTATGGGAAGATTAAAAATTCATAGATTAGGAGGAGAGTTGAGTTATGTTTAACAAAAAGATTAAAAGAACATTGTGTGGATTAGCTGCTTCTTTGTGTTTGGTATTATGCATATGTACCATTTGTACTGGATGTAATAAGACTGTTGTTGATACCAATAAAAAAGAAGCGGAAGAAATGGTTCCCATGGAAAAAGCAGAATATAGTTTCCCGGAAAAATATGAAAAAATCTCTGATTCTGGGAAGGTGAAGTTTAATTGCAAGCTGGAAGTACCAGATAATATAAAAGGACAATCTATGGATGCAGTTGGTGTAGAGGGACTATATTGTTGTGATAGAGAAAAAGCATGGTCTATGTTTGGCGAAGGGAAAGAACTAATTGAAAAACCGGAAATTTCAGTAGATGAAGGGCAAACACCGTATGATTATTATCTATTTGCGGATGACGAAAATCTTGGTATAAATGAAGGAATTACTTACGGAAACAGCAATTCCAAATATTATTTAAATATCGGTGTGCAAAATCCGGATAACCAAGCTGTGTTTGAAGAGGCGGAGGTATCTTTTAAAAGCGAAGAGGAATGTATTACAGAAATAAAAAAATTAATAGACGAATTGGGATATCATTCAGAAGATTTTATATTCGATTGTTACCCTCTAAATTTCCAGATAATGAAAAATCTGGAAGAACAATATATACAGGGAGGCTATTTAGCAGAAGAAAAAAGAAAGGAAAGCTGGAGTCAGGAAGATGATGCATATTTTATTTATGCATACCAAAAAAATGAAGGCATCCCAATTTTTCATGAAATGATGAGTATTGCCAGAATCATGGCATATGATACTCCGGATAATGCCCCCATTCAGGCAGTGTATTCAACAAGGGGAGTTGAAAATTTAAACATTAGCAATGTTTATGAATTTAAGACTGGAGAAGAACAAGTTTCACTGAAGACTTTTGAGGATATTGCTGTTGTGGTTGGGGAAAAATTTGAAAATATTTTAAACGATTCTAATTATGAAGTAACAAGAGCAAAATTTTATGAAAGGGTATATCTGAACGAGGAACAAAAATATGAGACAGAGCCTATATGGTATTTTGAAGTGGTTGAAAATAACACAAGTAAATCCGTAACATTAATTAATGCGGAAACAGGAAAGGAAATATATTTGCAATAAAAAATTAGTGAAAGGGATGCTTTATGAATAAAGTACATTATTTCAGATCAGACATTCAGCGTCTGATTAAAAATTATCCGATATATTTAGCTGTTTTTGGTGTTGCTGTATCCATCTGGTTTTCCCTTGAAAATTATGCGTTTGAAGAGGAAATGGTAAATGGAAATGTGTTAGACACGTACAGTATGGCTGTTAATTTGTCCGGGATCATGATTGCCTATGCTTTTTGCGCATTTTCTTATGCAACTGTATTTTGCGAAGACCTGGAAAACAAATATGCCAGATATAGCATTAATAGAGGAAATGTATGGAAATATGTGGTATCTAAAGCAGTTGTTGTTTATGGATCATCTGTAATAACTATGGTTTTGGGAAGTCTTTTGTTTATTTCGGCTATACGGTTAAAGATACCCTGGACATCCGACTTTGGGGGTCAGGATATGTATTTGACAGGAATGTACTGTTCACTGATTGCCGGAGAACACTATTGGGCTTATATTTTCTTATGTACATTGCAAATGGGAATGCTTGCAGGGGTATTGTCATTGGCCGCCTCATTTTTATCTATGTTTGTTTCCAATAAAATGCTGATATTGATCACACCTATTTTAATACAGCAGATACTATTGGAATATCGTGGGAAGAGTTGGTTTAGCGTAATGTTGATATATCCGAACTTGAATCAGTTTTCCACTGATATACAGTATTTTCTTACGGTCTTTGGCTGCAGTTTGTGTTTTTCTGCGCTGTTTACCTGGGGAATCTACAAAAAAATAAAAAACAGATTGTAGAGGTGGGAATATGAACTTATTACAGTATACCTGGAAAAATTCCATGATGAAAATCATCAATAGTAAAATGGCAGTTTTTGCAATATTGATGCTTGTAGTTAGCAGATCATATGTGGGGTCTATTCGACAGTTTTCCGTTGCAGTGGACTATCCTTCTTCATGGTGTGTATTTCCATTTGCTATGTGTAGTTTTTCTTATCTGATTATGTTTTGGTTTGGGGTAATTTATGTGAACTCAGATGTGCCTTTTATGCAGCACGTGAATATGTATCATGCAATTCGTGTAGGAAGAAAATGCTGGGCATTAGGGCAGATAGGAGGGATTTTTATCCGCTCCGTTGTTCTTACTGTTGTGGCAGTTGTCTGTACAATACTTCCTCTTTTGCCAGATATTGAGTGGAGTTATGAATGGGGAAAACTGTTGAGAACCGCAGCAATGACAAAGGCTCTTACGCAGTTTGACAGTTCTGTGGTTATTTATTATGAAATTTTCTCTGAATTTTCTCCATTACAACTTATGGGAATAGAAATCCTTCTTTGTGTTTTTATCTGTATATTTATAGGGGTTCTGATGTTTCTGTTAAGTTTGTTTTTGAATAAGATTGCTGCAGTCGCAGGCAGTCTTGCCCTGGCGATTGCCCTGTTTCCTGTATTGAATATACATCCCTTGATACGCCATAAACTGGCATTTTTTGTCCCAACGATATGGGCTGAACTGGCAAGGCTTGCAACTCCGGATTATGGTTATTATTGGCTGCCGTCCATACCCTATATGTTTGGGTTCTTAATAGTAGGGATTTTATGTATGACAGTAATTATTTTAATGAAGGTAAAAAAAATAGAATTTAACTGGGAAAATGAGGATATATAGGAGTGGGGAATATATGGACAGACAGAATTATATAATCAAAGTATCGCATGTAAGTAAAAGCTTTAAAGATAACAAAGTTTTAAAGGATGTTTCAATTTCCTGTCAGAGTGGCAGAATTTATGGGATTGTAGGACACAACGGTTCTGGAAAGACTGTTTTGTTTAAATCTATTTGCGGTTTTCTTTCCTGCGATGAAGGAATGATCTCTGTAAACGGTAAGGTGATGGGGAAAGATAAGGATATGCTGACTGATGCGGGGATTATTATTGAAGAACCAGGGTTTTTACGGACGTGGAGCGGCTATCATAACCTGGAATTTCTTTATACATTACGAAATAAGAAAAACAAAGAACATATTTATTCTGTTCTAAGAAAAGTTGGTTTAGATCCTACATTAAAGCGTGCTGTTGGAAAGTATTCGCTGGGTATGCGCCAGAGACTTGCCATTGCACAGGCCATTATGGAAGATCCGGAAATTTTAATTTTGGATGAGCCTATGAATGGTTTGGATAAAAATGGGGTGAGAGAGATCAGGGAGCTTCTGTTAAAGATGAAAGAAGAAAACAAACTAATTATTTTGGCTAGTCATAACCGGGAGGATATAGAGGTTCTTTGCGATGAGGTTTATGAAATGGAAGGAGGAGTGATTTGTAGACTAAAAGACAACATAAACTGAGAGTTGAAGATATGGTATCTCAAAAATACGTAAAGAGGAGAAGATTATGATGAACATTTTAGGATAATATTTTTTTCACCCTTATACGGGCGGTTATCATGCTTGCTACGAAAGTTTCTGCTACTCTTCATTACAACGAAAATCTCTGTTTTGCCAAATGAACAAGGAAATGGTTACAATTACCTTCTTTTTTTGCTTACCACCTAACTACGGCAGTAATTGTCGGATTTATGATTGATAAAAAGGGTTCTGTATGCTATAATCTATAGTTGCGTTGGACTCTTTTTTGAGATTCGAAAGGAGTTCGAATTACAGGCAGTATGCCTTGTGACAGGTGATTTGCTTTTGCCAGACGGCGAACAGAAAATTTAATGAGAGGCAGAAACCCTGGTAAATCAGGGCGTTCTGGATAGGTATAGAAGAAAATGAAGTTAGGTATTGTTGGTTTACCAAATGTAGGAAAGAGTACATTGTTTAATTCTTTGACAAAAGCAGGAGCGGAATCCGCAAACTATCCCTTTTGTACTATTGATCCCAATGTGGGGATTGTTCCGGTTCCGGACAACCGTATTAAGCTTCTGGGAGATTTTTATAAATCTAAAAAGGTAACGCCTGCTGTTGTAGAATTTGTAGACATCGCAGGACTGGTTAAGGGAGCATCCAAAGGGGAAGGTCTTGGAAATCAGTTCCTTGCCAATATTCGCGAGGTTGACGCTATCGTACATGTGGTGCGCTGCTTTGACGATCCCAACGTGATTCATGTAGATGGCTGTATTGATCCGCTGCGTGATATCGAGACGATTGATCTGGAGCTGATCTTCTCGGATCTGGAGATTCTGGAGCGCAGAATATCCAAAACGGCCAAGACAGCACGTATGGATAAGACAGCAGCCAAGGAACTGGCACTTCTGGAACGCCTGAAAGCACATCTGGAAGCAGGACAGGATGCCATCCTCTTTGAGACGGAAAATGAAGACGAGGAAGGCTGGATGTCAGAGTACAATCTGCTGACCAACAAACCGGTGATCTATGCGGCAAATGTCAGCGAGGATGATCTGGCAGACGATGGCGCTTCCAATGCGTATGTACAGAAGGTGAGAAAGCTTGGACAGGAAAAGAACAGTGAAGTATTTGTAATCTGTGCGGAAATCGAAGCAGAGATCTCTGAGCTGGATGACGATGAAAAACAGGAGTTCCTGGAAGATCTGGGACTTACCGAGTCCGGACTGGACAAGCTGATCGAAGCCAGCTACCGTACGCTGGGACTGATGAGCTTTTTGACTTCTGGAGAAGATGAAACCCGTGCATGGACCATCAAGATGGGAACAAAAGCGCCACAGGCTGCAGGAAAAATCCACACCGATTTTGAACGTGGCTTTATCAAGGCGGAGGTTGTAAATTATCAGGACCTCCTGGACTGCGGTTCCTACAACGGTGCAAGAGAAAAAGGCCTGGTTCGCATGGAAGGCAAGGAATACATCGTCAAAGACGGCGATGTGATTCTCTTTAGATTCAACGTATAAAAAAGTGTCGTGGGGGCTGTTGTACTTCGGCGGCCGGGAGTCCCTTATAAGGGCGGAACAGGGTTTCGAAGTCCAAGAGTATACAAAAAAACAACCGATTTTGCTAAAATCATAAGAAATCATCATAAACTCGCTGTGCTCAGACAGTATGCTGATTTCTTATAACGCAAAACCGGTTGTTTTGGTATACTTAGGACTTCTGCAAATATGTTCCGCCCTTATAAGGGACTCCCGACCACCGAAGTGCGACAGCCTCCACTTCTGTCATGGTGCAGGAGTGGAAGGTGTCTCGAGGCAGGAATTGGAGGCGTTGAGCAGGTTCCGGTATTTGGAAGGGGTACATCCCATGTATTGCCGGAAGATGCGGTTGAAGGTAGTAAGACTTCCGAAGCCAGACTGGTAGGCTACGTCGGTAATTGCCAGGGTGGAGTCGGAAAGCAGTTCCATGGTTTTTCCCAGCCTTGCGGTGGTGAGAAAGTTTAAAAATGTTGTATTGGTAAATTCTTTGAATAATCTGGAAAAGTGATATTTGCTGAATCCTGAATATTCTGCAAGCTGATCTAAAGTCAGATCCTGTGCGCAGTTCTGCGTAATATAACCACATATTTTATTAAATTGTTTGTTGTGCTTTTTAAAACTGATCAAGTCAGCAGGAGCTTTCTGCTCATAAAAGCGCTTTTCCAAAAATTCGCCCAAAGAGGCATGAAACTCCATCAGCTGGCTGCACAATCGCAGCTCACGAAAATGGTCATGGCTATAGTACTGATTTTTAATATCAATCAGGATGTTCAACAGAGAAGAAATGCCCGAGGCGGAGCAAAAGGCTTCGTCCAGAATTCCCACCTGATTGAATAACAGCGTATGGTCATTATAATTTTTCATCCTTGTGAGCAGAGAAGGATCAAACTGTACGATAATGCAGGGCTTTTTCTGGCGGGAAGAGATAGCGTGGAGCTGTCCCGGATGGACGTAGGCGATCTGGCACTCCTTCAGGTGATAAACTTCGGAATTGATGGTAATCTCAAAGTCTTCCTGCATGGGAGCGATGATTTCTACAAAATTATGCCAGTGATCGGGAAAGCGGTTTGGGGAGTTGACGAAGGAGCAGTTGATGGAGTAACCATCATTAAACTGCTGGGCTTCAAAGGAATTCTTTAATATCATGGCTTATTGTCCTCCTTTTGTAAATGAGATTACGATACCTAATATAACTAAAAAATGCTCGTCAAAATAACGGACAAGTAAGGAAAAAACACAAAAATATATTACTATTTGACAAGACAATAGCAAAAAATGATAAAAAATAGTAAGAAACAAATAATAATACATACAATATAACAATAAAAATGAAAAGATTCAACCACAAGAAGAAAAAACAGAAATAAAAGAAAAGGCAAACAGCAAGATCTGACTATTAAGAAGCAAGCGCTAGTTAGCGGGGAAGAGGGGAAAATACTATACTGTGTCTATCAGATAAGAAATCCCAGGGCGCCGGGAGACTACAAGAAGGAGAATGAGTATTATGGGTATTATAGATGGAAAGACAATATGTCAGGTTGCGATGGTAGTAAAGGATCTTGAAAAAACCGCAGGGGAGTATGCAAAGCTATTTGGCGTTCCCATGCCAGAGATTTTTCAGGTTCCGCCGCAGGAAATTGCACATACACAGTTTGAGGGAGAACCTACAAAAACCCGTGCGAAGCTTGCGGTATTTGATCTGGGACAGGTAGTTCTGGAGCTGACACAGCCCGATGAGGAGCCAAGCTCCTGGAAAGATTTTTTGGAAAAGAATGGAGATGGCATTCATCATATTGCATTTACCACAAAGGACAGAGACGCAGTGGTAAAGTACTTCGAGGAACATGGTATGCCGATTCGTCACTACGGGGAATATCCGGGGGGAAATTACACCGTATTTGACAGCAGGGAAAAATTCGGAACCTTTCTGCAGGTAAAAGAGCAGGAATAAAACGGAAGAGAAGAATGGGAGGATTTACAGTATGAATAGGAGAAAAGTAATTTCTTTTGGAATGGCAGCAGTAATGACAGCGGGAATGCTGGCAGGCTGCGGGGGCACAGGAACAACAGCAACATCATCCGCATCAGGCAGTACTTCATCGGCATCCAAGGCAGGCTCCTATGAGAATGCCAAAGTGGAGATTAACGGAATGGTTGCAGAGGATACGGATCTGACAGGAGAATTCACCTACTGGTCTGCATTTACAGGAGATTCTCAGACCTGGGATCAGTCCAGAGTAGATCTGTTTAACGAACTTTATGCAGATAAGGGAATTAAGTGTAATGTACAGTTTGTTCCGGATGGAGCAGGTGTCAACAACGGAAAACTCTTATCCGCTATCGCAGGAGGAACCGGACCGGATGTATTTATCTCGGATAACCCAACCTCGGTATATACATATGCCACCAACGGAAGCCTCGAGGATCTGAGCGAGCCGCTGGACAAGGTAGGAATTAACCTGGATGATTTCTTCCCAGGCTGCAAGGATGTAATCTATTATAAAGATACACCTTATCTGATTCCGCAGGATGCCAATGTTATTATGCTTTACTACAATCCGGACATTGCCACAGAGGTAGGTCTTGATCCTGATACACCGCCTACAACCCTGGAAGAGCTGGATCAGTGGGCAGATGCCATGACAAAAGTAGACGCAGATGGAAACTATGAGAGATTCGGTCTGATTCCATGGTTGGACAGTGGAAATGATGCATTTGTTGTTCCTTATATTATGGGTTGTGATCCCTACGATGCTGCAGCGAACAAGCTGGATCTGACCTCTGATACCATGGTAAACTATCTGGAATGGGTACAGAGCTATGCACAGAAGTACAATCCGGAAAAGATTCAGTCCTTTACCTCCGGACTTGGTGGTATGTTCTCACCAGATCATGCCTTTATGAGAGGCAAAGTTGGTATGACCATCACAGGAAACTGGTTCTCGAATGCACTTAAGATCTATGCACCGGATGTCAACTATAAAGTATGTGCAGTTCCGGTTCCGGAAGGCGGAAGAGCCAACAGTACCACCTTTGGTGTCAATGTATTCGGTATTCCTACTGGAGCAAAGAACGCAGAGCTTGCAACCTTATTTATCAAGTTCTGTCTGTCCTCACAGGTAAATGATGACAACTTCAAGCAGTGGAGAAGTATCCCTACCAGCGATGCAGCATTTGACGATGTAAGCCTGACAAAAGAAGGCGATGAGATGTATGCTTTGGAAAGAGAAATTGCCAATTCACCGGAAAACGGAATCCCGGCACTTTGTTCCGTATCAGCGGAGCTTTCCACCTCCTTCCAGGCATTCCGTGAATCTGTCATCTATTCCAATGCAGATATCAAAGCGGGACTCCAGGAGCTGCAGGATAAATTCCAAAAGCAGCTGGACGCAGAAAACTAAATGAAATAGTAACAAACAATCAGATCCCGACAGGCTGGGTAAACACCTGACCTGTCGGTTTTTGTATGCTCTGCTATAATATTTTCGGACTGGAGGAAAAGATGAATAGCACAAATCAAAAGGTGTCAAGAAAACGAAGAATTTCTCCGTCGGAGATTCTCTTTAAAGTGATTATGTACGGTATTCTGGTAGCTATCGCCGTTTGCTTTTTGATACCATTTATGTTCCTGTTTCTGGGATCCTTTAAAGGAGAGAGCGAGCTCTTTCGGGTCCCGTTCAAATGGCTGCCGGATCGATTTTCTTTTGATAACTATGTCAAGATGTTTCAGACGATTCCATTTTTCACTTACCTTCGGAATACGCTGATTATCGTAGGCTTTAACATCGCTGGTTCCCTGATCTCCTGTTCTCTGGCGGCCTATGGATTTGCCAGACTGCACTGGACCGGAAGAGACAAGGTTTTTATGATTGTAATCGTAACGATGATTCTTCCTTATCAGGTAACATTGGTACCGCTGTTCCTGTTATTCAACAAGCTGGGATGGATCGGAACCTTCCTGCCGCTGATTGTACCCTGTTTCTTCGGCAATCCATTTTTCATCTTCCTGCTGAGGCAGTTTTTTGTGGGAGTTCCGGATGAGATTACCTATGCGGCCCGGGTGGATGGGGCAAGTGAGTTTCGGATTTACCTGAGTATTCTGATGCCTATGGCGAAACCTGCTCTGGCAACGGTAGCAATCTTTGCTTTTATCAGATCCTGGAATGATTTTATCGGACCGCTGGTATTCTTAAGCGGGGATGAACTGTACACACTGTCACTGGCGGCTTCCATGCTGAAATCCCCGCTGAATCCCAACTGGGCACTGCTTTTAACCCTGGGTTCTCTGATGGTTTTGCCGGTGCTGATCTTATTCTTTATACTGCAGAAGTACTTTATACAGGGAATTGCCATGTCGGGTGTGAAAGGATAATACTATGAAAAAAAGGAAAATGAATCTAAAACGGACAGAGTTTAAGCATGCGATGCTTTTTATCTCCCCATGGATCTTTGGAGTTATAGTATTTACCCTGTATCCGATCTTAAGCTCTCTATATTACTCTTTCTGCGAATACAAGGTAGTGCAGGATCCGATTTTCGTGGGTCTGCAAAACTACAAGGATCTCTTTGCAGATAAGACATTTTTGAAGGCACTGTATAACACAGGCTACATGATATTGATCGGTGTGCCGATTACCACATTTACAGCAATCTGGGTGTCGATTCTGCTGAACAATAAAAAGCTAAAATACACCGGTGTTTTCCGTATTATGTTTTTTATACCAACACTGATACCAACGGTAGTAGCCTGCCTTCTGTGGGTGTGGATGCTGCAGCCGGATTCGGGAATTATCAACCGTCTTCTTGGAGCCTTTGGTATCTCGGGACCTGGATGGATCTCAAGCGTTACCTGGTCCAAGCCGGCATTTATCCTGATTATGATATGGACCTGCGGAAATGCTATCATTATCTACCTGGCAGGATTGCAGGATATCTCGGATTCCCTGTATGAAGCGGCAGCGTTGGATGGTGCAGGATTCTTCCGACAGACCATATCCATCACCATACCGCTTTTGAAATCTACGATATTATATAATGTAGTAACCTTAATTATCGGAGTGTTTCAGTGGTTTGCGGAGCCATATATTATCACCTCCGGCGGACCGGACAACTCCACCATGTTTTATGCGCTGTATCTGTATCAGAATGCATTCCAGTTCTTCAAGATGGGATACGCATCTGCCATGGCCTGGGTACTGTTGATTATCGCTATGGCAATCATACTGGTACTGTTCAAAGTATTCAAGTTCAACGAAGTGGATTCCTGACCAGGAATCAGAGCCTATAAAAGGGGTGAGGAATATGATAGGATTAGTAACCGGTGCAGCACAGGGGCTGGGTCTTGCTCTTGTAACACTGGGATTGGAAAAGGGAGATACCCTGATTGCGGCATGCAGAAAAGTGAATCCGCTGCCGGAGACACTCCTTGTCTTAAAGGAGAGATATCAGGAACGACTGATCATTCAGCAGATGGATGTTACCCATGAGGCTCAGGTTTCTCAGGCAGCATCAGAGGTTCAAACTGCCACAGGGCATCTTGATTTTCTTGTAAATAATGCAGGTGTATTATTCGAATCAAAATACGACGATGGGGATGCCATCACAGGTCTGGATATCGAGAAATACCGTAAGACCATAGATGTCAATGCAGTGGGACCAGCCATCGTGCTGAAGTATTTTATGCCGCTTCTCTATCAGGCGAAGGAACCCTGCATTATCAACATTACCTCAGAAGCGGGAAATCTGGATACAGAGGGATGGAATTATCTTTCCTACGGTGTGTCAAAATACGCAGCGAATATGTATACCCAGAAGATCCGCAATTACCTGGCACATGAGAAAAAAGAAGAGCATATCCGGATCTTTATGCTGCATCCCGGACGGATGAACACCGTGATGGGAAAGGAAAATGCACAGATCGAGGCGGAGGAATCCGCAGAAGGTATCTACCGGATTTTAGAAAGAAAGGTAGATCCAAAGCTTGAGATTCCTTTTATCAACTACAAAGGTGAGCCCATGTCATAAACCGCCAGGGGTGGGGACAAGGGACAGTCTGATTCTGGGAAAGTGAGTCATACCTATGGAAAGAACAAAGATTGGCATCATCGGCTGCGGCGTGATCAGCAACACGTACCTCCACGATATCACACAATATTACAGAGAGTTAGAGGTGACGGCCTGCGGGGATGTGAATCCGGCGGCAGCCCAGCAGAAAGCCCGGGAATATGAGATTCCCCACGCCTATACAGTGGAACAGCTGCTGGAGGATCCCGAGATTGTCATCGTGATCAATCTCACGCCTCCAAAGTTTCACACAGGAATTAACCGCCGGATCCTGGAAGCAGGAAAGCATGTATTCTGTGAAAAACCTTTTGCTTTGTCACTGGAAGAGGCAAGGGAGATCGAGGATCTGGCGAAGGAAAAAAAGCTGTACGTGGGCTGTGCACCGGATACCTTTTTAGGTTCCTCCCTGCAGACCTGCGGAAAGCTGATTCGTGACGGGTGGATCGGGAAACCCCTTTACGCCACGGCGAATATGATGTCAGGTGGTGTGGAAACCTGGCATCCGTCACCGGACTTCTTCTACAAGGAGGGGGGCGGACCACTGTTTGATATGGGGCCCTACTATCTGACCGCTTTGGTAACACTGCTTGGCAAAATCGAAAAGATTCAAAGCGTAGCCAGAACCGGTTTTGAGAAGCGCACCATCTACAGTGAACCAAGAAGGGGACAGGAGTTAAGGGTAGAGATCCCCACACATTATTCCGCCATTCTTCAGATGGAGGGAAATGTTGCAGTAAGCATGAACATGAGCTTTGATATCTGGTATTCCAGCCTTCCAAGGATGGAGATCTATGGAACCCAGGGAACCCTGGTTGTTCCGGATCCGAATATGTCCGGTGGGGAACCCCTTTTGTATCGGTTTGAGAATACGATTGACGAGGTTTACGGGGAATCCAAGGAAGCTTTGAATCGTCCTGTAAAGCCGGTTCAGGTACCGGAGCTGTATCACCGCCTTGCTGATTATACCAGAGGACTGGGAGTGCTGGAGCTGGCTCAGGCTATCCGCAAAAAGCGGGATCCCAGAACCGGAACCAGACTTGCCTGCCATGTGACAGAAGCCATGAATGGTATCATGGAGGCGGCAAGAAGTGGCAGTACTTATGTGATGCAGACTGACTGCGAAAGACCCGAACCCCTTCCTCTGGGAGGCGAGGCCGGGAGAATCTGAGCTGTTCAGCGTGTATATAGCTACAAGAGAAACTAAAATAAAACCAAAGGAGAACAAAGACATGAAGGGTGTAGTAGGAACAAATTTAGTTGCACAGGTAGGATTTATCGTAAAGGATGTAGAGGCAACAAAGGCAAAATGGGCAGAGTTTTTAGGAGTTGAGGCACCGCCTACCGTTCCCTGTGGAGATTATGCGATCACACAGACAGAGTATAAGGGACAGCCTGCACCGGAGGCAAACTGCCTGATGGCATTCTTCGATGTGGGACCGGGACTCCAGCTGGAGCTGATTCAGCCAAATGAGAACCCATCTACCTGGAGAGAATTCCTGAATGAGCATGGCGAGGGTATGCATCATCTGGCATTCAACGTGAAAAATGGTATGCAGAAAGCAATTATCGACTGCACAGAGTTTGGCATGAAGCTGGAGCAGAAGGGTGAGTACGGCGACGGATCAGGAAGATATGCGTATCTGTCAGCTTATGAGCCGCTGAAGGTTCTGGTAGAGCTTTTGGAAAGCGATAGGTAGTACTGAAGTAGGAAAAGGGGGAAGATGGCATGAGACTTGGAGTATCCAGCGATCTGGGATATAAGGATGCAGAGCAGTGGGGAGCTAAGATGCGAAAGCTGGGCTGTGGAAGTGTGGTATTCCCCGTGGATTATCTGGCAGAGGAATCACAGATTCAGGCCTATGTGGCTGCGGCGAAGAAGTATGATCTGGTGATCGCAGAGGTAGGGGCCTGGTGCAGCCCGATTGCATCGGAGGAAAAAACCAGAAAAGCGGCACTGGAGAGATGCAGGGGGCAGCTTGCCCTGGCGGAACGCATCGGTGCAAGGTGCTGTGTCAATGTGGCAGGAAGCATGGGAAAACGCTGGGACGGACATTACCGGGAGAACCTGTCCCGGGAGGTATGGGACAAAACCGTATCGAGTATTCAGGAGATCATCGACGGGGTAAATCCGACGCATACCTTCTATACTATCGAACCTATGCCCTGGATGTACCCCATGGGGCCGGATGAATATGTAAGATTGATCCAGGAGGTGAACCGGGAAGCATTTGCAGTACATCTGGATGTTTTTAACTGGATTACGGATCTCAGACGCTATTATTACAGCGGAGAATTCATAGAGGAATGCTTCGAGAAGCTGGGACCGTATATCAAAAGCATGCATCTGAAGGATGTGGCTTTACAGGAGGCATTTACGCTGCAGCTGAAGGAGGTAAGCTGCGGGGAGGGGGAAGTGGATCTCCAAAGATATATGCAGCTGGCAGATTCTGTATCACCGGATATGCCTATGATTATCGAGCATCTGGACTCAGATGGAGCCTATCTGGAAAGTCTGGAAAAAGTAAAAAAAATAGCGAAAGGGATCTGAGTATGGGATTTCGGGATGATTTTTTATGGGGAACTGCTACCGCAGCCTATCAGGTGGAGGGAGCAGCGAAAGCCGGGGGAAGGGGCTACACTGTCTGGGACGACTTTTGTACCAAACCCGGAAAAGTATATAGCGGTCACAACGGGGAGGAAGCCTGCGATCACTACCGACGATTTCGGGAAGATGTGGAGCTGATGGCAGCACTTGGCATCAAGTCTTATCGCTTTTCCATCGCCTGGTCCAGAATCTTTCCCGATGGAACCGGAGAGGTTAATGAAGAAGGAATCCGGTTCTACCGGGAACTGATGGAAGCACTGCTGGAAAAGAATATTAAGCCCTGTGTGACGCTGTTTCACTGGGATCTGCCCTTTGCGCTTTATATCCGGGGCGGCTGGCAGAATCCGGATTCCGTGAACTGGTTTGCCAGGTATGCACGGACTGTGGCACATGCCTACAAGGATCTGATCTCCATGATTATAACCTTTAATGAGCCCCAGTGTTTTGTGGGACTTGGACAGGTAACAGGGGAACATGCACCGGGAGACCGCCTGTCCCGTCGTTCGGCACTTCTGATGGCGCATCATGTGATGATGGCCCACGGAGCGGCAGTTCAGGCAATTCGAAGCGAGATTCCGGATGCCAGAATCGGTTATGCACCAACCTCAACGGTTGCCTGTCCCATCGATGAGTCCCAGGAGAATATCCATCTGGCAAGGGACATGTACTTTTCTGTTCGACCAGAGGAACAGGATCCCAATTATCTGTGGAGTGTGAGCATGTGGAGTGATCCGGTTCTGCTTGGCAAATATCCGGAGGAGGCATTTTCCATCTACGGAGCGGATATGCCGGATATCCGTCCCAAGGATCTGGAGCTTATGGCGCAGCCTCTGGACTTCTATGCCCAGAACATCTATAACGGTTATCAGGTTCAGGCAGGGCCGGATGGAAAGCCAGTCCGCTGCAGCAGAAAACAGGGATTTCCCAAAACCTGTATGGACTGGCCGGTTGTGCCGGAAAGTCTGTACTGGGGACCAAGATTTCTGTATGAACGCTACCACCTGCCCATCGTGATCTCTGAAAATGGGATGGCCAACCCGGATGTGATCTGTCTGGACGGCAAGGTACATGACAGCTACCGTATCGATTTTCTGAACCGGTATCTGCTGCAGCTGAGAAGAGCTGCCAATGAGGGCGTTGATATCCGGGGCTATTATGTGTGGTCTTTGCTGGATAACTTTGAGTGGGCCAAAGGCTACTCGGAGCGTTTTGGCATTGTACATGTGGATTATGAAACTCAGAAGCGCACCATCAAGGATTCCGGACGATGGTATGCCAAGGTAATTGAAAGCAGAGGAACAAGTTTATAAGGAACCCAATAACGGTGTCGGAGCACATAATTTCCGGCACCGTTATTGGGTTTTTCTGCTGTGGGCAAAACTTTTTTCTTGTAAAAGCCCTTGCTATTTTCCCTGAATTGAGATAGAATGGGTTCATAAGTGGTGACAAGTGGAGGAAAGTGGTTTGAAATGGGGATGTGGCAGTTCCTGTGGAGGATCATAGATGAGAAGGGGAGCTTTTCATCGCCTGAGAGGTAATTGTTTATGTTCATGGGAGAATACAGTCATACAATTGACACAAAGGGAAGATTAATTATACCATCGAAGTTTCGGGAGCAGCTCGGCAGCGAGTTTGTACTTACGAAGGGCTTGGATGGCTGTCTTTCTATCTATCCCATGGAAGAATGGGAAACCTTCGAGAAGCAATTACGCAGTCTGCCACTTACGAACAAAAACGCCAGAACATTTTCAAGATTCTTTGTTGCCGGAGCAACAGCATGTGAACTGGATAAGCAGGGGAGAATTCTCGTACCATCTACGTTGCGGGAGTTTGCGGATCTGGATAAGGATGTCGTTCTTACCGGAAACATCAACAGAATCGAAATCTGGAGTAAGCAGAAATGGAGCGAGAACAGCAATTACGATGATATGGATGCTATTGCAGAAGGTCTGCAGGATCTGGGGATCACCATCTAAATCGTGCAGGTTGTTTTAAGAAGCCGTACAGGAGATGGAAGTAATGACGTTTAAACACAAGTCTGTATTACTGGAAGAGACAATTGAAAACTTAGATATAAAGCCGGACGGCATTTACGTGGATGGCACACTAGGAGGTGCAGGACACGCAGGTGAAGTATGCCGGAAGCTTTCCAAAAAGGGGAGATTCTTTGGATTTGATCAGGATGCGGATGCCATAGAGGCTGCTGGGGAGCGCCTTCGTGAATTCGGTGATCAGGTTACCATCATTCGCAGTAATTACTGCAATATGGCAGAAGAATTGAAAAAAAGAGGAGTCACAGCAGTTGATGGAATTTTATTGGATCTGGGAGTATCCTCCTATCAACTGGACAATGCCGAACGGGGATTTACCTATCGTGAGGATGCGCCGCTTGACATGCGTATGGACCAGAGGCAGGAGCGCACTGCAGCTGATATTGTGAATACCTATTCGGAAAGAGAGCTGTATTTTGTTATAAGGGATTATGGCGAAGAACAATTCGCAAAAAATATTGCAAAGCATATCTGCCTTGCAAGGGAAGAGGCACCGATCAAGACGACTGGGGAGCTGATCGAGATCATTAAGCGTGCAATTCCTGCAAAGAAACGTGCAACCGGCGGACATCCCGCAAAGAAGACATTTCAGGCAATCCGGATCGAATGTAACCGTGAGCTGGATGTACTTCGGGATTCACTGGAAGGCATGATTGATTTGCTGAATGATGGGGGAAGACTCTGCGTGATCACATTCCATTCACTGGAAGACCGTATTGTCAAAACTATTTTCAGAAAATGCGAAAACCCATGTACCTGCCCGCCGGACTTTCCGGTATGTGTATGCGGCAAGGTATCCAGGGGAATTGTTGTAACACGAAAACCCATAATACCGACAGAGGAAGAGATAGAGGCGAATAAGCGTTCGAAAAGTTCAAAGCTTCGTGTGTTTGAACGTAAGATCGTGTAGGAAAGCCTGACAGGAGTTTGACAGATGGCAAAATCAGCAAGGACAAGAAGGGTAAATTCAAGATCGGAAAGATATACAGGTAATACTTACGAAGAGGGAAGTGCTGTTCGGAAACTTTCTGAACTTCCAGTGGAAGAAGAAAGACGGGAACTTCCGGTCAAAGTAAGCAAAAAGACACAGGCAAACCGTCGTCGTGCAAGACAGATGGGAAAAGGCTTTGTGGTATTTTTGACAATTGTATGTGCAGCAACTGTTATGGTGTGTGTGAATTTTTTGCAGCTGAAAGCACAGATTACCACACAGAATGAGACTGTGGCAACGCTTGAATCGAAACTCAGTAAACTGAAAGCAGATAATGATGCTTATTATAATACAGCGATGGCGTCCGTAAGTATGGATACCGTCAAAGATGCAGCCCTGAATCGTCTGGGTATGACCTATGCAGATGAGTCTCAGGTATATTACTATGATGTAAAAGGAAACAGCTATGTACGTCAGTTTACGGATGTACCGGCAGGGAAGTAAAGAAGTGAGGACGCAGGATTGGCAGAGAACAGACAAAAGCGTCAGCGACTTAATGACAGGAAAAAAATGAGTGGGAAAATAAGCAAAAAGCTGGTAGGACTATTTATCATGGTCATACTGGCTTTAGTAGCTTTAGCGATTCGAATTACCTACATTAATGCCACTGACGGAGAACAATACAGCAGACAGGTATTATCACAGACACAGCAGCAGTATGACAGCAGAACGATTCCCTTCAAACGGGGGGACATCATAGACCGTAACGGTACGATTCTTGCTACCAGTGAAAAGGTATATAATGTAATTCTGGACTGCAAGGTTACGAATTCGGATGTTACCGTCAAGGGTGAGAAGATACAGCGTTATCTGGAACCGACGATAGCAGCACTGGTGAAGGTGCTGGGGCTTGACGAGACAGAGCTGAGGGGAATCCTGGAGTCGGAGGACACAAAGGGCAGCCAGTACCAGATCCTGAAGAAGCAGATTTCCATCACAGAGAAGAAGGCATTTGAGGATTATCTGGATCTCGAAAGCGATGCCAATAAGAATCTGTCGAGCGAGGAAAAGCTGGAACGCAAGTATGTAAAAGGAGTCTGGTTTGAGGAAGATTACAAGCGTGTTTATCCGATGAATTCTATGGCGAGTGATACCATCGGCTTCACCTACAGCGGCAACTCGGCAGACTGGGGAATCGAAGGTTATTATTCCAGCGTACTGAACGGAGTAAATGGGCGTCAGTTCGGGTATTTTAATTCGGATGCGGATGTAGAGCAGACGATTATAGAGGCACAGGATGGTAATAATGTGGTATCTACCATCGATGTGAATATTCAGCAGATCATCCGAAATGCACTGACAAACTTTCAAAGCAAAGCCTCCAACGGCCCAAATGGAGCCAAGGCGGCCCAGAATGCAGCTGTGGTGGTGATGAATCCTAACAACGGAGAGATCCTCGGTATGGATTCCCTGGACTGGTACGACCTGAATAATCCCAAGGACCTGACACCGTTTTACACAGCGGAAGAAATTGAAGCCATGGATGAGCAGACCCAGTTAAACAATCTTTTCTCCATCTGGAGAAATTATGCAGTGACAGATGCCTACGAGCCGGGTTCTACCTTCAAGCCTATGACGGTGGCTACCGCCTTGCAGACGAATTCTGTATCCACAGGAGATACCTTCTACTGTGATGGTTTTGGGACGGTAAGCGGCATTCAGATCAAGTGCAGTGCCTATAGCACCGGAGGACACGGAGAAGAATCGCTGGGAGATGTTTTGCGGAATTCCTGTAATGATGGAATTATGCAGATTGTGGACAATGTAGGAACGGAGGAGTTTCTGAAATATCAGGACATCTTTAACTTTGGTTCCTATACCGGTATTGATCTTCCGGGCGAGAGCACCGGTATCCTGCATACGCTGGATGCCATGGGTCCTACCGAGCTGGCAACAGCCGGATTCGGACAGGGCTTTACCTGTACCATGATGCAGGAAATATCAGCATTTGCCTCCGTTATCAATGGCGGAAATTATTATAAACCCCATGTGGTAAATGCTGTCACGGACAGTTCGGGAAATGTGATCGAGAATATAGATTCCACGCTGGTCAGACAGACGGTTTCCCAGGAAGTCAGTGACACGATTCGCGGTTATCTGGGCACGGTTATGACACCAGGCGGAACAGGTGAGGCGGCAGCAGTTGCCGGATATTCCATGGGTGGAAAGACCGGAACGGCAGAGAAGGTTCCAAGAGGAACCGGTAAATATCTTGTTTCCTTTATCGGCTTTGCACCCCTCGATAACCCTCAGGTAGTCGTATATGTGCTGATTGATGAGCCAAATGAGGTGAATCAGGACAATGATTCCTATCGTATGGAGATCGCACAGCAGATCTTCAAGGAGCTGATGCCTTATATGAATATTTTCCCAACGGACCCATCCGCTGTGGAAAAAGAGGCCCCGGTGGACGCCACAGCAGCGCAGACAGAAGCAGTTTCCAACGAAAATGCTCCGGCGCCGCCTGCGGATGAGTCAGCCACTGCCGGCGATGCAGTAGAAGGAAGTAATAATGATCTGCTGAGTGACGGAATTACGAATTCCGATGCAGCAATCACGAATCAATAAAAGTGAATTACAGGAAAGAACCCCATAGCTATGGCATATAATGTATTAATGCCGTCTATGGGGTTCTTTTGTGGAAAAACGGAACCATATTTATCACAAAAAGAAGATACTGCTGGTGTTTTTCATATGTGGCCTCCTCTTAATCGGCCTGGCAGGGAGACTGTGTTATCTGATGCTTTACCGATCTGATTATTATGCGGCAAAGGCGCAGGAGCTACATGAGCGGGAGCGCAGTATCAAGGCGTCCCGGGGAAAGATTCTTGACCGTAACGGGCAGGTGCTGGCAGATAATCAGACAGTTTGTACCATATCTGTGATTCACAGCCAGATTACGGACCCGGAAACGGTGATCCAGGCGCTGGTAAGGGAACTGGGGATTAGTGAGGAAACAGCGAGAAAACGTGTGGAAAAACGTTCTTCTATGGAACGTGTTAAGACAAATGTGGACAAGGAAACCGGGGACCGCATCCGAAATCTTGGTCTGGCTGGGGTGAAGGTGGATGAGGACTTTAAACGCTTTTATCCCTATGACACCCTGGCATCCCGGGTGCTGGGATTTACAGGGGCAGATAATCAGGGAATCATCGGTCTGGAAGTGGAATATGAGGAGGTGCTGAGAGGAATCGACGGCAAAATTCTCACCACGACGGATGCCCGGGGGATTGAGCTGGATGAGATCGGAGAGAGCCGTGTGGAACCTGCGGCGGGATATAATCTGAAGATCAGTCTGGATCGAAATATTCAGCTTTTCTGCCAGCAGGCAGCAAAAAAGGTGCTGGAAGAGAAGTCCGCTGAGGCTGTTTCTATCCTGCTGATGGATCCCTCCAACGGGGAAATCTATGCCTGTGTCAATGTGCCGGAATTTCATCTGAACGATCCATTTACACTGATTACAGATACGGATACGACAGGGATGAAGGCGGAGGAGATACAGGATCTGCGCAACCGGATGTGGCGCAATGCCTGTATTAATGACACCTATGAACCAGGATCAACGTTTAAGATTTTCACTATGTCTGCGGGACTTGAGGCGGGTGTGGTAAAGACCACCGATCAGTTCCAGTGTGGTGGCTTCCGGGTGGTGGAGGATCGAAGAATCCACTGTCACAAGCGGACGGGGCATGGGACGGAAACCTTCGTACAGGGGGCGCAGAATTCCTGTAATCCGGTATTTATCGATGTGGGGCTGCGGCTTGGCGTGGATCGATTCTATCAATATTTTCGTGAGTTTGGGCTGACGGAAAAGACAGGAATTGATCTGCCCGGAGAGGCAGGAACCATCTTACATAAGAAGGAGAATGTGGGACCGGTGGAGCTGGCAACCATGTCATTTGGGCAGAGCTTTCAGATTACCCCCATCCGGCTTGCGGCTACGGTCAGTGCTCTTGTCAATGGAGGAACCCAGGTGGTACCACACTTTGGAATTGAGGTAAGAGATGACGAGGATCATCTGATCGAGACACTGCACTATACAGAGAAGAAAGGAATTGTATCCCCTGAGGTATCGGACACGGTATGTGAGATTCTGGAAAGTGTGGTGTCAGAGGGTTCCGGAAGAAATGCGGCCATAGAGGGTTATCAGATTGGTGGAAAAACAGCGACCTCACAGACGCTTCCCCGCAGTGCAAACCGCTATATCTCTTCCTTTCTGGGCTTTGCACCCACGGATCAGCCCAGGCTTTTGGGACTGTGTGTGATCTACAATCCCCAGGGGATCTATTACGGCGGCACCATCGCAGCTCCTGTTATGAGAAGTATCTTTGAAAATGTGTTTCCGTATCTGGGGATTGAAAAAGAGGGGGAATAAGCTTGCATACTGTCGGCAAAAGCTATATAATTCCAATGTATAAAATAGTAGTAATTCCGGTCCTTCTGGCATTTGTCATCAGTATTCTGGCAGGACCGGTGCTGATTGCTCTGCTGCGCCGACTGAAAGCTCTCCAGGTAGAGCGCACGGATGGTGTGGCAGCGCACCTGGTGAAAAATGGCACGCCCACCATGGGAGGTCTGATCTTTCTGATCTCCGCAGTTGTCACGGCACTTTGCTTTGTGAAGGACTATGCGGGAATGATTCCTGTGGTGTTTTTAATGCTGGGTTTTGGTATGATTGGCTGTCTGGATGATCTGCTGAAGATTGTAGGAAAAAAGCCCGATGGCTTGAAGCCGGCACAGAAGTTCTTCTGCCAGGCGGTGGTGACTGCAGTCTATGCCGCTTATCTGATGCACTATTCCAGTGAGCTTCTGGTGATGCACATTCCCTTTTGGGGGGATCACATGCTGGAGCTTGGCTGGCTGGCTGTTCCGCTTCTGTTTTTTGTGGTACTTGGCACGGTAAATGGAGTGAATTTCACAGACGGAGTGGATGGACTGGCAGCCAGCGTAACCATTATGATTGCAGTTTTTTACCTGGTGGTGTCCATCGGGGAGCAAAGCGGGCTGGAGCCTATGATCTGTGCGGTAATTGGAAGCCTTCTGGGCTTTCTGGTATTTAATGTATTCCCGGCGAAGATCTTCATGGGAGATACGGGCTCTCTGGCTCTTGGAGGGTTCGTGGCAGGGACTGCCTATCAGCTGCAGCTGCAGCTGTTTTTGCCGCTGATTGGCGCAGTGTATGTTGTGGAAATCCTGTCGGTTGTGCTGCAGGTGACTTATTTTCGAAAGGCGAATGGGAAGAGGCTGTTTCGGATGACACCGCTTCATCATCATTTTGAACTGGGAGGATGGTCGGAGACTAGGATTGTTACCGTGTTTACAGTGGCAACAGCAGTGTGCTGCATGATTGGGCTGCTGGGGGTATGAAGCTGATTAAGGTATATTGAGATAGAAAAAGACGAAGGAGATACAGGAAGATGAATTTGCAGAGTAAGAAGGTTTGTGTGTTTGGATCTGGTAAGAGTGGAATTGGTGCGGCGGAGCTGCTGGTGAAGGTGGGAAGCTGCCCGGTGATCTATGACGGGAATGACAAGCTGGATCCGGTGGAGGTTTTAGGAAAGATGAAGAATCCGGGAGCTACAAAGGTGATTCTCGGAGAGTTTCCAGAGGAGGAGCTGGAGGGACTTGATCTGGTGGTTATGAGTCCTGGCGTGCCGATGGATCTTCCCATAGTGGAGCGGATGAAGGAGAAAAAGATTCCGATCTGGGGAGAGATTGAACTGGCTTATCAGATGGGAAAGGGTATGGTACTGGCTATCACCGGAACAAATGGAAAAACCACCACCACCTCTCTTCTGGGAAAAATCATGCAGGATTATCATGCCAATACGGATATTGTAGGTAATATCGGTAATCCGTACACGGATGCTGCTCTTGCCCAGACGGAGGATACCATCACGGTAGCTGAGGTCAGCAGCTTTCAGCTGGAGACGATTGACACCTTCCACCCGAAGGCAAGCGCAATTACCAATATTACTGAGGATCATCTGAATCGTCATCATACCATGGAGGAATATATCCGGGTGAAAGAACTGATTACGAAGAATCAGACAAAAGAGGATGTGTGCGTGCTCAACTATGAGGATGAGGTGCTGCGGGCGTTTGCAGAGCAGGTGACAGCGAAGGTCATTTTCTTTTCCTCCAGGCGTGTGCTTGATCAGGGCATTTCTTTTGACGGAACAGGCATTATTCTGAAAGATGAGCAGGAAACAATAGAAGTAGTAAAAACAGCCGAGCTTAAGCTGCTGGGACTTCATAACTTTGAGAATGTTATGGTGGCAGTTGCCATGGCCAGCAGTGTCGGCGTACCTATGGACAGTATCAGAAGGTCCATCAAAGCGTTTGCCGGTGTTGAACACCGCATCGAGTATGTGGAAGAAAAGGACGGAGTAGCCTATTATAATGATTCCAAGGGAACGAATCCGGATGCTGCGATTAAGGGCATTCAGGCGATGAATCGTCCCACACTTCTGATCGGCGGCGGTTATGATAAGGAATCCACGTATGAAGAATGGATTGAGTCCTTTGATGGCAAAGTGCGTTTCCTGGTTCTGACCGGACAGACCCGTGAAAAAATCGCCGAGACTGCTATTGCCTGTGGTTTTCCAAAAGACCATATCATCTTCTGTGAGGACCTGAAGGAGGCTGTAAGCACCTGTGCCAGCCGAGCATGCTCAGGCGATGCGGTACTGCTGTCTCCTGCCTGTGCCAGCTGGGGTCAGTTCGACAACTATGAGCAGCGGGGTGACAGATTCAAAGAATATGTAAGAGCTTTATAAAAGATACAATGGAGTACCCTGTACCAGGCCCTGCAGAAAGCACCGGAATCGGCGCTTTCTGCAGGGCTGTCTTTTTCTATCTTCACCTTCTGCTTACCGAAAGCGCAATTCCCATCTCCGACAGCAAAAAAACCACTGAGGTCCCCCCATAACTGATAAAAGGCAGTGTAATTCCCGTATTGGGGATCGTGTTGGTAACCACTGCGATATTCAACAGTACCTGGATTGCCAGATGACTTAAGATGCCGGCAAGGATCAGGGCCCCGGACAAGTCCGGCGCATGGACTGCGATCACCATCAGCCGCCATAAAAGCAGCAGAAATATAAGAATCAGAAGGATCGCACCTACCAGACCGGTTTCCTCACAGATAATGGAGAAAATCATATCATTTTGAGCTTCGGGCACAAATCCCAGCTTCTGCAGGGAATTCCCAAAGCCTTTTCCGAAGAGTCCGCCGCTTCCGATGGCATACAGTCCCTGAATCGTCTGAAAGCCCTTTTCGTATTTTTCCGGATCACGCCAGATGGCAAGGCGCTCCAGACGATAGCTTTCCAGACTCAGAAATATGCCCACAAAAGCCAGACCGCTGCAGCCGATTCCGATGAAAGGCAGGTAGCGGGGATTAGAGACAAAGATGGTGATCACTCCGATTCCAAGCAGAATAATGGCGGTGCTCAGATTGTTGGAGCCCACCAAAGCGATGACAGGAAGAATCGACAGCAGGACGAAAAGCATGAACCAGGTGCTTCCTGTCTTGGTTCGGGTGCGCTCCATCAGCCAGGTGAGAAAGAGAATGACTGCAATCTTGGCGAATTCGGAGGGCTGAAAAGAGAAGGGCCCGATGGAAAGCCAGCGTCTGGAGCCGTTGTAGGCATCGCCTACAAAGAGAACTGCCAGAGAGAGAATCAGAGAGAACAGGTAGAACCATGGTGCCAGTGCGAGAAAACGGTGGTAGTCTATATGGGAAGTGACGTAGAGGGCAAAAAGCCCAAGCACGGTTGCGAAGGCCTGTTTTTTAAAGTAATAAGCACTGTCATGGAATTTGACCCTTCCGTTGTAGGCACTGGTGCTGTAGAGCAGCAGAAGTCCATAGATCACCAGCAGGAGAACCAAAGTGAGAAGCAGATAATCTGCAGGCTTTTGGGAACCGGAAGAGGCAGGGGTACGGGAGATTCCGGAAGATTTCATTTACAGAGAGTCCTTCCAGCTGCTTTGTATTATGTTATGACCAAAACAGAGATCCATGCATAGAATAAGGAGAGAAACACAACAGGAGTCTGCCTTGGAACAATGGGTATATGAAATTGACGGTAATATTCCGCTGACTGGTGAGGCGAAGGTGCAGGGTTCGAAAAATGCAGTGCTGCCGATGCTGGCGGCTTCGATTTTACAGACGGGCTGTGTCTGCTTTCGGAATTGTCCGGATATCGAGGATGTGCGCTGCATGCTGCAGATCTTACAGTACATAGGTGCCAGGGTACGAAAAGAGGGGGAAGAACTCTATATCAGCTGTGAGCAGATAGAAAAGCATGAGATACCTGCCAAGCTGGCAGGACGGATGCGTTCATCGGTATTGCTGGTGGGAGCACTGCTTGGACGGATGGGGGAGGCAGCCATGCGCTATCCGGGAGGCTGTGTGATTGGACAGCGGCCCATCGATCTGCATATGGAGGCTTTTCGGGCGCTGGGAAGTAGTATCTGGGATCAGGAGGGCTTGATCATAGCAAAGGGATGCGGGCTGCAGGGAGCTGCGTATACCTTTCCCAGGGTGAGTGTGGGAGCCACGGAAAATGCAATCCTGGCGGCGGTTTGTGCCAGGGGAGAGACCTGTCTGCATAATTGTGCCAGGGAGCCGGAGATCGGTCATCTCTGCGATTTTCTGCGAAAAATGGGTGCGGATATCAAGGAAAATGGCGCTAAGATCTGTATTTGCGGAAAGAAAAAGCTTCATCCCTGCACCTTTACTGTTCCTGCCGATCGTATTGCAGCCGGAACCTGGCTGATTGCAGGGGCTGCTACCAGGGGGGAGATCGCTCTTAGCGGTGCTCCGGTATCGGAAATGCAGGCACTTCTGGAGCTCTATGGGAAAATGGGTGGACAATATGAAGTAAAAAGTGGTACACTGTTACTGCATAGCCGGAAGCTTTCTAATCCGGCTGCTCTTGTACAGACGTCGGGCTATCCCGGATTCCCAACAGATCTGCAGTCGCCGTTTTTGGCACTGTGCGCAACGATCAACGGAAAAAGCTGTATCAGAGAAACTATTTTTGAGGACCGCTTTCGGGCAGCAGCACAGCTGCGGCGGATGGGGGCGGATATCAGAATCCATGGAAGAGATGCCACTGTTTATGGAGGAATCCTGACGGGGGCCGAAGTACTGGCAGAGGATCTGCGGGGAGGAGCAGCCCTGGTGATCGCAGGACTGGCGGCACACGGACACACAAAGGTGAGCGGAATCGGACATCTGGAACGGGGCTATATGGAACTGTGTGGTACAATTGAACAGCTTGGAGGACGTTGTATCAGACAAAAAGCAAATTAAGGTTACTGGTCACAGAGTGAACAGTAATAAATTGAGAACTGGAGATTATATGCGTTATCGCTTTATGAATAAATTACCTAAAAAAGTGAAAAGGATGGTATATGGAGGCATAGGGGCAGTGCTGCTTATGGCACTGCTGATTTTTCTGCTTTTGTTTTTTCCATCTAATATAGAAGTGACGGGAAACAGCAGGTATTCCCAGGCAGAGATTGAAAAGATGGTTATGAAGGGTCCCTTTTCCTGGAATACCCTTTTGATGTCATGGACAGGAAAACACACCGATCTTACGCATGTGCCTTTTATGGATTCTGTGGATGTGGAATATCTGAACAGGAACTCGCTGCGGCTCCATGTCAGTGAAAAGTATCCGGTTGGATATGTAGAGTACGAAGGAAATGCATATTATTTTGACAAGGATGGTATGGTACTGGAAAGCGTAACTACGGATCAGCTTGCCACACAGGCAATACAGGATAAGATCACTGCATTAGAAGAGCAGGAAGCGGCCGCTGACGGTGCTTCCGCTGACAGTACTTCTGCTGACAGTACCTCCGTTTCCGACAGTTCAGCCCCGGGAAGTACGTCAGACAGTTCAGCCGCCGGGAGCACTTCCACTGACAGCGGTGCATCCCAGAATGCTGGTGGGCAGTTTCAGCCCCGGCTTACGGATGTGTCTCTTGTTCAGGGAATAACCTTTGAGGCTCCGGCGGTGGATCAGAAGCTGGCGGTCCCGGACGAGAGGGTGTTTGAACATCTGTATGGACTGGTCCGCATGATTAACAAATATAATATCAAGCCGGACAGTATTGAACTGGATGAAAGCCTTCAGATGACCCTGCATTATGGAAATGCCAGGATTGCTCTGGGTGCAGATGAGAATCTGGAAGAGAAGATGACCCGGGCAGCAGCGATTCTTCCGAAGCTTACCGGGATGGCAGGAGTTTTGCATCTGGAAGAATTCACCCAGGATACACAGAATATTATCTTCGACAAAGACTGATTTTAAGCCGGATTTGTATTGTTACGAAATTTTAAGAAAAAAATGGTTGATTAATTCCCAAAGAAAAGATATTATATATCTATATATGTAATCATCAGAAATAGACTACCCGAAATGGGGGAATATAAATAGGCGTAAGCCATGAAGGAGGAAATACCTTGTTAGAGATTATGACAAATGAAGCAGAGTCCGCAGCAAAGATTATCGTCATTGGAGTCGGCGGTGCAGGTAATAATGCTGTGAATCGTATGGTTGAGGAAAGCATTGGCGGTGTTGAATTCGTAGGAGTGAATACGGATAAACAGGCGCTGGCACTTAGCAAAGCACCAACCGTTCTTCAGATAGGGGAGAAACTGACGAAAGGTCTTGGAGCAGGTGCAAAACCGGAGGTTGGCGAGAAAGCAGCGGAGGAGAGTGTAGAAGAGCTCAAACAGCTGATGGAAGGTGCTGATATGGTATTCGTTACCTGTGGTATGGGCGGCGGAACCGGAACAGGAGCTGCACCTATCGTTGCCGGTCTTGCAAAAGAGATGGGTATTCTGACCGTAGGTGTTGTTACAAAGCCTTTCCGCTTTGAAGCAAGAACTCGTATGAGCAATGCTCTTATGGGTATTGAAAAACTGAAACAGAACGTGGATACACTGATTGTAATCCCCAATGATAAATTACTGGAGATCGTGGATCGCCGCACAACAATGCCGGAGGCACTGAAAAAAGCGGATGAAGTACTGCAGCAGGCAGTACAGGGAATCACAGATCTGATTAACCTGCCGGCTCTGATCAATCTCGACTTTGCAGACGTTCAGACTGTTATGACAGACAAAGGTATCGCTCATATCGGTATCGGTGAGGCGAAAGGCGATGATAAGGCTCTGGAAGCTGTACAGCAGGCAGTTGCCAGCCCGCTTCTCGAGACTACTATTTCCGGTGCTACTCATGTTATCATCAACATTTCCGGAGATATCTCTCTTATGGATGCAAATGATGCAGCAAGCTATGTTCAGAATCTTGCAGGTGAGGACGCTAATATTATCTTTGGTGCAATGTATGATGACACCATCACAGATACCTGTAAGATTACAGTAATCGCTACCGGACTGGATGATGCGACAGCAAGAGAAGCCAGTGTGTCTGCAACAAAGAAAGCAACAGAAGACAAGAAAAAGAATGCATTTGCCAATGCGGGCTTTTCTATGCCGACATTTACCATGCCGACACAGACAGCAGCACCGGCTCATACACCGACACCGTCTGTTACACCGGCGGCTCCGGTCAGCAGTACTGTTCCAAAAAGGGATATCCAGATTCCGGATTTCCTTAAAAATCGTAAATAATCATCAGCAGATGAGAAGTGATGGACAGGCAGTGGCAGAGATGCCGTCTGCCTGTTTTTGCTGTGGATGATGAGAGTAACAGGAGTCAGGTGGAAAAAACACATGAGAAAAATAATAGATGGCCATACAGGTCTTATGGCGTTGCTGGGAAGTCCGGTTGCCCATAGCATCTCACCCATGATGCACAACATGGCATTTGAAGAGCTGGGACTGAACAATATATATGTCTGCTTCGACGTAAAGGAGCAGGAACTGGAAACGGCGGTTGCCGGACTGAAGGCAGCAGGAATATGCGGATTTAATGTTACCATGCCGGACAAGAATAAGATGACGGAGCTGGTGGACGAGCTGTCTCCGGCAGCAAGACTGATCGGTGCCGTTAACACGGTAGTAAATCGAGAGGGATATTTGATAGGACACAACACGGATGGTGTCGGCTATATGCGCTCTGTGCAGGATGCCGGTTATGATGCGATCGGTCAGGAGATGACGCTGATGGGAGCCGGCGGAGCGGCCACAGCAATCTGTGTGCAGGCAGCACTGGACGGTGTCAAAAAACTGAATCTTTTTGCCCGTTCCACCAGCCGTTTCCATGAACGCACCGTAAAGCTGGTGGAAAACATCCGAAAGACAACCAAATGCCAGATTACGCTGTACGATCAGCAGGATACCGGGGCGCTTCGAACCTGTCTGGCAGAGAGTGCCATACTCGTCAACGCCACTTCGGTGGGAATGGCTCCCAAGATAGATGCTTCGATTATCCCCGATGTATCCATGTTCCGGCCGGAGTTGATTGTCTCCGATATTATTTACAATCCCAAGGAGACAAAGCTGCTTCGTCAGGCCCGTGAGGCCGGCTGTCGTACCTTCAACGGTATGTACATGCTGCTGTATCAGGGGGAAGAGGCATTTCGCCTGTGGACAGGTCAGGATATGCCGGTTGCCGTGATTAAGGAAAAATTGTTCTGAGAGATGGAGGAAATCCATGAGTATAAAGATAAAACATATCATAATCGGTGAGGGGATACCAAAGATCTGCGTGCCTCTGACCGGACGCACCCAAAAGGAGATTCTGCAGCAGGCTCGGGCAGCGGCAGAGGCAGCTCCGGATCTGGTGGAGTGGAGAGCTGACTACTGGGAGCAGATATTCGAACCCTGCGCCATAGAAAAAACCGCAAAGGCCCTGGGCGAGATTCTGGGGGAGATTCCGCTGCTCTTTACTTTTCGCACTGCTTCGGAGGGCGGCGAACAGCAGCCTGGTCCTGAGAACTATAGCAGTGCGAACCTTCTTGCGGCAAAATGTGAGGAAGTCTCCCTGATCGATGTCGAGATCTGTCAGGAAGGTCTGGATGCCGGGGCTTTGATTGGAAAACTTCAGAGCCAGGGAAAGATCACCATAGCCTCCAACCATCACTTTACCAGGACCCCTTCCGATGCCAGTATGCGTGAGGTGTTCGCCCGCATGGAACAGGCCAATGCCGACATCTGGAAGCTGGCGGTGATGCCAGCCTGTCAGGAGGATGTACTTCGCCTGCTCGCACTTACCCGTGAAATATCTTCGGAGACTGATCACCCGATGATCACCATGTCCATGGGACAATCCGGCGTACTGAGCCGTGTTGCGGGAGAGCTTTTTGGCTCAGCTGTGACATTCGCCTCCGTCACAGAGGCCTCCGCCCCGGGCCAGATCAACATAGAAAAGATGAAAGAGATTCTGCAGCTCCTCAGTGCCGGATAATAAGAGATACTGTCGAGAATTTCTAAAATATGGAAGTGTATTTTTGACAAAAAAAGCACCCACCGTTCCCTATAATGATTCACATGGGGATGGAGGAGGTGCTTTTTATTTACGATTTCTACCTGGATGTCTATTTTGTAGAAACCTTCGTGGAGACATACCTTCTGCTTCGCATCACGGCCAGCATTCTGAGACGTTCTGCCACTCGGATCAGATGTGCGCTGTGTGCAGCTGTGGCAGCATTAACAGCGGTTGGAGGGGTGCTGCTTCTTCCTATACTCCACATGACAGGTACCATACTGGTTTCTGTGGCTGCAGATACATTATTGATTATGTTTGGCTGCAAAATCAAAGAGGGAAAGAGACTGATACAGGGCGTAGGTCTGTATTATGCAGTGATGGCGGTAAGCCATCTTGTGTTTGCGCAGATACGTCTTTTCACAGGAACGACAGGGGTGAGAGCGTTTGTCATAACAGCGCTCCTTTCTTATGCCATTCTGCGGGTTTGCCTGAGGCTTTATGAGAGACAGAAAAAGGCGGAGGACAGAATCTGGGACGTCACCTTGTATCAGGATGGAAAATGCAAACGGATAAAAGGTCTGTATGACACAGGGAACCTGTTATGGGATCCTGTGCTGAAAAAAGAAGTTTCCGTCATGGGAACAGAACCACTTATAGAGCTGCTGCCGGAGAAAACGCTGGAGGCATTAAAAGATATGATGGGAGTTAAGACCATACTTTTTTCGGAAGAACTGGAAGAACTGGTACCCCATTATATTTCTTACTGCTGTGTCGGCACAAAAGCAGGTATTCTGCCTGTGATTGTGCTGGAAAAGCTTTGTCTGAAGCAGGGTGACATACAGAAGGTGATCTCGCATCCGGCGGTTGCTGTAGACCGTGAATTTAGCTCCTCTCCCCGGAACTATCAGATGATTTTAAACCCAAATCTCGTACAGCGCTTCGAACATGATTAGTGCATCGTACACTAAATGATGGGAGGGCGCAGTACTGGCGAACAGGCAGGAGGAAGTTATTATGATTATGAGTGCAAGACTGCCGGGAAATTTCCGGCTTAGAATGATACCGAAATTTTCCACAGTAATGTTCAGACGTCCCGGCGAAGTCTACTATATCGGAGGAAGTGATGTACTTCCGGAACCGCTTTGCGGTGAGGAGGAAGCCCGCGTGATACGGGAACTGAAAGGGGCGAAGCATGAGGAAGCCAGAAGCGAGCTGATCGAACATAACCTGCGGCTGGTGGTCTATATTGCACAGAAATTCGACAATACCGGGGTGGGGGTGGAGGATCTGATCTCCATCGGAACCATAGGGCTGATTAAAGCTATCAATACCTTTGATCCGGATAAAAAGATCAAGCTGGCAACCTACGCCTCCAGATGTATCGAAAATGAGATTCTGATGTATCTGAGACGCAATAATAAAACAAAGATGGAGGTTTCCATCGATGAACCGCTGAATGTGGACTGGGATGGTAATGAACTGCTTCTTTCTGACATTCTTGGTACGGATGAGGATGTGATCTATCGCGGTGTGGAAGAAGAAGTGGAGCGAAAGCTGCTGGGTAAGGCGATTCAGAAGCTCTCTGACCGGGAGCAGGTGATCGTAAAGCTGCGGTTTGGAATCAATATGCCGGATGGAAAGGAAAAGACACAGAAGGAAGTTGCAGAACTGCTCGGCATCTCACAATCCTATATCTCCAGACTGGAGAAGCGGATTATGAAACAGCTGAAGCATGAAATTATAAAGTATGTATAAGTGCCTGCTGGTAAACCTCCAGGGCGATAAGAAATGCTGCTTTGTTATCGGTAGAGATAGCAAAGTCGGCGGCAGCCTGGTACTTTGGCAGACGCTGATTTAACAGATTGCGGATGTCCTGCAGATTCTTGTGACCCTTTAACAGCGGTCTGTCATCTCCGTGCTCTACCCGTCCGAGGATCGTCTCCGGTGAGGCGGTAAGCAGTGCAATACAACCGTGCTTTTTCATCAGCGCAACATTTTCCTCACGCATTGCCACACCGCCTCCACAGGAGATGACACAGCCGGACTGGCTGGAAAAGCCATCGAGAAGCTTCGTCTCAAGACGGCGGAAGTAGGATTCCCCATAGGTGGAAAAGATCTCAGGAATCAGCATGCCCTCCTGTTTGACAATCAACTCATCCATCTCAACAACGGGCATATGAAACTGACGGTTCAATTCTTTTGCCACGGTACTCTTTCCGCATCCCATAAAACCAATTAAAAATATATTAGGTATCTTTTTTTCTGACATTTTCTTTATCCCCTGACCTGCTGTGGATTTTTTATTTCTTTAGTCTATCATGGATGAATAATCGGAGCAAGTTTTTTTATGTGAACTGTATTATTTACAAAAAAAATACTGTTTTCGTGTAAAATTTCTTGTGAAATATATAATTGTCTGATATTCTATAGGTATTATTTTATTAAATTTACAAGGGGACGAAAGAGATGAAGAGAGTGGTTACATGGTACAAGTCGCATATTACGACCTGTATCTTTATTGGATTGATACTGGGTGTATTGACAGGACTTTTTCTGGCAGACAGATGGGAACCGGTGCTTACCCTGACCTCGCTGCTGGGTGGTATCTACATGAATGCCCTGAATATGATGATCTTTCCGCTGGTGTTCTGTTCGATTATTGTAGGAATTGCAAGTATCGGAAATATGCGCACTACGGGTAAGATTACGGGAAATGCAATGCTGTTCTTTGTGGGAACTACCACGCTGGCCAGCCTTGCGGGCCTGATTATCCCAAGACTCATCGGCTTTGGAAAGAATGTACATATTGAGATGGCAGAGAGCGATATTACTGCCACAGAGTTTACCAGTATGCTGGATACGGTGCGTAATCTGATTCCATCGAATCCGGTGAAGGCATTTGCCGAGGGCAACATGCTGCAGGTGCTGGTATTTTCCATGATTATAGGCTTTGTGATTATCGCCATTGGTGAGAAAGCACAGCCGGTCTATAAAGTGATTGACTCCTTGAATGAGATCTGTCTGAAGATTATCACGGTGGTGATGAAGTTCACTCCACTGGGTGTTTTCTGCACTATTGTTCCGGTTGTGGAATCCAACGGTATCTCCACCATCGTTTCTCTGGCAGGAGCACTTACGGCACTGTATCTTGCGTTCTTTATCTTTGCATTTGTCGTCTATGGTCTTTCTGTCAAGGTGATTGGAAAGATGGGATTTTTCCGCTTTTTCAAGGCGATTATGCCAGCAGCGCTGAATGCGTTTGGAACCTGCTCCAGCTCTGCCACGATTCCGATCAGTAAAACCTGTATGGAGGAGGATCTGGGTGTCTCTAACAAGATCACCAGTATTGTGATTCCTCTTGGGGCAACGGTGAATATGGATGCAGTGTCAATTCTGATGTCCTTTATGATTATGTTCTTTGCCAATGCCTGCGGCGTAGATGTCAGCATTTCCCTGATGGTGGTGATTCTGCTGTCTAACGTACTGCTTTCTATCGGTACACCAGGTATTCCGGGAGGCGCCATCGCTTCCTTTGCAGCCCTCTCTTCCATGGCAGGTCTGCCCGCTGGTGTTATGGGCGTTTATATCAGTATCAACACGCTCTGCGACATGGGGGCAACCTGTGTAAATGTCATCGGCGATCTGGCATGCTGTGCAGTACTTCATCGCAAAATAGATATAATAGAAGAATGAATGTAACTGGTCAGGTGCTGAAGAGTTACAAATAAATAATTAAATAAAAGTCTAAACTTAAATGCAAATTAAGACGAAAAAAGGTATCTTCTTAAAAAAAGAAGGTACCTTTTTGTGATTCTTCACAAACAAATTTAGTACAATATGTAATAATTTAACAAAATCTAAAATAAAGATTGAAAGCTTTCCTCAATGGGTGTAATATGAAACCATAGATAACTGCTCAGGTACTGAACAGTTACGACTATAGTATGAGCGGTACTCTATAACCGGGAGGAATTCTGCGGTGAACAGTATCGTTTTGACGGAGGGAAAGCGATGAACAGTACAAATTATAAAAAGACAGAATATAATCAGCCATGGATAGAACAGCGTGCGGACCCCTATGTATACCGCAGTGCGGATGGAAGCTATTATTTTACCGCTTCCGTACCGGACTATGACAAAATTGTGATTCGCAAGGCAGAAAGTATGGAAGGTCTGAGGGAGGCAGCCGAGCTCGTCATCTGGGAGAAGCATGAAAGCGGCGCCCAGAGTATCCATATCTGGGCACCGGAGCTTCACAATATTGACGGTGACTGGTATATCTATTATGCTGCCGGAGACCAGGCAGATGTATGGGAGATTCGTCCCTATGTACTGCACTGTACCGGTTCTGATCCTATGGCGGATGCCTGGGAAGAGCTTGGCATGATGCAGGCAGCCAGCGAGGATGCTTTTTCCTTTCATGCATTTTCACTGGATGCCACTGTCTTTTGCAGCAAAGGACAGTGGTATTATATCTGGGCGGAGAAAACAGGAGTGGGAAAGCAGATCTCCAATCTTTATATTGCAAGACTTGAGACACCCTGCAGACTGGCCACTGTGCAGGTTCTGCTTACCACACCGGATTATGACTGGGAGCGGGTGGACTTCTGGGTAAATGAAGGTCCTGCCATCTTAAAGCATGATGGAAAGCTCTATCTGACCTTTTCGGCAAGTGCCACCGGGGAATGCTACTGTATGGGGATGATGTATGCCAGGGAGGACGCCGATCTTCTGGATCCTCATGCATGGACCAAGCTTCGCTATCCGGTGCTGGCATCTGACCGTGAAAAGGGGATCTACGGACCGGGACATAACTGCTTTGTGAAGGCGGAGGATGGCGTTACCGATCTTTGCATCTATCACGCAAGGACGTATGACGAGATTATCGGTGATCCGCTGTATGATCCCAATCGTCATGCCTACTGGATGAAGGTAACCTATGATGAAGAGAACAGGCCACAGTTCCACTACGAGGCCAACAGTGATTTTTAATACCCCGGAAGGGAAGAAAAAGGAGAAAATGATATGGCAAAGCTTTACATCAACGAGAAGAACAAAAAAGGGCACATCAATTCGGAAATTTACGGACATTTTTCTGAGCATCTGGGAAGGTGTATCTATGAGGGCCTTTATGTAGGAGAGGACTCAGACATCCCCAACACCCATGGCATGCGAAATGATGTGGTAGCGGCTCTAAAGGAGATGGAGATTCCGGTACTTCGCTGGCCGGGAGGCTGTTTTGCAGATGAATATCACTGGAAAGACGGTATTGGTCCCAAGGAAAAGCGTAAGAAAATGATTAATACCCACTGGGGTGGTGTGGTAGAGGATAACAGCTTCGGAACCCATGAATTCTTTGAACTATGTGAACAGCTGGGCTGCAAGACCTACATCAACGGAAATGTGGGAAGCGGTACGGTACAGGAGATGTCTGAGTGGGTAGAATACATGACCTTTGAGGGCGTCTCTCCAATGGCAGAGCTGAGAAAGAAGAATGGACATGAGAAGCCATGGAAGATCGACTTCTTTGGCGTTGGAAATGAAAACTGGGGCTGTGGCGGTAATATGACACCGGAGTACTATGCAAATCTGTACCGGAGATATCAGACCTATGTGCGTGTGTACAATCCGGACAAACCGATCTTTAAGATATGCGGCGGTCCAAATGTGGCGGATTACACCTGGACCGGGGATGTACTAAAGACTGCATTTTATAATGTCCCAGGGGAAGCTCATGGACTGATGGACGGACTTTCCCTGCATTATTATGTACACCCGGAAGGCTGGGAGCTTAAGGGAAGTGCTACAGAGTTTGATAAAAAGGTCTGGTATAAGACCCTTGCAAAAGCAAAATACATCGAAGAACTGATTCAAAAGCACGGAACGATCATGGACGTATATGATCCAGAGAAGAAGATTGGACTGATTGTAGACGAGTGGGGAACCTGGTTTACCTGTGAACCGGGAACTAATCCGGGTTTCCTGTATCAGCAGAATACTATGCGTGATGCGCTGGTAGCAGGTGTGACGCTGGATATCTTCAACAGACACTGCGATCGTGTGAAGATGGCAAATATTGCACAGCTTGTGAATGTGCTGCAGTCTGTAATCCTCACAGAGGGCCCTCGTATGCTGCTGACGCCTACTTATCATGTCTTCCATATGTATAAGCATCATCAGGATGCAGAGCTTCTGGACAGCTGTCTGGATGGCGCAGAGACCATCGGAGAAGAGGAGGACTATATGGTACCGAATCTGAGCGAGTCCGTATCCCTGGGAAAAGATGGCATGATTACGATTACCCTGAACAATCTTTCCGCAGAGGCTGCCTCCGATATGGATATTGCTTTTGCCCAGCTGAAGCCTGCCGAGGTAAAGGCATCCATATTAACACAGGAGATGCATGCGCATAATACCTTCCAGGATCCGGAAAAGGTAAAGGAACAGGAATTCACTGCATTTACAACAGATGCAGAGGGAATCCACTGTGTTATACCGCCATGCAGCGTCCTTTCCTTCCGTGTGAAAGCCTGACAGCTATGGAGGGCGAAAAGCCGGTGAGGCACTGCCGAAAGTGTCTCACCCGGGATATGGATCAGCAGGAATTCTTCCGTAATCTGCACACCTATATTGCAAATCTGGAACCGGATATCAAAGCAGATGCTCCCTGCTATGAACAGCGCTTATCCCGCTGTCAGGCATGCGATTATCTTGCTGATGGAATGTGCAGGGCATGTGGCTGTTATGTGGAGCTGCGTGCTGCAATAGCAGGTAACCAGTGTCCCTACGAGCATTGGATGCAGTAGGAAAATCACCTGTAAATTGGTTTTTTCTAAAACTGTGCAGTTTGTATACAAAAAAGTAAAACATTTTGACTTGCGTATAGGTTTCATTTCATGTACACTGGTTTCTATAGATAGAAAACTATTATAGAAGCTGGTGTATTTATGTTACAGATAAAAAAATTAGAAGATGGGCTGGAAATATTCAAGGCTCTGGGTTCGGAGCTTCGCATCCGGATTATTAAACTGCTGCTGGAGAATAAGGAAATGAATATGAATGAGCTGGCCAGCAGTCTGGGCGTGACAAATGGTGCCTTAACCAGCCATATACGAAAGCTGGAGGAGAGCGGAATTATCAACGTACTCGCCGAGCATGGGGGTCATGGCAATCAGAAGGTCTGCCGTGTGAATGTGGATAAGATCTTAATTAACATCGAATCCGAGGAGCAGGAGGACGAAACCAATATATACAATACAGAGGTTCCGGTGGGACACTTTGCAGATTATAATGTCTATCCTACCTGCGGGATCTCTACAGACCGTGCGCTGATTGGCGAGGTTGATGATCCCAGATATTTTGCACATCCCGATCGGATGAATGCAAAGATTCTCTGGTTTACCAAAGGGTATATCGAGTATATTATTCCCAATCTTCTTCCGAACTCCACGAAGATTGATCAGATTACGCTGTCTTTGGAGTTAAGCTCTGAGGCACCGGGCGTCAACAATGACTGGCCCTCTGACATTACATTTCTCCTGAATGATGTAAAAATAGGAACCTGGACCAGCCCCGGAGATTTTGGGGATGTGCAGGGCATCTTTACACCGGATTGGTGGTTTCCAAACTGGAATCAGTATGGCCTGCTGAAGATGATTGTCATTAACAAAAAGGGAACCTTTGTGGATGGACTGCAGATCTCTGATGTGAATATCAAGCAGTTTGATCTGGATTACAAAAGTGCGATCCGCTTTAAGTTTATGGTTGCAGATGATGCCCAAAATGTAGGTGGATTAACGATCTTTGGCGCAGGATTTGGTAACTATAATCAGGATATTAAAGTGCGCATTGGATACAGCCCTATGTAGGGAACATTTTATAATATGGGAGGAGAAAGTATGAGAAAACTGAAGAGTGTCATGCTTGCGGTCTGTATGCTGGTATTTTTTTCCGTACCGGTACTGGCAGATACAGGACCGAAACAGAAGGTTTACGATCAGGCGTCTTTATTTACCCAGGAGGAAAGTGACAGCCTGCAGGAATACGCCGAGAAGCTGACGAAAGAAAATGATGCGGCTTTTGTCATTGTAACAACGGATCAAAACGATGAGGTATCCGCTCAGGAGTATGCAGACAGTTTTCTTCTGGAGGACTATTATGGACAGACTCCGGAAGACAGTAATTACGGTAAGGCGGACGGCATGCTTTTTTTGATTGACATGGATACCCGCAATTATGTTTTGTCCACGGTTGGAAGTGTCTATGATGCTATGGGACAGGAGGAGGTTGACAGCCTTTTGGATGATGCTTTTGATAATATCAAGGCCGGTAATTATTATGATGCCAGCTACCAGGCACTGACCGATGCAGCGGATTGTCTTCAGTCTGATCAGGCAGCCGGGGTATGGCTTCCGATTGTGATCGGACTTGTGGGAGCAATTCTTATTACCGTCATTGTGCTGCTGGTACTGACAAATGCCAGCAAAAAATCAAAGCTTGCCACAGAAGCAGGCGCTTATCTTCTGGATGATTCCATACATATTACCGGAAAACAGGAAGTTATGACAGGTTCCCACACCACGGTTACTCCGATCCCAAAGGATAATGATGGTGGCGGCGGAGGTGGCGGAAGTCACACTTCCGGAGGCGGTGCAACGATGGGCGGCGGAAGCCGCAGCTTTTAAGGAGGAGGAATATGGCGAAAAACATTAATTACCGCTGCTTAAACTGTGGCGGGGATCTTGCGTGGAATGCCGAGCTTCAGTCCTGGAAGTGTGAATACTGCGACAGTACATTTACCCTGGAACAGCTGGAAAAGGCAGGAAAAGCAGAGGTTCACGAGGAGAGCATAGAGAAGGGACAGGAAGTTACCGGAGCGGAAAAGACAACAGACGGAACCAGTAAGGCCTCCGGCTCAACTCTGGTGGAATATACCTGCAGTTACTGTGGGGCCAAGATTATCACGGATGCAACCACAGCGGCAACCTTTTGTGCCTACTGTCAGAACCCCATCGTGATCTCGGAAAAGCTGGTGGGAGATTTCGCACCGGATAAGGTAATACCATTTGCAAAAGAAAAGAAAACTGTTATGATGGAGTATAAGAAGTTTGTGAAAAAACCGTTGACGCCAAAGCTTTTTTTTGAGCAGAATACGGTGGAAAAACTGACAGGAGTTTATATTCCTTTCTTTCTATATGATATGAAAGAGGCGGGAAGCGTGAATGTTCGCGGTACCCGGGTATCTACCTGGAGGGACAGTAAAAACATCTATACCAAGACGGATGAGTTTCAGTGTGAGATTACAGGAAGTATGGAATATAGCCATGTACCGGTGGATTCTTCCAGCAAGACAGATGATGCGGCGATGGATTCCATAGAACCTTTTCGTTTCACAGACATGAAGGACTTTTCTCCGGCGTATCTGGCGGGGTATCTGGCAGAGCGTTACGATGAAGAGGAAGAGGATATGCAGAAACGTGCCGAGGAGCGTATTCATAATACGACAAGACAACGCATGCTGGCCGAGGCACCGGCTTATGATTCTGCCAGTATTCTGGGAGACCAGCTGCAGACCTCCGTAAAGCAGCGGACGTATGTATTACTGCCAACATGGATTCTGAATACAAAATATAAGGATAAGGAATACCTGTTTGCCATGAACGGACAGACCGGGAAGTTTGTAGGAAATCTCCCCATTGATATAGGCAAGCTGCTGATGTACGGCGGAGGAACCTTTATCGCAAGCTTTGCGGTAATCTGGGGAATTGCAAGACTGATCTTTGGGTAAGAATCACAGGGAAGAGTATAACTGCTCAGAAGATGAACAGTTGCACAGGAGAATTCAGGAGGATATAAAATATGGGATTGATTAGTATGGGACTTGCTGCTGTTTCCAGCACAATAAAGGATCAGACACTGGAAGTGTTTGAATGTGGATCCATGCCGGAGGGCGTGTTGATGCAGCCTGCATCAAAGGTACAGCGCACCGGCTCCAACAAAGGAACAGAAAATGTAATTACAGATGGCTCTGTCTTTAACGTTGCCAGAAATCAGTGCGCAATTCTTGTGGAAAATGGCAGGGTACATGATCTGGTGATCGGAGATGAGAGTACCGAAGGGCAGTATCGCTACGACAGCGCAGTGGAGCCTTCCCTTCTGTCCGGTGGATTTGATAATCTGAAGCCTGTTCTGAGACAGGTACTGGATCGCTTTACCGCAGGGGGACAATCCAAGAACGTGATGCGTCTCTGCTATATTAATCTGCAGGAGATTCGTGGTAATAAGATCGGTCTGGGCAATGTTCCTTTCCGCGACAGTGAATTCCAGATAACAGTTAAGGTGCAGGGATTTGGCATGTATTCCTTCCAGATCAAGAACCCGGTTGCATTTTTCGAAAATGTGTGTAATGATCCTGAAAAAGTGGTAGAGAAGGAAGAATTGACCGCCCAGATGAAGAGTGAGCTGATTGCAGCTATGCAGCCGGCGCTTGGAAGAATCGCTGCCCAGGGAATCTCCTATGATATGCTGATTAATTATCCTACCCAGATGGCGGAGGAACTCAATAAAGAGCTCTCTGCAAAGTGGGAGCAGCTGCGGGGGGTTGTTATGGTAAGCCTGGCACTGGAAAGTGTTACGGTTGACGAGGACAGTGCTGCCAAAATCTCAAAGCTTCAGGAGGCACGGGCACTGGGCTCTAACGCTGCAATTGCAGGGGGACGACTGGTAGGCGCTCAGGCCAATGCCATGGAGGCGGCAGCTTCTAATACCGCAGGTGCTATGACCGGCTTTATGGGAATGGGTATGGCAGGCGGTAACAATGCAGCAGCAGGCGGCATTGATTTAATTCGACAGGCAGGCATGCAGGCACAGCCACAGGAGTCACAGGATGCAAAAAGCAGCTGGAAGTGTTCCTGTGGTACCGAAAACAGCGGAAAGTTCTGTTCCAACTGTGGGTCACCCCGCCCGGTGAGCAGTGAGTGGTTCTGTACCAGCTGTGGAACAAAAAATTCCGGTAATTTCTGCTCCGGATGCGGGGCGAAGAGACCTTAACGTGTGATTTAGCGGAAATGAAAATGCCAGTACCAACGATGGTTCTGGAAAACCAGGCTGGCAGTGATGTCAGCCTGATTCGGACTTAAGGAAAGAAGGAGAGACTGTGTTGGACATCGTACCTGTAAACTGCGTCAAATGCTCCGATTGTATGCCCTGTCCCGCCGGGATTAACATACCCGGAGTCTTTGCCGTTTATAACAGCATTTTAACAGAGGGAAGGGCGCAGGCGGAGGCTGCCTATGATACACTGGAGGTGAAAGCGGACGCATGTATTCGATGCATGCGCTGTGAGCATTCCTGTTCCAGACATATCGGAATCAGTGCCATGATGCTGGATATCAGTGAAGAATTTGAGGGATAATTGGGAGGCATAGTATGAAGCTGGAGATAAAAAATCTGCATAAAAGTTTTGGAGATAATGAAATTCTACATGGAATCTCTTTTTCTGCCAAGACAGGAAGTGCACTGGGGCTGCTTGGAAGAAATGGAGCCGGAAAAACAACTACCATTCGAATCCTTATGAAGGTGTTTGAAGCAAATTCAGGGGAAGTGCTGCTGGACGGAGTACCATTTTCACCTCAGAAGGGCACAATTGGTTACCTGCCGGAGGAGCGTGGGCTGTACCCTAAGAAGAAGGTGGGGGAACAGATGGTTTACCTGGCAGAGCTTCGGGGAATGAATGCCCGGGATGCAAGGGAAGCAGTGAAAAAATGGCTGAAGCGTCTGGGCGTGGAGGAATATGAGAACCGCCGTCTGGAGACGCTGTCCAAGGGGAATCAGCAGAAGGTTCAGCTGGCCCAGACTCTTGTCAATGATCCCTCTTTTATTATTCTGGATGAGCCATTCTCCGGACTGGATCCGGTAAATTCCCAGATTCTAAAGGATGTTATTAATGAGGAGATTGCCAGAGGAAAGCTGGTGATCTTTTCCAGCCATCAGATGAGCTACGTGGAAGAATTCTGTCAGGATATCGTGATTCTCAACCACGGTAATATTGTGCTTTCCGGTGATCTGCGGGATATCAAGAGGGAGTTCGGGAAGAATCGTCTGGTACTTACCGCCGTCAATCTGTCAGGGGAAGCGCTGTCAGAGAAGATAAGGGAAGAATATCACGATCTGGTTACCGTTTGCGGCAGGTGGAAAGACGGTGTGATTATGGAGCTGAATGGTTCCCATAGAAAGACAGAGCTGCTGGGGATGCTGGCGGATTCTGACATTGATGTGGAGAATTTTGGAAATTACGAACCGTCACTGAATGATATCTTTGTGGAAAGTGCAGGTGATGAGGCATGAAACAGTTCTGGACGGTATTAAAATTTGAGCTTGGCAATTACTTTAAAAGCAAATCTTTTGTGGTTACAACGCTGCTTTTGATGGGTATGATGATTGCAGCCGTTACGGTTCCCACCTTTTTTATGAAGGGTTCCAGTAAGGCCGATCCGGCAGAGGATGAGAAAACTACGCTGGCAATCATGGATGAGGGCGGTGTGTTTGAGGATCTGACTGCTTTTGAGGAAAGTCTGGGACAGTATAACTGGATTAACTGTCTGGATGAGAAAGAGATTGAGAAAACCATAGAGGACGAGAAGGCTGAGGCTGGCTTTGTTGTGAAGGCGCAGGATTCTTATGTATATATCGTTAAGAATCAGGGACTGTCAGATACTTATCAGACCAGTTTCGAGAACGCACTCTCCATGTTTTACCGGGATACCAGACTGCGGGAGCAGGGACTGGATCCAGAGCAGATTGAGGCACTTTTTGCCACTACGATTGATTCGGACACAAAGATTCTGGGAAAGAACAGTGCGCAAAACTATGCGTATACCTATATTCTTGTGTTTATTATCTATTTCCTGATTATTTTCTATGGACAGATGATAGCAACCTCTGTTACCTCTGAAAAAAGTAACCGTGCAATTGAGATTCTTGTGACCAGTGTAGACAGCAACAGTCTGATCTTCGGAAAGGTCATAGCAGGTGCATTCAGCGGTGTTGTGCAGGCGGTTCTGATTATCGGAAGTGCGGTAGGAGCCTACCGGTTTACCAGATCAGTCTGGAGTCATAAGCTGGATTTCCTCTTCAAGATTCCGATGAATGTATGGATAACCTATCTGATCTTCGGAATTTTCGGATACCTGCTCTATGCGTTTATCTTTGGAATGCTGGGATCACTGGTATCTAAGACGGAGGATATCAGCAAAAGTGCGACTCCGGTTACCATGATCTATCTGGTATCGTTTTTTGTAGCGATCCTTGGAATGAATATGCCGGACAGTCTGATGATTAAGATTGCATCCTTTATCCCGTTTACGTCTACGAATGCCATGCTGGTTCGGGTGACGATGGGAACGGTTTCGCTGGTGGAGGTAATTATCTCAGCGGTGATACTTGTGGCTTCCTGCGGTGTGGTGGGAGTGCTTACGGCGAAGGTGTTCCGGTTTGGGACACTGATGTATGGAAATCCGATTAAGTTGACACATGCATTAAGGAAAATTAAGGAGCAGTAGAAACAGATGGAGCCGAAAGCCCGCTGTTTTGCTGCCATCGGGATTCCAGCAGATGCCAGGCATACCGATGGCAGTAAAATGGCGGGTTTTCTCCGCCTAATACATGAATACGTGAAGGTTACTGTTCACAGAGTGAACAATATTTGAGGAAGGGATTGAGATATGCAGTTTGACATGATTGTTTTGGATTTGGATGGGACATTGACGAATGGGAGGAAGGAGATTACGGAGGTTACGAAGGAGGTGCTGCTGGCTTATCAGGAGGCTGGAGGGAAGGTGGTGCTGGCTTCGGGGAGACCTACATTTGGGGTGATGCCGCTGGCGAAGGAGCTGGAGCTGGATCGCTTTGGAAGCTATATTCTTTCTTTTAACGGGGGCGTGATTACGGAGTGCGGGTCCGAACGGATTTTGTATGAGCAGGAGCTTCCGGCGGATGTGCCGGGGAGACTTTGGGAGCTGTCGAAGGAATATGGGACTTCTATGCTGACTTATCAGGGAGATTATATTATCACAGAGACTCCGCAGGATCAGTTTGTACAAAAAGAGGTAACCTGTACGAAGATGCAGGTGAAGAAGGTAGAGAATCTGAAGGAGTATGTGGATTTTCCGGTTACCAAGTGTATGCTGATGGAGAAAGGGATTTATCTCGCAGATGTGGAAATCAAGGTGAAGGAAGCGCTGGGTGATTCTCTTAGTATCTACAGGTCGGAGCCTTACTTTCTGGAGGTTATGGCTGAGGGGATTGATAAGGCGCAGTCTCTGGCAAGGCTTCTTGAGATTGTGGGAATTCCGGTTGAGAAGATGGCAGCTTTTGGAGATGGATTTAATGACAAATCGATGATTATGTTTGCGGGTCTGGGTGTTGCCATGGAGAATGGACAGGCTGCCGTGAAGGCGGTTGCGGATTATGTGGCTCCTTCCAATGAGGAGGACGGAGTGGCATATGTGGTAGAGAAGATTCTAAATGGAGAACGGTTATGAAAAAAATAGTACTTGCAGCAGTTAATGCAAAATATATTCATTCGAATCTGGCGGTGTATGACCTGCGGGCCTACGCAAAGGAGCAGGGAATTGACACCATACTCCTGGAATATACTATTAATCAGACGAAGGATGAGATTTTGAAGGGAATCTATGAACAGCAGCCGGATGTGCTTTGCATCTCCTGCTATATCTGGAATATTTCATTAGTAAAAGAGATCATCTGTGAGCTTCATAAGATACTTCCGGACATGGCCATCTGGCTTGGCGGTCCGGAGGTTTCTTTTGACGCTGAGAAGGTACTGGAGGAGAATCCGGCAGCAGCAGGCGTGATGCGGGGCGAAGGGGAAAGAACCTTTGCCGAGCTTGGAGCATGGTATCAGAGGGAGGAGCCCAGGTTACAGCAGATCCAGGGCATTACCTGGCGTACTGAGGCAGGAAAGATTGTGAGCAATCCAGACCGGGAGATTATGGATCTGTCAGAGGTGCCATTTCCCTACCAGGACCTTACAGACTTCCGGCATCGGATTATTTACTACGAATCCAGCAGGGGATGTCCGTTCTCCTGCAGCTACTGCCTCTCCTCCGTGGATAAGCGTCTCAGATTTCGAAAGCTTTCTCTTGTAAAGCAGGAACTGCAGTTTTTTCTGGACAGGAGGGTGCCCCAGGTGAAGTTCGTGGATCGCACCTTTAATTGCAAAAAAGAGCATGCGATGGCTATCTGGACTTATCTGGTGGAGCATGATAATGGCGTGACAAATTTTCATTTTGAAATTGCTGCAGATCTGCTTACGCCGGAGGAGCTTGCTTTGTTTGCCAGGATGAGACCGGGCCTGATCCAGCTGGAGATTGGAGTGCAGTCGGTGAACCCGGATACCATCACAGAGATTCACCGAAAGATGGATTTTGAGAAGGTTTCAGATATTGTGAGAAAGGTTCAGGCTAACAGGAATATTCATCAGCATCTGGATCTGATTGCGGGACTGCCCTTTGAAAATTATGAAAGCTTTGCGCATTCTTTTGACTGCGTCTATGCACTGCATCCCCAGCAGCTTCAGCTGGGCTTTTTGAAGGTGCTGAAGGGCTCTTTTATGTATGAGCATGCAGAAGAGTATGGCTGTATCTATCAGGAGAAGGAGCCCTATGAGGTGCTTTTAACAAAATGGCTTCCCTATGGGGATATCCTGCGCCTCAAACAGGTGGAGGAGATGGTGGAGGTGTACTATAACAGCGTACAGTTTGTCCGGCTTCTGGCGGAGATTGAGCGCCGTTATACCAGTATGTTTTCTTTTTTTGAAGAACTGGGGGAATTCTACAGGCGTTGTGGATATTTTGCAGTTTCCCATACAAGGCTCCGCCGATATGAGATTCTGCTTGAATTCTTAAAAGAGCGTTTTGGAAAAGAGCAGGGCATCTTTGAAAATCTGGCAGTGCTGGATGTCTATGCCAGAGAAAACGCCAAGAGCCGCCCGGCATTTGCTCCGGATCAGCAGCCCTGGAAGGAAGCGATTCGTACCTTCTATCAAAGGGAGGAAGAGATGCGAAGGCTGCTGCCGGGATACGAAGGTTATAATTGGAAACAGCTGATGAAGATGACCCATCTTGAGATACTGGGAGAGGAGGAGCCACAGGCGATATTGTTTGATTATCAGACCCGTGATCCCCTTACCCAGTCAGCACGGTGTCTCGAGGTTAGCATGGAATTGAGAGAAGGTAAGGCATGAATTCATATGTGGCAGTAGATCTGGAAACCACAGGACTGAATCCGAAAAATGACAGGATTTTGGAAATAGGTGCATTGAAGATGATAGACGGAAGACCCATGGGAGAATTTCGGACCTTTATTGATCCCAGGATGAAGATTCCGGAGCATATTACACAGCTCACAGGAATTACGGACGACATGGTGGCAGGACAGCCAGCGGCAGACCATGGTGTGAAGGCCTTTATTGCATTTGCAGAGGAGCTGCCCCTGCTGGGACACAATGTGTTATTTGATTACAGTTTTCTGAAGCATCAGGCAGCCAACCAAAGACTGGAATTTGAGCGCAGCGCCTGCGATACCCTCAAGATTGCCCGAAAGGCATTTCCGGGACTTCCCAACCGCAGTCTGGAGGCAATGTGCTCCTATTATCAGATTGACCGGACCCATGCGCACCGGGCTTTTGATGATGCCCAGGCAACGGAGGTATTATACCGGCTGCTGAAACAGGAATTTGAACCCGCTCATCCGGAGTGGTTTATCCCCGAAAACCTGATCTATCGAGTGAAAAGACAGTCTTCTATTACAGAAGCGCAAAAACGGTACTTGAATGATTTGATAAAATATCATAGAATAGAGTGTAATGTCGTGATGGAGAGCCTTACGAAAAGTGAAGCTTCCCGCATGATTGATAAAATCATATTAACACATGGAAAGATAGAGAGGTAATGATTATGAGAACTCCGAAGGGAAGAAAGATTGTCGCTGCTGTCATTGCAATTGTGCTGGTAATTGCCATGGTGGTACCAATGGTTTTAAGTTTTCTGATATAGAAAGTGGGGAACAGATGAAAAAAGGAACAGGTCTTGGACTGGCACTTTTGCTGCTGGCAGCAGTAGCCGGCTGCGGAGGCAGTAAGAACAGTGCGACATCGCAGGAGACGTCTGCTGTAAGCGGGTCTGATACCGAAAGCAGCCAGAAAGCAGCAGATGGCACAGAGAATGCAGACTCGGACAATATGACTGCAGCAGATAATATATATATCGAAAATATCAATGTTTCCGGAATGAACGAGGCAGAGATCACTGCCGCTGTGCAGCAGAAGATGCAGGAGCTTGCCGCAAGCACCATTATCTTAAGTGCAGGGGGAACAAGTACGGCAGTAAGCGCACAGGATTTTGGTTTATCGTATACGAATACAGATGTAATCCGTCAGGCACTGGAGACTGGTCAGCGGGGAAATGCACTGAAGCGTTTCGAGGCGGCATATCAGAAGGAAGAGGATGGTCCTCTTGTTCTGGAATTGAAGTTTGATGTGAATGAGGATCAGATTCGGCAGGTACTGTCTGCACAATCTGCAGTATTACAAAAACCCGCTGTCAATGTAAGTCTGGTTCGTAATGCTGACGGAAGCTTTACGTCTTCTAATGGAGAAGACGGATGGGCAGTAGATACCGATGCAGCTGTTCAGACGATCCATGATTTCTTTACAGGCAGCTGGCGGGGTGGACGTGCCACTATTACACTGGCAACCACCCCTGTTGCAGCCAAGGGGGGCGGAGATCAGATCGCTCTGGTAAAAGATGTTCTGGCCCAGAGTCAGACCTCTTATGCCGACAGCACAGATGTGAGAAAGCAGAATATTCAGGTGGGTGTTTCTCTGATTAATGGAAGCGTGATCTATCCCGGAGAAGAATTCTCCGTGGAGGCAGCCACACAGCCTTATACCGCTGAAAATGGTTATGCCCCGGCGCCCTCCTATGAGATGGGAAGTATTGTAGATACCTATGGCGGAGGTCTGTGTCAGGTTTCAACAACACTTTACCTGGCGGTTCTGAATGCAGAGCTGGAGGTTACAGAGCGGTCAAGCCACTCTATGATTGTTAATTACGTGGAGCCGTCCATGGATGCAGCTGTTGCGGAAGGGGTGAAGGATCTGAAGTTTGTTAATAATACAGATGCCCCTATCTATATCGAGGGTATCGCAGACGGCGGAGTCTTAAGCTTTAACATCTATGGACATGAGACCAGGGAAGCAGGAAGAACGCTAGCCTTCCAAAGTGAGACCTTGAAGACAACAGCAATTACCGATGTTTTTGATATTGATCCGGAGCTGGACTGGGGACAGACCAGAGGGCAGAGTGGCCATCTGGGATGTGAGGCAAGGTTGTGGAAGACTGTCAGCCTAAACGGTGTGGAACAGTCAAGAGAACAGGTCAATGACAGCGAATATAATATGGCACCAAATACTGTTTTCTATGGAACCAAGGGTGCTTCTGATGAAGCCGTCAGTGAATTAAAGGCAGCGGTTCAGGCCGCAGATACCGTGGAGGATGCAGCCACTATCAATGCGGTTGTAGCCAAATATGCAGGTCAGATAACGCCGGCGCAGTAAAGCTTGAAGGAAAGGGATAAAGACAGATGAAGATAGGAAAGTTACCGGAGCAGGTACTGATACGTTCCGTATTAAAACAGGTGCAGCATAGAAGAGAGGAAGTACTGGTAGGACCCTCTGTGGGTCTGGACTGTGCCGCATTTACAGTGGCGGAGGATGAGGCAGTTGTGATGTCTACCGATCCGATTACAGGGACGGCAAAGGATCTGGGTCACCACTGCATCCATATCACGGCAAATGATCTGGCGGCATCCGGTGCAGAGCCCATAGGTATTATGTTAACCGTGCTTCTTCCTGAACATGTTCTGGAGGAGGATGTGAAGCGGCTGATGAAGGATGCGGAAGAGACCTGCGCCCAGTTGAATATGGAGATTCTGGGAGGACACACGGAGATTACCGATGTTGTTCAGAACATTCTGGTCACGGTAACCGGGGTAGGAAAGATAAAGAAAAAACATCTGCTGACCCATATGCAGGCAAAGGCGGATCAGGATATCGTAGTGACCAAGTGGATCGGACTGGAGGGCACATCGATTCTGGCAAAGGAGCGGGAAGCGGAGCTGCTTGGGAGATTTTCTCCGTCATTTGTCAACACGGCGAAGGGCTTTGATCAGTATCTGTCGGTAGTTCGGGAAGGAAGTATCGCCGCATCACTGGGTGTTTCCGCCATGCATGATATTACAGAGGGTGGTGTTTTTGGGGCACTCTGGGAGATTGCCAGTGCTGGAGGTGTGGGATTGGATATTGATCTAAAGGCAATTCCAATTCGTCAGGAGACTGTTGAAGTCTGTGAGTTTTTCCACGCCAATCCATATCAGATGATGTCCAGCGGCTCTATGCTGATTGCAACGGATGACGGAAAAGCACTGCTGCAGGCACTGAAGGCTGAGGGCATTCATGGGGCTGTTGTGGGACGTACCAACAGCGGAAACGACCGGATTCTGAGAAATGGAGAGGAAGTCCGCTTCCTGGATCGGCCACAGCCGGACGAGTTGTATAAGGCACTCCGCAGTTAATGGGGGAATGAAAGAAAGGAAGCTTGAATTGTACTTATGGCACAGCTGAATATTGTATTACATGAGCCGGAGATTCCGGCAAATACCGGAAATATTGGAAGAACCTGTGTAGCAACAGGAACAAGACTGCACCTGATTGAGCCTCTGGGCTTTCGCCTGAACGAGAAGGAGATTAAGCGTGCAGGCATGGATTACTGGAAAGATCTGGATGTTACCACCTATCTGAATTATGAAGATTTTCTGGCGAAGAATCCCGGGGCAGTTATCTATTACGCCACAACAAAAGCACCTCAGACGTATACGGAGGTGCAGTTTGAAGAAGACTGTTATATTATGTTTGGAAAGGAAAGCGCCGGAATCCCGGAAGATATCCTGGTTCAAAACCAGAAAACAGCGATCCGTATTCCCATGAACGACAACATACGGTCTTTGAATCTTTCCAATTCCGTGGCGATTGTGCTTTACGAAGCCCTTCGCCAGCATGACTTTGCACACATGCAGCGGAATGGACAACTGAGAAATTACGACTGGAAATAAAGGAAAATGGGGCTGCCACGCTATGCCGCTCCAGGACGGGAGACTGCTGCCAGACACTGTTTCGGAGTCCAAGAGCATATAAAAATGAATAGATTTTGCTAAAAACGTAAGGATGCAGCACAAACTCGTTTCACTCAAACAGTGTGCTGCATCCTTACAACGCAAATTCTATTCTTTTTCGTATGCTTAGGACTCCTGCAAATGTGTCTGGCAGCAGTCTCCCGTCCTGGAGCGGCATCGTGCAACAGACCCTTCGAAGACGATGTACTAGGAGGTGGGGGCTTTGCCCTTGTCCAGGGTAAAGACAAATTCCGTTCCTACTCCTTCGGTGCTGATGACATTGATATTCTGGTTGTGAGCATTGATGATCTCTTTTACGATGGCAAGTCCAAGACCGGTACCTTTTCGGTCCTTGCCCCGGGAGGAATCGATTTTGTAGAAACGATCCCAGATTTTTCCGATGCTGCTGCGGGGAATTCCGATTCCGGTATCTTTGACGGAGACGAAGATTTTTCCGTGGCGCTCGGTGGTTTCCACAAAGAGAGTGGAATCTTTATCACTGAATTTCAGAGCGTTGTCAATCAGGTTATACAAAACCTGCTGGATCTTGCCCATATCAGCAGAAACGTACAGTGTCTGTGCGGCAAGTAAAAGTTCAATCGTGATATGTTTCTCCCGGCAGATGCCTTCGAAGGCAGCTGCCGTATTTTTTATGACAGCGTTGATGTCAAAATCTGTGATATCCAGTAACTGGCCCTTCTGTTCCATATTATTCAGGGTCAGCAGACTTTGGGTCAGCTTGTTCAGGCGTTCAGTCTCAAAGATCACAATCTGAAGATATTTATTCTGCATTTCCGGTGGAATCGTACCATCGGCGATGGCCTCCACATAACCCTTGATAGAGGTTAGCGGAGAACGGAAATCATGAGAAATATTTGCCACAAATTTTCGCTGGTATTCGTTGGTCTTATTCAGCTCCGCAGACATATAATTCAGCGTGGTTGCCAGATACCCCATCTCATCGTGGGAGGTAACAGGAATATTATAGGTAAGATTACCGTTAATATACTCCCGGGCACCCTGGATGATCTTCGTCAGCGGGCGGTAAACCGTAACGGAAAAGAGCAGAAGCAGCAGAAAAAATATAGCATAGAAAATTAAAAATAAAATGTAAATAGTTGCCAGTATTTCTTCCCGCTGTGCATAGATATCCTGCAGGGTCGTGTGGATAGCTACATAGCCCCGGATGTCCAGATTAGCAGTGATGGGCTTCATCACAGTCAATACATCGTGATCAAAGCATCCGAAAAAATCTCCCACTGTATAATAGTCAGAACCAAGTGCCACAGGATCAAAGTTGTCCAGCTCGATGATCTGATAGCCGGACAGCGGATGTGCGGTGTTCAAAAACACGCTTCCACTGGTGCTGATCATCCAGATTTCAGAATTCTGGTAATCGCTGAGGGACTTCAGATTGTAATAGGTATCCTCCAGTGTGATATCCGTGGTATAGTACCGGGCGGCCTGATTCTCTGCCACAGAGGTAGCTTCTTTATACAGAGTGGTGCTGATGCTCTTTATAACCTCCTGCTGGACCATACGGGATCCCAGGGTGGATATCAGGGCAAAACAGGCAATTCCTATCAGGATATAAGCAATCAGGAATTTCCAGTAAAGTTTCTTTTTCATGCCTGTCTGACCTCGAATTTATATCCGATGCCCCATACGGTGCTTAAGGACCAGGAGGGGTTATCCTTGATTTTTTCCCGAAGACGCTTGATATGGACATCTACCGTACGTGTGTCACCAATATATTCATATCCCCAGATATGGTCAAGCAGCTGCTCTCTTGTAAATACCTGATTTGGAGAAGAAGCGAGAAAATAAAGCAGCTCCAGCTCCTTGGGGGGCATGTCAATATTCTGTCCCCGGTAAAGTACGGAATAGTTAGTCAGATTGATGATCAGATCCGGATATTCTACATACTTTAAGGCTACAGCAGCAGGCGGCTCGGGAGCAGGTGCGGGCTGGAAGCGACGCAGCACTGCCTTTACCCGTGCAACCAGTTCTTTGGTGTCAAAGGGCTTCATAATATAGTCATCGGCACCCAGCTCCAGCCCCAGAACCTTATCAAAGATCTCACCTTTTGCGGAAAGCATAATAATCGGCGTGTTGGAACGCTGGCGAATCTCGCGGCAGACCTGATAGCCGTCCATACCGGGAAGCATCAGATCCAGCAGAATCAGATTAGGTTCAAAGGATGCTGCTTCACAGATAGCATCCTCGCCGTCATTGACGATTCTGCACTCATAGCACTCCTTGGTCAGATACAGCGAAATCAGTTCTGCGATATTATTGTCATCGTCAACGATGAGTATTTTTTGTTTTGCTACCATGGAAAACTCCTTCCCTTTCTACTTCTTAAAGGTTACGATTGTGACGCCGGCATCTCCCTCACCGAATTCAGCGAGATGAAATTCTTCCACGTACTTGAGACGGCGCAGATAATTGTGGACACCCTTTCGCAGGGCTCCGGTTCCTTTGCCGTGTACAACACGGACACTGGGAAGATGTGCAATATAGGCATCGTCCAGATATTTATCCAGCTCTGCAATTGCCTCATCTACGGTTTTTCCAAGCAGCTTGATCTCCATGGATACAGAAGCGGATTTGGACATCTTAATCTTTCCGGCACCGGTTTTCTGCATCACAGGGGTGGTGATTACCGGTTCATCAATCAGCTCCAGATCCGAGATATGAACCTTGGAACGCATAATTCCCATCTGTACAAAGAGAAAACCTCTGCTGTCGGGACGTGTGCTCACGGTACCCTTCAGATTCATGCTTAATACCTGCACAGAATCTCCAGGCTGCAGATCTTCCGGTTTCAGGAGCTTTGAAGCCTTTGGCTTTTCGTCCCTGGTTTTTTTGTCATCCAGCTTTTTCATGCGTTCCCGAAGTGCCTGACGCTCACGCTCCATTTCCCGCACATCCACATTATTTTTTCCGAATTTTTGGAAATCACGCATGGTCTGATCGGCGTACTGCTTCGCCTCCCGGAGAATCTCCTGGGCTTCATCGGTAGCTTTTTGTAATATAGAATCCCGCCTGTTGTCCAGCTTTTCATGCTTGGCATGCAGCTGGGACTTTAACTTTTCTACTTCGTCACGATAGGACGCAATTTCTGCTTTTTCCCGCTCGATGGTCAGACGGTTTTCTTCCAGGGTTGTAAGTACATCCTCAAAAGACTCATCTTCCTCACTGATCTGGGATTTTGCATTTTCGATAATATAGTCCGGCAGACCCAGCTTCCCGGAGATGGCAAAAGCATTACTTTTTCCGGGAACACCAATCAGAAGACGATAGGTGGGACGCAGGGTCTCCACATCGAATTCGCAGCATGCATTTTCCACACCGCCAGTGGAAAGGGCGAATACCTTCAGCTCACTGTAATGTGTGGTTGCCATGGTTCGAATCCCCTGGCTGTGCAGGTGAGAAAGGATGGCGATGGCAAGAGCGGCACCCTCGGTAGGATCTGTACCGGCACCAAGCTCATCGAAGAGAACCAGGGACCTGGGATCTGCTTTCTCCAGAAATGACACAACATTTGTCATGTGTGAGGAGAAGGTACTTAAGGACTGTTCGATACTCTGCTCATCTCCGATGTCTGCATAGACCTCATGGAATAGAGCCAGTTCACTGCGGTCCAGCGCCGGGATATGAAGTCCGGCCTGCCCCATCAGGGTCAGAAGTCCCACCGTTTTCAGAGAAACAGTTTTACCTCCGGTATTGGGTCCGGTGATAATCAGAAGATCAAAGGTATCTCCCAGCATAATATCGATGGGAACTACCTTCTTTGCATCAATTAGAGGATGGCGGGCTTTCCGGATCCGGATGAGTCCCCTGGTATTGAAGATCGGCTGATTGGCATTTTGCTCCATGGCGAGGGCAGCGCGGGCAAAGATAAAGTCCAGCTCCACCATATTCTCAAGATTATAGCGCAGTTCTTCCTGATACTGGGCAGCTTCTTCACTTAAGCCTGCAAGAATGACTTCAATTTCTGCTTTTTCTTTATTTTCCAGCTCCCGAATATCATTGTTCAGCTTTACGATGCTCATGGGCTCCACAAAGATGGTAGCTCCGGTGGAAGACTGGTCATGAATCATACCGGGTACCTGTCCACGGTATTCCGCTTTTACCGGTACACAGTAACGTCCATTTCTCATCGTGATGACAGCATCCTGCAGATAGGTGCGCATGGAGCCATTTAACAGGGAGGAAAGCTGTGAATGAATCTTTTCTCCGGCATTTTTCATAGCACGGCGGATCTGCTTTAAGTTACTGCTGGCATCGTCAGCAATTTCATCCTCCGAGAGAATACAGCTGCGAATCCGTGCCGAGAGAGGAGTCAGAGGCTCCAGAGCATCAAACATATCATCCAGGATATCCCGGGCCTGATCGGCATTTTCATGGCGTCCGTAAGCTTTGATCCGGGCGCAGTTTTCCAGCAGATTGCAGATAGCAAGCAGCTCTGTGATATTCAGGGCGCTTCCAATCTCCAGACGCTTCAGAGAAGGACGGATATCTCTGGCATTGCCAAAGGAAACATTTCCCTTCTTAAAAAGCCGGGAGAGGGCATCGTGCGTTTCCTGCTGCATCCTCTGTATTGTACCAAAATCATCCAGGGGAAGCAGGGTACGACAGCGGTTCTGCCCCAGAGGTGAGGTTGCATGGGTGGTAAGACGATCTATAATCTTGTCAAATTCAAGAGTTTTCAGTGCTTTTTTATTCATAATATTGGTTCCTTTATACTTTCCATGTACTTGCTATATGCTTCGAATAACCTTTAAAAACTGCGTTTTCTCAGTGTTCTCTGCACTCACATAATGATAGGAGACGATATGTTTATTGTATCATAGAACTGTTCGGGTTGAAAGATATTCAGGGGGAAAAACATGCAGTTTCTTCATAAAATGTTCATATGTTTCTGATAATATAGATAAATAAAGCGTAACTATTCAGCAGGTCCGTGCATTTGCTGCACGGATCGTAAGAAAGTGATGCAAGAGTGAGAAAGTCCCATCACCGAAGGTGATTTTAAATGGATATTCGAATGTAACTGGTCAGTTACTGAACAGTTACAATATAGTGTTGAAACAGCGCAGTTAAATAACGATACGAGGGAGATAGCAATTATGGAGCATGATCAGAAGCCCTATAAATTTCTCAAAGAAATCATCAAGGAAAAGGAACTGACCAAGAAGGAAATTGGGATCAGGATTGGAATGCTGATAGGAGGCGCTATCTTGTTTGGGGTGATTGCGGCTTTTGTCTTTGCAGCAGTGGAGCCTCATGCGGATGCCGCAATCAATGGCAGCGCAGAAGCTCCCAAGGTGGACATTCCTAAGGATGAGGATCCAGACAGCACGGCATCTTCTTCTGTGTCAGGGGATGGCACAGATGAGGCAGCTGCGGAAGCACCGGAGAATACCCCTGCGGAGACTCCGGCACTGGGCCTTAGTGAATACCAGCAGTTATATCAGGATATGCTTGCGGTGGCAGAGGTACCACAACAGGCACTGGTTACGGTGATCGGAATTACCAGCCAGATGGATTATTTTAATCAGAACTATGAAAGACAGCAGCAGATCTCCGGATTGCTGGTTGCCAATAATGGACAGGATCTTTTTGTACTGACAGAGTATCGTGTTGTGGAGAATGTAGAGCGTATTCAGCTGACCTTCTGTGACGGAACCATGGTAGATGCGATCTTCCAGAAAAATGATCCCAATACCGGACTTGCGATCCTGCGGGTTGCCCTCTCGGACGTACCCCAGGAGACGAAGGACACCATACAGGTTGCACCACTTGGCAATTCCTACGGTGTAGTCCAGGGTGAGCCAATCCTGGCACTGGGTTCTCCTATTGGATACAGCAATTCTGTGGCTTACGGAGTTGTCACCTCAGTGACAAACACCATTTCCACCATCGATACGGAATACAATCTGCTTACAACCGATATTATCGGAAGCAAGGAGGGCAGTGGTATTCTGGTGAATCTGGAAGGAGAGGTCATCGGCTTTATCGCACAGAACTACAGCACAGGGGAAAACATCGTCACCGGCCTTGCAATCTCCCAGCTGAAGCAGCTGATTGAGAATTTATCTAACAATACACCACTTCCATACCTTGGAATCAAGGGACAGGATGTTACCACCGAGATATCAGACAAGACAGGAATTCCCAAAGGTGTTCTTGTGAATTCTGTGGAGGAAGACTCACCGGCGATGATGTCTGGAATCAAAGAATATGATGTTATTGTGAAGATTGGAGAGGATAAAGTCTCGACATTGATCCAATACCATGATAAACTGAGTAAATGTGTGCCCGGAAAGACGGTAAAGGTTACTGCCATGAGAAAAGGCGCAGAAGGTTATGTTGAAGTCAACTTCGATGTAATGATTGGAGAATTAAAGTAGAGGATAGAAGAGGAGTATAGATTGTATGAAGTATATCAATGAAATACGTGAAGGAAACCGGATGAATGGTGTTTATCTTTGTAAACACAGACAGTCTGCAGTCACGAAAAATGGAAAATCTTATGAAAATGTTATTCTGCAGGATAAAACAGGAACTATGGATGCCAAGATCTGGGAGCCAAATTCCGTGGGAATTGAGGACTTTGATACACTGGATTATGTTGATATTGTAGGTGATGTAACGAGCTTTGCCGGATCCTTGCAGGTCAGCATCAAGCGTGCCAGAAAAGTAAAAGAGGGTGAGTACAATCCGGCAGATTATCTTCCTGCAAGCAAATTCGACATTGAGGAAATGTACGCTGAACTGATGCAGTATGCAGCCAGCGTCAAGGATCCTTATCTGTCACAGTTGTTAAAGTATTATTATGTAAATGATGCGGAATTTATCAATCGTTTTAAGAACAACTCCGCAGCAAAGACAGTTCATCACGGTTTTATCGGAGGTCTTCTGCAGCATACCCTGTGTGTGGTAAGACTTTGTGATTATTATGTAAAAGCCTATCCGATTCTTAACAGGGATCTTTTGATTACCGCAGCCATCTTCCATGATATTGGAAAAACAAAAGAACTGTCTGCATTTCCACAGAATGATTATACCGATGACGGGCAGCTGCTGGGGCATATTATGATCGGTGCGGAGATGATACACGATGCAGTACGCACAATCCCGGGATTTCCAGAAAAACAGGAAAATGAGCTGAAGCATTGTATTCTGGCTCATCACGGCGAGCTGGAGTATGGTTCACCAAAGAAGCCTGCCCTTGCTGAGGCACTGGCTCTTAATATGGCGGACAATACGGATGCAAAGCTTGAAACACTGACAGAGGTTTTTGACAATGCCGGTGACAGTACAGAATGGCTGGGCTATAATCGGTTGTTTGAGTCAAATTTAAGAAAAACTACGGAGTTCTAAGAGTATGTCCTATCAGAAAAATGATATCGTAAATATTACAATAGAAGACATGGGAAGTGAGGGTGAAGGCATCGGACATATCGATGGCTTTACCCTTTTTGTCAAGGATGCGTTGATTGGTGACCAGGTGGAGGTAAAGATCATGAAGGCAAAGAAGCATTTTGCCTATGCCCGCCTGATGAAGATTCTCACACCCTCTCCCTACCGGGTAGAGCCAAAGTGCGCCTTTGCAAGACAGTGCGGCGGTTGTCAGATCCAGGCACTTTCCTATGAGGAACAGCTGCATTTTAAGGAAGAAAAGGTACGGAATAATCTGAAGCGGATCGGTGGATTCGAGGAGATTCCCATGGAGCCAATTGTTGGGATGGAAGAGCCATATTATTACCGCAACAAAGCACAGTTTCCGGTAGGCTATGACAAGGATGGCAGTCTGGTTACCGGATTCTACGCCGGGCGCACCCATGATATCATCAGCAATCGCTGCTGTCATCTGGGGGTCAGGGTCAATCAGCAGGTTTTGGATGCCGTGCTGGGATGGATGGAAGACAATCAGATCCCCGCCTACGAGGAACTGACCGGAAAAGGCCTGGTGCGTCACATACTGATCCGTTATGGCTTCACCAGCAAAGAGCTGATGGTCTGCCTGGTCATTAACGGCAGTGCCGTACCAGAAAAGAATGCACTGATCGAGGCATTGACAGCGATCGAAGGCATGACCAGTATCACTTACAGCAGCAATACCAGACGAACCAATGTTATCATGGGGGAGCAGTATAAGACTCTGTGGGGAACACCCTATATCATGGATTCTATCGGAAATGTCAATTACCGCATCTCACCTCTGTCCTTTTATCAGGTCAACCCGGTGCAGACACGGAGACTTTACGAGCTGGCTATGGAATATGCGGGATTGGAAGGCGGAGAAACGGTATGGGATCTTTACTGCGGCATCGGAACAATCTCCCTGTTCCTGGCTCAGAAAGCCCGCCAGGTCTACGGCGTGGAGATCGTCCCGGCAGCTATCCGGGACGCCAGGGAGAATGCAGCCCTGAACAACATCACCAATGCGGAATTTTTTGTGGGAAAAGCAGAAGAAGTGCTTCCAGAAAAATACGAAAAAGAAAAGATCTATGGGGATGTCATCGTGGTAGATCCGCCCCGGAAAGGCTGCGAAACCAGTGTGTTGGATACCATGGTACAGATGCAGCCCAGGCGGATCGTGTATGTCAGCTGTGATTCTGCAACGCTGGCACGGGATCTTAAGTATCTGTGTGAGCATGGATATGAGCTTATCAGGGTGCGGGCAGTTGACCAATTTCCGATGACCGTTCA
>JAQUXP010000058.1 GCA_028692395.1 Lachnospiraceae bacterium
TATGAAGATTATGAACTGCTCTCCGGGGAAGAAATTACCGGGGAGCCTTTTTGAATGGAGGAATGCGAATGAGAGTAACTGGTTTTAATAAATTATGGAAGAAAGATAAGAAGAAAAAAGAGAAGAAAGAAACAACCCCCATGCCAATGAAAGCAGGCTCCAGAAGAGCCTTTGCCTGCTATGCCATCCTGGTACTGAATCTGTGCATGGGAACGATTTATGCCTACGCAGCCGGGGACCCATTATCGGTGGTCAATAACCTGTCCACGTTTATCTTTTCCCTGATCCGTGCCATCGGCCTGATCCTGCTTGGATTCGGTATCGTACAAGTAGGACTCAGCTTAAAGAGCCACGACCCTAGCCAGAGAGCCAATGGTTTTTTGACACTGGCAGGCGGTATCATCATCACCTTTGCAAAGGAAATCTTAGATCTGATTATGGGGTAAAGCTACCATGGTCAGTCTGAAACAGCGGCAGGTACAAAGATAGGTACCTGCCATAACTTTGCATGCAAGGAGGTGAAAATGATTGGAAAGTGATAACTGGATTGTGCAGAATCTATACTCTGCACTGGAAACATGGAATGACAAGCTGGGTGAGATATGGACACTTCTGACACAGAATCCGGAGACTTTTAAGGGCGGCGAGATATGGTCAGTGATGACGAATATCAATGGCGCATTAAAAGCCATCGGCTATGCCCTGTTGGTGCTGTTTTTTGCAGTAGGTATTGTGAAGACCTGCGGAAGTTTTACGGATATGAAAAAGCCGGAGCATGCAGCAAAAGCGTTTATCCGTTTTGCACTAGCACAGGGAGCGGTGATGTATGGCATGGAACTGATGAGTGCCATTTTCAGCATTGTGCAGGGTGTCATTTCCAAAATCATGGGAAATGGAAGTTTAAACGGGGGCGTATCACAACTCCCGGCGGAAATCGTGGGGAAGATAGAATCCGTGGGAATGCTGGAGTCCATACCATTATGGATTGTCACACTGCTTGGAAGTCTTTTGATTACCGTCATGAGTTTCATCATGATATTAAGCGTCTATGGCAGGATGTTCAAGCTGTATATGTATACGGCTATTGCACCGATTCCCATATCCACTTTTGCAGGAGAGCCGACCCAGTCGGTAGGAAAGAACTTTATCCGTTCTTATGCAGGGGTGTGTCTGGAAGGAGCCATCATCGCACTGGCCTGCATCATCTTCACAGTATTTGCGGCGAGTCCGCCCGCTGTGGGAGATACTGGGCTGTCGGCGGTAACCATTGTTTGGAACTATATTGGAGAATTGATCTTTAACCTGCTGGTTCTGGTAGGTGCGGTAAAAGCATCAGACCGTATCGTAAAAGAGATCATGGGATTATAGGAGGATTTCGATGAGCGAAATAAAGGAAAGAAAAAAGTTAGGATATGACTGGGAGTACGGGTATGAGGAACTGTCCATACAGGTGTCTGCTTATACGAATAATGACAGGCTTTATGTAGGGCTGGTCTTACAGGAAGAGCGTGTACAGGAATTCTATGGGAGCCTGACCATTAATCTGCCGGATGAACCAGCAGAGAAAAACGAGGCTTATATCGATGCATTGGCAAGTGAAGATAAACTGAAATTCATTCGTACCCATAAGTTGGGAAAGGTACTGCCGGATAAAGGGTATTCCGGCTATGGCGTCTATGCCAAGGTAGCGTTCGATTTGCAAAGGCTGAGAGAACTTGACCCACAGGGTATGAAAGAGTTTGAAAAACTGCATGGTATCGAAGAAGAGAGCCAGCAGGTCAAAAAGAAGAAAGCACGAAGTGATGATGCTAGGTAGCACACCAAATGGGAAATGGCATCCTTGCATTAGCACTGGAAATACAAAGAAAGGAAAAGCAGCGGAGACAAGTCTTTCGCTGTAGTTGAAAATGAATGGAAGTAAAAATGAATAAAGAAATCCGGGACTACCAGGAGTCCATGTTCTTCGGTCTGAATTTCAGACAGTTCCTGTTCTCACTGCTGGCAATCGCGATAGCAGTGGGCATCTATTTTGGAACGAATGATGTGCTGGGAGAAGAAATGACCGGGTGGATTTGTATGCTTGGTGCTGCGCCTTTTGCGGCCTGCGGATTCTTTAAGTACCACGGAATGACAGCCGAGCAATTTCTATGGGCGGTCATTAAGTCAGAACTGCTCTATCCAAAGAAGCTGACCTTCCACTCTGAGAATCTGTATTATGCCTGCCTGCAGGAATGTATCGAAGCAGGCAAACAGAGCAGATCAGATGGAAGTCAGATCATAGAGGCAAGACGAAAAAAGACAGAAAAGAAAACCAGCAAAAAAACAGAGAAAAAGGGAAGGAGGGGTGCGATTGATTAAAACACTGAACCAGTCCATCAAGATGGATAAAGTAAAATTCAAAGTACCAAAGTCCGTTCAGCAGGTGATTCCCATCCAGAGAATCTGGCCGGATGGCATTTTTCAGGTAGACCGGAAGTTCTCTAAGACGTTCCGGTTTTCCGATATCAATTATTCCATTGCAAGCAAGAGCGATAAGACAGAGATGTTCCTTGATTACTCGGAACTCTTAAATGCACTGGATTCCGGCGCATCGGCAAAGATCACGCTCAACAACCGAAGAATCAATAAAGCAGAATTTGAACAGTCCCTGCTTATTCCAATGAAAGAGGACGGATTGGACGAGTACCGGAAGGAATACAACGATATGCTGTTGTCGAAAGTCAGCGGCACCAACAACAGCATCTATCAGGAGCGGTATCTCACCATCAGTGTCCATAAGAAGAACATCGATGAGGCAAGGACGTACTTTGCCCGTGTAGGAACAGACATCATTACCCATTTGGCAAAGCTGTCCTCCGTAGGTGAAGAACTGAATGCAGAAGAGAGGCTGCAGATTTTCCGGGATTTCTTTCAGGCAGATAAGCCAGCCTGCATCCCGTTTGATCTGAAGGGATTTGCCAAGCGTGGACACAGCTTCAAGGATTGGATCTGCCCGAACACGATGGAATTTGCCACGGATTATTTTAAGATAGACGGAAGATATGGGCGCGTATTGTTTATGCAGGATTATGCAAATTA
>JAQUXP010000022.1 GCA_028692395.1 Lachnospiraceae bacterium
ATCAATATTTTGGAACCTTCGCAGCGAAGATGGATGATGTGGTGAATTATATCCCGGCCCGCCTCGCAGCTGTTTTTATGATTCTGGCAAGTGCCGTACTGAAAAAAGACTGGAAACATGCATGGAAGATTTTTTGGCGGGACCGTTACAAACACAGCAGCCCCAATTCGGCTCAGACGGAGTCGGTGATGGCGGGAGCTTTGGATATTCAGCTTGCAGGAAATGCCTATTATTTTGGAAAACTCCATAAGAAACAGACCATGGGGGATGATATAAGACCAATTGAGGCGGAGGACATCATTGCCTCCAATCAGATCCTGTACGCAACAGCAATCATATCACTGATAGTATTTGCCGCACTGCGGCTGCTGGTTCTTGTACTGCTTTAGGATTATGAGAGCACAGCATGACATAAAGGAAGGACACGGTTTATGAAAGAACAGGTTCACGGTGGAGATGTATACAGGCATCCGGACGCAATTGATTTTTCTTCGAATATGAATCCCCTTGGAACACCCCAGTCCGTAGTAAAAGCAGGGCAGCGGGCCATGGAGCTGATTGCCCGCTATCCGGATGTGCAGTGTGAGACATTAAAGACGGCACTTTCCAGGGCAGAGCAGGTACCAAAGGAATGGCTGATCTGCGGAAATGGTGCGGCAGAGGTGGTATTTACCTTTGTACATGCCTGTATGCCAAAGAAGGCTGTGATGCCGGCACCTACATTTGCAGAGTATGGCCTGGCACTGGACAGCATCGGATGTGAGATTGACCGGGTGATACTGAGGGAAGAGGATGGATTTACGATGCCGGATACTGCTGCGTTCACCAGTCAGATCACAGAGGAGACGGATGTGGCTTTTTTCTGTAATCCCAATAATCCTACGGGAATCCTGACCAAAAAACAGCAGCTGCTGGAGATTCTTAGACACTGTAGGAAAACACATACCCGTTTGTTTGTGGATGAGTGTTTTCTGGATTTTGTAGAGGATCCAGAGAGGGATTCACTGAAGGAATTGCTGGGGGAATACCCGGAGCTGATTCTGTTAAAGGCATTTACCAAGCGCTATGCCATGGCAGGCATCCGACTGGGGTATGGAATCAGCAGTGATGGGGCACTTCTGAGTCGCATGCAGGCCTGTGTACAGCCCTGGAATCTTTCGATTCCGGCTCAGGAAGCAGGGACTGCGGCACTTCAGGAGACTGCTTATGTGGAAAAGGGAAGAGCCCTGATCCGAAAAGAGCGGACCTGGCTTCGCAGTCAGCTGCAGGAGATGGGACTGAAGCTTTATGATTCCACTGCGAACTATATCTTCTTTCAGGGTCCCAAAGGACTGACAGAGGACTGTCTCGCTTCTGGAATTCTGATCCGAAACTGCAGTAATTATGAGGGACTTACGGAAGGGTATTACCGTGTGGCAGTGAAGCTGCACGAGGAAAATGAGAAGCTGGTGGAAGCACTGAAGCAGGTATTATAACCGGCACAAGGGATAAAGGAGGCAGGTATGGCAAAGGCAATTATGGTACAGGGAACCATGTCAAACGCAGGCAAAAGTCTGCTGGCGGCTGGACTGTGCAGAATATTTCACCAGGATGGATACCGGGTGGCACCATTTAAGTCACAGAATATGGCTTTGAATTCATTTATTACGAAGGATGGTTTTGAGATGGGACGGGCACAGGTTATGCAGGCAGAAGCTGCCGAGGTGGAACCGGATGTGCGGATGAATCCTATTCTTTTAAAACCCACCAACGACACGGGCTCTCAGGTGATTGTAAATGGAGAGGTACTGGGCAATATGAGTGCCAGAGAGTATTTTGCCTATAAAACCAGGCTTATCCCGGAGGTCAAGAAGGCGTATGAATCCCTGGCGGCAGAATATGATATTATCGTTATCGAAGGTGCCGGAAGTCCTGCAGAGATTAATCTAAAGCAGGAAGATCTTGTTAATATGGGTATGGCAAAGATGGCAAAAGCACCGGTACTCCTGGTGGGAGATATCGACAGGGGCGGTGTGTTTGCCCAGCTGGTGGGAACAGTTATGCTGCTGGAGCCAGAAGAGCAGGACATGGTCAAGGGACTGATTATCAACAAGTTTCGGGGTGACAAGACGATCCTGGATCCAGGGGTGAAGATGCTGGAAGAAAAAGCCGGGAAACCGGTGGTGGGAGTTGCGCCTTACCTGAATATCGAGGTGGAGGATGAGGACAGTCTCACAGAACGTTTTGATGGAAAGCAGGAGGTGGATCTGATCGACCTGGCGGTGATTCGGCTTCCAAGAATCTCTAATTTTACCGATTTTAATCCCTTTGAGCGGATGCAGGGAGTTTCTCTTCGCTATGTGTCTCATGTCAGGGAGCTGAAAAATCCCGATATGATTCTCCTGCCCGGCACGAAGAACACCATGGAGGATCTGCTGTGGATGCGCCAGAATGGCCTGGAGGCCGCAGTGAAGAAGGCGGCAGCAGCGGGAACCATCGTGTTCGGTGTCTGTGGAGGTTATCAGATGCTGGGAGAAACGCTGTCGGATCCTATGGGAGTGGAAGCAGGAGGCAGTATCCAGGGCATGGGACTTCTTCCCATGGACACGGTGTTCGCCGGAAACAAGACAAGAACCCGGGTTGAGGGAGTTTTTGGAGAGGTGCAGGGTGCACTTTCGAATCTGACTGGAAGCAAACTGGTAGGCTATGAGATTCATATGGGAGTCAGTACACCGAAGAAAGAGGCAAAAAGCTTTACTGTTCTTCAGGACATGGTTGAAAAACATAGCCCCGTGGAAAAGCCGGATGGCATGCAGTATGGAAATGTGTACGGATCCTATGTGCACAGCATCTTTGATCAGGAGCAGGTTGCCCAGCGGATCATAGAGGCAATCGGAAAAAACAAGGGAATTGATACCAGTGATATGACCGGAGTGGATTATCAGACCTTTAAAGAGACACAGTACGATATACTGGCAGAAGCGCTTCGAAAACATCTGGACATCAAACGCATCTATGAAATACTGGAAGAGGGAATCACATTATGAAGATAGAATTGGAAAATATCAAGCCGATGGATATTGAAGCGCGAAGCTTTGCCATCATTACAGAGGAGCTGGGAGACAGAAAACTGGATCCCCAGCAGGAACTGATTATCAAGCGGTGTATTCATACAAGTGCAGATTTTGAATATGCAGATCAGCTGTGCTTTTCAAAAGATGCAGTCAGTCAGGCCATGGAGGCACTGAAAAAAGGTGCCTGTATCGTGACGGACACACAGATGGCAAAAGCCGGAATTAACAAGCGTGCCCTGGCTCGTCTGGGCGGGGAGGTATACTGCTTTATGTCCGATGAGGATGTGGCGCTGAAGGCAAAAGAGCTGGGTACCACCCGGGCCCATGTATGTATGGATAAGGCGTGCACGCTGGACAAACCGGTGATCTTCGCCATCGGAAATGCCCCCACGGCGCTGGTACGTCTCTATGAACTGATCGAGGAGCATAAGATCAATCCGGAACTGATTATCGGTGTACCGGTAGGATTTGTGAATGTGGTGCAGTCCAAGGAATTGATCATGCAGACCCAGGTTCCCTATATTGTTGCCAGAGGAAGAAAGGGAGGAAGTAATATCGCCGCCTGTATCGTCAACGCGCTGCTTTACAAAATTAATAATGATCGCAGCTGAGTTATACAAAAGGTTTGGTGTGTTTGTATAAAAACACAGAAAATATTCTTGACATCTGCGAAAAGAAAGAGTAAAATTACCCTAGTTTAAAAACATAAATTCTGTGAAGGGAACAGGAAGAGACGACAAAATCTGGTCAACAGCGAGCTGCGTAGGATGGAAGGCAGTGACAGAGTCGCTTTGAATATCATCCCTGAGAAGAAAAGCCGAAAGCTCTGGTCAGTAGGTTTTTACGGAATGTTCCCCGTTACAGGAACTGCGTATAGTAGTACGTTAAAGAATCGTGCTTGTTTCAATGAGGAAAACAGGGTGGTTGCGGATCGTTTAGTCCGTCCCTTTTTAGGGGCGGACTTTTTTGTGCAGATAAAACAAATTATGCACAGAAATTCGTGTCTGCACGAGAGGACTGCGGGCTTCGCTGTACCTCAAAATCTACGAGGGAGGAAGAAAGAAATGAAAGTCTACAAAAAAATTATGAATGGAATGGCAGCGGTAGAAAAATTGACTTTGCTGTTATCTATGTTGCTTATCCTGGTACTGACCGTGGGAAATGTATTTTCCCGTAAGGTGATCCATCGCTCCTGGTCATTTACGGAGGAACTGGTGGTAGCAGTGTTTGTATTGACTACGCTGCTGGCGGCAGCTCTGGCATGCAGGGAAGGGGAGCTGGTAAGTCTGACGATCTTCACCGAGAAATTACCGAAGAAGCTTCAGAAACCGTCACAGATTCTGATTACGCTGTTGAGTCTGATCTTTACTGTGATTTTGTTTAAATATGGCATGGATAAGGTGCTGATTCAGCTGGCGAACGGAAAACATACCTTTGTTTTGAACTGGCCGGAATGGATCTTCTGGTCTTTTGTTCCCATAGGAGCCGGATGCATGATTCTGCATCTGATCGAGCATTGTATTGACGTTTGTGTAAACACGAAAGAAAAGGAGGACAGATAAATGATCAGTGCTATCTTATTTATCTCATTTTTTATATTCCTTGTTTTGGGAGTACCGATTGGAATCTGTCTTGGATTGTCATCCATCTGTGCAATTCTCTATTCCGGCACTTCCATGATGATCGTGGCAACCAATGTCTATTCCGGAATCAGCAAGTTTCTGCTGCTTGCCATCCCATTTTTCGTATTATCGGGAAATATTATGGCGAGAGCGGGAATCTCCAAACGACTGATTAAGTTTGTAGATACCTGTGTGGGACACAAAAGAGGCGGTATTGCCATCGTATGTGTTATCGTGGCCTGCTTCTTCGGTGCGATCTCAGGCTCCGGTCCGGCAACAGTTGCGGCACTGGGTGCAGTCCTGGTACCGGCTATGGTGGAAAGAGGTGGCTTCACACCGAAATTCGCTACGGCACTTATGGCAACCTCAAGTTCCATCGCCATCGTCATACCGCCGAGTATTGCTTTCGTAGTTTATGCTTCTATCACAGGAGTGTCTATCGCAGATATGTTCATGGCAGGTATTATCCCGGGACTTCTGATGGGTGCGGCACTGGTTGCTGTGGTTATGTACGAGGCAAGAAAGCAGAAGATTCAGCCCGCTGAGACTAAAGCTACAGGGAAAGAACGCTGGCTGGCATTCAAGGATGCATTCTGGGGATTTTTGATGCCGATTATTATCCTTGGCGGAATCTATGGTGGAATCTTCACCCCTACCGAAGCCGCAGCAGTTTCTGTCGTTTACGGACTTTTTGTGGGTATGGTAATCTATAAAGAAGTAAAATGGAAAGATCTGATTGATATTGTAATTGATTCGGCCAAGACAACCGGCGGAATTATGCTGATTGTAGCATGTGCTTCTCTGTTCTCCTTTGTCTGCACCAAATTCGGAATTGCCGAGGCAGCTTCCGGAGTACTGGGTGAAATCGCACATAACCAGTTTATCTTCCTGCTGATCGTAAATGTAATCTTCCTGATTGCAGGATGTTTTATCGATGCAAACTCAGCAATGTACATCTTTATTCCGATTATGCTTCCGGTGTGTAAGGCACTGGGCTATGATATGGTAGCATTTGGTATTCTGGCGACGGTGAACCTGGCGATCGGGCAGGTAACTCCTCCGGTAGGCGTGAATCTTTTTGTCGCCATCGGTGTGAAGATTAAAAAGGGAATGGAGGTTACCCTGCAGCAGATCTCAAAGGCAGTTGTGCCGATGATTGCTGCCTGTGTAGCAGTTCTTCTGCTTGTTACATATATTCCAGATGTTTCTACGATTCTTCCAAAGTTTCTGGCAAAGAACGGCTCCTATACCGGCACGGTGGTGCAGGCAGCAGAGGATCAGACGGCAGGGACAGACGGAGGAGCCGGTTCGGATCAGTCTTTTGATGAAATTGGTGACTACAGTGATTTAGACTGGGAGGAAACCACCTGGAATTTTGCCTGTTCAACAACGGAAACCAGTACCTGGGCAGACGGTGGACGAAAGTTTGGAGAACTGATGGAAAAGGCCACCGGAGGCAAAGTACATGTGAACATCTATGCGGCAGATCAGCTGACGAATGGTAATCAGTCAGAGGGTATTCAGGCTCTGATGAACGGAGATCCGGTACAGATTTCCATGCATTCCAACCTGATTTATTCTGCTTTTGATCCAAGATTCAATGTGGTATCTCTGCCGTTTATCTATGATTCTGTGGAGGATGCAGATGCAAAATTCGATGGTGAGGCCGGAGAGAAGCTGAAGAGTATTCTTACAGAGTATAATCTCCACTGTATGGGAATTGCAGAAAATGGTTTCCGTGAGCTGACCAACAGTAAGCATGCGATAAAAAGTGTAGATGATATGAAAAATCTGAAGATCCGTGTAGCCGGCTCCAATCTTTTGATGGAGTGCTATAAGCGATGGGGCGCAGATGCCACGAACATGAACTGGTCTGAGACCTACACCGCACTGCAGCAGAACACGGTAGAGGGACAGGAAAATCCCCTTCCGGCTATCGATGCGGCAAGTGTACAGGAGGTTCAGCCTTACTGTTCTATGTGGGACAGCATCTACGATTGTCTGTTCTTCTGTATCAATCAGGATATCTATGACAGTCTGACAACTGAGCAGCAGGCTGTGGTAGATGAAGCAGGTCAGAAAGCAGTGGAATACGAGCGTTATATTAACCGAGGCGATGATGAGGAGATCAAGACCCGCTGGGCAGAAAAGAATGATGTAACCATCACAGAGAAGGATGAGATGGATATTGATTCCTTCAAAAATGCGGTGGAGGGTGTGGATGAATGGTATATAGAACAGCTGAAAAATGCCGGCTATAACGATGCGGAAGAACTGGTTGCTTCCTTTACCTCCGAAACTGCAGAGTCTTCCCAAAGTGCTTACACAGTGGAGGATCACAGTGATTTGAACTGGCCGGAGGCTACCTGGAACTTTACCTGTTCCACCACAGAAACCAGTACCTGGGCTGAGGGTGGAAGAAAGTTTGGTGAATTGATGGAAAAGGCTTCAGGAGGCAGGATCAAGGTAAATGTCTATGCAGCCGATCAGCTGACGAATGGTAACCAGTCGGAAGGAATTCAGGCACTGATGAACGGAGATCCGGTACAGATTTCCATGCATTCCAATCTGATTTACTCTGCTTTTGATCCGAGATTTAATGTGGTATCGCTGCCCTTCCTGTTCGATTCCGTAGAAGATGCAGATGCCAGGCTGGACGGCGCAGCAGGAGAGAAGCTAAAGAGTATTCTTTCCGAGTATGATCTGCATTGTATGGGAATTGCGGAAAATGGGTTCCGTGAGCTGACCAACAGCCAGAAGGATATTCAGAGTGTAGAGGATATGAAGAATCTGAAGATTCGTGTGGCAGGTTCCAATCTGTTGATGGAGTGCTATAAGAGATGGGGCGCAGATGCCACGAACATGAACTGGTCCGAAACCTACACCGCACTGCAGCAGAATACGGTCGAGGGGCAGGAGAATCCCCTTCCGGCTATCGATGCGGCAAGTGTACAGGAGGTTCAGCCTTACTGTTCTATGTGGGACAGTATTTACGATTGTCTGTTCTTCTGTATCAATCAGGATATCTATGACAGTCTGACTGCCGGGCAGCAGGCCGTGGTAGATGAATGCGGACAGCTGGCAGTAAAGTATCAGCGTGAGATCAACCGTTCCGGCGACAGCGAGATTATGAGCCGCTGGCAGGATAAGAACGGCGTAACAATTACAGAAAAGGATGAGATGGACATCGATTCCTTCAAAAAGGCAGTAGATGGTGTGGAAGACTGGTACATCAAAGAACTGAAAAATCAGGGCTATAACGATGGATCGGAGCTGGTAGCGGCATTTAAGTAATAGCAGCAGGAAAAAAATATATCCCCCGGGGTGGCTTGTGAAGCGTCTGACAATACGATAGAATGAACACATTGTCGGACAGGAATCGTCCGGTTCATCATAATACAGCTTTGGAGGAAAAGGAAGATGAATAAGAAAAGAATAACAGCACTGCTTACAGCGGCTGTGACAGCAGCAGTGACTTTAGCAGGATGCGGAGGCGGTGCGTCCGGGAGTGCTTCATCAACAGGAAGTACGTCAGGCAGTACAACAGGCAGTACAGTAAGTACTTCAGAAGTGGATGCTGCCAAGGGAACCACGCTGGTTTACGGAAGTAATGATTATACAAGAATTAACCCGGCCATCGATGAGCATGGGGAGATTAATCTGTTGTTGTTTGACGGTTTGACAGCACATGATGCAGACAATCAGGTAGTGCCTGGCCTGGCAGAATCCTGGGATCTGGATGATGCTACGAATACCTACACCTTCCATCTGCGGGACGGAGTAAAATGGCATGATGGCGAGACATTTACAGCAGATGATGTGAAATTTACGATTGATGCGATTCAGAATCCGGATAATGAGTCTGAGATTGCGTCAAACTATGAGGATGTAAAGGAAATCAAGGTTGTGGATGAAAAGACGATTTCATTTACGCTGGAAGATAAAAATGTTGCATTTCTGGAGTATATGACCATCGGTATTCTGCCGAAGCATCTGCTGGAGGGTAAGGATATGCAGACCGATGAGTATTTCCATGCACCTGTGGGAACAGGCCCTTACAAATTACAGGAGTGGGATGAGGGACAGAGCATTACCCTGGTAAAGAATGAGGATTATTACAAAGGTACTCCTGGCATTGATACGATCGTATTCAAGATTGTTCCGGATGATAATGCCAAAGCACTGCAGTTAAAGTCTGGAGAACTGGATTTTGCGAAGATTACACCGAAGGATGCAGAGACTTTCTCCGGGGATGAGCAGTATACAGTATATGATATGAAAACAGCAGATTATCGTGGAATCCTGTATAACTTTAATAATGAATTCTGGCAGAAAAACAAAGACGTGATTCCGGGTATTAATTACGGAATTGACCGTAAGGCGATGGTAGACAGTGTTTTGCTTGGTGAGGGCGAGGTTGCCTATGGACCATTACAGCGAAACATCTACAATGATGAAGCAGTAGAGCATTATGATTATAATCCCGAGAAGGCCAAGGAGGTCATCGAGGCAGCAGGATGGACACTGGGATCCGATGGGATTTACGAAAAAGGCGGAGAGAAGCTGTCCTTTACCATCAATGTTATGGAAGGGGATCAGGTGCGTGCAGATCTGGCAGCCATCGCTTCTCAGCAGCTGGCAGAGATTGGTGTAGATGCAAAAAGCCAGGTGCAATCAAAGATTGACTGGGCGAATCAGGAAGCATTTTTGATTGGCTGGGGAAGCCCCTTTGATGCTGATGATCATACCTATAAGGTATTTGGAACAGATAAGGGAAGCAATTACAGCGGATATTCTAACAGCGAAGTAGACCAGTATCTGACAGAAGCAAGACAGACAGATGATACAGAGGCCAGAAAAGCAGCTTATGCAAAATTCCAGGAAACTCTGGCAGCAGATCCTGCATATACCTTTTTCTGTTATGTGGATGTAGACTATGTTTCCAACAAAAATATTCAGGGGATTTCCAAGGATACAATTCTGGGACACCACGGTGTGGGAATATTCTGGAATGTATCTGAGTGGACAGTAGCATAATGAAGAAAGAAAATGTTTTAGAGATTCATAATTTATCCGTCAGCTTTCACAGGGCGGAAGGTGAGACACAAGCAGTAAGGGACGTCTCTCTGTCATTGCGACAGGGAGAGGTCCTTGCTCTTGTTGGGGAGTCAGGCTGTGGAAAGTCGGTTCTCTGTAAGAGCCTGATTCGCCTTCTTCCCAAAGGGGCGGACGTAAAAAGCGGAAGTATCCGGATGGAGGGAAAAGAGCTGTCACAGCTTTCCGAAAAGGAGATGTGTAAACTTCGGGGAGAGGGAATCTCCATGATTTTTCAGGATCCCCTTACCTCACTGAACCCTACCATGACGATCGGAAGACAGATTGATGAGACAGTGAAGCTCCATCATCCTTCATGGAAAAAAGAAAGAAGAAAAGAGCGGGTGCTGGAGCTTTTAAAGCTGGTGGGTATTGAGGAGGCCGGGAAACGTTACGATTCCTATCCCTATCAGTTTTCCGGCGGAATGCGGCAGCGCTGTGTGATGGCGATTGCGCTGGCATGTAATCCAAAGATTCTGATTGCGGATGAGCCCACGACAGCACTGGATGTGACGATCCAGGCAGAGATTTTAAAGCAGCTGAAGGAGATTCAGCAAAAGCTTGGAACCAGTATTCTGTTTGTTACCCATGATCTTGGTGTTGTTGCCCAGATTGCAGACCGGGTGGCGGTCATGTATGCGGGAAAAATTGTGGAGTATGGTATGGCAGAAGAAATCTTCTATGATGCCAGACATCCTTATACCTGGGGGTTGCTGCATGCATTGCCTTATTATGCCAAAGAAAGAGGCGGTCTGGAGATTATTCCGGGTTTTCCCCCTCATCTGACTCCGCCTCCTGCGGGGGATGCCTTTGCCATAAGAGATCAGTATGCCCTGCGCATGGATTATGAACAGATGCCGCCATTTTTTGCAGTATCAGAAACCCATTATGCGGCAACCTGGCTGTTGGATGAACGGGCGGCGGAGGCACGAAAGCTCATAGAGGAGAGAAAGTCAAGAAACAGGAGCATCAGAGAAGAAGGCGGGAACAAAGATAAGTACGAAGAAAAGAAAGAACAGAAAGAACAGAAGAAAGAACAGGAGGACAGCCCATGAGTAAGCAGGAAGTACTGGTAGATGTGCAAAATCTGTCCCGGCATTTTCTTCTGGGAAAGCATCAGATTGTGAAGGCCGTGGACGAGGTGTCTTTCCAGATCAGAAAAAATGAAATCTTCGGACTGGTGGGAGAATCCGGCTCCGGCAAATCTACAGTTGGAAAATGTCTGATGAATATCTGTCAGCCCACACAGGGGACGATCTGTTATGATGGTGTGAATCTCTGTGATAAAAGAGAGGTAAAGGCCCAAAAAAGAAAGCTGCAGCAGGAGCGTCAGATTATCTTCCAGGATTCTACGTCTGCCTTGAATCAGAGAATGCGTGTGGAGGATATTGTGGCAGAGCCACTGCGAATCCAGCATATTTTTTCGGAAAAGAGTCAGCTGAAGCAGTTTGTGAAGGAACAGCTGGAGGAGGTAGGTCTGGATGAGAGCTATCTGAATCGAAGACCCTCAGAATTATCCGGAGGACAGCGACAGCGAATCGCCATAGCAAGAGCATTTGGCATGAAACCAAGGCTTCTGATCGCAGATGAGCCTATCGCTTCTCTTGATGTATCTATACAGGCTCAGATTATCAGACTGTTTCAGCATCTGCAGCAGGAGCATGACTGTGCCATCCTTTTTATCGCCCATGATCTTTCTATGGTGCGCTTCTTAAGTGACCGGGTGGGAGTTATGCAAAAGGGACGTCTGGTGGAGGTGGGGGAAACCGAGGAGATTTTCTCTGCGCCTAAGCATCCTTACACGAAAAAACTGCTTTCTTCTATTCCTATACCGGATCCCCGGGCGGTGAGAAAAGCTGGAATAGAAAAGGAGGTATGCCATGAAGATGTCATATAAAAAAAGAATTGTAATCTTTCTGGTTTCCATCTTCTTTTTGTCTGTTCTGGTATTTGCCATGTCCAGACTGGCACCGGGAGATCCACTGGTATCGTATTATGGAGAACGGGCAGAGCGTATGTCGGTGGAAGAAAAAGAACGTGCCATGAACCGTCTGGGTTTAAATGAACCTATTATTGTACAATATGGAAAATGGATTCAAAATGCTGCCCAGGGTGATTTTGGCATTTCCTTTAAGTACAAGCAGGACGTGCTCCAGGTGATCGAAGGCCGGCTGGTCAATACGTTGATCCTGGGCGGAGTGGGATTTTTGCTTACCTTTTTCTTTGCACTGCTTCTGGGAATCTGGTGTGCATTCTACGAGGACAAGCTGCTGGATCGGATTATCTGTAAGGTGGGAACGATCACAAGCTGTATTCCGGAATTCTGGCTGTCACTGGTGTTGATTCTGGTGTTCAGCGTGAATCTGAAGCTGCTTCCGGGAAGCGGTGCTTATGATATCGGACAGTCTGATAACCTTGCCAGCAGGATGCAGCATTTGATCCTTCCGCTGATTGTGGTGATTATGAGCCATCTCTGGTACTATGCTTATATGATCCGCAACAAGCTTCTGGAAGAGATCCGTCAGGATTATGTTCTGCTTGCCAGGGCAAAAGGAATGTCAGCAGGAAAGATCATGTTTGGACACTGCGTGCGTAATATTATGCCTGCATTTATCAGCATTATGGCAATCTCTCTTCCGCATATTGTGGAGGGAACCTATATTGTGGAGATGGTATTCTCCTATCCGGGAATTGGAACACTCTCCTTTGAGAGCGCCAAATATCACGATTATAACATGCTGATGGTGCTTTGCCTGATTACCGGCGTGATCGTGATCTTTGGAAATATTACAGGGCAGGCGATCAGTGAGCATATTGATCCCCGGATGAAAGAACCTGTAAGGATGGAGGAGGTGACAGACAGTGACGGCAGATGAAAAATTTGAACTGGTGGGAGCAGGCTACCTGGATACGGTGCCTGATGTTCACCAAAAAGAAAACTGGTGGAAGGGAAAACCAGTCTGTTCTGCAGTGATTCTTGGGATGATTATACTGGCCTGTGTTGGATGCCGCTTCTTTATGACCCATGATCCCACGTATCTGGATCTGGCGCATTATAACCTGGCACCGGGTGGAGAATTCTGGTTTGGAACAGATACCATGGGAAGAGATATCTACTCCATGATACTGTACGGGGGAAGAATATCTCTGTTTATCGGTGCTTTATCAACAGTGATTTCCACCGGCATTGCGGTAGTTTACGGTGCCTTAAGCGGAATTGCCCCAGGGTGGCTGGACGAATGTATGATGCGCTTTACCGAGATTCTGCTCAGTATTCCCTCTATTCTGATTATTATCTTTGTACAGGCACTGATTGGAAAAGACAGCATCTGGGCCATCGCAGTTGTGATCGGAATTACCAGCTGGATGAGTATTGCAAAGATTGTAAGAACAGAGGTGCGACAGATCCGGGAAAGCGAATATGTCATAGCCTCCCGCTGTATGGGGGGAAGCTTCTGGCATATCCTAAGGGTACATCTGCTGCCGAACTTTGTGTCCTCTATTATGTTCATGGTAGTGATGAATATCCGGGGAGCCATCGTGGCGGAATCCACCTTAAGCTTTCTTGGAATCGGTCTTCCCATCGAGGTGATCTCCTGGGGAAGTATGCTGTCACTGGCAGAAAAAGCTCTGATGACAAATTCCTGGTGGGTCATATTGATTCCGGGAATTTTCCTGGTGGTTACCCTGATGTGTATTACCAATATTGGAAATTATATTCGTAAAAATGTGAATCAGAAGCAGAGTAATCTGTAAAAAAACACCGGCTTCCCCAAAAGAAACATGGGATGCCGGCTCAGGAAACGGGGAAGGCGGAAAGGACGATGCGCAGTGCACACCATACCAGCAGAACCGACATCATAAGATTCATCAGCCTGTAGTGGGAGTCATAAAAGCCCCGCAGAACATTGCCAGCCAGGGCCCAGATAAGGTTGCCCATGGCACCGAGCAGCATCAGGTATACGGCATAAAGAAACAGAAAAGGAATCCTGGTCTCATAGGGCAGAATAAAGGATGAAAACATAGTCAGTCCGTAAATGATAATTTTTATATTTAAAAGCTGAAGCAGGAGTCCACTGAGGTAGGACGGCCTGCTTTTGACGTCTTGCTCTTTGGGTGGTAACCGGTGGAAGGTTTTCCACGCCAGATACAGGATGTAGGCGGCTCCGATATAACGCATCACCGGCTGTATGGAGGGCATCAGACGGCCCAGCGTATTACAGAAGATGCCGGACAGACACATCAGCGTCAGTGATCCACTCCAGATGCCAAGGAGCAGTGCACAGTTCTTTTTTAGTCCATACCGACTGGCGGTGGAGAGCAGCAGGATATTATTGGGTCCTGGTGACCAGACGGTAATACAGGCGGAAATTGTTAACTCCAAAAAGATAGAAAATGGCATGGATGAAAGATCCTTTCCTAATACAGCATTTTTCTAAGTATAGCAAAGAAGTTTTCCGAAGTAAATTAGAAAAAAGATTCTTTTTCTTCCCTCTACCGGAAACAGATGTTATCATATAGAAAGGAGTAAGCTTGGAGGAGGTAAAAGGCGTGAAATATACGGTTTATTTTAGAAAGGAACATCGCATCTGTGAAGTGGAGGAGGGGCTGACACTTCTGCAGGCGGCGATTGAGGCGGACATTTATCCGGATGCACCCTGTGGGGGGATTGGCAAATGCGGAAAATGCAAAATGATTGCAAATGGAGAGGAAGTCCTGGCCTGTCAGACGAAGGTTGACCAGGAGCTGCAGGTTGATACCTGCATGGACGAGAAAAGAACGGCACAGATTCTGCAGACCGGGATGGGAAGAACAGTGCCCTGTGAGCCGGGAGAACTGCCGCCGGGAGTCTTGCACCCCCTCCTGGCTGCAGTGGATCTTGGCTCCACCTCTGTTGTGGGATATCTGATAGATGGAAGCAGTGGGGAGATGCTGGGTATCAAAAGCACCTTAAATCCCCAGAGACAGTTTGGGGCAGATGTGGTCATGCGAAGCAGCTATGCCATGGAGCATGGTGCAGAGACCTTAAGTCACTGTATTCGGGAGGCAGTCGACACACTTTTAGAGCAGCTTGTGAAAGAATGCGGAAGAGACAGGGAAGAGATTGTGCGGATTGTGATGGTGGGAAATTCCTGCATGCATCATCTCTTTTGGGAGATTCCGGTGGATACCCTGGTGGTGGCGCCCTATGAGCCCAGGGTGAAGGAGGCGGTGGAGCGAAAAGCTCTGGAATGTGGGATTCATGTTTGCCCGGAGGCTGTTCTTTGCTGGCTTCCCAATATTGGAGGCTTTGTGGGGGCAGATACTACTGCCTGTATTCTGGGGGCAGAGTTTGACAAGAGAGAAGAACTGACCCTTATGATCGATATCGGAACCAATGGCGAGATGGTGTTGGGAGATAAAGAAGGCTATTCGGTCTGCTCCACGGCGGCAGGTCCTGCCTTTGAGGGGGCAAAGATCACCTGTGGTATGCGGGGAAGTGCCGGGGCTATCGATCATGTGAGCATCCAGGATGGAAAGCTGGTCTATCATGTGATCGGGGAATGTGAACCGGTGGGAATCTGTGGCTCAGGACTTCTGGATGCAGTATTCTGTCTGCTTCAGACAGGAGAGATCGATGAGGGCGGACGGATGGAAGAACCATATTTCTTTACGTCAGAGGTATTCCTGAACCAGAGAGATATCCGGGAACTGCAGCTTGCCAAGGCAGCCATAGCGGCAGGCATTCAGATGCTTTGCAGGAAACGTCAGGTGAAGGTGGAAGAGATCCAAAAGGTGCTGCTGGCAGGGGCATTTGGCAATTATCTGGATCCGGTAAGTGCCTGCGGGATTGGATTGATCCCACGGGTACTGCAAAGCAGGATCCTTCCGGTGGGCAATCTGGCAGGAAAGGGTGCGCAGATTGCAGCAGTGTCTCAGAGGGAATATGAGCACAGCAAGCAGCTTGCGTCCCGGGCGGAATTTCTGGAGCTGGCACTGGAGCCGGATTTTCAGGATGTTTATGTAGATGAACTGGAATTTGGAGAGGAGGAAGCGGATGAACTTTGAGAAAGCAGAAAAACTGGCACAGGAAGCGGGATTTGACAGTGTGGCATACCTAGATTGTGAAACAATTGAGCTTTTGGAGGAAGTCCGAGGAATGTGTGCGATGAATACCTGCGGCATGTATGGAAAAAATCAGGCCTGTCCTCCCTCCTGTGGAACTCTGGAGGAATGCAGGAAAAGGATTGGGCAGTTCCACTGGGGAATTCTGATTCAGACGGTGGGCGAGATTGAGGACAGTTTTGATTTTGAGGGGATGCAGCAGGCAGAAAAGCTGCATAAAAAGCAGTTTCTTGCGCTGGCTGACAAGCTTCGCAGCTTCTGTCCGGATCTGCTGCCCCTGGGAAGTGGCTGCTGCACGGTCTGTAAGAGCTGTGTGGGACCGGATGCACCATGCCGTTTTCCTCAAAAAAGGATGTCTTCCCTGGAGGCTTATGGAATTCTGGTCAGTGATCTTTGCAGTAAGAACCATCTGAAGTATCATTATGGACCGGAGCATATTGCCTATACGGCGCTTTTCCTTCTGGGATAGTATTAGAAGGTGCGGACGCTGTATTAGAGAGAGTCTGTCTGCTGCTGTTCTTCCAGTTCCATCAATCGGAACGAGAGCAGCAGGTACAAAATCTCGTCCGGATCTGCATAATCTGTCTGCATGATCTCGTGAATCCGGTCCAGGCGGTACAGCAGGGTGCTGCGATGGATGAAGAGCTCCCGGGCAGTCTGTGTGACATTGGAGTGATTTTCCAGATAACAGCGCAGCGTCTGATAAAGCTGATTATTATTTTCTTCTGACTTATATTTGAGCGTGAGAAGCTTCTCGTGACATACCATGTATGCGGGAAGCTTTTTTGTTGTCTGTTCCAGAAGATATGTGAGGGCAATATCATTAAAATGATGAATCCACTGCTGGGGATTTTTGCGGCTCCCGGACTGCAGGGCGATAGAGGCCTGAACATACATCCGGTGAAAATTAAAATGTCCCATGATTTTTCGGCTGCAGCCTCCAGTCAGGAAGCTGTCACGGATAAATCCCGCAAGCTTTTGGTCAATATCATTTTCAGCCATCCGGCACAGATTCAGATTGATATACAGGATTACATTTCCCTTATGCTCCACGGCACAGGAGGAGGGAATAGTATTTTCCAGATAGCCGCAGATGGATCGCAGCGTCAGATTCTTATAATCCAGTGCCCCCGGCTGAATCAGGATACAATAGTAATAATGGGAAGAAAGCCAGCCATGGAGGGAAAGCTGCTGACTGATCTCTACATAGTCAGCACTGGAATCCGTGAGCAGCGTTCGGAAAATCTGATGAAAATGATGGAGTACGTCATGGCTGTCCACCAGGGTGGTAGACAGAGAATGGGAGATCATCCGGGCCAGATATTCCAGCACGAAGCCAAATGTGTCATCCAGAGGCAGTTCTCCCTGTGTGATCATCAGACGATAAACCGTCTGGTCAAATTTGCGAATGTTTACACAAAGGCTGGGAAATGTAATGTTATTTCCCGGATAGTAAAAATATCCTATCCGATGGTAAGCCTCCTCATAATTTTTATCCTGCTTCAAAGCCAGTATCACATCAGCAGTTTCGGCGGTGGAGCCCAGTGTAGAACCCAAAAGTTCGGAAAAAAGATCCCCATTGGAAGCGATAATGACAAAATCCATGCTGATCACTAGGATGGGATTGGAAATCACGGAGCGGCTCAGATCCAGCAGGTTCTGTATCGATGAGTTGGTCAGCCGGGATTCGAATAAAGCCTGGTTCCATTCACTGTAACGATGGAAGATCTGACAGATGCTGTTTTGCACTTCCGGGGCTGAAGCATCCTGAATCCGGCAGACATTAGGGTAATCCTTGACCTGGATGGAAAAGGAATCTCCCACCAGCAGAAACAAGCTGTGTGACAAACGGTGGGAGGGCACGTGAAAGTCAGGCTGATCTACGATGTAGATGATGCCATTTTCAAAGGTGCTTTCCCTCTCGTAGTGCATGGCATACTTCAGATAAGGCTCGCTGGAAAGCTTACCGGATGCAGTCAGCTGATATTCTTTTTCAAGATGCCAGAGAATCAGTTTTGCGCTTAAATTCATAGGTGGAATCCTTTCATGGATGATGCAGGTGACAGAGCTTATGGCTACAGTATACGAAATCTGTCTGAAAAATGCAAGAAGCCTATCCTACAAAGTGTAGGAAAATAAAGAGAAAAACCAATAGTTTCGAAGATGGATAAAGAGAAAATCCTGTGATAGACTGGAAGAAATAAAGCGGGGAAGGCTATCCGTAAAAATGTTGAAAGGAAGTGCGCAATATGATCATCATTGGGGAAAAGATCAATGGTTCCATACCTGTTGTGGCAGAGGCGATTAAAAAGCGTGATGCAGAATTCATCCGGGATCGTGCCAGACTGCAGGAGGAAGCGGGGGCTGATTTTATTGACTGCTGTGCATCTGTGCCGGAGTCGGAGGAAGTGGAGACCTTAAAGTGGATGATTGACTGTATCCAGGAGGCCACGGACCTTCCCATCTCGGTAGACAGCCCCAGCGCTTCTGTGCTGGCGGAGGTATTTTCATATTGTAAGAAGCCGGGACTGATCAATTCTGTCTCAGGAGAAGGGGATAAGATGGACAGAATCTTTCCCTTAATTGCAGATACAAAGTGGGAAGTGATCTGCCTGCTTTCGGATGATACCGGCATTCCAAAGTGTGCTGCGGACCGGATGAAGGTATTTGACAAGACCATGGAAAAGGCGAAGGAATACGGGATTCGACCTTCCAGAATCCACATTGATCCATTGGTTGAGATGCTTTGTACGTCTGAGGACGGGATTGCTATGAATATTGAAGTGATCAGTACCGTGCGCAGGCTTTACCCAGATATCCATATTACGGCAGCAGTGAGCAACATTTCCTACAATCTGCCGGTGCGAAAGATGATCAATCTTGGATTTACCGTACTGGCGATGAATGCAGGACTGGACAGTGGAATCCTGGATCCTGCCAATCGGGATATGATGGGAGTGATCTACGCCACAGAGGCACTGTTGGGGCAGGATGATTACTGCATGGAATATATCGGGGCATATCGGGAAGGAATCTTCGGACCAAAGAAATAAGAAACAGATATAGGGGTGTAACACGATATTATTTTTTAGGAGGAAAAAATTATGGCAGGAATTCAGGAAATTTACGAGCTGGTAGAAAAAGGCAAGGCAAAAAAGGTGGCTGCTGCGGTACAGGAAGCTCTGGATGCAGGCTGTGATCCGGCAGCAATTTTGAATGAAGGCATGATCAGTGCCATGGATGAAGTAGGAGCAAGGTTTAAGAATGGGGAAATCTTTGTTCCGGAGATGCTGGTTGCCGCCAAGGCTATGAAAAATGGTGTGGCCGTGTTAAAACCACATCTTGCAACAGGGGCTGCAGGAGCAGCGGGGAAGGTTATCATCGGCACAGTGGCAGGGGATCTGCATGACATCGGCAAAAACCTGGTTGCCATGATGCTGGAATCCTCGGGATTCGAAGTGATTGATCTGGGAGTGGATGTGTCAAAGGAAAAATTCCTGGAAACCTATGAGGCGAATCCGGACACAAAGATTATCTGCTGTTCCGCATTGCTTACAACTACCATGCCTGCGCTGAAGCAGACGGTAGCTTTGTTAAATGCATCCGCCGGACGTGAAAACATTAAGATTATGGTTGGCGGGGCTCCAATCAGCGCAGCATTTGCAGAAGAGATTGGTGCAGATGCCTACACAGAAGATGCAGCGACCTGTGCGCAGAAAGCAAAGGAACTGGTTGCTTAAGGATTCCACGAAAGGGAGGGATTTTACATGTTAACAGCAAAACAGAATATGATAGAGTGTATGAAAGGCGGTAATCCGGATCGATTTGTGAATCAGTATGAGGCAATTCAGCTTCTGTTTCATCCATTTATGTTTGCAAATCCCCTGCTTCAGCCGGGAATGGAGGATGTAAAGAATGCCTGGGGCGTGACAAATACCTTTCCAAAAGGAGTACCGGGATCATTTCCGGTTCATACACCGGATAAGATTGTCGTTCAGGATATCGAAAACTGGAAGGATTATGTCCATGCACCATCCCTTGATTTTTCACAGGAGATGTGGGATCAGTGCAAGGCCATGTATGATGCAGTGGATGGGGAGAAAGCTTTTAAGGCAGCTTTTGTGGCACCGGGACTTTTTGAACAGACCCATCATCTGTGCGAGATGGTAAATGCACTGACCTATTATATTGAATATGAGGACGAGATGCATGAGCTGATTAAGTATCTGACAGAGTGGGAGCTGAAGCTGGCAGAGGGAATCTGCTCGAATCTTCACCCGGATATGCTGTTCCATCACGATGATTGGGGCGGGCATGACAGTACATTTATGAGCGTTAATATGTTCAATGAATTCCTGCTGGAGCCCTACAAAGAGATCTATGGATATTATAAGAGCCATGGTGTGGATTATGTGGTGCATCATTCCGACAGTTATGCAGCAACGCTGGTTCCGTCTATGATTGAGATGGGGATTGATGTATATCAGGGATGTATGGAGACGAATCATGTCCCGGAGCTGATAAAAAAATATGGTGGTAAGATCAGCTTTATGGGGTCTATCGAGAATGCAGCAGTTGACTTTGAGGGCTGGACCGATGAGAACTGTGAAAAGGTAGTCCGCAGAGTCTGTGAGGAATCCGGAAGTAAATATTTTATTCCCTGTATCGCACAGGGTGGACCAGGATCCGTATATCCGGGAGTATATCTGTCACTCAGCAATGCCATCGATAAGCTGAACAGAGAAAAATTCGGAACCGAGAATCCGGAGTCGGCACGTCTTCCACTTCAGATTATGTTTTGATTTTGTGCAGATCAACGGTTGCGCTGTTGTGAAAATCATAGTATAGTATAAGAAGAATTAAAAAGCAGGGGAGCTGGATGAATCCGGCTGAGAGTAGACTGATCTGGTCTAGACCCTTAACCTGATTTGGATAATGCCAACGTAGGAAAATCACAGCTCGTTATGACAGCGGATGCACCTTAAGGTTGGCGCATCCGCTTTTCTGCGCAAAAAAATAAGGAGTAAGTGAAGATGAGAGAATATACTACACAGATGGATGCGGCAAGAAAACACATCCTGACACCAGAGATAAGGGCAGTAGCCGAGAAAGAAAAGATGGAAGAAGCGAAGCTGATGCAGCTGGTCGCAGAAGGAAAAGTGGCAATATGTGCCAATAAAAATCACAAATGTCTGAATCCGGAAGGGGTAGGAAGTATGCTCCGAACCAAGATTAACGTGAATCTTGGAGTTTCCAGAGACTGTAAGGATTATGACATTGAGCTGCAAAAGGTTATGAGTGCTGTGGATATGGGAGCAGAGGCAATTATGGACCTGTCCAGCCACGGAAACACCCAGCCCTTTCGCCAGAAGCTGACCCGGGAATGCCCTGCCATGATCGGAACAGTTCCGGTTTATGACAGCGTTATCCATTATCAGAGAGATCTGGCTAGCCTGACAGCGAAGGACTTTATTGATGTTGTACGGATGCACGCAGAAGACGGTGTGGATTTTGTTACACTGCACTGTGGAATCACCAGAAAGACCATCGAGCAGATAAAGAAACATAAGCGCAAGATGAATATTGTAAGCCGGGGTGGAAGTCTTGTATTTGCCTGGATGAGCATGACAGGGGAGGAGAATCCATTTTACGAGTATTTTGATGAGATTCTGGATATCTGTGAGGAGTATGACGTAACAGTATCTCTGGGAGATGCCTGCAGACCGGGATGTCTGGCAGATGCGACAGATGTATGCCAGATTGAAGAGCTTGTGCGCCTGGGAGAATTAACAAAACGTGCCTGGGATCATAATGTACAGGTTATGGTGGAAGGACCGGGACATGTTCCGCTGAATCAGATTGCAGCCAATATGGAGGTTCAAAAGTCTATCTGTATGGGTGCGCCTTTCTATGTATTAGGACCTTTGGTTACAGATATTGCACCAGGCTATGACCATATTACCAGTGCCATCGGCGGAGCAGTGGCTGCCATGAACGGAGCAGCATTTCTTTGCTATGTAACACCGGCAGAGCATCTGGCACTGCCTAATGTTGATGATGTAAAGCAGGGAATCATCGCATCTAAGATCGCAGCCCATGCAGCAGATATTGCCAAGGGAATTCCAGGGGCCAGAGATATTGATGACCGTATGGCTGATGCCAGAAGAAAACTGGACTGGGACGAGCAGTTTGCCTGCGCACTGGATCCGGAGACAGCCAAGGCTATCCGTGACAGCCGAAGCCCAGAGGAGGATCACAGCGATACCTGCAGTATGTGCGGCAAGTTCTGCGCAGTCCGCAGCATGAACAAAGCGCTGGCGGGAGAGTATATCGACATTTTGTAAGATAGCAGAGCACGAAAGAGAGGCTGTCCATCCTGGGTTTCCAAACCCACGAGGGACAGCCCCTTTTACGCAATTGGATTGTGCAATCTGAATAACAGGGAGGGAAAACAAATGAATATCACATGGAATGCAGAAAAATATACAGATGATTTTTCTTTTGTGCATCAATATGGTTCAGGAGCAGCAGAACTGGTTGATTGTGAAAGAGGGAGCAGCATCCTTGATCTGGGATGTGGAAATGGTGCTTTGACGAAGGCGCTCAGCGAGAAAGGATTTGTCGTTGCAGGATTGGATGCGTCTGGAGAGCTGCTGGAGATTGCAAGAAAGAATTATCCCGAGCTTACCTTTTTGCAGGGAGATGCCACAGAATTTACCCTGGAAAACCCGGTGGACGCTGTGTTTTCTAACGCTGTATTTCACTGGATTAGTAAGGAAGATCAGATGGCAATGTTGTCCTGTGTGCAGCAGGCTTTGAAGCCGGGAGGACAGTTCGTGTTTGAATTCGGTGGATGTGGGAATAATGCACGCATACACCAGGCACTGGCACAGGCGTTTGCTGAATATGGCTATTCGTATGAGATGCCTTTTTACTTTCCAGGTATTGGAGAGTATGCACCTATGGTAGAAAAAGCGGGATTTCAAGTCAGATTTGCCCTGTTATTTGACCGGCTTACCGAGCTGAAAGGGCAAGATGGCCTGCGTGACTGGATTCACATGTTTGTGAAAACACCATTTTCCATGATAGAAGAGGAAAAGATACGGGAAGAGATTATAAGCAAGGCAGTAGAGCATCTGAAGGAGGAGCTTTATATAGACGGAATATGGTATGCCGATTATGTAAGAATCCGGATGAAGGCAATCAGGATAGTGTAAATCTCGTATAATGCTTTGAAATTCCAGAGATAATACTTTATGCTTATTTTACGTGCTATTTTGCATAGAGCATGGTAAGATGAGGGTGAAAGAAGTATCAGAAAAAGATGGAGCTTCTGGTCCATGAGAAATTTTCCGCTAACAAAAAGGAGGAGACTCTTATGAAAAAAGAAACGAAGATTATTACAGCTGTTGCAGCAGTTGCTGTGGTGGTGGCAGTCATTTTTATTGTGGTGCGTTTTAACAGTAACTCCAGTAATTCAGAGGTGCTGCGGGCGATGTATGTACCTTTTGGTGAGGATGGCTACATCCTGGTTGATCAGAAAACAGAAACTGTTTTTACTGCTCCGGGTTATCAGAAAGTTCTGGATCAGGATGGAAAGGAAATTTCGCTTTCTGCCCTTCAAAGAGGTGATATCGTGGATGTCTATGGAAACGGAACGATGGCAGAATCTTATCCGGGGCAGTATATGGGTGTGACGAAGATTCAGCTGGTCAGCAAGGGAAAGGCATCGGATGCAGATCCGTATCAGAAGATTGTAGACGAAATCTATACGCCGGCAGATCCTGGGGCAATCCCATCCTTAAATGTTGAGTACAAGACAGAGATGGCAGCTGTCGCTGTGATGCTCAGGGAAGGTTCTTACCACTGGACCTGGGAGGAGGAAGGACTGGGACAAGCAAAGACGGCGGACGGACCGCATCCTTTACAGCGGGAAAAAGAAGATATACCAGATATTATAGTGGAAAAACCTGTGGATCTCACCTTCCATTTTTCTAATACACCACAGAAGGTAACCGTAGTTCGGTGGTCACTGGACGATATGGGAGCAGACTCTGTGGATGCGGAGAATCGGAAAGAATCTCTGGAGGTGTCAGGATCTGCCAGTGATGGATGGATGCTAAAGGATGCCCAGCCGGGATATGTCTATCTGCTGGAAGGCACATGGGAACAGGGAAGAGTCGATTATACTTTCTATATAGACAGTCATGCTTAAGAGACATTGATAACAAGAAGACAGGAGATTCACATGAACATCAGGCGTCAATTTGCAAAATACGTATCACAAAATATTCTGGGAATGATAGGGTTGTCCTGTTATATTCTGGCAGATTCTTACTTTATATCAAAGGCACAGGGAGCAGATGGTCTGACAGCCCTGAATCTTGTGCTGCCACTTTATAATCTGATCTTCGCCATTGGCTCCATGATCGGAATTGGTTCGGCCATCCGGTATGTGATCACCAGGGCAAAGGATGAGACAGATGCAGATACCTATCTTTTTAATGCGGTGGTTTTTACCACCGTAATCGGTGTGATTTTTGCCATGATTGGTTTTTTATTTCCGGACAAAATCATGGCAGTTCTCGGCGCAGATGACACTATTATAAAGACAGGAAAGATTTACACTCAGATTTTTCTGAGTTTTTCTCCTGTATTTATGTGGAATTATGTAGCGAATGCCTATGTGAGAAATGATGGTGCGCCAACAGTAGCCATGGTGGCAACCTTATGCAGCAGTCTTTTTAATATTGTGTTTGACTACGTGCTGATGTTTCCACTGCACATGGGAATGGCAGGAGCAGCACTGGCAACTGCCTTTTCACCAGTCGTGGGAATTGCGATATGTATGGTACATTTACTTTCCAAAAGAAGTCATATAAAGCTTAAAATCTGTGCTCCTTCTGTAAAAAAACTGGTGAAATCCTGTCAGCTTGGCATAGCGGCTTTTGTAGGAGAGATGTCCTCCGGTGTAATTACACTGGCCTTTAACTTTTTGATTTTGAATCTGGCGGGAAATGTTGGTGTGGCAGCCTATGGAGTTGTAGCAAACATTTCACTGGTTACGGTTGCCGTATTCACCGGAATCGCCCAGGGAAGTCAGCCGCTGATCAGCAGAAGCTATGGGAATGGGAATAAGAAAGAGGTTCATTTGCTACAAAACCTGTCTTTTGCGGTGTCGGTTTTGCTGGCAATTGCCCTGTACGCCATCTTGTTTTTTGGGGCGGAATCCATTGTGGCAATCTTCAATCACGATCACAACGACGTATTTGCCGAGTATGCCAGAACAGGAATCCAGCTGTACTTTATCGGCATTTTGTTTGCAGGTCAGAATATTGTGGGAAGCAATTATTTTAGTGCGACAGAAAAAGCCAGGGAGGCTTTTCTGATCTCTATATTAAGAGGCTTTGTATTGATTTTATTCTTTGCATTTGTGATGGCGCTGCTGTTTGGATTAAATGGAGTCTGGCTTGCTTATGCGGTGGCGGAAGCCTGCGTTACGATTTTGATGGTAGTATTCCTAATAAAAGGAAGAGAGAACCCCAACAGAAAGCTTTTATAGCTCAGGAAGGAGAAGGTAAGATGGATGAATTAAAAGGTATGATGAACACTGCAAAAGAGGCTTTCACAGGATTTTTAAAGAGAGACTGGACATTGACAGAGAAGGTGCTCCTGCTGACAGACTGTGTGCTGCTTGGAGTGGTACTGGGAGCAGTCTGGTCCCCCAAAAGAGAGACGAAAAAGATATTTGGCAGTTATAATGGGAATAATAATGATGGTAATTCCTTCGCAGATTCAGAGGAAGAATACGACGAAGAATACGACGAAGAATACGACGAAGAAGAGAGATAGGGCGTCATAGAGGGTGCGTTTGCCAGGGGGCGGTCCCAGTTTGGTGATTGGGAGTCCCTCTGAGGGCTGAACGCATTTGCAGAAGTCCTAAGTATACAAAAACAATCGGTTTTGCGTTATAAGAAATCAGCATACTGTCTGAGCACAGCGAGTTTATGCTGATTTCTTATGATTTTAGCAAAATCGGTTGTTTTTTTGTATACTCTTGGATTTCGAAACCATGTTCAGCCCTCAGAGGGACTCCCGATCACCAAACTGGGACCGCCCCCTCCCCATGTGCTAGATAGCATCTGCCACATGCTCTACCAAAAGCTTCCGTACCTGGGGATATTCCCCCAGACCCTTCAGCACACAGGTAACCGGATAGCCGGCGGCCTCAAACTGACAGCGCCAGGAATCAGGATCTTCTCCCGCCATATCATTGGTAGCGTGGTCACCGGCTACAATCATAAAGGGTGCCAGAACAATTCGCTTTGGATTATATTCCTGCACCATATGAAGCAGGGAATCCATACTGGGATAGGCTTCTACTGTTCCAAGGAAGATGTTGGGATATCCCTTGTCCTTGAACGTGTAATCTAAAGCAGCATAGATCGCATTGGCAAAGTGCGCAGTGCCATGTCCCATGAGCACCAGCACCTCATCGGAGGTAAGATCCTGGAATTCTTCATGGATGGCTGCAATCAGACGGTCATTATCCTGGATACTGGTAAGCAGAGGAGTTCCAAAGTGAATGGTGTGGAACAGGTCGGCGTACTCCAGAGCATCCTCCGTCATAAGATCATTTTCGATACCGTTGATCACATGAGTAGGCTGTATGACCACATCTGTGATTCCGTCTGAAGCCATCCGCTGCATGGCTTCCTTTACATTATCGTAGTGAATCCCATCTCTTTTTTTCAGCTTCTTCAGGATCATCTTACTGGTCCATGCCCGGTAAATGCGGTAATCCGGATATGCCTGGGCGATATCCTGCTCGATGGCATCAATAGTCACTTTCCTTGTATTCTCAAAGCTTGTTCCAAAACTCACCACAAGAATTGCTTTTTTTGTATCATAGGATGTGGAGATTGGTTTCTCCACGCTGTTGGATCGGAAAGGAAGCTTTGCAATATAATTTTCCAGTGCAGAGAGAGTGCGGGGTACCGGAAGATTCGTCTTAAGAAGACCTTTCTGACAGAGACTGTCAAAAAGCTGCAGGGCTGCAGGCTGTTCCAGATTCGTGCTTGCCAGTGCCGTGCGGTTTGAGAAAACTTCTACCGGTGTGCCGTGCATCAACACCTGACCATCCTTTAACAGTACAACCTCATCTGCCCATTCAAAGGCATAATTCACATCATGGGTAGCCATGAGAACCGTAATTCCCTGTTCCGTCATGCGGTCTACTGCGGTGTTTACAAGGGCAGTGTGACGTGGATCCAGGGCAGCGCCAGGTTCATCCAGGATGATGATTTCCGGGTGCATAACCAGAATATCAGCGATAGATACCTGCTTTTTTTGTCCACCGGAAAGGGCGTGGGTGGGTTTGTTGCGATAGGGAGTAATCTCCATCTCCTGAATAACAGATTCGACTTCTTTTCTTGCTTCTTCCTCCGTAACCCCAAGATTTAAGATTCCAAAGGAAATCTCCTGATAAACACTGGCAGAAAAAAGCTGATTATCCGGATCCTGGAAGACGATTCCTACTTTTTGCCGGAGCTTTAAAAGACCCTCTCTTGTATAGGAGACAGGCTCTCCGTCATAATAGATTGTGCCGGAAGAGGGCTGGTGAATTCCGTTGCAGCAGAGGAAAAAGGTGGACTTTCCGGAGCCGTTTGCTCCCATGAAGGCGATCTTCTTTCCACGGCGAATCTCCAGTGAAAAGCCATTCAGAGAATGACTCTTTTCATCATCATAAGAAAAATACAGATTATCAGCTTTTAAAATCACATCATTTGTCATAAGAGTCTCCAAATCGTCAGGGCGGCAAGTAACAGCTCAAAAAGGATTAGCTTTATAATCTGTGAACGTTTTGCCGGATGGTTTTCGGTAAGTACGTGAATTGTGCCGTTGTAGCAGCGTGCCTCCATGGCATCATAGAGAATGCTTGACTTTTTCATGGCACGGATAAAAAGTGCAGAGCCCAGCCCTCCGAAGGACTGGCAGCTTGTCTTAAAGCTCCGGTTTCCCAGACGGGAATTCTGGGAGGTTGTGATGGAGGAGGCTATCTCCAGAAGCACAAAGATAAAGCGGTATATAAGAAGCATCAGTTCGACAATCAGCGAAGGACACTTTAGCTTTCGAAGTTCATTCAGAATATCGGTCATAGTCGTGTTCAGTGATAAAAAATACAGGCAGGAAACAGCAGCAAGAGCGGTAAGTGTCAGCTGAATTCCCTGGTAAAGTCCCTGAAAACTGCTGGTGATGTACCAGGAACCAATTGGTATGGCAAAGGCATCCAGCGGAGTTTTTGAGATATTAATCAGTATGGCAAGTGTGCTGAGCAGTAAAAAAACAAGGGGAATCGTCATCAGGTGCAGGTAATGCCGCAGGGGAATCCCACCCTTATACAGAGTGAGAATCCCATTTACTGCAAGCACAAAACAGGCAACCACGATGGAATGACTGATGATACACAGCGCCAGCGTGGTGACTGCATAGGCAAGCTTTACCCCTGCATTGACGAAGCGCAATTTGGAATTATAGCAAAGCCTGTCAATCAGTAACATAAGTTCTCCTTACAAATCTTGATCTTCTTTTCCGAGTTTCTTTCTTTCTACCAGTCTGCCCATAAAGAAAGCGATAATACCAACACCGATTCCGGTCTGGAGACAGAAGAAGAGACTTTCTACTTCTCCCGGCAGTTCTCCTCCAATCATCACTTCAAGAAGAGGTGTTGCCCAGGATTCATAGGTTGGATCCACTTCGGAGACGACTTCACTTCCGGCATCATCGGAACCGCCAAATTCAGCACCCTTCAGTGTGAATAATGGGATCAGTGCGATGCAGACGGCTGCGATCAGAAGAATAATAACTAAACCTTTCCGGCTTTTTTTCATGTCTACACCTCCTTCAGAAATCCGATGGACTTCAGTTCCTTCTTTGCGTAGTTCTCAAGACCGATGATAATCAGCACGGTAAGGATACCTTCCAGAATCGCAAGAGGTATCTGCGTGGGAGCAAACACAGCGAGGAACTTCACCGCAGAAGCAGCAACACCGCCGGTCTCAGAGGGATGAGCCAGAGCCATCTGAAATGCAGTTACACAGTATGTAAAAAGATCACCGATAGAAGCAGCAAGGAAGATGGCTGCCAGGCGGTTAACCTTTAGCTTCTGACAAAGCTTATAGATACCAAAAGAGACAAAGGGACCGGCCACAGCCATGGAAAAGCAGTTTGCTCCGATGGTGGTAAGTCCGCCGTGTGCCAGAAGGATTGCCTGAAACAGCAGAACAATCAGTCCCAGGATACTGACAGAGGCAGGTCCGAAAAGGATTGCTCCCAGTCCTGTTCCCGTCATATGAGAACAGCTTCCGGTAACAGACGGAATCTTCAGGGAGGAGATTACAAAGATAAATGCTCCCGCCATTGCCAGGATGGTCAGGGATTTGCGGTTGGAGGTCAGTGTCTTCTTAATTGAGAAGAATCCGGCTGCCAGAAATGGAAGACAGACCACACCCCATACCACACAGTATACAGGCGGGAGATAACCCTCCATGATATGCATGGCATTTGCTGCAGGAATAATTCCGAGGCTGATGGCCAGAGCAGCGGCCAGCGCAACCAGCTTACGTTGTTTTCGATTCATATGTTCTCCTTTCATTCTGCGCAGAAAAACCAGTCACGGGAAAGCCCCGGGAAGGGTTGCTCGCACAAAAAAAACGCCGCAACACGATATAAATATAGTATTTATGCAGGGCGCAGACGAAACAAAGTTTCGTCATACATGTCACCATCACTCGCAGTGCACATGCAAATCGTATACGATGGGCAGGTTTTCTGGCTTAAGCATCCTCATCTTCGTTCTGCCTTCCCGGTTTCCCAGTGGCGTATCATAGAACGAGACTCAACTATTACAGCGGCGTGACCGCGGGGGATTCTAACCCCTCTTCCCTTTTATCCCGTGGAATAAATCACAGGTTCCTCATCGCACTCAATTGTAGTTTCAGTATAAGACGCACAGGGGGAAAAGTCAAATAACTCATGTAAAAAAGTTTCAAAATCCAGTGCGATGTGATATGATGAAGAGGAGTCAGTTGTTCTGTGATTTTGAACAGCGAAAGTAGTTGGAGGATTGTTATGAGCATTCATATGATAGGAATAGATTATCAGAGTGCAGATGTAGATATTCGGGCAAAGTTTTCATTTACCCAGAAAAGTATTGCAGAGTCTCTGCAAAAGCTTCTGGAGCTGCCGGATGTCTGTGGGGCGGTGATTTTATCTACCTGTAACCGGATGGAGCTGTGGCTTAGTGTGGATGATGACTGGGAGGGTTCTATCATGGAACTTCTCTGTGATCTGAAGGGCGTGTCAAGCCAGGTGTATCGTTCTTACTTTATCGAGCGAAGTGAAGAGGAGGCGGTAAGACATCTCTTTTATCTGACCTGTGGTCTAAAGTCGATGATTCTTGCGGAGGATCAGATCCTTTCCCAGGTGAAACATGCACTTACCCTTGCCAGGGAAAATTACAGTACGGATAATGTTCTTGAGGTACTGTTTCGAAAGGCGGTTACGGCGGCAAAAAGAGTGAAAACCGATGTGGTATTCACCCATGCAAGTGCTACCGCAGTTGACCGGGCGGTGGAAATGCTGGGTCAGCAGGGGTTTTCTCTAAAGGGAAAACGATGTATGGTTATCGGAAATGGAGAGATGGGCAAGCTTGCGGCTCAGACCCTGACCCGTGCCGGTGCAGAGGTTACTGTTACGATCCGCCAGTATCGAAGCGGAGTAGTGAATATTCCCCTTGGATGTGCGCGCATCAATTATGGAGATCGTATGAAGCTTTTCTTTGACTGTGATCTGGTGGTCAGTGCAACCTCCAGCCCCAATTACACAATCCGCAGAGAGCTTTTTACAGAAGAAACAAGGATTACCCATCCGATTTATCTGATTGATCTTGCAGTACCCCGGGATATTGAACCCGAGGTCGGAGAACTTTCGAATCTGACACTGTACGATATTGATGATTTTAAGATCTCTGCCAATGCAGAAAATGAAGAGGCACTGAAGCAGGCAGAAGCGATCTTAAGTGAGGCAATGGATGATTTTTATGCATGGTATGACTGCCGTGATACAATTCCCAGAATTCAGGAAATACAGGCGGTGGCGGTAACCGACTTGAATCTGCGTATTCAGAAGATTATCCGCAGACTGCCCATGAGCGAGGAAGAACAGCATAGTCTGATGGAAGATGTGGATACTGCGGCAGGCAAGGTAGTTGGCAAGATGATGTTCGGATTAAGAGATTATCTTGCCGGTCAGGATTTTAGAAGCTGCCTGGATGGACTGGAGAAACTTTATGAAGAGTTCGAATAGTTATTTTCCCTGTTTTATCAGTATGGAAAAACAGGAGATTCTGGTGATTGGAGCAGGACAGATTGCCACAAGACGGATTGGGACGCTCCTTGGATTTGTGGATCGGGTCTATATCGCTTCACGGGAATTTACCTCCAGGATTCAAAACTGGCAGAAAGAGGGAAGAGTCATCTGTCTTGGCAATAACTTTGATGTGAGCATGCTTCGTGGTAAGACGATGGTTTTAGCCTGTACTGACAACCGGAGCCTGAATCATGACATCGTGTGTGCCTGCAGGGAACAGAACATTATGGTAAACAATTGCAGCAGCCATGAGGAGTGTGATTTCTTTTTCCCGTCTGTGATACAGCGGGATGAAATTGTAATTGGAATCAGCGGAGATGGAAGCAGTCACGCAAAGGTAAAGAAAGTAAGAGAAGCTATTGAAGAGAACCTGAACAAAACGGAGGAATAAATATGAAGATCGTTATTGGAACACGGGCAAGTATGCTGGCGGTTGCACAGAGTGAACAGGTAAAAGCATATATTAAGGACAAGAATCCCCAGGCAGAGGTTTCTCTTTTGAAGCTGACCACAACGGGAGATCAGATTCTGGATCGCAGACTGGATGAGGTAGGCGGAAAAGGTCTCTTTGTACGAGAACTTGATCAGGCACTTTTGGATGGAAGAACAGATCTTTCGGTACATAGCCTGAAGGATCTGCCCATGGAAACGTCAGAGGAGCTTCCTCTGCTTTCTTATTCCACGAGAGAAGATGCCAGAGATGTACTGGTTTTGCCAAAGGGAGTGAAAGACCTGGATCTGTCAAAGCCTGTGGGAACTTCCAGTATGCGCCGTATCGTGCAGCTGAAAGAATTATATCCGGAAGCCACTTATGCCAATGCAAGAGGGAATCTGCAGACCAGACTGGACAAGCTTGATTCCGGTGAGTACAGCGCACTGGTGCTTGCGGCAGCCGGATTAAAGCGTCTGGGACTGGAAGAAAGAATCAGCAGATATTTTGAGCCGGAGGAGATTATTCCTGCAGCGGGACAGGGTATTATCGCCGTGCAGGGCCATAAAGATAAAGATTATTCGTATGTTGCCGGCTTCCATGATGTGGACAGTGAGATTACAGGTGACTGCGAACGTGCCTTTGTGAAGGAACTGGATGGCGGCTGCTCTTCACCAATTGCCGCCTATGCAAGAATTGTAAACGAGGAAGTATATCTGCTTGGCATGTACTGCAACGAGGATGGTACGGATGTCCGCAGAGGAGCAATGGCAGGAAAAATAGCGGATGCAATCTATATCGCTGTGAAACTTGCAAAAGAGCTGAAAGGGGAATGATTGCATGAGTATCGGTAAAGTATGGCTGGTGGGAGCAGGTCCCGGGGATGTTGGACTGCTGACCACGAAGGGCGCCAGAGTGCTTTCTCAGGCTGAGGTGGTTGTATATGACCGTCTGGTAGGAGATGGTGTGCTGGCCATGATTCCAAAACAGGCCCATACAATTAATGTAGGAAAAAATGCCGGACATCACACAAAACGCCAGGAAGAGATCAATCAGATTCTGGTGGATGAGGCGAAAAAGGGTTACCGTGTTGTAAGGCTGAAGGGAGGAGATCCATTTCTGTTTGGCAGGGGCGGTGAGGAACTGGAGCTTTTGTGCCGGCAGCATATTCCCTATGAGGTAGTTCCCGGAGTCACCTCCTCACTGGCAGTTCCGGCGTATAATGGAATTCCGGTTACCCATCGGGATTTTTGTTCTTCCCTGCATATTATTACAGGACATAAGAGGGAAGGGGAGAAGTACGATATTGACTTTGAAGCCCTGGTCCGTACCAGGGGAACCCTGGTGTTTTTGATGGGAGTTACTGCCATGGGAGATATCTGTGCAGGACTTCTGGATGCAGGGATTGATCCGGCTATGCCGGCTGCCATCCTACAGCAGGGAACCACAGCCGGACAGAAAAGAGTTGTGGCGACGGTATCCACACTGGAAGAAGAGGTTCGAAAACAGGGGATTGAGACACCTGCTATTATTGTGGTAGGAAAGGTCTGCACGCTGGCAGATACCTTTGCATGGTATGAAAAGCTTCCGCTGGCAGGATGCAAGGTTGTAGTAACAAGACCGAGAGAACTGAATTCCCAGATGGCAGCCAGACTGCGGGAAAAGGGTGCGGAGGTGCTGGAGCTTCCGGCTATTGATACCCAGGCAATCCCGGATAACCTCAGGTTAAAGGAATGTCTGGAAAATATCGAAGCCTATCAGTGGATTGCATTTACAAGCCCTACAGGAGTGCGAATCTTCTTTGAACAGTGCAGGGAGTGGAAGATGGATGTTCGAAGGTTTGCGGGCTGCCGGATTGCAGTAATCGGAAGCGGAACGGCAAAGGAACTGGAAAAGCATGGACTTTATCCGGATCTTATTCCTGAGGTTTACGATGGTGCGGCCCTTGGAAAGGCCCTGGCAGAGCACTGTAAGCCCGGTGAGCAGATCCTGCTTGCAAGGGCCTGTATTGGTAATTCTGAGATTTTACAGGAGATTGCTCATGGAGAGCAGCTCACGGTTGTGGATGTTCCTACTTATACAACCTCCTTTGAGAAGGCAGAATATCTGGAAGAGAGAGAGCTTTTTGAAAAGGGAAAGATCAGCTGTGCAGTATTCACAAGCGCTTCTACTGTACGTGGCTTTGCAGCAGCAGCCAGAGGACTTGATTTCTCCGGCGTGACAGCAGCTTGTATTGGAAAACAGACAAAGGCAGAAGCAGATGCACTTGGCATGAAAACATATATGGCCAGACAGGCAACGATGGATTGTCTGGTTGAACTGGTAGAAGAATTGAAAGTGAAAGGACAGATATAGAGATGGACATGATTATCAGACCACGAAGACTGCGGGGAAGTGAAAATTTACGAAAAATGGTAAGAGAGACAAGGATGGATAAAGCTTCGCTGATCTACCCATTGTTCGTGATGGATGGCGTCAATTGTAAGGAAGAGATTCCATCGATGCCGGGACAGTACCGCTACAGTGTGGATCAGCTCTCATTTGCGCTGGAGGAGCTTCAAAAAGCAGGCGTTACCAATATTATGCTTTTTGGAATCCCGGCGGTAAAGGATGAGGTGGGAAGCCAGGCTTATGCGGCAGACGGTATTGTACAGAGAGCACTGAAGGAGGCAAAGAAGCATTTTCCAGAGATGTACTTTATTACGGATGTCTGTATGTGTGAATATACTTCTCATGGTCACTGTGGTGTGCTCTGTGGACATGAGGTGGAAAATGATCAGACTTTGAAGCTTCTGAGTCAGACTGCTTTATCTCATGTGGAGGCCGGGGCAGATATGGTGGCACCCTCCGATATGATGGATGGCCGGGTACTGGCAATTCGCAATACGCTGGATGCACAGGGCTTTAAAGAGACACCGATTATGTCCTATGCGGTAAAATATGCATCTGCATTCTATGGGCCTTTTCGTGATGCGGCAGGGTCCACTCCGGCATTTGGCGACCGCAAGAGCTATCAGATGGACTTTCATAACAGCCGGGAGGGCGTGAAGGAAGCTCTGCTGGATGTGGACGAGGGTGCTGATATTATTATGGTAAAGCCTGCCATGTCGTATCTGGATATGGTCACAAAGGTGCGGGATGTGGTCAATGTTCCTGTGGCCACCTACAGTGTCAGCGGTGAATATGCCATGGTAAAGGCTGCTGCTGCCAATGGCTGGGTGGATGAGGAACGTATTATGTGTGAGATGGCAGTTGCTGCTTACCGTGCAGGATCACAGCTGTATCTGACTTACTATGCAAAAGAGCTTGCGAGATGTATGGACGAAGGGAAGATAGGATAATGACAAAATCAGAGAAATTATTTCAGGAAGCAGTTCGCTATATCCCGGGTGGAGTGAATTCACCGGTTCGTGCCTATGGTTCCGTAGGGATGACTCCGCGGTTTATGCAGGGAGCCACGGGCCCTTATATCTTTGACGTGGATGGCAATAAATATATTGATTATATCTGTTCTTGGGGACCTATGATTCTGGGACATGCCAATCGGGAGGTGCTGACCCGTGTGATCGCTGCCTGTGAGTATGGGCTGAGCTTTGGTACTGCAACTGAGATTGAAGTGGATGTGGCAAGGCTGATCTGTGAAAATATTCCTCATGTAGAGATGGTGCGTATGGTAAATTCCGGCACGGAGGCTGTGATGAGTGCGCTGCGTGTTGCCCGGGGATTCACCAACAGAGAAAAGATTGTCAAGTTCGCAGGCTGTTATCATGGACACAGTGATGCCATGCTGGTAAGCGCCGGTTCCGGTGTTATGACAGCAGGGGTGCCGGACAGTCTCGGTGTTACGAAGGGGGCTACAAAGGATACCTTAACAGCAGTGTATAACAATCTGGAGAGTGTACAACAGCTGTTTGCATCCAATCCCGGAGAAATCGCAGCTGTTATTGTAGAACCGGTGGCGGCTAATATGGGAGTGGTACTTCCAAAAGCCGGATTCCTGCAGGGACTGCGCAAGATCTGTACCAAAGAAGGAGCTCTTCTGATCTTTGATGAGGTAATCACAGGATTCCGTCTGAGTTTTGGCGGAGCAGCAGAGTATTTCGATATCAAACCGGATCTTGTTACTTATGGAAAGATTATCGGAGGGGGAATGCCGGTAGGCGCTTACGGTGGAAGAAAAGATGTGATGGAGATGGTATCACCGGTAGGCGGTGTGTATCAGGCAGGAACCTTAAGCGGCAATCCCATTGCTATGGCAGCGGGACTCACCCAGCTGCAGCTGCTTCTTGATAACAAGGAGAAGTATAAGGACCTGGCAAGACTGGGAAGTAAGCTCTATGGTGGTATGGAGGAACTGGCACTTCAGTATGAACTGCCATGTCGTGTCAATCATATCGGTTCTCTGGCCAGCTTGTTCTTTACCGATCAGGATGTGGTCGACTACACCAGTGCCAAGACAGCAGACACCGCTGCGTTTGCAGATTACTTTAAGTATATGTTGAACCATGGGATCCACCTTGCTTCTTCTCAGTTTGAGGCGATGTTCTTATCCTGTGTCCATACAGATGATATTATAGAAGAGACACTGCAGATATTTGAACAGTATCTGCAACAAAAAAAATAAGGTAACTATTTGGCAGGTCTGTGCATGTACTGTACAGTTGCAAAATAAAAAAACAGCCCGGCTGGCTGTCCTTTGAGATACACAAGGATCACCAGGCCGGGCTGTCTTTTTATTGCATCAGAATACCGGAAGGGGGATCAGATTAGTACTTATCCTCTTCATCATAGGCATTTCCGGACACTGTGTCAGGAGCGTAGTTATTTTTGTTCATAGTGCCCTTGCGGTCCATATACCCATTCTGGCTGCCATTGTAGGCATTGTAGGTATTCTGACCGGATGCATTCTTTGAAGTTGTGTTCTTTGAAGTCGTACCCTTGTTGGTGGCATTTTTGTTTTTGGTGTTGCTGGCATTGTTCGTGCCCTCACCCAAATTGCTGGTAGAATCGGAATTGCTGTTCGTGTAATTTTTAGACATAAGAAAGTCCTCCTTTTTCAATGATTACACTTTTAGTATGTTTCAAAAGCAGAACATTATTCAAGAAAAATAAAGAGTTGCTTTTTTCCATATTTTGTATTATAATAGCTCTTGTAAAAAGAATTTACCCTTCAAAAAATTTTTTTTACAATTAATAACCCCTTATTAATTATTTATACTCCCCTTGAAAAGCTTCGGTAGCTCCCCTACCGGAGCTTTTTACTTGCGTTTTTTATTGTATTCGCAGGCATAAGTGGTTTTATATGCCCCGTTAACGTCGTCTGGAGGGGGGATAACCGAATTGACGTTTATATAGCTTGGAGAACTGAAACTCATCATAAAAACCAAAACTCAGTGCGATATCCCGAAGTCCCCTTCCGGGGCACAGCGGGATTTGTTCGTGTGCCATGGAAAGCTTCAGTTTTAGCTGATATTGATGCAGGGACATACCGGTAGCTTTCCGGAAACGTCCGCTGAGGGTTCTGACGTTGCAATGATAATCCTCTGCCAGATCCCCGGGACTGAAAAAGCGATCCGGCTGGCTGTTGAATCGCTGGATGATCTCCCGTGTCAGATAGTCATGGGAGAGAAGCTCAGACTCCTCCAGGAGAGCCAGCTCCGTCAGAAAAAGGTCCAGAAGCGAGGCAGTACGCAGCTGACGATAGGGATTCAGGGACCAGTAGGCTTCGATGATCTGCTCATAGAGATTCGTAATCTGGTGATTACTGCTGCAGTCGGAAAGCTTCGAAAGCTTCAGGCATCCCCCAGTGTCTAATCCGTCCCCCGGGAGACGATTGCAGTGAAGATACATATTCCGCATGTTTGGGGTCGATTTTTCATAGCTGAAATGGTGTCTTCCCGGTTCGAGGATCAAAAGCTTTCCGGGATCCAGATGATAGCAGAGCTCCTGTCCTTCTGCGTTTTGCTCGTATATATCCCAGGAGCCCTCCACCATATATAAAAAGTCATATTCCTTCATGGTACGGTCTGGATGAAGATATCCTTCGGGACTGAAATTTACATTACAGGAGGATATCTCCCTTCGCAGATCTGTTGCAAGATAAATCATGGCTGAGATTCCTTTCTGAATAATATTCTTTTCTAAAATCAATCAATTATATTTGCCTGTCATTCCGAATTATACATGGAATATTCGGGAATGTCCATTGGATTTTCCTTCGCTTTTGTTATACTAAAATTATGGAGTTCTACATGTTGTCAGCAACAATTAACAGAGGAAAGAAATGGAGGAAATACAAGGTGAAGAGACAGGAGAGGGAAGCAGATCTTGCAGGATGTCAGGTTCAGGATGAGTTCTGGTCTTATTTTCAGAGACTGGTCACGGATGAGGTGATTCCTTATCAGGAAAAAATATTAAATGATGAGATTCCCGGAGTAGAAAAAAGTCATGCTCTTGAAAATTTCAGAATTGCAGCAGGTGATACCAGTGGAGAATTTTATGGCATGGTATTCCAGGATTCGGATGTGGCAAAGTGGCTGGAGGCGGTGGCGTATTCTTTGCAGGTAAAACCGGATTCCGATCTGGAAGCGAGAGCGGATGCCGTGATCGATACCATCGGACGTGCACAGCAGGAAGATGGGTATCTGAACACTTATTTTACGGTGAAGGAACCGGAGCATCGCTGGCAGAATCTGCTGGAATGCCATGAACTTTACTGTGCCGGGCATATGATGGAAGCCGCTGCAGCCTACTATGAAACCACGGGGAAGGATAAGCTTCTTACGATTATGTGCCGGATGGCAGATCATATTGACGCACGCTTTGGTGTTGGAAAAATGGAGGGGATTCCGGGCCATGAGGAGGTGGAGCTGGGACTGCTCCGGCTGTATCGGGCTACCGGGGAGGTGCGCTACCGGAGGCTGTCGGAGTATTTTATCAACCAGAGGGGAAAAAATCCTGACTTTTTTAAGGAAGAGGCGCAAAAAAGAGACTGGAGACATTTTGCCATGAGGGCAGAGGACGTCGCCTATAATCAGAGTCATCTGCCGGTTCGAGAGCAAAGCACGGCAGTGGGACACAGTGTCCGTGCGATGTATCTCTACACTGCCATGGCGGATCTGGCTGGGGAGACAGGAGATCAGGAGCTTTTTGATGCCTGTGTACGTCTGTGGGAGGATACCACGAATCGGCAGATGTATGTAACGGGAGGAATCGGTTCCACTGTGCACGGAGAGGCATTTACAAAGGATTATGACCTGCCAAATGATACCATCTATGCGGAAACCTGTGCCTCCATTGGACTTGTGTTTTTTGCCAGAAAGATGCTGGAGATCAGTCCCTCCGCCAGATTTGCGGATGTGATGGAACGCTGTCTCTATAATGGAGTACTAAGCGGTATGCAGCACGACGGAAAACGCTTCTTCTACGTGAATCCACTGGAGGTAATCCCGGGACTTTCCGGTGAGCAAGCGGAGTATGCCCATGTGATTCCAAAGCGCCCCCAGTGGTATGCCTGTGCCTGTTGCCCGCCAAATGTAGCGAGACTTTTGCCGTCTCTTGGAAGATATGCCTGGGGTGAAAATGCGGACACCATCTACTCCCATCTGTTTGTAGGGGGGAGCTATGTCTCTCAGGCAGCAGGGGGAATGCGTGTCACTGTGACATCTGAGTATCTTCAGAAAGGAAAGATTGTGTACACCATGCATCCTGCCACCCAAAAAGCCTGTACCCTGGCAGTTCACATCCCGGGGTGGTGCAGAAAGTATACGATCTGTGTGGCGGGAGAGCTGCTGGAGTCTGCGGACATTCGTGAGGGCTACTGCTATATCCGGCGTAACTGGAAGGAAGGGGAAACTGTGGAGCTGCAGCTGGAGCTGAAGCCCCGCCGTGTCTATGCCAATACTGCTGTCCGGGAGGATGAAGGCTGCGTAGCACTGATGAGAGGCCCTCTTGTCTATTGTCTGGAGGAAGTGGACAACGGGAAAGAGCTGTATAAAATCCGTATTCCAAGACAGGCTGATCTGCACGTGGAAGAAAAGAAGGATCCAATCATAGGAGATTATGCACAGCTTCAGCTGGAAGGAGTGCGGATGATTACCTCCGAAGCACTCTACAGTGATGAGCCCCCAAAGGCAGAAAGCTGTAAGGTTCGTGCTGTCCCGTATTATCTGTGGGGCAATCGAAGTGAGGGAGAGATGCGGGTGTGGATACACGAGTGAGAAAATCCCATCATCGAAGGTGATTTTAAATGGATTTTCGAATGTAACTGGTCAGGTACTGAACAGTTACCATATCTTATAATAAAAGGATGGAGTATGAGTTTATGAAGGGTCTGGATATGATTGCTGCAGATGCTCTGGATACTGTGATACAATCCCATGGAATCTATCTGATTGATCTCAGAAGCTGCGAAGAGTACAAAGCATGGCATATCGCCGGTGCACACAATATTCCCTATGCCGGGTTTGACAGATACAGCTGTCTTCCCCGTTCCCATGTGCTGGTCTTATATTGTGACCGGGGAGCTGCCAGTCTTGCAAAAGGGAGAGAGCTTGCCGCACAGGGGTTTCGGGTTCTGTCAGTGACAGGAGGAGTCCAGGCTTACAGGAGAGTAAAACAGGAAAAGAAGGAGTCAGAACACGGATAGTGAGGGAGTCCCATAAGTGGTCCCGCAGGAACTGAGAAAATTCAGGTCCCTGCGGGGCTTTTTGCATACATATCGAAAAATCCGTCCTCAAAATACACCGGTCTTTCCGCAATAGTTGACAGTTTCTTCTTGTCCATTCTGAAAAACTAATGTATACTGGCTATGTACACAAAAACATGAAAACAGTTGACTGGTCTATTCGGGATCAGTTATAAAATCAGCAGCTAAAGGAGTACAAAATCATGAAATATATGTTTGCATCAGACGTTCACGGTTCTGCTTATTACTGCAGAAAAATGCTGGAAGCATTTGACAGTGAAAAAGCGGATCGTCTTGTGTTGCTTGGGGATCTTTTGTATCATGGACCGAGAAATGATCTTCCGCGGGATTATGCACCCAAAGAAGTGATCGCCATGCTGAATGCCAGAAAGAAGGATATTATCACCATTCGGGGAAACTGTGATGCCGAGGTGGATCAGATGGTACTGGAATTTCCGATTCTTGCGGATTACGCATTAATCTGTGATGGCACGCATACCTTCTATCTGAGCCATGGACATGTATACCATGAGGGAAATATGCCGCCGATGCAGTCCGGGGATATCTTTGTTTACGGACATACCCATGTACTGCGGGCGGAGAAGAAGGATGGACAAACATTCCTGAATCCCGGCAGTGTATCCATTCCCAAAGAGGGCAATATACCAACCTATGCAATCCTTGCAGATGGGATGTTCACCATCAAAGGATTCGATGGAACAATCGTAAAAGAATTGGAGTTATAGATGGAAAGATTTGAGTTGATTGCACCCTGTCATTTTGGACTGGAAGCAGTGATGAAAAGAGAGATACTGGATCTTGGCTATGAGATCAATTCCGTGGAAGACGGAAAAGTTACATTTACAGGGGATGCGGAGGCGATCGCCTATGCCAATGTTTTCCTGCGCACCACAGAGCGGATTCTGCTGCAGGTAGGAAAAGTTCATGCTGAGACCTGGGATCAGCTTTTTGAGGCAGTGAAGGCACTTCCCTGGGAGCATTATATTCCAAAGAATGGAAAATTCTGGGTGGCCAAGGCGAATTCTATCAAAAGTAAGCTGTTCAGTCCTTCCGATATTCAGTCAATTATGAAAAAAGCAATTGTGGAGCGGCTGAAATCCGTCTATCATATGGAGTGGTTTCCGGAGGATGGAGACAGCTTCCCGATTCGTGTATCCTTTATGAAGGATGTGGCAACCATAGGCCTTGATACCTCAGGAGTTTCTCTGCATAAGAGGGGATATCGACAATCTCAGGTTATGGCGCCTATCACGGAGACACTGGCTGCGGCACTTCTGATGCTGACACCCTGGAAGGGGGATCGTATTCTGGTGGATCCTTTCTGCGGAAGCGGAACATTTCCTATTGAGGCGGCAATGATGGCGGCAGATATGGCACCAGGGATGAACCGAAGCTTTCTCTCGGAATCATGGTCCCATCTTATACCTCGAAAATGCTGGTATGACGTGATGGATGATGCCCATGATCGGGTGAATACAGATATTGAGACAGATATCCAGGGCTTTGATCTGGAAGCATCAGCGGTAAAGGCTGCCAGGGAGAATGCCAGGCTTGCAGGGGTTGAGAAACTGATTCACTTTCAGCAGCGTCCTGTCAGTGAGCTTTCTCATCCGAAAAAATATGGTTTTATCGTGACAAATCCGCCATATGGGGAGCGTCTCAGCGATAAGGAAGGACTTCCGGAGCTTTACCAGACCATCGGAGAGCGCTACCGGGCACTGGAGGACTGGTCGATGTATCTGATCACCAGTTATGAGGATGCAGAGCACTGGATTGGGCGAAAGGCAGACAAGAATCGAAAGATCTATAATGGTATGATAAAGACTTACTTTTATCAGTATATAGGTGCAAGACCACCGAGAAGAAAACCGGAACAGATAAAAATGTGATAAGACGGAGGGCGAAATAGTGAAACAGATTATTTTTGCAACCGGAAATGAAGGAAAGATGAAGGAAGTCCGTGAGATTCTTAAGGATCTGCAGATTCCGATCTGTTCGATGCAGGAAGCTGGAATTTCAGTGGATGTTGTGGAGGATGGAGATACCTTCCAGGAAAATGCCATCATTAAGGCCAGAACAATTGCACAATATATCCAGGGCCAGGATGAGGGAACGATAGTGCTTGCAGATGATTCCGGGCTGGAGATTGATTACCTGAACAAGGAGCCAGGTGTCTATTCTGCCCGCTATATGGGAGAGGATACCTCCTACCGGATTAAGAATCGTAATCTGATAGACCGGCTGACCGGTGTCCCTGCTGAACTGCGCACGGCCAGATTCGTGTGTGCAATTGCAGCAGTTTTGCCGGATGGAGAGGTTCTTACCACCAGGGGAACCATAGAAGGAAAAATCGGATATGAGGAGTGCGGGGAGCATGGCTTCGGCTATGATCCAATCTTTTATCTCCCGGATATGAGTAAAAGTACCGCACAGCTCAGCCCCGAGGAAAAGAATGCTATCAGTCACCGGGGGGAAGCACTCCGCCGGATGAAAGAAAAACTGAGAGAAAAGCAGGTGTAAATATGAGAGTTCTAATTGTCAGTGATACGCATGGTCACGATAGTAGTCTGATGCAGCTCCTGAGGGAGAAGGGAGCACCGGATGTTTTGATTCACTGCGGTGATTTTGAAGGCCAGGCAGATGCGATCCGTATGGCATTCGACTGTCAGTGCTATTTTGTTGCGGGAAATAATGACTGGGGGACGGAGCTGGAACGGGAGCTGGAATTTACGCTGGATGATTACCGGGTATTTTTGACCCACGGAAGTGCGTACGGCGTATCGGTGGGCAAAGAACGTCTGCTGGAGGAAGCAGAGAGCCGCGGCGTGCAGATTGTTATGTTTGGGCATACCCACCGTCCTGTGGTGGAGCAGTGCGGCAACCTGACGATGGTCAATCCCGGCTCTTTAAGCTATCCAAGGCAGATTGGACGCAGACCAAGCTACATAGAGATGGAGATAGACAGAGATCATCAGGCACATTATGAGATTTGCTACCTGTAAATGCAGGGAGAGAACGTGAGAAAATCAGCAAAAAAATATCTGGTAAAAAAATTGTAAAAAAAGTGTTGACAATTGACGCAATTTATAATATAGTATTACTTGCGTTGAGCGCAAGCAATTAGCGAAACAACGCAGGTAATGCTATAACATATAGCTTACGGGGTGTGGCTCAGCTTGGCTAGAGCGCCTGGTTTGGGACCAGGAGGTCGCAGGTTCGAATCCTGTCACCCCGATTTTATGCGGGTGTAGTTCAATGGTAGAACACCAGCCTTCCAAGCTGGATACGTGGGTTCGATTCCCATCACCCGCTTTCATATTATCTAATATGAAGAAATTTTTGTGTTTGTAGCTCAGTTGGATAGAGCAACGGCCTTCTAAGCCGTGGGTCGAGGGTTCGAATCCCCCCAAGCACGTTTTTTGTGCAGAGCACAAAATAAGGAATCAATATTATGGTGGGTATAGCGCAGTTGGTTAGCGCGCCAGATTGTGGCTCTGGAGGCCAAGGGTTCGAATCCCTTTATCCACCCTGCCGTTGATGGCGAATTAGTGGGCTATCGCCAAGCGGTAAGGCACAGCACTTTGACTGCTGCATACGCTGGTTCGAATCCAGCTAGCCCAGTTGAATCTGGAGCATTAGCTCAGGTGGTAGAGCACTTGACTTTTAATCAAGTTGTCCGGGGTTCGAATCCCCGATGCTTCATTAAAAACCGTTGCGAAAATTCTAATCAGAGGATTTTCGCTTTTTTAAACTGGTTTTTACTATGTACAATGCGGAATTGTCGGAATTGGCAGACGAGCAAGATTTAGGTTCTTGTGTCTTAGGGCGTGTGGGTTCAAGTCCCACATTCCGCATTATTTTATATCTTTGTAATTGCCTATGCTTTACATTTCAGCCAGGACTTGCTATAATATAATAATTAAGAGGAAATAATCGTTCTTTTGCAGCACTGATCGGTCTGTAAAATCCCGAAACCTGAGTAACTTCATAATTGAAACTGTTGATGGTTCAAAAGAATTGAGAGGATAGATAGAATGACAAAGGAAATGTATGATTCTCTTCCGCTGGTAGAATTGAAAAATCTTGCAAAAGCAAGAGGATTAAAGGGTGTATCCACACTTCGAAAAGAGGAACTGGTTCACCGCATGATGGAAGAAGATAACAGAAAAGAAGTAAAACCAACCGAAGAAAAAACAAAACAGACGGAAGAAAAGGCAGAGGGAAGTCAGCAGACTGTTAAATCAGAGCCAGTGAAGCCCAGAGAAGAGAAAAGGGACACGGAGCAAAGAACTTCTTATACTAAGCCAATTAATGATGGAGAGGTTCATAACATCAAAGAGTTTGAGCGTCTTGACAGTGGTGAGGAAGTAGAGGGTATTCTGGAGGTTATGGCAGACGGATACGGCTTTATTCGTTCGGACAATTTCCTTCCGGGAGAAAATGATGTCTATGTGGCACCTTCTCAGATTCGCCGTTTCCGCCTGAAAACCGGAGATGTCCTGAGGGGTAATACGAGAATCAAGACTGCTACTGAGAAGTTTTCCGCTTTGCTGTATGTGAAATCTATCAATGGTCTTCCCGCAGCAGACAGCGCAAGACGTCTGAATTTTGAAGATATGACTCCTATCTTTCCCAATGAGCGTATTCATCTGGAGCATCCCGGTGGAAGCACTGCCATGCGTATCATGGATCTCATGAGCCCAATCGGTAAGGGACAGCGTGGTATGATCGTATCACCGCCGAAAGCAGGAAAGACGACACTTCTGAAGGAGGCAGCGCAGTCTCTGGTGAAGAATAATCCGGAGATGCATCTGATGATTCTTCTGATTGATGAACGTCCTGAGGAGGTTACAGATATCAAAGAGGCGATTCAGGGACCTAATGTAGAGGTTATCTATTCTACCTTTGATGAGCTTCCCGAGCATCACAAACGTGTATCTGAGATGGTAATCGAACGTGCAAAACGTCTTGTGGAACACAAAAAGGATGTTGTAATCTTTATTGACAGTATCACCAGACTGGCCAGAGCTTACAACCTGACCGTTCCCCCAAGTGGAAGAACGCTCTCCGGTGGACTTGATCCGGCTGCACTTCATATGCCAAAGAGATTCTTCGGCGCAGCGAGAAATATGCGTGAGGGAGGAAGTCTTACCATCCTGGCTACCGCACTGGTTGAGACAGGAAGTAAGATGGATGACGTTGTCTATGAGGAGTTTAAGGGAACAGGTAATATGGAGCTGGTGCTGGATCGAAAACTCCAGGAGCGAAGAGTGTTCCCCGCCATTGATATCGCAAAATCCGGAACAAGAAGAGAGGATCTGCTGCTGGATTCCCAGGAACAGGAAGCAGTTACGATTATCCGCAAGGCTTTGAACAGCATGAAAGCGGAGGAAGCGACTGAAAATCTTCTGAATATGTTTGCCCATACCAAGAGCAATAAAGAGGTGGTTGAGAATATCCGGAGACAGCGTTTTATCTAAATCCGCCAGCAAATCAGAGTAAAATAGAAAATCAAGAAAAAATAGATAAATGGCTTGCTTTTTTCCTGAAGCCATGTTATACTTTACAAGCTGTTTAAAAATCAAAGAAATAGTAGGATAGATATATCATAACAGAAGAGGTGAAAAAAATGAGAGAAGGAATCCATCCAGAATATCATGAAGCTACAGTAACATGTAACTGTGGAAACACATTTACTACAGGATCTACAAAGAAAGAGATTCACGTAGAAATCTGTTCCAAATGCCATCCGTTCTATACAGGACAGCAGAAAGCTGCATCTGCACGTGGACGTATTGAGAAGTTTAATAAGAAATACGGCATGAAGTAAATAGTGGAAGAAAATCAGGTTGAGGTTGCAGAATCTCAACCTGTTTTACTATCAAGAAATCATTATGAGGTAGATAGATGAAATCATCTGGTATTGGCGGGCAGGCTGTCATGGAAGGAATCATGATGCGTCATGGCGATGAATATTCGATAGCGGTCAGAAAACCGGATCAGGATATTGAAGTGAAAGTTGAACCCTATAAACCATTTATTAAGAACAAAAAACTGCTGAAGCTTCCGATTATCCGTGGAGTATTCAGCTTTATTGATTCTCTGGTGATTGGCACCAAGTGTCTGATGTACTCGGCTTCCTTTTTTGAAGAGGAGGAAGAAGAGGTAAAGAAAAAAGAAGAGAAGAAAAGTAAGATGACTCCCCAGGAGTTAAAGAAGCAGGAGGACAGGGAGAAGAAGCACGAAAAATGGCTGATGTATGGCACGGTTGCATTTTCTGTTATACTATCTGTCGCCATCTTTATGATGCTGCCGTATTTTCTGACAAATCTGCTGCGTCATGTTACAAACTCAGAGGGCTTGATTGCGCTGGCAGAGTCAGTACTTCGCATCGTGATCTTTCTGATTTATCTGGCATTGATTTCCAGGATGAAGGATATTCAGAGAACCTTTGAATATCATGGTGCAGAACATAAGTGTATCAATTGTATTGAACACGGCATGGAGCTGAACGTGGAAAATGTTCTGAAAAGCTCCAGAGAACATAAACGCTGCGGTACAAGCTTTCTGTTTTTTGTTATGATTGTCAGTGCCGTGTTTCTGATGCTGATCCGTGTGGATTCTCATGTATGGAGGATTGTGATCCGTCTGCTTTTAATTCCGGTTATTGCCGGAGTTTCCTATGAGATTATCTATCTGGCAGGACGAAGCGATAATCCGCTGGTGAATCTTCTGAGCAAACCGGGTCTGCTGCTGCAGCGTATGACAACAAGAGAGCCGGATGCCCAGGAGGCAGAGGTTGCAATCCGCGCAGTGGAGGCAGTTTTTGACTGGCGTGCATATCTGGCTGAAAATTTCGGTTATGAATACATGGAGAACAGTGATGAATAACAAGGAAGAACTTACCCGTTCCCTGAAGTCCTGGCGAAAGTATGGTCAGGATTATCTGGAGGCGAAAGAGATAGAAGATGCCCGGATGGATGCGTGGCTTTTGATGGAGTATGTATGCAACATCTCAAAAAGCTACTATTATATGCATATGAATGATTCCATGGACCGGCAGGATGCCCTGCAGTACCAGGAAATGATTCAAAAGAGAGGCATCCATATTCCGGTTCAGTATCTGATTGGTGAGGCGTATTTTTATGGTCAGTCCTTTAAGGTGAATGAGCATGTGCTGATTCCAAGGCAGGATACGGAGATTTTGATAGAAGAGTGCGAGAAATATCTGCAGGCAGGGCAGCGTGTGCTGGATCTGTGTACCGGAAGCGGATGTATTCTGCTGACGCTGATTCGTCTGGCATCGGTCAGCGGTGTGGGAAGCGACATCTCCCCGGAGGCTCTTGCTGTGGCAAAAAGTAACGAAAAACGTCTGCATCTTCACGGAGTCACCTGGATCGAAGGGGATCTCTTTGAGCATGTGACCGGTACCTTTGATCTGATTGTATCGAATCCGCCCTATATTGCCACCGGGGTGATTCCTACGCTGATGGAAGAAGTGCGTGAGCACGAGCCCATGCTGGCTTTGGACGGCCATGAGGATGGCCTGTATTTTTATCGGAAGATCGTCGGGGAATCAGCGCAGTATCTGAATCCAGGCGGACGACTCCTGCTGGAGATCGGCTATGATCAGGCAGAGGCATTGACAGCAATGCTGACAGAAGCGGGATTTGCGAATATTGAGGTTCAAAAAGACCTGGCTGACCTTGCAAGAGTTGTCAGTGGGCGATGGTTAGGAGGAATAAAGAATGTTTGATAAACTGGAAGATATACTGATTCACCTGGAGGAGGTCTTAAGACAGTTAAGTGAGCCGGGTGTAGCAGATAATACAGCCCGATTCCAGCAGCTGATGAAGGAACAGGCAGAACTGTCCCCAATCGCAGATGCATATCGGGAATATAAGGCCTGTAAGCAGACCATAGAGGAAAGCCTTTCCATGCTGGAGGAGGAAAAGGACGAAGAGATGCGGGAAATGCTCAAAGAAGAGCTTTCCGATTCCAGAAAACGTGTGGAACAGCTTGAGCATGAGATGAAGATTCTTCTGCTTCCACAGGATCCCAATGACAGCAAGAACGTTATTGTGGAGATTCGTGCCGGTGCAGGCGGAGATGAGGCAGCCCTCTTTGCAGCGGAAATCTACCGGATGTATGTGAAGTACTCGGAGAGCCGCAACTGGAGAACAGAGCTCATCAGTGTCAATGAGAACGGAATTGGCGGGTTTAAGGAAGTAACCTTTATGATTAACGGAAGCGGAGCTTACTCCAGAATGAAATATGAAAGTGGTGTGCATCGTGTACAGCGTGTGCCGGAGACAGAGAGCGGTGGACGGATCCATACCTCCACGATCACAGTGGCAATTATGCCGGAGGCGGAAGAGATTGACTTTCAGCTGGATATGAATGACTGTAAGTTTGATGTATTCCGTGCATCGGGAAATGGTGGACAGTGTGTCAATACCACGGATTCAGCAGTCCGCCTGACCCATATTCCTACAGGAATTGTAATTTCCTGTCAGGATGAAAAGTCTCAGCTGAAGAACAAGGACAAGGCACTGAAGGTGCTGCGTTCCAGATTGTATGAGATGGAGCTGGAAAAGCAGCACGACGCCGAGGCGGAAGCAAGAAGAAGCCAGGTAGGAACCGGCGACCGTTCTGAGAAGATCCGGACCTATAACTTCCCCCAGGGACGTGTGACAGATCATCGAATCAAGCTGACGCTGCATCGCCTGGACGGTATTATGAGCGGAGACCTGGACGAAGTCATCGACAGCCTGATTGCAGCCGACCAGGCAGCAAAGCTGGCAAAGATGAACGAGAACTAGGGAAGTTAGTGCTGATTTGGGTGTGAGTTGTAAATATAGTATTAAGATGTAAATTTAGAGTGTCCAATATTGGCTTAGATAGCTGATATTGGGCACTTTTTATGTGGAAAATTTTGGTGAGATTCTGATATAGGTGCTATCAAGGTTACTATAATCGTTTGTTCTATAAATATATGTGTGGTACAATAATTGAAATTAAGAAAATTGAGGGAGATGGAAATAATAAGTGGCAAAAATTGAATTGGCTTATAGCGAGGAAATTAATGATATTGTTGATGCAATTGAGGCAAATGAATTATGGATGGATGGGGTCTTGACTGATAAAAAAGCATTTGAATGTATAGACGAAAAATGCAGTGCAAAAATTACCTGTAGGAATATGGATACGTTCGCACATAGTAGAAAAATGATGCCTCATTTTATATATGCATCTCGTGATAACATGCATTCTGATATGTGTGAAGTATATCGAGAGTTTGAAGAAAAAGAGAAAGAAACAAACAAAAATGAAACAAAGAATAAAGCAAAACATATTGGGACAAAAGTTTGTTTCCATATGATACGACCAGAAAATCACAGAAACACAATGCGTACAAACACGAAAATAGAGTCAGAAATTAAGGTTACAAAAGCTGAGGCTAGAAGAAAATACTTAGATACAAAAGAGCGGAAATCTAATTATTACTGGTTAAATTCAATGATTAGTTATTATGTGAAATCGTTTGTTGAAAAGAAAACAGATATTGATTCTATTGAAGTCGATTTTGGAAAAGGAAAAAAATATATATATAAATTAAATTCCTTTTTTAAAAGAATCAGTAATGAGCAAGAAAAGACCGATAAAGATAAAATGAATTATGTCTATTATGGAAAGGGAATCTTGTATTCAAGAGACGATGGTGGATATGATATAGTTTACAAGGAGAAATTCGAAGATTCTGATAAAAAATAAAATGTGTAGTAAGTAAACAAATAATTGATACGTGTGAATGTGGAAAAGCAAATAAAATTAAACTTTTTGAAACGAATAAAGGTATAGAAAAATTTATTTATGTTTTATCATCTAAAGTAGTTGATGATAAGTATGATAAAGTGTATTTAAATATAAGTAGTTTTGATTGTGTTGCAATATCTGAAGTTGAGTTGGATGCTATTGATAAAGAATAATCGTAGATTTATGGTTGATTATACTAAGGATTGTGACAATATATGAATTATATTGAGTAGAATATATGTGCAATAGTTATGGAGGGATTACATATGAACTATATTGAAGTGCAGAAAATTGCAAAAAATACGATAGAATATGCAAGGGAAACAATAAAGGCAGGAATGACACTTCTTGAAGTCAGAGAGCTTTGTGAAAAAAAGCTATTAGAATTAGGAGCTGATTCATTTTGGTATTGGGACATTGGTGCCTTTGTTTTTTCAGGAAATGAAACAGCAGTGTCGGTGTCTGGAAAACAGTATCAGACAAGTGATAGAGTTATAGGCAAAAACGATATTGTTACAATAGATTTAAGCCCTCAAAGTGATGATATATGGGGAGATTATGCACGAACTTTACTTATCGAAAATGGTGTTGTTGTAGATGATAAAGATTGTTCTAATATTGAATGGAAAAATGGAATTGCTATGGAAAAAAAGCTTCATAGGGAAATGCAAGAATTTGTTACAGTTAATACAACATTTGAAGAGTTGTATTTTTATATGAATAAATTTATAGAAGATAACGGGTATATAAGTCTTGATTTTATGGGAAATTTAGGACATTCAATCGTGAAAAAAAAGAATGATAGGATTTATATTGAGAAAGGTAATAAAACACGTTTGAGCGATGTATTGTATTTTACATTTGAACCACATATTAGTATTATTGATTCGAATTATGGATATAAGAGAGAAAACATTTATTACTTTGAAAATGATAGATTGGTTGAGTTGTAATGAGTAAATCATAGTTTACTTAATTGTGAAACAAAAAACAAAAAAATGACTTGAAAAGACCTTGAAATATCCTCAAAATTTGTTATAATGAAATTACAAAAAGGCAATCGCCACAGAGTGGTTGACCTGTTAGAAAAGAGCAAAAGCCTTCCCAACTCGTCAAAGTACAGGGAAGGTTTTTGCTATGTTAGTGACATATCAAATAAATGAATGTCAAGTTTATGCAATGAATACTGTAAAGGCTGAATGTAAGGAGCATCTGAGTTAGAAAAATTGATTGCGGTACATCTATATAGCCTGTCGTTTTACTTTGGTAGTGTACCTATACATATGGAACTATTGTGGTTCATGTGTACAGCCTTAAAAATCAAATGGACGTTTACCTGCATACCATATATATTTGTGGTGTATGTGTACGGCAGCTGACCAGGCAGCAAAGCTGGCAAAGATGAACGAGAACTAATCAAATAGCTCCGCTTTGTCTTAGCTGGATTAGGAGATAACGATAAGGAGTGCCCGATATTGGCTTTGCTGGCTGATATTAGGCATTTTATATATAGAGAATTTGAGCAAGACCATGTTTCAAGCAAGAGAATAGGAAGATGGAAGAAACAAAGGAGAATTATGAAAAAATTTTTGGGGATATTGTTCTGCGTGATTGGGTCGCTTGGAACAATTTTTATGATTTTGGCAGAAAGAAACAAGGTGTTTTGGGTACCGTCTGTCGGTTTGTTTCTAACAGATAAATCGCAGGTAATATCTATGACGGTTGCACTGTTTCTCTTTGTGCTAGTGCTGGTCGTTGGAATTAGACTACTGAGAAAGCCAAAAGTAAAGTTGCCAAAACAGAAAAAGCAGGAAAAAATGAACCAAATCAACTATAAAACACAGCAACCACCCACAGGGAAGCAACACCACAAGGAGATGTCTTTTATCGATCAGGAGCGATTTCGTGAATGGAAGAATATTTCCAGGCAGGATTATGTGCCAGCTAATGGACCGTTTTTATGGAAATACCAAGGCAGATCATCTGGTGGAAGAGGGCTTGCCTTGGAATTGAATGTTTCTTTAATTGCAATTGTGGTTGGAGTGTTGGTGTTCTGTATAGGTCTTGTGTATTTGGTGCAATTGCTTGGAAATACAGAAGAAAGTATGTGGCTGTCTACTTTTCTGATTTTTGTTATGACAGGAGTGATAGGATATTGTGCTCTTCATGTTGGTACGAGAGCGAACAGTAAGCAGTTAGCTTTTGTTCGAACAGAAGACGGAACAATGTGTTTTGTTGATTATCGTTCGCCAGAATTTCGAAACTATTATCGTGATTTTCAGATACATATGGCAGGCGGTTCTACGATTTCTGGCGTAATGGGTATTATCAGTTATTTGATACAAAGCGTGATAACAGCAGAAAATGTGCGCAGAATCGATGATTCTCAGATTATAGAATATATGATGGCGGAGAATAAAATCAATCTCTGTGGGAAACGAATCCGACAGGTAAAATCCATTGACAAGACAGCAGCTGGATATCGTATTTACTGTACACTTTGTCGTTTGGACGGAACAGACTGGCATACCAGTTTTCTACTATCAAAATCTTATAAACATTTTGATGAGTTGTTGTATAATCTGGAACGCTTGAAGACGGATCATAGCTATGAGCAGGGACTTTGCCATATATGTGGGACAAGACTGGTGGGTGGTGTTTGTCCTTCTTGCGGAACAGTCAATGGAAGAAAGCATTCAAAAACAGAGGGTTGGTATGCAAAGCATGAAGGATTGATTAATATTTTGTATAGAATTTCAGGGGTGTTGGTTATTCTATGCTTTTTAGGCTGTATTGTTACTTATCAGATGAATAGCAGGGCTGATTATACATACCAAAAGGTTAATGCCATAGTTGAATCCTGCGAACAGTTAAACGACTTGCAGATAGCAAGCCAGAAAAAGCCAAAAGTAACCATGTGTTATCATGGTCAGTCCTATCAGCTTAAGAATGTAACTCAAGGTAGCTGGTATTACCGCAAAGGAATGAAAAAAGAAGTATTTCTCTCAAATGGGGTTATGTATGCGAACGAAGCAGGAGTGACCAGTTCCGGGCCAACAGCTATGGCGTACTATGGATTTCTGTTTGGATTAATGGGACTCTTAACAGCATTTGTTGCCTTAAGACTTATGAGGAAAGAGATACGTATGCAGACGATGTAAAAGAACAGCAAAGCTGGCAAAGAGGAACGAGAACTAAGGAAATAGCTCCGCTTTGTCTCGGTTGGATTATGAGATAACTATATGGAGTGCCCGATATTGATTTTAATGGCTGATATTGGGCATTTTACGTTCCAAATAGACAGAAAACGTGTCCGATCAGACACAAATCGACATATTTCAACATTCTGATTTTAAGATAACAGAAGGATGAAAATTCTATAGGTATCTTTACAGAAGGGAGAAATACGAATATGAGTAACAGGGGAGAAAAGAAGGAAGAGGCAGAGAAAATAACAGGTTATTCAGAAGAGGAGATATGGGAAAGACTGTGGGATAAATATGCAGTGATGCTTTATCGGATTGCCCTGCATGAGATGCGAAACTGTTCCGATGCGGAGGATGTCAGACAGGAGGTGTTTTTGCGGTTATTAAAGGAGCAGGGAAAACTGCTCAGCCAGAGTTATCTGGAAGCATGGCTGGTCCGGGTGACCAAGAACTGCTGCAGAACGGAAGTAAACTGTGCTTACCGCAAACACACGATTCTCTTGCAGGAGGAGCAGCAAAATCAGGGGGATGCGCAGATAGAGGGAGAATGGATAAAAAAAGAGGACGGAAGTGACATAAGGGAAGAGATTCGAAAGCTGAATGAGAATCAGCGAAGGTGTATCTGGCTTTTTTATTATGAGCAGTATTCCATACGGGAGATAGGAGATCTGCTCAGGGTGGAAGTGGGTACGGTAAAATCCTGGCTGTTTCGGGCAAGACAGACCTTGAAGAGCACCTTAAAATATAGTACACTGTGAGAGTAGATCCTTTTAGTTTGGCATTGACAGGCATAAAGGTTGTTTTTGGCTGTCGGGTGAGGAGAATGGGGAAATGATACGTATATACTGGACTTATTTTTCAGCAGAGCGGCGGCAAAAAAGAAAAGTTGAGCATGAGACGGGACTTGCTCTTTTATATTATGCACTGCAAAAGGATTATGAATTTTCTGATATTCCCGCTATCGCAGTGACGGCGGAAGGAAAACCATATCTGGCGGAGACGGACAACCTGTATTTTAATATTACACACTGTAAGGATCTTGCGGCCTGTGCCATCGGGCAGGTACCGATAGGGATCGATGCAGAAGGAATCCGCCCTTTTGGGGAAGCCTTACAGAAAAAAGTGCTTGGAACGGAAGAGCAAAGGGAGCTTGAAAAGCTTCCGGAGGATAAAAAAAAGATCCAGTTCCTTCGATACTGGACCTTAAAGGAAAGCTATGTAAAAGCAAAGGGCTGCGGTCTTCGTATTCCACCGTGCCAGATCACATTTGGGCTTTCCGAGTCCAGGGAACCTGTATGCGTGGACTTGGCGTATACCTGCAGGCAGGAAATGCCGGATGAAGGCCATGTCCTGTCTGTGATCTGGAAGGGTGGGGAACAGAAAACCGTATCTATGCCCGTGGACGCCAGGGAATTGCAGTTCCAAGACGGTTGAGGGCAAACAGTAAGATCATACCCAGAATACCGCAGGAAATGACTTCACCGGCACCAACTGTGAGCATAAAGTATGGAATAGAGCCCTCAAACTGATAAACATATGACAGAATAAAGGGAACCACGATGGTATTAGCGATAATTGGTGGGAGCGGTGCAAGCCAGGGACTCTTTTTTCTTAAGGCATAGGTACCGAAAGCTCCTGCCAGTGTTGCCAGACTTCCAAAGATAATATCAAGGGGCATACATCCGGTCAGAAGATTACTGAGAATACATCCGGCGAACAGCCCTGGAATGGCAGCAGGGGTAAAGAAGGGAAGGATGGTCAATGCTTCAGAAAAACGAACCTGAATCGCATAGTTTGCAAGACCAAGGGAGTTTGCGAGGTACGTTAAGATGATGTACAGGGCGGCAATCATAGCACCCTGAGTCAGGTAAAGCACTTTCTTGTTTTGGTTTATCATATTATTTTCTCCTGTAGTTTTGTTTTACGAGTGGAAGGTTCCGAACACTCGGGATTAACTATACTATAATTTACAGAGAAAATCAAGATAACTATTCAGCAGGTCTCTACATTTACTGCACAGACCGTGAAAAAGTGATACAAAAATCAAGTATAAATGGAGGTCCTGATAATGGCAAAAGAACAGCTGGCAGTGATGGAGCTGATTTGGAATATGATTCAGGGTAAGACGGATCATATCAGTAAAGTGGATTATTTTCCCCAGAAGACGGAGGCGCCGGATCCGGGAAAGAGTGTGCAGTACTTTGAGCGGGCCACTCCGGAGAGCCAGGGGATCTCTTCCAGACGTCTTGCCGCACTGATTCGGGAGCTTGGTGAGACCAGCTCTACCGATATGCATCACCTGATGATCTTAAGAAACAGTAAGGTAATCTGTGAATGTAATTTTGCTCCTTATCGGAGCGGCATCTGGCATATCACACATTCCATGTGTAAAAGTATCACAGGAATGGCTATCGGCATGCTGATTGAGGAAGGAAAGCTGTCGCTGGACGAGAATATTTATAAAATCTTTGAATCCAGGCAGCCATTGCTTCTGACGATTTTTCACCCCACAGTCACGGTAGAGAATCTGCTGACCATGACCAGCGGCGTGATGTTCAATGAAACCGGTGCAGTGTCCGGTAACGACTGGCTTGGCTCCTACCTGAATGCCCCGGTACAGGGCAAACCTGGTACAGTCTTTCAGTATAACAGTATGAATACCTATGTATTGTCTGCGATTGTGACGGAACGTACAGGGCTGTCACTGCTGGAGTATCTGAAGCCACGTCTTTTTGAGCCGCTTGGAATCACGAATATCTGCTGGGAGAGCTGTCCGAAGGGAATCACAAAGGGTGGCTGGGGCTTATTTATCTGTGCAGAGGACATGGCAAAGCTTGGACAGCTGTATCTGCAAAATGGTGTCTGGGAAGGAAAACAGCTGATTCCGGAAGCCTGGATTCGTGTATCAACGGAAAAGCATTATGACAGTGAAGAAGGAACTTATGGTTATGGCTATCAGATCTGGCAGGAGGAACGTCCGGGAAGCTTTGAGTTCAACGGCATGCTGGGACAAAATGTAGTGGTTTATCCGGACTTGAATATGGTAATCGTTACCAACGCCGGAAGTGATGAGTTTTTCCAGAATTGTGTAATGCTGAATATTATGCGCAGGCACTTTCCCTGTGACTATATGCCGGAGCTTCGGCTGGAGGAGAATCCCTGCGATCAGCTGATCCTGCAGCGGCTTGTGTCCCAGATGGAGTCGGGACAGGGAGAACCCCTTCGGGTAAGGCATGGAGGCTGGAAAAAAAGAAAAGCAGAATCCGCAGCGCATTCCAATACATCTTATCTGAAAATGCTGGGTGGTAAACAATATGATTTTGGAAAAACCAGCGTGGGAATCTTTCCGCTGATTACACAGGTATTCCATAATAATCTGACAGACGGTATTTCCCGGATGAGCTTTCAGGAGGAGCAGGGAAGCTTTTTCTTGAAGGTACAGGAGGGAGAAAGCCAGGCCGTGCTGGAAATCGGTTTTGGACGGGCACGGGAGAGCATTCTTATCATGCATGAAGAGAAGTATCGGGTGGCCGTTCTTGGAGAATTTGCCAGGGATGAAGATCACATGCTGGTACTGAAGCTTGATATCGCATTTGTGGAGGAGGCAGTCAGAAGAAAGATCAAGATCTTTTTCCATAAAGAGCAAATTGAGGTAAGATGGCAGGAGACACCGGGAAAACATCTGATCATGCAGGGACTTTCTTCTATATTAGATGAGTTGGAAAACAAAAGCATATTCAGTGCAATCTCTGGACTAAGAGATCTGCAGATGGTCAGAACGATGATGGAACGCACCATAGAGCCCGTAACCACAGGAAAACTGGTTGCAGAGGAAGAAAAACAGGACAGTGAAAGCGACAGAGGAGAAGATTATGATAAAGTTAATTGCCACAGACATTGACGGGACTCTGGTTCCGGAGGGAACTACCAGCTTGCATCTGCGTATTATAGAGTTAGTGGGAGAATTAAAGAAAAAAGGGATTCTGTTCACTGCTGCCAGTGGACGTCAGTACGATGGAATCTATCGGCTGTTTTCAGAAGTGATAGATGACATCTTTGTCATTTCTAATAATGGCGCTTATGTAGCGCAGGCCGGAAAGGAGCTTTTTGAAGCGGTGATGAATCCCCAGCATGTGCGAAAGCTGGTTCCCTATATCCGTTCTCTGGAGGGCTGCTCTTTTACGGCATCCACGGGGACGGAGGGCTCCTTCGTGGAGGAAGGAGCATCAGAGGAGTTTGTGGATCTTCTGGTCAATGGCTATGGGAACAAGGTGACACTGGTGCCCGATGTGCTGGAGGTTTCCGCACCGCTGATCAAGGTGGCGGTACATAGAAGGGCGGGGATTGGACCTCTGACAGATCAGATGTCCAGAAGATGGAACCCGTACTTTCGTATGCTGGAGGCAGGTACCTGCTGGGCCGATTTTGTGGATTATGCTGCAGATAAGGGAAAGGCGCTGGCGGGAATTCAGAATCGCCTTGGAATTAAGCGGGAGGAAACCATGGCATTTGGAGATAATCTGAATGATCTGGGACTTCTGCGTCAGGCAGGGGAAAGCTATGCCATCGGTGGAGCCCGAGAAGAGGTTAAGGCAGAGGCAAAATATGTGGCAGATACGCTGGAACATCATGGCGTGATTCAGGTATTAGAACGGTTGCTGTGACTGTTCACACAGGACTGAGCATTTACTGCACAGTCCGTACGAAAGTGAAACAAGAGTGCCGAAATTCCATCTCCGAAGGAGATTTGGAATGAATTTAGGGAGGTTGCTGGTAACACAGTAGAAGATCCGTATTTTTACTTGCGTTTCTCAAAAAAATATGGTAGACTTTGACAAGTGACAAGACAGTCAACTTTACAGTGAAGAAATGCATGGTACATGTTTTCTGGACACTGGTTGAATTCTATGGGAAAAGTGAGGAGCGGCAATGGAAAAATTAAAGAAGATCTGCAGCCATATCTTTATTGATGGACTAAGTGGCATGGCACAGGGCTTATTCGCAACATTAATTATCGGTACGATTATTCAGCAGATTGGACTTGCAATACCTGGAAGGATTGGGGAATATATCTATCTGATGGGAAAGGTTGCCGCTGCGGTAACCAGCGCAGGAATCGGTATCGGTGTGGCGCATAAGTATGGAGAAAGCTCTCTGGTTATGGTCGCAGCAGGTGTGGCAGCTATGGTAGGCGGTTATGCCGGCAAACTTATGGCAGGTACTGCAATTTCAGAGGGTGCCATGGTACTTGCAGGCCCGGGAGAACCCCTGGGAGCATTTATTGCAGCACTCGCAGGTATTACAGCCGGACATCTGGTAAGCGGCAGGACGAAGATTGATATTATCATTACTCCGTTGGTTACGATTGGAACAGGTGCTACGGTAGGCCTGATCGCAGGACCACCCATCTCGGCACTGATGGCCGGCCTGGGCAATATCATTAACTGGGGTACAGAGCAGCAGCCATTTTTGATGGGAATTGTTGTTTCGGTTTTGATGGGAATGATTCTGACGCTGCCGATCAGTTCTGCAGCCCTTGGTATCATCTTGAATCTCCAGGGAATTGCCGCCGGTGCCGCAGTGATTGGATGCTGCTGCAATATGGTGGGCTTTGCGGTGGCCAGCTATCGTGAGAATAAGATTGGTGGTCTGCTGGCACAGGGAGTGGGAACTTCCATGCTGCAGGTTCCAAATATTATGCGTCATCCGCAGATCTGGCTTCCGGCTATCATTTCCAGTGCGATACTGGGACCGGTGGGTACCATGCTGGTCAACATGCAGTGCAATGCTACCGGCTCCGGGATGGGATCGGCCGGATTTGTTGGTCAGATTATGACCTATCAGACGATGACGGCATACGAAAGCCCTGCTCTTGTTCTGATCAAGATTGTGCTGCTGCAATTCGTACTTCCGGCAGTGATTGCCCTTGGAGTATCAGAAGTGATGAGAAAGAAAAACTGGATCAAAGCCGGAGAGATGGATCTGGGCTTATAATAACGTAATTGAAAGAATAGATTTTGCTAAAAATGTAAGTATTTAACACAAGCTTGTTTCACTTAAACAGTGTGCTGCATACTTACAACGCAAATTCTATTCTTTTTTTCGTAAGTTTGTGATTCTTTTAGAATTGTTCAGAAAGCCTTTAGGAATTATTAAGGTGTTTCGTGGATAATAAGAAGGGTAAAAGAAATATAAAAACCTGATTCAATTTAACTAGAGGGATAACGAATGAAGAATGTATTAGAATATCTGGAAAAAACGGCAGAGTGCTATCCGATAAAAACGGCGGTCGATGATGGCAGGCTTCATTTTACCTATCGGGAGCTTGTGGAGCTTTCGAAGCGTATGGGATGTGCTCTGAGTCAGCGGATACAGCCGAAGACTCCGGTGGTTGTATGTATGGAAAAAAGTGCGATTACGCTGGCAGTCATGTATGGAATATTGTATGCAGGAGGATTTTATGTCATTGTGAACCCGGAGCAGCCGGCAGCACGCATAGGCGAAATTCTGGATGTGCTGGATGCACAGCTGATTGTCAGTGACAGAGATCAAAGAAAGCTTTTGAAAAATGCAGGACGAAAGGAAAAGATAGTCTTACCGGCAGAGATTATGAATCCCACGATTGACGGAAAGCTCCTGAAAGAGATTCGAAGCAGAAGCCGGGAATCAGATTATCTGTATGTGATTTTTACATCCGGTTCCACAGGTACTCCCAAGGGGGTTATTGTGACGCATGGGGCAGTTATTCACTTTATTACACATTTTCTGCGTGCTTTTCAGATTTCCAGCGAAGACAAAATCGGGAATCAGGCTCCCTTTGATTTTGATGTTTCAGTAAAGGACATCTATTCCTGCCTGATGACCGGAGCTACCCTGGTACTGATTCCAAAGAACTTATTTTCCCTTCCCTCCGTATTGCTGGACTATCTGTGTGAGAAAGAGGTCACTACCCTAATCTGGGCGGTGTCTGCCTTATGCATGATTTCGTCTCTAAGGGGTTTTCAATACAGGATTCCCACAGCGGTAAGACGTGTTTTGTTCAGTGGTGAGGTGATGCCGGTCCGGCAGCTGAGAATATGGCAGGAGGCGCTGCCGGAAACTGAGTTTGTTAATCTGTATGGTCCCTCAGAGATTACCTGTAACTGTACCTATTATTGTGTGGAGCAGTGTTTTCAGGATGGGGAAAAACTTCCCCTTGGAGCTGCATTTCCAGGAAGAAAGGTTTTTCTTCTGGATGAAGAGAGACGGGAGATTCTGCAGCCCGGCATAACGGGAGAGATTTGTGTGGCAGGGGAATCTCTGTCTGAAGGCTACTATCGTAATCCGGAGGAAACAGCGAAAAGATTTATCTTCTATTCTGCCGGAAATGGTCAAATCTACAGAAGTTATCTGACGGGAGATCTTGGATGCTATGGAAAAACCGGGGAGCTGTACTTTCAGGGACGAAAAGATTTCCAGATTAAACATATGGGGCATCGGATTGAGCTGGAAGAAATTGAGGAGGTATTGGGACGTAT
>JAQUXP010000023.1 GCA_028692395.1 Lachnospiraceae bacterium
TAGATAGGGCAGGGGTGGAAGCATGGCAACATGTGGAGCTGACTGTTACTAATCGGTCGAGGGCTTGACCAAATAGTGGAGAAAGCGTCAGACAGATGATCTGAGGAGCGGAGCAAGTTTACTTGCAGAGCGCATCAGAGTATCTGGAAGGCATTTGCGAAGCAAATGACACGAAATAAGTGCGAAGCACTTATGAGTGACGGAGCACTTATGAGTGACGGAGCTTTCGTAACGGAAGCTTTAAAAAGATGTTTTCTTCACAGGTTCAGGTGTTTACAAGAAATCAATTGGATGATGATCTGTATGCGGTTTTGATGGTACATGTTTTTATTATATAAAAAGAAAATGATACCAGAGTGTAAAATTCATTTAAGTCTCTTTTAGAGATTGGATTTTGCGGCTCTGGTCTTTTGATAGAAAGAATTATTGTAAATGAAATGGACCTCCCAAAGGCCAGATGTTTCAGTCCGGCCTTTGGGAGGTCCATTTCAGATACGACAATCTTCTTAAATTCCATTTTTCTTACAGATATCAGCTAAACAGCATCTATCACAATAAGGTTTTGTTCTTGCAGTACAGACCTCACGTCCATGGATGACAAGACGATGACAGAAATCAGATCCCTCTTCAGGAGGAATGATTTTCCAAAGGGCCATCTCTACCTTTTTTGGCTCCTTTATATTATCAACTAATCCCATACGGTTTGTGAGACGAATACAGTGCGTATCGGTGACAATGGCCGGTTTTCCAAACACATCACCCATAATCAGGTTGGCACTTTTTCGTCCTACCCCAGGAAGCTTCATCAGTTCATCAAAGGTATCCGGTACCTTACCGGCATATTCCTCCTGGAGCATCCGCATACATGCACTGATATCTCTGGCTTTGCTTTTGCCGAGGCCACAGGGACGGACAATTGCTTCGATATCCTCCGGATTGGCAGCTGCAAGTGCGGCAACATCCGGGTATTTTTCATACAAGCCTTCAACAACAACATTTACCCTTGCATCCGTGCATTGGGCAGCCAGCCGGACACTGACCAAAAGTTTCCAGGCATGGTCATAATCAAGGGTACATCCGGCGTCCGGGTACTCCAGTTTTAAGCGATTAATAATTTCAAGTGCACGTTGTTTTTTTGTCATATGTTACCTCCATATGGAGATGAAGGGATTCGAACCCTCGACCTATGCGTTGCGAACGCATCGCTCTCCCAACTGAGCCACACCCCCAAAAAATAAAAAAAATGGAAATAATGGGGCTCGAACCCATGACCTCTCGCGTGTGAGGCGAACGCTCATCCCAGCTGAGCTATATTTCCATATAAACTATTGTAGCACTTTTTACCACATGTGCAACAGTTTTTTCACTGAAATAAAAATTGTCTGCCAACTATGGCTGAGCCTGCTTTTGCTTGCACTTTATTTCCATTAATGATAAAGTGTAACTATTCGGCAGATTGATGCTTACAGCTATCTGCCAGATACGGAACAGTTCATAACAGGAGAGAAAGCTTATGGAGCGCATCGTGTCATTTACCATAACCAATGAGGGCTTTGAAGATGTGGAAGCTGTTTTGCGAAGAGGTGTGGGGCTTACTAAAAATCAGATCAGTCAGGCAAAATTCCGGGAAAACGGCATCTGTATCAATGGCACACGCTGCAGGATTCACGAAAAGGTAATGTCGGGCGACTGCGTCTGCGTGAAACTGGAGGCGGACGGAAATAATGCCGAACAACTGACAGGCTATGCAGTGGAATTGGATATTTTATATGAGGATGAGGATCTGCTTTTGGTAAATAAACCTGCCGGTATGGCGATTCATCCGTCTCATGGACATTATCAGGATACACTGGCCAATGCAGTTGCACATTACTATAGAAAGAAAATGCAGTCGATGCAGGTTCGTCCTGTGGGAAGACTGGACCTGGAAACTTCCGGAATTGTGGTATTTGCCAAGAATCAGACAGCGGCGGCAAGACTGGAACAGCAGAAACAGGACGGTATTTTTCGAAAGGAATATGTGGCAGCGGTACAGGGAAGGATGGAGCGGACCCAGGGAGAATTCTCTGCCTCCATTGGACCGGTTCCCGGTGCACTGAATAAGATGCAGATCTGTGAAGGTGGTAAGCCAGCCTATACGCAGTATCAGGTGGTGAAGCTTATAAAGGATAAAGAGCAGGGAGAAGATGCAGTAAGAAGTGTCCTGCGGCTTCAGCTTAAAACAGGGCGGACCCATCAGATTCGAGTTCATATGGCCTCACTGGGGCATCCGCTGGTGGGAGATAGAATCTACGGAAGCAAGGTAGAAAGGGAGCCTTCCCGGGCAGCATTGCATGCATATCGGGTCTGGCTCGAACAGCCCTTTACCAAAGAACCGCTGGTGGTTACCGCAGCGATTCCAGAGGATATGGGAGCTTTGGATGTAGCTGTTCAGGTACAGAGCAGTCAAGAAAAGGATCAGGGGGATTTTAACAATGGAAAAATTAGAGATGCAGAAGCTTGTCAAAGTGCCGGAGACGGTATTCTCGGAATTTTGCAGAGAGATTGATCTGCCGGAGGAGATGCGCACACTGACGGAGACATGTAATAGAACCTGGGAATATAAGTTTGACGCAGAACTTTCCAGAGACTTTTTTGATGAGGAAAAGTGGGATATTGCAATGACTGGTGTACAGGAGATTCTGGGCGAGGATCCGGATGGTGTGAAGATACTGACACTGGAACTGCAGTGCGCAGTACGGGCACACGCATATTATCAGAACATGGGCATTTCCGAAGAAATTTACAGAGAAACCTACAAGTGTTTCAGCAGATTTGTAAGAGAACATAAGGTGAGCTATGGGCGTTATGGATTTGACCGTCATGGCTGGGCAAAACGTCAGATTGCCATGAAGATCTTTCGAATTGGTGAGCTGGAGTACCAGCTTCCGGTTCCCGGGGAGGAGCCCGAGATTGGACTTCATATCCCATCAGATGCAAAGCTTACCAGGGAAAACATCAGGGATTCGGTGCAGCTGGCCAGAGCCTTTTTGAAGCACTTCTATGAGCCCTATGCGCAGCTTCCCATGAGCTGTTGTACCTGGCTTTTATCAGAGCCTCTTAGCAAAATCCTTCCGGAGGGCTCCCATATTCTGCAGTTTCAGGAGCTGTTTTGCGTGAAAAAGATGTATCCCAAGGAGCTGGCTTTTATGGAATGGCTGTACCAAAACAGGGATTATACACTGGAGGATGTGGACCGGCTTCCGGAGCGCACCTCACTGCAGAGACTGGTAAAGAAACACTTGAAAGACGGCGGAGTTATCGGAGAGGGATACGGAATCCTTCAGGAAGACCGCCTGATGTAGCGATGTAAATATAGGAGAAAGAGAATAGATTAATGAGCATATTAAACGTACAGAACTTAACTCACGGCTTTGGTGACCGTGCGATTTTTGAAAATGTTTCCTTCCGTCTGCTTAAGGGTGAGCATATCGGCCTGGTAGGAGCCAATGGAGAGGGAAAGTCTACCTTTATGAATATTATTACCGGAAAGCTGATGCCGGATGAAGGCAATATTGAGTGGGCAAAAAATGTCCGGGTAGGCTATCTGGATCAGCACACGGTGCTGGAGAAGGGCATGACAATCCGTGATGTCTTAAAGACTGCATTTGCATGGCTTTTTGAGATGGAAGAGCGTATGAATTCCATCTGTGACCAGATGGGAGAGGCTTCGGAAGCGGAGCTGGAAAAGATGATGGATGAGCTGGGTACGATTCAGGATATGCTGACCATGCATGACTTTTACACCATCGATGCCAAGGTGGAGGAGATTGCCCGGGCGCTAGGCCTGGAGGATATTGGTCTGGAACGGGATGTCACCGAGCTCAGCGGTGGTCAGCGAACCAAAATTCTGTTGGGAAAGCTGCTTTTAGAGAAGCCGGATATTCTGCTGCTGGATGAGCCTACCAACTATCTGGATGTGGAGCATATCCGGTGGCTGACAAGGTATCTTCAGGAGTATGAGAATGCATTTATCCTGATCTCCCATGATATTCCATTTTTGAACAGCGTGGTGAATCTGATCTATCATATGGATCAGCGGGAATTAAATCGTTATGTAGGTGATTATGATAAATTCATGGAGGTTTACGAGGTGAAGAAGGCCCAGAAGGAGGCCGCTTATAACCGCCAACAGCAGGAGATCAACGAGCTGAAGGACTTTGTGGCACGGAATAAGGCCCGGGTTTCCACGAGGAATATGGCCATGTCCCGGCAGAAAAAGCTGGATAAGATGGATGTGATTGAGCTGGCAAGAGAGAAGCCGAAGCCGGAATTTTACTTTAAGACAGCACGTACCTCCGGGCGTTTTGTGGTAACGGCGAAGGAGCTTGTAATTGGATATGAGGAGCCGCTTTCCACACCTCTGGAGCTGACCGTGGAGCGGGGCTCCAAGATTGTGCTTACAGGGGCAAATGGAATTGGTAAGACAACTCTTTTGAAGAGTATTCTTGGTCTGATTCCGGCTATTTCCGGAAAAGTTCAGCTGGGGGATTATCTGGAAATCGGGTATTTTGAACAGGAAATGCCAAAGAATAATCCCAATACGTGTATCCAGGAAATCTGGGAGGAATTCCCTTCCTACACCCAGTATGAGGTGCGTTCCGCACTGGCAAAATGTGGACTGACCACACAGCATATCGAGAGTCTGGTGCGGGTATTAAGCGGAGGTGAGCAGGCGAAGGTACGTCTTTGCAAGCTCTTGAACCGGGAGACGAATCTGCTGCTTTTGGACGAGCCCACCAATCACCTGGATGTGGATGCCAAAGAGGAGCTGAAGAGAGCTCTGCAGGAATATAAGGGAACCATACTGATGGTCTGCCATGAACCGGAATTTTATGAGGGTCTGGCAACAGATGTCTGGGATTGTACCAAATGGACAACCAAGATTATCTGAATAAATGATGTTGTGGTAAATGATGTTGTGCAGACGGGGGAAGAGGGAACTGGAATATGGATGTACATGAATTATTAGAAGGTGTAAAAACAGGGGGAGTAAGTATCTCAGAAGCGGAGAAGTATCTGAAGGATCTGCCCTACCAGGATCTGGGTTTTTGCAAACTGGATCACCACAGATCTCTGCGCTCCGGTTTTGGAGAGGTGATTTACTGCTCCGGTAAGGCTTTGGAGCATCTGATCGGGATCTATCAAAGCTTTGAGCAGCGAAAGGAAAATGTGCTGGGAACGAGAGCAAGTCGGGAGCAATATGAGGCTGTGAGAGCAGTCGTGCCGGAAGTAGAATATGATGCCCTTGGCAGGACACTGAAGCTGCAGTATCAAAAACCGGAGCTGATTGGAGAAATTGCAGTGTGTACCGGGGGAACTTCGGATATTCCGGTGGCAGAGGAAGCGGCGCAGACCGCAGAATTCTTCGGAAGCAGCGTAAATCGAATCTATGATGTGGGAGTGGCAGGAATTCACCGTCTGCTATCCAAGACGGAAGAGATACGACGGGCCAACTGCGTCATTGCCATCGCCGGTATGGAAGGAGCTCTTGGTGGTGTCGTGGCAGGACTTGTGGATCATCCGGTGATTGCAGTTCCAACATCCATCGGCTATGGAGCTAATTTTGGCGGAATCTCCGCACTTCTTACCATGCTGAATTCCTGTGCAGAGGGAATGTCTGTGGTAAATATTGACAATGGATTTGGCGCAGGATACATGGCGGTACAGATTAACCGTCTGGCGGTACAGGGAAAGGTTTCCTGATAAGACGGGCACCATGCCACAGAAAAGCTGAGGCATAAAAAACAGATTTTAAGGAGAAAAAATGGAGGTTTTAATTGGAAACCAACAAAATATATTCTGCCATGTGGAAACGATTTTAAACAACGTATTCATAGAAGAACAAGGGATACCTGAAGATGAGATCTTTGATAGTAAAACGGATGGGGCGATGTATATTGTAATTATGGAACCTGCATTACCAGTGGCAACCGCCAGAGTTAGGAAGGAAGCTGGAGCTTGGCGTATTGGTCTGGTTGCGGTGGAAAAAACAATGCGGGGTCTTCAATATGGCAGGAAAATCATGGAGACATCTATCGATTACATCAAAAGGGCAGGTGGAACAGAGATCCTGTTGACAGCCCCATCAGATCAGTTCCACTCTGCTTCCAGAGCTTTCTGGGTGTCCAGGATGAGGCGGGATAATTCCCTGATGCGTGCGTCATCCATACGGTTCACCGGGGCAGAAATACTGAAAGCGTATTTTGGCTTTTTGCGGTAATCGTGGATGCAGGCGGCGATACAGCGAACCCCAAGTTCATTTTCTTCATCATCCAGGGCGTAGCCCTGTTTTTTTATGTCCTTTAGTACCTCGAGAAGACGATCAAGGTCTGTGATTGTCCCAGGGGTCATCTGTTCAATCTTACTTTTTTCCCAGATCGAGGTAATTTCCGATAATTCCATCTCTGCCATCAGAGCTTTCCCTACACCGGAACAGTAAAGGGGGATGCTTTTTCCAACCTTCGATACAAGACGCACGGAGTTCTGGTAAGATTCCACTTTATCAATATACACGGCTTTGATTCCATCACGCTGCACCAGATGGACTGTTTCGCCTGCCTGCTTTACCAGTTTCTTCAGATGAGGGCGGGCGATATCCACAATATCGATATGCGTAAGCAGCTGATTCGCAAGATCCCAGACCTTGAAGGTCAGACTGTACTTTGAAGTGGCTGGATCCTGCTTTGCGTATCCCATGTAGATGAGGGAGTTCAGGATACGGTGAGCGGTGCTTTTGTTCAGACTCAGTGCTTCGCTGAGCTCCATCAATCCGCAGGATCCATAGGTTCCCAGGTATTCCAGCGTCTCGAAGAGGCGGTCTGCAACCTGTATGGGATTTTTGTCAATTGGCTTTATCATTTTCTCCATGTATTTGTACTCAGCTTTCCGGTTTTTTATGCTTGACATTATTGTACAAAGCTGTATAATAAAAGTCAAGCGATTCATAATATGAAATGCAGTTCCATAATATGAAACAAATAACGGACAAAGGATTACACAATAAGAAAACTGTAGTTGTAACACCACTCAGGTATGGAGGAAGCACATGTATCCAGTATTAGAAGAATTTCAGAAGATAGGTATTATCCCAGTTGTAGTGTTAAATGATGCAAAGGACGCAAAACCCCTTGCCAGTGCTCTGATGCAGGGAGGTCTGCCCTGTGCGGAGGTTACTTTTCGAACGGAGGCAGCAGAGGAATCCATCCGCATTATGGCGGAAAATTACCCCGACCTTCTGGTAGGTGCAGGAACCGTACTTACCACAGAACAGGTGGACCGTGCGGCAGCAGCAGGAGCAAAGTTTATCGTAAGTCCGGGTCTGAATCCGGTGGTAGTGTCCTACTGCCAGAGGAAAAACATACCAGTCTGCCCGGGTATACTGACACCAGGAGAGATTGAACAGGCACTTTCACTTGGTTTGGACGTGGTAAAGTTTTTCCCGGCAGAGCCTGCAGGAGGACTCCCCATGATCAAAGCAATGTGTGCGGCTTATACCAGGCTGAAGGTAATGCCCACCGGAGGGATTAATCCGCAAAATGTTACGGAGTATCTGAAGTGTGATAAGATTCTTGCCTGCGGCGGAAGCTGGATGGTAAAGGGAAGTCTGATCGAAGAGGGAAGATTTGATGAAATTCAGAAGCTCTGCCAGGAAGCTGCCGCAATTGTAAAGGCTGCCCGCAGAGAAGGAAAGTAAGCAGTAAGTCAGGTAAAGAAAGAGGATAATGGAGGAAGAGAAAATGTCAAAGAAAGTGATTACCTTTGGAGAGATTATGCTGCGTCTGGCACCGGAAGGATATTATCGTTTTGTACAGGCGGAAACATTTGGAGCTACCTATGGGGGAGGAGAGGCAAATGTTGCGGTATCCCTGGCTAATTATGGTTTTGATGCCAGATTTGTAAGCAGGCTGCCCAAACATGAGATTGGTCAGGCCGCAGTGAATTCCCTGAGAAGATACGGAGTAGATACCTCCTATATTGCCAGGGGCGGTGATCGAGTGGGAATCTACTTTTTGGAAAAGGGAGCGTCCCAGCGTCCGTCAAAGGTCATCTATGATCGGGCAGGATCTTCCATCGCCACAGCCGTTCCAGAGGATTTCGACTGGAAGGCTATCTTTGAAGGGGCTGCGTGGTTTCATTTTACAGGTATTACACCGGCATTAAATGATGAAGTTGCAGCGATCTGCCTGGAAGCCTGTAAAGCAGCCAAAGAGGCAGGGGTGATGATCTCCTGTGATCTGAATTATCGTAACAAGCTGTGGTCCAGGGAAAAAGCAGGAAAAGTGATGGGCGAACTGTGCCAGTATGTAGATGTCTGCATCGCAAATGAAGAGGATGCCTCTGATGTATTCGGAATTAAGGCAGCTGACACAGATGTAACAACCGGAACTGTGAATCGTGAGGGCTATAAGGATGTGGCACACCAGCTGGCCAAACGCTTTGGATTCAAAAAAGTTGCCATTACACTGAGAGAGTCAATCTCTGCCAATGACAATAACTGGTCTGCCATGCTTTACGATGGTACAGACTACTTCTTCAGTAAAAAATATACGATGCATATCGTAGATCGTGTTGGCGGTGGGGACAGCTTCGGCGGTGGTCTGATCTGTGCATCCCTGCTGGGGTTCGATTCTCAGTCCACCATTGAGTTTGCTGTTGCGGCTTCCTGCCTGAAGCACTCCGTGGAGGGAGATTTTAATATGGTCTCAATGGATGAAGTTACAAAACTTGCCGGGGGCGATGCCTCCGGACGTGTCCAGAGATAGATAGAAAAGACCCGTTGCCATGGGTTACAAATCATCGGAGGGCACTGCTTACCGGAAATTTATCCGGTAGAGCAGTGTCTTTTTGTTGTAATAGAAAAAAACATATGCTATAGTTAGTACAGAACTGACCAGTCGGTCGGAATGTGACAGGAGGAGTAAATAAAATGCTATCAAAGTTTAGCGTAAAAAAACCATACACCGTAATTGTGGGAATTGTTCTTATTCTGGTGTTGGGAATTGTGTCCTTTCAGCGGATGACAACAGATCTGCTTCCGGATATGAATATGCCCTATGCAATTGTAATTACCAGTTATCCTGGGGCCAGTCCTTCCCAGGTGGAGGAAAATGTTACCAAGTCTGTAGAGCAGTCTATGGCAACAGTCAGCAATATCCAAAACGTGCAGTCAGTTTCCAGTGAGAACATGTCCATGGTAATCCTGGAGTTTTCTCAGAGCACCAACATGGATTCTGTAAGTCTGGAGATGCGGGAGCATCTGGATCAGATCAGTGGCACCTGGGATGATGCAGTGGGAAGTCCCGTCATTATGAAGCTGAATCCGGATATGATGCCGGTTATGGTTTCAGCACTGGAAAAAGATGGTTTGGACAGCACGGCACTTACAGACTATGTAGAGAACAATGTGTTAAGTGATGTGGAAAGTCTGGAAGGTGTTGCATCTGCGGACGCTTCCGGTGAGGTAGAATCCAAGATTGAAGTCATCCTCCGTCAGGATAAAATTGACGAAGTTAATAAAAAGATGCAAAATGCCATCAGCGGGCAATTCGATGAGGCTCAGTCGGAGCTGATCGATCAGACCACGGCATTAAATGATGCCCAGGATCAGCTGGATGCCGGAAAGACTCAGCTGGATGCCGGAAAGACTCAGTTGAAGGAAAAACTTTCCCAGGCATCTCAGGCAGAAGCACAGATAGCCCAGGGAGAGGCGCAGATCGAGGCGGCAGAGGCTCAGTTGGCCCAGAAGGAGGCGGAGCTGGCAGATGCCAAGGATCAGCTGCAGACCCAGCGCGCTGCCTATGCGGGAGGAACCTTTACCAAGGATGATACCTATCAGGCTGCTTATCAGCCGGCTTATGAGGCAGCACTGGCAAAGGCTTATGAGCAGGCAGATGCTCAGGCAGTCAGCGAAATGGAGAAGCAGATTGCCACCCTTAAAACCCAGGTGGAAGCACTGAAAGCTCAGATTGCACAGGCAAAGGAAGACGGAGAGGCCACAGAGCTTCTGGAGTCTCAGCTTGCCATCACCCAGGCAGCACTGGCACAGCTTGATACAGATGAGGCCAGAAATCAGGCAAAGACGGCGGCAGAAAATGCAGCAAAGCTTGCCCTGGACAGCAGTTTTCCAGGAGAATTTGATAAGCAGTATGCGGCGAAGGTAATTGAGACTCTTGACTCCTACCTGGCGCAGATGCAAGAGGGACAGACGCAGCTTGATACGGCAAAAAAGCAGCTGGCAGATACAAAAGCGCAGCTGAATCAGGGAAAGATCAGTCTTGCCCAGGCCCAGTCTCAGATCAACAGTGCCCAGATTGATGCCACACTTCAGATGGCAGATGCTTCCACACAGCTTTCCCTGGGACAGACGCAGCTGGATGCCGGAAAGCAGCAGTTGGAGCAGGGACAGAAAACGCTGGAAGAACAAAAAGAGACAGCTCTTTCTTCCGCAGACATCTCAGACCGTCTGACGGCAGACACCATCAAGCAGATTTTGATGGCCCAGAACTTTTCCATGCCGGCAGGTTATGTGACGGAGGATGGAGTATCCTATCTGGTACGAGTGGGAGACAAATTTGGCAGTATGGAGGATATGAATAATCTTGTCCTTATGGATCCTCAAATCGATGGAATGGATCCTGTCCGTCTCTCTGACGTGGCAGAGGTGCTGCAGACTGATAATTCCTCTGAGGTTTATGCAAAAATCAACGGAAAAGACGGAGTGCTTTTGACCATACAGAAACAGACAGGTTATTCCACCGGAGAGGTATCAGAGCGTCTGAATGCCTACTATGATAAACTGATGAAAAATGATTCCTCTATCCATGTAACCAACCTGATGGATCAGGGCATTTACATCGACATGGTAGTGAATTCCGTCCTGCAGAATCTGGCATTTGGAGCGATATTTGCCGTGCTGATTTTATTCCTGTTTCTGCGGGATATCAGACCTACAGCGGTTGTTGCCTGCTCTATTCCTATTTCACTTCTGACCGCTATTGTACTGATGTATTTTTCAGGCATTTCCCTGAATATCATCTCTCTTTCCGGTCTGGCACTGGGAGTGGGGATGCTGGTGGATAACTCCATCGTTGTTATAGAAAATATCTATCGTCTTCACGGTCTGGGGCTTCCGGTCCGCAAGGCGGCTGTTCAGGGTGCGAAGCAGATGACAGGAGCGATCGTCGCATCCACACTGACCACAATCTGTGTCTTTGCCCCGATTGTGTTTACGGAGGGAATTACGAGACAGCTTTTTGTGGACATGGGACTGACGATTGCTTATTCTCTGCTTGCCAGCCTTCTGGTTGCGGTAACCTTTGTACCGATGATGGCTTCCGGGCTTTTGAAAAGAAAGCATAAACCGAAAAAAAGTGTCTTTGACTGGATCGGAAAGCATTATGAAAAGTCAGCCTACTGGGCACTGCATCATAAGATTCTGGTGCTTCTGGGTGTTCTGGCAGTGCTGCTTGGCTCCATGTATCTGTGCTTTTCGAAGGGATTTTCCTTCATGCCAACCATGGAAAGCACCCAAGCAAGCGTTACGGTTACCATGCCGGGAGAGGCAACGGTGGAAGAGACCGGCGCTATGACAGATCAGGTGATGGATCGCCTCTCGGGGATCACGGATGTGGAAGAGATCGGTGCGATGGTGGGAAACAGCAGCGCCATGAGTATGGGAGGCGGTGGAAATAAGACCAACAGCGCAACCATGTATCTGATTTTAAGTGAAGACAAGAAGCTTTCCGGCAGCGAGCTGGAAAAAGAGGTTCTTGATAAGACGAAGGATCTGGATTGTGAGGTGGCAGTCAGTGCATCCATGATGGATATGTCTGCGCTTGGAGGCTCCGGTGTCTCTGTGGAAATCAAGGGCAAGGATCTGGATACCCTTCAGAAGATTGCGAAAGATTTTGCAGAAATCGTATCAAAGATCGAGGGAACAACAGAGGTTTCTGATGGAATGGAAGAAACCACACAGGAGCTTCGTATCGTGGTAAATAAGTCAAAAGCGGCAGCGCAGAATCTTACAGTTGCTCAGGTTTATCAGCAGATTCAGGCGAAGCTGGCACAGGCTGGATCCGCCACAACACTTTCTACCGATACGGCAGATCTGAATGTCTATGTAAAGGATGGAGAACAGGCCGATTATACCAGAGATACGGTTGAAAACTTCACAATAACAGCAACAGGGACAGATGGCACTACCAAGGAGATTCCTGTCAGTGAGATTGTGGAATTTCAGGACGCTACCGGTGTGGATTCTATCCGCCGGGACAGCCAGAGCCGCTATATTACCGTGTCGGCTGGAGTGACCGAAGGGCACAATGTAACCCTGATCTCCGATGAAGTCAAGAAGCAGATTGCAAAGTACGAGATGCCGGAGGGCTATTCCTACAAAATGACGGGAGAGGACGCTACAATCAGTGATTCGATGAATGATCTGGTACTGATGCTTTTACTCGCATTGGTCTTTATGTACCTGATTATGGTTGCACAGTTTCAGTCTCTGCTGTCCCCATTTATCGTTATGTTTACGATTCCACTGGCATTTACAGGTGGTTTCCTGGGACTTCTGATTGCAGGATCTGAGATGAGTATCATCGCTATGATCGGCTTCATCATGCTTTGCGGTATTATCGTAAATAATGGTATCGTGCTGGTGGATTACACGAATCAGCTGCGGGCGTCCGGTATGGAGAAGCACAAGGCGATTGTGACGGCAGGAAAGACACGTATGCGTCCGATTCTGATGACAGCACTGACCACAATTCTGGGTCTGTCCACTATGGCGGCAGGACTTGGCATGGGAGCAGATATGACGCAGCCTATGGCGATTGTCACTATTGGAGGTCTGATCTACGGAACCTTCCTGACACTCTTTGTGGTTCCCTGTATCTATGATATCTTGAACCGAAGAAAATATGTGATCATCTCAGACAAAGAGCTGGATGCGGCAGATGAAGATTTTGATATTATGAAAGAGACGAATCTGATAGAAGAGTCAGAGACAGGTGAGATAGACAAAACGGCAGAAGAGGAAGAGCCGGAGCACCTGGAAGATTTGCAAGGTAAGGAAACAGGGGGCGAGGAGCATGATTGATAAAAGTCAAATCCAACATTCCATGTCTTTACATGAAACAGCAGAAAAGCTGCCCAAGATGAAAAAAATGTTTGAGGCAATTACAGCCCTGATTCTTGAGGGGGCAGATATAAACACCATGAAGGTTTCGGACATTACAGCCCGGGCGGCAATCGGTAAGGGAACGGCATATGAGTATTTCAAAAGCAAGGATGAGCTGATCGTGAAGGCCGTTCTCTATGAGCTGGAGACGCTGCTGCAGGAAGTGGAGGATTCCATAAAAGCCTGCAGGAGTTTCCGAGAGAGATACATCTGTATCCTGAACTGGCTGGAAGAAAACTTCAGCGGGCGCAATTCGATTACACTTTTTATGAATATGTATCAGGGCGCATATCAGATCTCAGCTACTTTGAAGGCAGAGATGATGAATCAGACGCATGGGTTTGAGTGTATGCTGGAGCACAGTCGGGAACTGCTTATGGAAGGAATCAGGGATGGAGAGCTTAGAGATGATCTTCCCCTGAACATGATGTGTGCCGTGCTTGTGTCCAGCTTCTCTTCCCTGATAATTTTTCTGAATCAGGAGATGAAGCAGAAAGCAAAAATAAAAGAGGCCTCCATCGAACAGCTGAAGCAGCTGTTGACAGAAAGCCTCTTTGCAACGCTTGGCAGGTAAGGTTATACCGGGCATTCTCTCACAGGAGAATGCCCGGTATAATTTGGTCTAGTTATTTGTGGTATGCGGTACTGGTGCCGGTCCGGTAGAACCTCTTACCACCAGCTCTACCGGAACCGTGATTTTCTGAACCGGTGCAGAGGGGGAAGCAAGGGAAGCCTTCAGAATCTGGCTTACATGTTCTCCGATCAGGGAAAAGTTCTGGTTGATAGTGGTCAGATCAGCTTCTCCTGCAAGAATCGTGTTGTCAAAGCCACAGATACTGACATCCTCCGGAACCCGAAGACCCAGATTTTCACAGGCAAGCTTCAGCGTGCGGGCAACCTGATCATTTTCAGCGAGAAATGCAGTGGTGCCATTATTGTAAAGCTGACGGATGTCTGCCAGCAGCTGCTGGGCTTCTCCGTCCAACAAATGCTGCTTCGATATCGGATAGGGAGCACAAAAGATGTTCTGCAGACCGGCACTGATGCCGGCTGTGCGCAGCTGGTGCAAATATCCGCCGAAGCGATTTCGCACAGTGGAGGTTTCATCCAGCGGTGCAGTGGTCAGAAAACAGATATTTCTATGTCCCAGTGAGATTAGATGCTCGGTCAGCAGTCGTCCTCCCTCGAAGTTATCCGAGGTAACATTGTGAAGGTAAGGACAGTCCGTGGACTTATCGATGATGATAACCGGAACACCCCGCAATGCGAATTCATTCAGCAGATTCAGATTAATATCATCCCGAACCGGATAGTAAACCAGTCCGGATATGTTTTGAGAAAGCAAAAGCTTAATGTTTGCTTTCTCTTTTTTTCGTGAAACACCTGAGATGTACAGACTGAGGAAGCAGCCATACTGGTTCAGGTTCTGGTTGATGACATCCACAGCCTTAAAAAGACCGCCCTGTGTACTGTCAAAGGGCAGAAGCAGGGAGATGATCTGTGAGGTTTCATCCGTCGTTATGGAACGGTTAAGGTTACTTAGGGCATTCCGTGTAACAAAGCTTCCAACACCACGCTTGCGGTACAGGATACCCCGCTGCTCCAGGTCAGTAATTGCACGTTTTGCAGTGATTCTGCTCACACTGTATTTTTCGGAAAGCTGTTTTTCTGTGCAGAGGACTTCTTCATATGAAAAGTCATTGCTGCGAATCTGAGCTAAGATGTCGTCCATGATTAGTTCGTATTTTGGCTTTGCAGCCGGTTGGTTTTCCATGTTTATTCTCCTATATGATCTATGCGATATGATACCATGGATCATTTTCTCGTGGGGGCAGGAACCATGTGGTCTTAGAATTATGGCATCATGATATATTAAAGTATATGACAAAAAGCACCAGAAGTCAAATTTTTTGTTTGATATAATCGAAACGCAGGCGACTATATCAAAGTTAAAATAAAAAGAAAAATAAACTGTTAAAAGCGCACAAAAATAACAACATAAATTGAGTAAAATATACAGAATATCCAATAAAAGTGAAAAAGCATGTTGACGAATGGTGAATGGAATGGTATAGTACGATATATCAAATGAAAAGAGCAAATAATGAAATGGAAGGGGTATGAGTAAGGTGAAAAGAGAAAAGAACACGGAAACGATAGCGGTCAGCAGAAATATCGCAACAAGACTCTACTGGGCGTTTAAGAAAAACTGGCAGCTGTATCTGATGGCAGCACCGGCAATGCTATTTTTATTTTTGTTTTCTTATCTGCCACTGGGAGGTCTGGTGATTGCATTTAAGAAATACGAATTCAAGAAAGGGATATGGGGGAGCAGTTTCCTGGACCCCTGGTATAAGAATTTTGAGATTCTCTTCAAGAATAATGATGCAGCCGTAAGTGCCATACGAAATACAATTTTTTTGAATTTCCTCTTTATCGTATTCGGAACAATCTTTGCGATTGCTCTGGCACTGTCTTTTAACGAGATTGCCAATAAGCATCTGAAGAAGCTTACCCAGTCACTCAGCTTTCTTCCTTACTTTATCTCAACAGTTGTTGTGGGAATCTTTGTCACCGGGCTGTTAGGCTTTGACAATGGTGTTATCAACCGTCTGATCACTTCTTTTGGAGGCGAAAAGGTTGCATTTTACATGAATGCATCCTACTGGCCGCTGATTCTTCTGATCGTGAATATCTGGAAGGGCGCAGGCTACAGCGCAGTTGTGTATCTGGCAACCATCAGTGGATTTGATGAAGCTTATTACGAGGCAGCAAGGATCGATGGAGCCACGAGATGGCAGCAGATCCGCTATATCAGTCTTCCTCTTTTGAAGCCAACCATTATTGTACTGACACTTCTGTCCGTAGGAAAAATTATGAATGCCGACTTTGGCTTGTTCTACAATGTGACAGGAGATATGCCGACATTGTATGCAACAACGGATGTTCTGGACACTTACATATTCCGTGCTCTTCGTCAGACAGGAGATATCGGTGTCTCCTCTGCAACAGGCTTCTTCCAGTCCGTCATTGGATTTGTTATGGTGGTGGGAAGCAACTGGGTTGCCAGAAGATATGAAAAAGATTCAGCACTATTCTAGGAGGAGAAAATTCGATGAAAGAAAAAATGACAGTTGGACGATTTTTTGTATACCTTTTTGTAATCGTCTTTTCACTTGCCTGTCTCTATCCATTTTTAATGGTAATCGGCGGTTCACTGATGACGAACTCGGAGGCAACGACAGAAGGCTTTAAGATCTTCCCGAAAGAGATCACATTCGCTTCCTATAAGATGCTGCTGGCGAATGGAAAATTAATTCTTAATGGCTATAAAATCACGGTATTTGTTACGGTAGTCGGAACATTTTGCTCCATTATTGTCAATGGTATGATGGGCTATGTACTTTCAAGAAAGAAGATGGCCGGACGTAAGGTTATGAACATCTATGTACTGATTACCATGCTGTTTAACGGTGGTATGGTTCCCTGGTATATGATCTGTACACAGTACCTGCATCTGAAGAATACAATCTGGGCGCTGATTCTTCCCATGGTGGTAAATGCATGGTATATCTTTTTGATCCGAAATTACTTCAGTGGAATTCCCGAGGAGCTTTGGGAGTCTGCGAAGCTTGACGGTGCCAGTGAGTTTAAGATTTTCTACAAGATTTATCTGATACTGGCGAAACCGGTTATTGCAACGATTGTACTGTTCGCAGCACTGGGCTACTGGAATGACTGGTGGCTTGGACTGATGCTGATGGAAGATACCAGCAGACAGCCGCTGCAGATGCTGCTTCGAACGATGATGTCGAATATTCAGTTCCTGCAGACAATGTCACAGCAGTCCTCGGAGGTACAGGCGATGCTGGCATCCGTACCGGGCGATGGAGTCAAGATGGCGATGGTTATAATCACGACAGGGCCGATTATCCTGCTTTATCCATTCCTTCAGAAGTATTTTATGAAGGGAATCATGGTTGGAGCAGTAAAAGGCTAAGCGCGATGTTAATAAAACAAATCATGGAAGAAAAGGAGAATGGGGAAATGAAAAACATGAAAAAAAGAAACACAATTGTCAGCTGTCTGCTCTGTGGAGCAATGGCGCTATCCGTACTGGGAGGCTGCGGGGGAAGTGCAAAAGCAGCAGGAACCTCTGATGCAGCAGGAAGTAAATCAGAGACCTCATCAGCTTCTGACACAAAGTCAGGTCTGGATCCGGTCACTCTGCATTTTATCTTCTTCGGAGATAAAAAATCAGCGACAGACGAGGTCTGGCAGCAGATCGCAGATTACACAAGAGATACCTTAAACTGTGATTACGATGTACAGTTTATCGCAGGTGATGACTACAAACAGAAACTGCTGGTAAAGGCTGCAACAGGTGATGCCTGGGACATGAACTTTGACGGTGACTGGCAGGGATATTACCAGATGATTGCCAAGGATGCTTACATGAATCTGGATGATCTGCTTCCGGAATATGCACCGGATCTGTACAAAAAGTATCAGGAAATCGGAGTACTGGACGCAGCAAAGAGCAAAGGACATGTTGTCGCTCTTCCATGGACCATGACGATGAACAACCGTCCGCTTCTGCAGTGGCGCGGCGATCTTGCAGAGAAGGCCAATATCACTGTTGATAAAGACAGCTTAAGCAGCTGGGAGGGAATTGATGCATTTTTACAGCAGCTTCATGCAGCTTATCCGGATAAATACACGATTGAGTGTACACAGGTGATTGGATCAGAAGAGGGCTTATGCGAAATCGAGCCAGGTCTGTATTTTAATCTGAATGATCCCGAGTGTAAGGTGATTCCGGCTGAGGAGACCAAGTCTTATGAGGAAGCAGCAAAATATGCGGAGAAATGGCAGAGCGAAGGCCTGATCTGGAAAGATGTTCTGACAGATAAATTAGACCATAACTCCCTGATCAATGAAGGAAAACTGATTACCAAGTGGGGCACACATGAGTTTGCTAATTCCACCAGAGCATGGGTTGAAGAGGGCGCACGCTGGGATTCTACAGAATTGTATAAAGACGGACTTTTTGCAAACCGTACACCACTTGCAAACACCATGTGTATCTCCGCAACCAGTGAGAATCCGGAACGTACTTTGATGTTCCTGAACATGATGGAAACAGATAAGACCCTGTACGATATGGTACAGTATGGCATCGAGGGAAAAACCTATAATCTCAATGGCGAAGAAGCAGCATATCCGGACGGAATGGACGCAGCAAGCTCTAACTTTATGAACTGGGGCGGACAGTGGGCACTGTGGAAACCACAGTTTATGAGACCAGATTCCACCTATAAAGAAGGCTTCTGGGAGGAAGAGGCGAACTACGCAGCATCCTCTGAGGCTAATGTAAAATCTCCTCTTGATGGTTTCAGCTTTGATGATACGAATGTTCAGACAGAGCATATGCAGAGAACCCAGATCTGGGGCGATGCGAAGAAGCTGATCGAGGTTGGTCTTGCGGGCGACTATAAAGCAGCACTGGAGAAGGTAAAGGCTGACAGTGCCGCAGCAGGCATGGATAAGCTGCTGGCTGAATATCAGAAGCAGGTTGACGCATACCTTGCAGCAAAAAAATAAAGTAACTGTTCAGCAGAGACTGTGCGGCTACGGAAACTGAATCTATAACAGGGAAAAAGGGCCTGGTAAGCGATTGCCGGGCTCGTTTTCTACAGAAAGTGAGCTGGAAATGAGAAAAAAAGTACATATTATATCACATTCACACTGGGACAGAGAGTGGTATATGCCGTTTGAACAGCACAGAGTCAAACTGCTGAAGCTGATTGACGATGCGATGGAATTATTTGAAAATGATGAGCGCTATGAGAACTTTCATCTGGATGGGCAGACCATCGTGCTGGATGATTATCTGGAGATTAAGCCGGAAAACGCTGAGCAGGTAAAAAAACATATTGCTGCAGGACATTTTCATGTTGGACCGTGGTATATTCTTCAGGATGAATTTTTAACAAGCGGAGAATCCAATGTCAGAAACCTTCTGGTTGGCAGACAGGAGGCAAAAAAGTACGGAGATCTCTGCAGGGTTGGATATTTTCCGGATGCATTTGGCAATGCCGGACAGATGCCGCAGCTTCTAAAGCAGGCGGGCATGGAAGCAATTGTGTTTGGAAGGGGTGTAAAACCGGTGGGATTCAACAATCAGACGCTTGGCGGCGAATATGAGTCGGCATATTCTGAGATGATCTGGGAGTCACCGGATGGAAGCTCGCTTCCCGGAATTCTGTTTGCAAACTGGTATAACAATGGATCTGAGATTCCGGTGGAAAAGGAAGCGGCCCGGAAATACTGGGATGAGCGTCTGGCAAAGGCTGAAAAATATGCAGGAACCAGTCAGCTGTTATTTATGAATGGCTGTGATCATCAGCCGGTGCAAAAAGATCTGGGAGAAGCCCTGCAAACTGCACGGGAATTATATCCGGAGATTGACTTTATCCATTCGGATTTTGAAACCTATGTGCAGGCAGTAAAGGAAGAATTGAAGCCGGAGGTTTCTCATGTACAGGGAGAACTGACCAGCCAGGAGACCGATGGATGCTGGACCCTGGTGAATACAACCTCCAGCCGGATCGATCTGAAGGTGCGAAACCGTGAGTGTGAGACCCAGCTGGAAAACCGGGCAGAGCCTCTTGGTGTGATGGCAGCATGTTACGGCATGGAGTACCCCAGAGATCTTCTCCGTTACAGCTGGAAGACCCTGATGCAGAATCACCCCCATGACAGTATCTGCGGATGTAGTGTGGACGCTGTAAACAGGGAAATGAAGACAAGATTTGATAAGAGCTTCCAGACAGCAGAGGTGCTGTGTGGGGAGGCACTTACCTTTCTTGCCGAAAAGGCAGATACCAGTACCTGTCAAAAAGAGGAGAAGAGCAGCTGTGTTCCTTTTGTGGCATTCAATACCAGCGGCTGGGAGAGAAGCGGTGTAGTCCGGACGGTTCTGGAGCTGGAACGCTCCTGTGAGGGTGGACTGCAGGCAGCCTATGAAAGTCGTAAAAAGCTGATACCGGGCGATTACTGTGTAAAGGATGCTCATGGGAATCCAGTGGACGCCAGATGCGAGGATCTTGGCGTAAGGTTTGACTATGATCTTCCGGATGACCGATTCCGGGATCCTTATATGGCCAGGAATATAGCTGTAACGATGGAAGCGGCAGACGTTCCGGCCTTTGGCTGTGGGGTATATTATCTGCAGTACCGGATGATGGAGGCTGATGAAGCCGGACAGAACACCGGAGACAGTAAAGTGACTGAAGCCATGAAACAGGTGGAAACAGCAGAAGCTTTTATGGAAAATCAATATCTGAAGGTTCAGATTCACGAAGATGGAACCTATAGTATCACAAACTGCAGCAGTGGACACTGCTATGAGCGGCTCGGGTGGTACGAGGAGACCGGAGATATCGGAAATGAATATATCTATGTGCAGGCGAAGGGTGATACGTATACCACAAAGGGTGTCAAGGCAGAGATTCGTCTGATGGAAAAGAGTGCATACCGTACCAGCTATGAGATTCGTCATCAACTGGAGGTTCCGGCTTGTGCAGATGAAACTTTCCAGGAAGAGAAGGCTGGCATGAAGGCACTTTTTGAAAGAACGGCAGGACGAAGCAGTGAGAGGACCACCCTTTCTCTGGTCACCAGACTTACCCTGGAACGCAGCGGACGTGGACTGCAGGTGGAAACTGAGATTGACAATACCGCAAAGGATCACCGCATCCGTGTGATGCTTCCCACAGGTCTTAGGGCGGATTCTCATTATGCAGATTCCAACTTTGAGGTAGTAAAACGCAGGAATCATCATGGAGAAGCATGGAAGAATCCAAGCGGCTGTGAGCATCAACAGAACTTTGTTGCTATGCAGGATGAAAAAGACGGACTGCTTGCTGCGAACTTTGGTTTGTATGAGTATGAGGTTCTCCCCGAGCAGGAGAATACCATCGCTGTTACCCTGCTGCGCTGCATCGGTGAGATGGGTGACTGGGGCGTATTTCCCACGCCGGAAGCACAGCTTCCGGGAAAACACAAGGTACGTTATGAGATCGTTCCATATGAAGCGCAGCATATGAGCCGTGCGTTCCAGGAAGGATATCAGTTCCAGAACAGTCTGATGACGGTTCAGACAACGGTTCATCCGGGAAGCGGGGAGCTTTCCCTTGGACTGCTTCACTGGGAAGGGGAAGGTCTGCAGCTGACAGGATGTAAATGTGCAGAGGAAGGTCAGGATGTGATCCTCCGCTTCGTGAATCAGACAGAGGAGGCGGTTACCCTGCACCTGGAAAAAGAATCCTGGTTTAGCGGGATGTATCAAAGTAATGTCATCGAGCAGAGACAGACAAAGATTTCGGCTGCAAAGACACAGGATGGCAAAGTCTTCTTTGGGGCTTTGATTCGCCCCCATGAGATTGCGACTTTCGATTTGACCTGCGAAGATCAATCATTGGTATAAAAAAGAGAGGATCAGAAGATGGAAAAATATAAGAATCCGCAGCTTTCCGTGGAGGAGCGTGCAGAGGATCTGCTTGGACGTATGACACTGGAAGAAAAGGCGGCGCAGATGGATATGATCCGGGGGGTAGAGCTTGCGACTAAGGTGCATGAGGCACATTTTTGTGCGGTGGATGAGCATTCTGACTTTTACTGGGATAAGGTAAAAGCAAGCTTTGGAAGCCGGGGTATGGGTTTTGTTCATGATGTATATTCCGCACCCCAGGTGCTCAACCGGCTGCAGCGATACCTGGTCGAGGAAACAAGACTTGGAATTCCCTGCATCTTTACCGGCGAGGCACTTCACGGTCTCTCCTATCCGGGGGCAACAATATTCCCGATGCCGATTAATCTCGGAGCGGCCTTTGATCCGGAGCTGACCCGGGAGGTTGGACATGCAATCGCAGCAGAGACAAGAAGCCTTGGAATCCATGAGATTCTTGCGCCGAATCTTGATCTGGCACGGGAACCGAGATGGGGAAGAGTAGAAGAAACATTCGGAGAGGATACCTATCTGTCTTCACAGATGGCGTATGCCATCGTAACAGGAGAACAGGGGGATGATATCAGTGCCCCTGACAGCGTGATGAGTGAACCCAAGCATTTCTGTGTCCACGGGATTCCGGAGGGGGGCATCAACTGTTCTCCGGCCCGAGCAGGGACAAGAGAGATTGAGAGTGCATATCTTCCGGTCTTTGAGGCAGGAATTAAAAAAGCAGGAGCATATAATGCGATGGCATCGTACAATTCCATCGATGGAGAAGCGGTGATCTGTTCCGAGTATTATCTGCGGACAATATTAAAGGAGAGATTTGGCATGCCAGGCTATGTGCGTGCAGACTTTGGCGCCATCAACCGGCTGAAGGATACACATCATCTGACTGGAAGCAATGAAGAAAGTATTCAGCGTGCAGTCAATGCAGGGCTTGATGTACAGGGGTTTGACTTCTCCAATGAGGAATGGCAGCAAAGCCTTGTGAAACTCGTCAGAGAAGGTGGAATCGCCCAGGAAAACATAGATGATTCAGTACGAAGAATTCTTCGTGCAAAGTTTGCACTCGGCCTGTTTGAACATCCCTATACCGATGAGGACCATTACCGTGATGTGGTACGATGTGAAAAACATCGTTCCATCGCAAGGAAGGCAGCTGAGGAATCGATCGTTTTACTGCAGAATAAGAATCAGATTCTTCCCCTTTCAAAAGAAATCAAATCAGTAGCAGTCATTGGTCCCAGCTCAGCCAAACAGAGAGTTGGCAGCTATGCCTCGGTTCCTTATGGATATACGGTCTCGAATACAGCTGCGGAGATTCGAAAGAAGGTTTCGAAGGATTGCCTTGTCCTGCAGGCAGACGGATGCGGGATTACCGAGCAGGATGTGGAGGTGCTTCCAAAGTCCTGGTTTGTGGATGGGGTCAGCCTGGAGTTTTATGAGAATGCTTTTTTTGACGGAATTCCAGTGGGAAGTGACAAAGCCAGTCAGATCACATTTAACTGGATTCTTGCCAAGCCGCATCGTGCACTTCCATTCAAAGGATATTCCGTGCGTATGCGTGCAAAACTGCAGATCCATACCCATGAGTTTTCTGAGAAGGCTTCCTTTTTAGGAAAACTTGTGTTTACCACAAATGACAGCGTACGTGTCTTTATCGATGGTGTACCAGTGATTGAAAGCTGTGGGGAGAATAAGCAGCGGCTGCCGCAATGCGAGATGGAATTCGCAGACGGCGCAGAGCATGACCTTATGATCGAGTATGTCTGCGATGTCAATGGAGCTGATCTGGCGCTCTGTGTAGACTGCCACACCCAGGATATGGAACGGGCGATAGAGGCGGCCAAGCTGTGCGATGTGACGGTTCTGGTCTGCGGAGACGATGAGGTGACAAGCGGGGAAGGCATGGATCGCAGCAGTCTGAAGCTCTATGGTGCTCAGCAGGAACTGATCCGGCGTGTGAGCATGCTCGGAAAACCGGTAATCCTTGTGCTGGAACATGGAAAACCGGTAGATCTTGCCTTTGAGACGGAACATATGGATGCGATTCTTGCTGCGTGGTTTGGCGGTGAGCAGGGAGCAGAGGCAATTGCGGATGTATTGTTTGGCGATGTGAATCCCTCTGGGAAACTTCCGATTTCATTTCCCATGGATATCGGGCAGCTGCCCTGCTACTATTCCATGCTTCCGGGAGGAGCTCCTTCGTATCTCGAAGGGGAGCGAAAAGCAAGATTTGCCTTTGGACATGGCTGCAGTTATACCGAGTTTACCTATGGAAACCTGCAGATTATAAAGGAATCCGGGCAATACGAGGTAACGGTTAGCGCTCAGGTTACCAACAGCGGAAGTGTAAGGGGCACAGAGACGGTGCAGCTGTATGTGGAGGATGTGTGTTCAAGCATTGTAACACCTGGAAAACTGCTCCAGGGCTTTCAGAGACTTTCTCTGGAAGCAGGAGAAACCAGGGAGGTTAGATTCCAGCTTGGATTTGATAATTTTCGTCTTCTGAACCATCAGATGGAGTGGGTTGTGGAACCGGGGGTATTCCGGATTATGGTTGGAGGTGGCAGTGCGGACATCAGACTTTGTGGGGAAGTAGAACTGTAATAGCACCTGAGAAGATATATAAAGGAAGAAGGAAAAATAGGAGAAGAAATCATGGATCAAAAGCCTTTTGAATACGAATGCAACGGCGGGAAGCTTCAAATTACGGCCTGTTATGAGAATGTCATACGTGTGCGGTGGTCCCCGAATGGAGGGTTTCAAAAGAAAGATTTTCACGATGACAGATACAGCACAACATTTACGGATCCCAACAGGAAATCCTGTCAGGTGGAGCTGAAAGAGAGGGAAGAGGAAGATGGTGTTCTCCTGGCGACAGCCCAGATCAGACTGCATATAGATAGGAAATGCGGCAGGATTACCTACTGCGATGCACAGGATGTCCCATATCTCAGGGAAAAGAAGCGTGCAGTTGGGGCAACGATAGAGCTTGACGGGAAGACGTACTATCAGCTGACACAGCAGTTCGCATCACCTGAGAAGGAAAGGCTCTTCGGCTTTGGCAATATCGGCGATCGATTGGGGATCAAGGGAGAGACGGTGACCATCCGTCAGGATAACACGGAAAAAAGGACACCCATGTTTGTATCAAATATGGGCTATGGAATTCTCTTTGATATCACATCCAATGGTCTCCTGGACTGGGAAGAGGATAACCGGAGTTACTCGTATACCGGAAAATGTACGGATTCCATGGACTATTATGTGTTCTACGGGCCGCAGGCGGATGCGATTATCGGCGGATACCGAAGGATTACGGGCAGAGCAGTGATGCTTCCGGAACATGCTTTTGGATTTATCCAGTCCAGAAACCGCTATACCTCCTGCCAGGAAGTCCAGCAGACGGTGGAGCAATTTCGTAGGAAGCAGATTCCCCTGGACACGATTGTGATTGATTACCGCTGGTGGGATGACACCTGGTTTAATAACTTTTCGGTTTTGGGTCTGGACTACGAGGATATGGAGCATATGCTGAAATGTCTGCATGAACAGCATGTATCGGTGGCGATATCTGTCTGGCCGACGGCGATAAAAAAAGAGCAGAATCCTACGTACCGTAAGCTTACAGACAGCGATGAACAGATTCTGCTGGCACACGGAAGTGATTTTGGACTGCCCTATGATGCATCAAAGAAGGCTTATCGGAGTACCTACTGGAACCTGCTGAATACCAGTGTATTCTCGAAAGGAATCGATTCCATCTGGCTGGATGCCAATGAACCGGAGATGGGAAACTGGTGTGAAGAGATTGGAGAGATGACTGCTTTGGGATCTTCGAAACCGATGGGCCTCATCTATCCGCTGCTGGATAATAAAGCGGTGTATGAAGGTCAGCGTGCAGTTGTGGGAAACAAAAAGCGGGTAAATACGCTTTCGAGAGGTGCGGTTGCCGGAACACAGCGCTATGGAATCCAAAGCTGGTCAGGGGATATCCCTCCGGGATTTGCACAGCTGTCCAGGGAAGTGATCGGTGTTTTGAATTATGCTTCTGCAGGACTGCCATACTTTTCTACAGACACAGGTGGATATTTTGGAATCGATGTCTGCGATCCTGCGGTAAGAGAGATGTTTTTGCGCTGGCTGCAATTTTCCACATTTGTCAGCATTATGCGGGTGCACGGCTGCGCATCTGTGAGAGAACCATGGCAGTTTGGAGAAGAATACGAAGCATATATTACGGAATATATTCGGCTGCGGGAGAGTCTGGTGCCATACACCTATTCCCTTGCCGGGAGAGTGACGCAGGAAGGGTATACGATTGTGCGCCCACTGGTGTTTGATTACCGGACGGATGACGTGGCGGTGAATATACAGGATCAGTTTATGTTTGGACCGGCATTTCTTGTGGCACCTGTCTGCGAAGAAGGTGTGCGAAACAGAAGCGTGTATCTTCCCAAAGGAGCCTGGATCAACTACTGGACAGGAGAAATATACAGAAGCGGCGGAGAGCAGATCTATGTGGATGCGCCGCTAACACAGATTCCGCTTTTTGTGCGTGCAGGATCGATTGTGCCCCGTGCGATGGGGATTCAGCATGCGAGGGAAGCAGTGGATGCGATGGAAATCCATGTCTATCCAGGTGCTGACGGCACGTTCGTACTCTACGAGGATGAGGGAAATGGATATGCGTATGAGCATGGGGGATTTTCTGAGATTGTATTCTCCTGGTGTGAGGAAGATCAGACACTGACGATTGGAAAACGAAAAGGAAGCTTCTATGGAATGTCTGAAACCAGGACATTCACCCTTCACCTGCTGCAGGCGGCTGAGGATGGAAAACTGTCTGGGATCTGCCGGATATCGGTTCGTTATGAAGGGGAAGAAATAACCATTAGAGATACGTATCTTGTAGGTGAAAAATAAAAGCGGAATCCGAGACGAGCTTATATCGGAAGGAGAGAAGATGTTTACAGAGAAACAGATCGAACGAATGATGGGGAAACTGAAGCGCTTGGAACGTACGCTGGAGCCCCTTTTATATCAGAAGGTGGATGAGCTGGATATGGGAATCTGTCAAACTGACGGAAGCTATACCAAGCTTCCACCCGAAGAACTGTTCCAGGAGAAAGCGAACGGAACCGTGTTTGAGGGAGAAGGGATTTACTGCTGGGAAAAGGGAATGTATACGGTTCCTGATAAACTGGCGGGGAAAAAGCTTTTCATATTCCCACATACGGAAGCCTATGAGGGACTGCTTTTTGTGGATGGGGTTCCATATGGAAACTTTGCTGCAAAAATCCTGGCGGGAAGTCATGGGAATCATTACTGCGATATGTTCTGCCAAAGTGCGCAGGCAGGAAAAACCTATGAACTTGCCATCGAGCATTATGCAAACCATGAGATCCGAGGCACACAGCCGATGATGGAAGACCCTGCACAGAGTTTCCGAATTGTATATCATCCGGCCGATATCTGTGTTCTGGACGAGGGAATCTCCGGTTTTTACTATCGTCTTCGGATTGCCAATCAGATGGCAGAGGCACTGGATCAGGACAGTTTTCGAAGAGCAGAAGTCGTTCGTACGCTGAAAGCGGTCCATGAAGTGATCTATTATGATCCTGCGAATGTGGAGGAAGAGGCATTTCGTGCCTCGATTGGGGAAGCGGATGCGTATCTGAAGGAGATGCTGAATCATAAAAATTCCGATTCCGCACCTTACGTTGGTCTGATAGGACATTCCCATATGGATACGGCCTGGCTCTGGCACAGAGGCGAGACGGAGAAAAAGTGTGCACGTACCTATGCCAATCAGATGAGCCTGATGGATCAGTATCCGGACTATACATTTATCCAAAGCTCGGCATACCATACAGAGATCATACGGCAGAAGTACCCGCAGCTGTTTGAACAAATGAAGGAAAAGATTGCCGAAGGCCGCTATGAGCCGAATGGCGGTGTGTGGATTGAGTGCGACTGCAATATTCCATCCGGAGAGTATATGATCCGGCAGTTTCTGCTTGGTCAGCGGTATACGAGAAAGTACTTTCACTATACTGCAGACAGCTTCTGGCTTCCGGATACCTTCGGATACAGTGCAGCACTCCCGCAGATTATGAAGGCGTCAGGAATTAAGTATTTCCTTACGACAAAGATGAGCTGGAATGATACGAATGAATTCCCGTATGATACATTTATCTGGGAAGGCATCGATGGAAGCCGTGTACTGACACATTTCAACCGGAGCCATCTGTGGCCGTCCCCGGAGGAGATGGTGTCTTCCTGCGCAAAGAGCGGAAGAGATTCCGTGAAGGAGCGGACAGTATCGGATATGCGTCTGTTCTCCTACGGATTTGGAGACGGAGGCGGAGGCCCTGAGACTGGCATGATCGAGATGGCAGAACAGCTTGCGGATGTGGAGGGACTGCCAAAAACCTCGCACACAACCGTAAGTGAGTTTATGCAGCAGCTGGAAACACGGATCCAGGACCCTTCTGTCTATGCCGGAGAGCTGTATCTGGAACTCCACAGGGGAACTCTGACAAACCAGCATACAATCAAGAGAAACAATCGCAAAGGGGAAATTGCACTTCGCAGCCTGGAATACTTTACTGTGCGTCACGCACTCTACGAAGGAATATGTGCCAGTGAAGAGGAGGTTACTCCGCTGATGGAGGAATTCCTGGTGAATCAGTTCCATGATATCCTTCCGGGAACAGGAATCCCCCGTGTGCACAGCGAAGCAATTGCTGCCGTTCATCAGATCAGAGAACAGGCAGAAGCGGATCAGAAACAGCTGCTGGAAGCGATGGAAGAGGGAACCGGGGAAGCAGGAGCGGATCCTATTACACTGCTTAACACACTTTCCTGGGAAAGAAATGATGTGCAATATCTTCCCTATGAAGGAAAAGGTTTTTCAGAGAATTATCCGCAGCAGACATTTACGGATATGGACGGACAGGAGAAGCTTGCGCTTGCAGGTGTGTCAATTCCGGCATTTTCCAGTGTTGTTCTGCCGGTGAAGGAATATAAGGAAAAGGAACGTAAATCCGTATTTTCTGATGAGACAGATGGACAGGGAAGAGTTATAAAACTGGAAACGCCATATTACCAGGTTTCGTTCAACGAAAAGGGATATCTGGAGAAGCTTCTGGATAAACGCTGTCACAGACAGCTGGTGCAGGAGGCACATGCCTTTAATACCCTCCTGATAGGAGAAGAGGTTTCACTTGGATGGGATGCCTGGGATATTGATGCAGACTGTGAATGCAAATTGAAAGATACCGCAGTCCTGCTCGAGTCAAAACTGGTATCCAAAGGGGCAGTGGAATATCGGATTCGAAACCGCTATCAGCTGACTGCAAAGACGACGATGGTTCAGGATGTGGTATTCTATGCTGACAGCCCGCTGATTCGATTTGAGAGCTGTGCCAACTGGCAGGATGATCATCGTTTCCTGAAGGCTGCCTTTGATACTGATATTCATACGGATGGTGTCAACCAGGAGATTCAGTTTGGCTATCTGCGTCGCTCGGTGCACAGGAATACGGCAGTCGAGAAGGCAAAATTCGAGGTATGCAACCATAAGTATACGGATATGTCAGAGACACGGTATGGCATAGCACTTTTGAATGACTGTAAATATGGCATTAGCGTCTGGGAAGGATCGATGCATCTGTCTCTTCACAAGGGCGGCTGTATGCCGGATTATCATGGAGACAAAGGCATTCACCGGTTCTCCTATGGGATTCTTCCCCATATGGGAGGCTTTTCTGCGGCAAATGTTACACAGCCGGCATACCAGTTCAATCTTCCGGCTGAGATCCAAAAGGGATCCTGTGTCTTGCCGTCACTGGTAAGCTGCAGTGCGGATAACATTATCATAGAAACGGTAAAGCCGATGGAGGATTCCCAGCGTGCCTATCTGCTGCGTATCTATGAAGCAGAAGGGAGCCGGACAGAAGCCAGACTGCGATTCGGACATCCGGTGCAGTCCGTGGTGGAAACAAATATGCTTGAGGAAGAAGTGCAGACCCTTGAGATGGATCAGCAGCTTGAACTGACATGGAAGGCTTTTGAGATTAAAAGTTTAAAGGTCTGCTATTGATCGTGTGAGCGTATAAGGGAGAGATAAGGGAATGAAAGAGATTTTTAAAAAGAATTCTGTGGTTTTATTTCAGGGAGATTCGGTGACGGACTGTGGGAGACTGCGTGACCAGCCGGAGAATCTTGGCAGCGGCTACCCGGAGAAAGTGGCCAGGGTGTATCGTGCACTCTTTCCCGAAAGCGGTGTGAAGTTTTATAACCGCGGCGTATCCGGAGACCGGAGCAAAGAGGTTCTGGAACGCATGGACCAGGATATTCTCCAGATCGCACCGGATTACATCTCTATTATGGTAGGAATCAATGATGTCTGGAGAAGATATGATTCTGACGATCCGACAAGTGCACAGCAGTTCGAGAAAAACTACCGGACGATCCTGGAAGGAATCAAAAGAGACCTGCCGGATACAAAGATTATGATGATGGAGCCTTATGTTTTGGATACACTTGAGTTTACAGGCACCTGGCGGGAGGATTTGGATCCGAAGCTTCAGGTAGTAAGAAAACTCGCAGCCGAATACGCAGATTACTTTATGCCCACAGATGGAATTATCCAGAAGTATCTGGTGGCAGGTTATACGAAAGCGGAGATCACGGCCGACGGCGTACATCCGACGGATCTCGGACATGGTCTGATCGCCGGAGAGTATCTTGGAACCTGGGGACTGAAGCTGTAGCTTTATAGAGATCTTACAGGCTACGGGGTGCGCCTGTGGAAGAGCGAACCACAAGCTCCACCGGTACTACAATTTTTTGAAATCCAGTTGCAGGTGCCACAGCACCATCCATAGAAGGAAATAACAGCTGACTTACGGCCTTACCAATCCGCAGAAAGTTCTGCCGGATCGTGGTGAGGCCGTTTTCCTGTGCAATGGAGGAATCATCAAAGCCACAGATGCTGATATCCTCAGGCACACGAAGCTTTAGCTGCTGACAGGCCAAAAGCGCAAGATAAGCAGTTCTATCATTCTCGGTCAGGATGGCAGTGGCACCGTCCTGATGCATCTGCCGGATGGTTTCTGCAAAAGTGGAATCCCCCTGCCGGATGGCCTCCTCGGAAGTACCTTGGGGCTGACAGGAAAACAGACGCTGATCAGGAAGGATTCCGGCCAACAGAAGCTCCTGAATAAAGCCGCCAAAACGGGTTCGGGTGGTGGAGACTTGTGCCATAGGCACAGTGGTTAGAAAACCGATCTGTGTGTGGCCAAGTCCCATCAGATGGGAAGCCAGCAGACGGCCACCATGGGTATTGTCTGAAACGATCTGATTTACATAAGGACAATCAGAGCTTTTATCCAGGAGAATAACCTTCTTCCCGGAAAATACGAACTGATCAATTAATTCCTGATTCATGTTATCATAAAGGGGATAATAGATCAGTGCCGAGATGTTCTGGGAGAGCATCAACCGCAGATTCTCCTGCTCTTTTTCGGCGGAAATATCCGAGATGTGGATGCTCATCAGGGCATGGTTGGCACTTATGGCATCGTTGATGGCCTTGATGGTATCGTACATACCGCCCTGCGTGGCATCAAAGGGCATCTGAAAGGAAATGATCTGTGTACTGGGATCCCAGTTGGAGTCGGAAGGAGCGGCAGCTGCAACATCCGAAAAGGCATCCCGGGAGATGAAGCTGCCTGCTTTTCTTCGGCGGAACAGAATTCCCTGCTGTTCCAGCTCACTCAGGGCACGCTTGGCCGTAATCCGGCTTACCCCATACTGCTCTGACAGCTGCTTTTCTGTGCAAAAAGCAGTATCATAAGAAAAATCCTTATTCCTTATACGCTCTAAAAGATCATCCATGATCCTTTCATATTTTAATTTCTTTTGCCTGTCCTGTTCCATATGAACTCCAATCGGTTTTGCACCCAGTGTTTTGTATTGTCTTATGAAATGATTATATAATGGAGAATAAAAAGAGTCAAGCACATAGCAAAATATATATCATAATAATCGAAAAAAGATAAAAATAGAAAATAAGATATATCATAATAAAATTAATAACCAAAATACAAGGTTAAAATCTAGGAAAAAGAGCAAAAAAATATTACATTTATTGAAGAACTTGACGCAACAGAAGAGATATGCTAACATATGATATATCAAAAGCGCGCGAAAAATTAAAAGGAGATTCACAGTATGAAAAGAAAGATAGTTAGTGCAATACTTTGCATGACAATAGCAGTTACTGCATGTGCAGGCTGCGGCAGCACTTCAAAGGAAGCAGCTGGGGACAACTCCGAAAAGGAAAGCACCTCGGGATCAGCGTCTGCTGCTTCTACTTCTTCCAAGGGGAGCAAGCTGGATCCGGTGACACTACATTTTATCTTTTTTGGAGATAAGAAATCAGCAACGGATGATGTATGGAATGCAATCGCAGATTATACCAGGGAGGAATTGAACTGTGACTTTGATGTACAATTTATAGCCGGAGATGATTATAAGAGTAAGATTCTGGTAAAAGCGGCAACAGGTGACAGCTGGGATATGAACTTTGATTCTGACTGGACCGGATATTTTCAGATGGTGGAAAAGGATGCCTATCTGGATCTGGATGATCTGCTGCCCGAATACGCACCGGATCTGTATGCAAAATATAAGGATAGCGGTGTGATAGAGGCAGCTAAGAGCAAGGGACACATTGTTGCACTTCCCTGGACCATGACGATGAATAACCGTCCATTTTTCCAGTGGAGAGGTGATCTTGCAGATGCAGCAGGAATTAAGATCGATAAAGATTCATTTGGAACAATAGAAGATATGGATCAGGTGCTGACCCAGCTAAAGGAGGCTTATCCGGACAAATATATTCTTGAAAATTCACGAATTATCGGAACCATGGAAGGCTATTCTGTGCTGGATCAGGACAAAGGACTTTATTTTAAGTTGGATGATCCCACATGTAAGGTGGTAGCAATTGAAAATACCAAGACCTATGAAGAGATGGCAAAGTATGCCGAGAAGTGGCAGAAGGAAGGCATTATCTGGAAAGATGTACTGACAGACAAGCTGGATCACAACAGTCTGATCAATCAGGGAAAGCTGATCGCAGGAACCGGTACCCATGAATTCAGTACCCAGAACAGACCGTGGGTAGAAGAGAATGCGCATTGGGATTATGCAGAGCTTTATCCGGACGGATTGTTTGCAAACCGTACACCGCTGGCGAATGCCATGTGTATCTCCGCAACAAGTGAGAATCCAGAGCGTACGCTGATGTTTCTGAATATGATTGAAACAGATCAGAAGCTATACGATATGGTGCAATATGGCATCGAAGGGGAAACCTATCAACTGGATGGTGAGATGGCAGCTTATCCGGACGGTATGGACAGCGCAAGCTCGAACTATATGGAGTGGGGCGGACAGTGGGCACTGTGGAAACCACAGTTTATGCGGCCGAATGCATCCTATGGTCCTGAGTTCTGGACAAAGGAAGCAGAGTTTGCAGCTTCAAAAGACGTCAATGTAGTATCTCCCCTGGATGGCTTCTGCTTCAATGCTGAGAATGTGACTACAGAGGCGGCACAAAGAAATCAGATCTTCGGCGATTCCGATAAGCTGATTAATGTCGGTCTGGCAGGAGATTATAAAGAGGCAATTGACACACTGAAGAAGGATACTGAGGCCGCAGGTCTTCAGACCTTGTTGGAGGAATACCAGAAGCAGGTAGACGAATATCTTGCGCAGAAGAAGTAGGGGGTTACAGGAGTATGAAATGTTTTGAATTTACAACAAAGGAGATGCCGGGATATCACGTACAGGCTTATCTTCAGACGGACATCGGGGAAGAAGTTGATCAAAGAGGAGCACTTCCCGGGGTTATCATATGCCCGGGAGGCGGCTACGATATGGTATCCGTTCGGGAGGCAGAGCCTGTGGCAAAGATGTATCTGGCAGCCGGATATCATGCATTTGTACTATATTATTCGGTGAAAAAAGCAGCAAGAGAGTTTCGGCCACTGCTGGAGCTGGCATCAGCCATGGCTCATATTCGTGAAAATGCCAAGGAATGGAATGTGGATCGAGGCAAGATTGCGGTCTGTGGCTTCTCAGCGGGTGGGCATCTGGCAGCGTCTCTTGGAACCATGTATCGTGACGGGGCATTTCAGGCAGCCCAGAAGAAGCTTCATGCTGAGTTTTCGGCGGAGGAGATTCGTCCGGATGCCATGATTCTGGGATATCCGGTGATCACCGCAGATGAATATGCGAATGTGGGTTCTATCACAACGGTAAGCGGAGCTGATCCGGGTTCGGAATTGTACCGTCAATTCGGACTGGATCAGTATGTGGACGGCAGTACACCACCTGCATTTCTATGGCATACATCCACAGATGTCTGTGTCCCGGTAGAGAACAGCCTGAAATTTGCGGCAGCCATGGCAGCTGCGAAGGTACCCTTTGAGCTGCACGTGTTTCCCACGGGTGATCACGGAATGTCAGTGTGTACCGCAGAGGTTGCTACCGCAGATTCTTATAATGGCAGATGGGTGGAATGGAGTATCCGTTGGCTGAACCGTACATTTTCCTTCCAAAATTAATTATACCGCAGCGTGTAATATATCACGCAGTGCCTGCCACGCTTCCCGAAATGCAGTTGGACCATCGGTGCGTCCTCTGGTTTCCACATGAGCCTCCAGGGAGTTTAATGCGGTAAAGTCAGTCAGATGTGGTTCCAGAGAAAGATAACCATCATATCCGGAAGCGTCAAGTTTTTGCAGGATGGTACGAAGCTGACCCACGCCTTGTCCCGCCGGGACAACTGTTCCGTCAGCTTTTGCATCCTTAATATGGACATAAGTGATGTAGGGCTTTAGAAGCTCATAGGCCGCCAGCGGATCCTGTCCGCATTGTACAAAGTTGGCAAAATCAAAGGTACAGCCAAAGTGAGGCCCATGCAGCTGCTGCATCAGATCCAGACAGCGGGCGACAGTATCACCGTAGATTCCCTTTTCATTTTCGTGCAGCAGGACCAGATCCTTTTGTGCTGCATAAGAAATCATAGCAGAAAGTCGCCTGAGAACCTCAAGGCGGCTTTCTGCGTCGGGAGTGTCTCCGGCGAGGAGTTCTTCCGGCATATAGAAGCTGAAGAGGCGGATCTGCCGGGTATGAAAGATCTGTGCCAGTTTTGCCACATGACAAAACTTTTCGAAATGCGGCTCAAAATCCTCGGTAATACTAATCTTTCCAATAGGAGAGCCCAGGGCAGAAACCGAGATACCTGCAGCCTTCAGGGTCTGATAGGCAGCAGCGGCCTCCTCACAGGAGTAATCGGCAACGCCTTTTCCGTCGGCACTTCTAAATTCCACAGAATGGATTCCAAGCTCCTGCATGAGGGCAATCTGCTCTGCAAGAGAATCCGATATTTCGTCGGCAAAACAGGATAAACAACTATTCTTTAACATAAGAGTTTCCTTTCTACTTCTGCCCTTGCAGATTCATAAGTGGCAAGCATCAGCTGCGCAGTGTCACGGATTCCCTCCAGATCCTGTGCAAAGGGGCGGTTTTCCCGGATGGACTGATAAAAATCAGTGATACAGGAAAGATGACCGCTTCCCCAGTAGCCCTTGCCGCTGATACACCCGGCATCAGTCGGAGGCGTTTCTGTATGACCATCCCGATAGATGCAGGTGATCCTGGGATCCTCGATACGAATCGTCATATTCTCACAGGAAAGCTCTATCAATGGGGCAGAATTCTCACAGTAAGCGGTGGTGGCATAGAAGATCGCAATTTTATCATCAAAATGAATGCAGGCCTCCATGGTATCCTCCACTTCGATGATGCCCTGCAGATGATGATTGGACATCCGTGCGTCAACAGCAGTGGGAGTTCCAATCAGATACACCAGAAGATCCATGGTATGAATCGACTGGTTGATCAGCACCCCGCCGCCCTCGGTGGCAAGCTTGCCACGCCACCCGCTTTCTGTATAGTAGGCAGCATCCCGGGACCAGGTGACAAACGCCCTGGCACCCAGGACTTTTCCGGCAGTACCATCCGACAGCAGCTTACGGGCAATCTGCACACAGGAATTGTAGCGGTTCTGAAAGCAAAAACCCAGATGACGATCTGTATGCAGGGAAGTCAGTGTTTTGTACTGCTGAGGGGATATTGCCGGAGGCTTTTCGGAAAACACGTGAACACCTTTGGAAAGCGCATACTGAATCATAGGAACATGAAACACATGGGGTGTACAGATATGCAGCACATCAATCTGTTCCTCTTCCAGCATTTCCTCCAGAGACAGATAAGCTTTGCAGTGATACTGTTTGGCAAAGGTCAGGGCTCTGTCCTGACGGATATCAGCGGCTGCAACAAGTGTGATATCACGAAGCTCCTGAAGGGCTTTGACGTGAACCTGTGCAATCAGGCCACAGCCTACAATCGCCGCCCTCATAAGGACTTCCCGGAACCATAGGTTCCTTCTGTGGAAAATGTTGTCTCAACCGTTACTTTTTTCTCCTTAGAAGCGGCACGGCGTTTATTCAGCTCCTCCAGATACAGATCTTCATCGATGGGAAGAGATACAGTTTCATCCAGCCAGCTGGAAAGATAGCAGGCATTGGAAAGCTCCAGACCACGGATTCCTTCCTTGCCGTCTGCCACCAGTGGTTCTCCCCGCAGAATGCAGGCAGCAAAAGCCCTTAATACACCATTATGCTGAGGATTTTCTCCGTCCAGCTCCGGCTCAACCCAGTGTCCTGTTGGCTGCTGAAAACCTTCTGTGGTTCCAAAGCAGTATTCCCGTTCATTATGATCCAGCTGGAAGAAGCGCAGTGTGTCATTTTCACATACCAGTTTTCCCATCTCCAGCGTAATTTCCAGACGGTTTGAGCCAGGGGCATCACCGGTGCTGGTTACAAAAACTCCGGTAGAGCCATTTTCGAATTCCATATAGGCCGTTACATCATCCTCCACCTCAATATCATGCCATTTTCCAACATGACAAAAGGCACGTACCTTTACAGGCATTCCACAGATCCACTGGAGCAGATCCAGGTTGTGGGGACACTGATTGGTGAGCACGCCGCCGCCCTCTCCATCCCAGGTAGCGCGCCAGCCGCCGGAATTATAATAGGCCTGTGTACGGTACCAGTCAGTAATAATCCAGTTGACCCGCTTGATGGCACCATAGGTGCCGCTGTGTATCATCTCATACATCTTGCGGTAGAGCTGGTTGGTGCGCTGATTAAACATCATGCCGAAGACGACATCTGCCTGATCAGCTGCCTCGTTCATCTCCTTCACCTGCCTGGTGTAGACACCGGCAGGCTTTTCACACATGACATGGAGCCCTTTTTGGAAGCTCTTGATGGCAAGCCGGGGGTGGTCGTAGTGGGGAACTGCGATCAGGACTGCATCACAGCAGCCGGACTCGATCAGCTCATCGCCGGAAAGAAAGATCTGTGTGCCGGTGGGAAGATTTTCCTTCGCCCACTGCCGGCGGGATTCTCTGAGATCCGCCACTGCTACCAGCTCCAGTTCCGGAACATTTCCGTCTCCTAAAGAAGCAGCATGGGCACTTCCCATATTGCCAATGCCTATAATTCCGATTCTTACTTTGTTCATATTAGATAGATCCTCCTGTTAGTTTTTATCTGTGCCAGAACCATAACCGGCAGCGGCAAGATTATCATAGCTTTTTTTCAGGCAGTCAAAAGGACTTTCCTGACATACATCCTGTTCTACCAGCAGATAGCGGCAGCAGCTGTTTTCCAGTTCCGCAAGAATTGCCGGAAAATTTAGATTTCCTTCCATGACCGGAGCCATCACCGGAGTTCCGTGGAGAATATCCATATCCTTTAGATGAACACAGGGAATCCGATCCCTTAACCTGCGGATCCATTGACACACATCACCGCCCGCTGCCTGTACCCAGTAGGTGTCCAGGGTAAATCCCAGCTCTTTGGGCGTAAATGCCTCCAAAAGATAATCAATCATACGTTTTCCCTGTAGCTTCTCAAATTCAAAATTGTGGTTGTGATACATCAGAAGCTTTCCGGCCGCTGCAATCTTTTTCGCAGGTTCCAGAAAGTCTTCTGCAAAATGGGTGATCCACGCAGCACTTCGGTACTTATCCGGCATACTGCCAATTCCGATATAGTCGCAGCCCATCACCTCATGTTCTGCAATCAGTGCATCTGTGTCATAGAGAATCCGGTCAGGACTTGAATGCGTCAGGACAATCTTTAATCCCGCCTGATCACATATTTCACGGATCCACGCAGGCTTTAGATCCTTTCCGATGGCAGAAAGCTGCACGGTAGTATATCCCATAGCAGCAACCTGCTTCATCGTAAATGCAAAATCCTTTTCGTTTTGCAGGTAGTCTCTCAGTGTGTAAAGCTGTGCACCTGTAATCATAGTGTAATTCCTCCTTTATGTTAGCGCTGTTCTTATGTTCCATCATAAACGTTTAGCGGAAGAAAACCATTGCACAGAAGAGTGGCTATATTGCAAATATTGCATCCTCGAGATCCTATGCTGCGTTATTCCTTTCCTTGGTTGCAATGCGTTGTGCAAACCGGGAAATATGATATATCATTACAAAAGAAAAGCCGTAATTATACACAAATTAATATATGAAATAATGTGAAAAAACACTTATATAATAGTCTTGATATATCAATATTAGTCTGGTAGAATGAGTGGATAAACAGGAAATAAAAGGAGGGAATTGTGGATAAAGGACAGGAAAAGAATCAGGTGGAGACGATGATTCAGAATTTTCAGCGCTATCAAAAAGAGCCGCTGAAGATCTTATTCAGTCTCTTTGCAGGAAATGGATGGAAGATGGTAAAGACATTCCTGCTGATTATCATTAAGGAGTCTCCGGTGTGGGTGATTCCCATCGTAACGGCGAATATTATTGATGTGGCAACCAGGCCCTCCAGTCATCATTATTCGGAGATTCTGTGGAATGTGGCAGTAATTCTGGTGTTTTTGTTTCAGAATCTCTTTTCTTCCTATCTGCAGGCCAGAGAGTACAGCAGTGTGATCCGGGAGATCGAGATGAATCTGCGTATGGCCATGATAGAAAAGCTCCAGAGCCTGACCATCGAATTCCATAAGGAGAATCAGTCGGGACGTATTCTGTCCAAGGTTATGCGTGATGTGGAAAATATTGAAGTAATGCTCTTTCACAGTGTTTCTGTCTTTATGAATATTGTTCTGGATACGACGATTGCAGTGGCAATTATCGCAAGTAAGAGCTGGATGGTACTTTTGTTCTTCGTGGTGGTGGCACCTGTGGCAATTGTGGCCGTGCGGGTATTTCGTAAGCCTATCGGTCAGAGAAACAGTCGTTTTCGTCAGGGAATGGAGGAAACGCAGGCAGCGGTTGCTGAGATGGTAGAGCTGATTCCGGTAACAAGAGCCCATGGGCTGGAGGAACTGGAGGTGGATCGCATGAACAGCCGATTCCAGAATATCCGCCAGACGGGATTTGGTCTGGATAAGATCAACACCTTGTTTGGTGCTACCTCCTGGGTCATCTTTCAGACTGTCTGTATCATCTGCCTTGCCTTCGATGGAACGCTGGCCTTTCGGGGACTGATCACTGTGGGAGAAGTAGTGCTCTTTCAGACTTATTTTTCACAGATTGTAGGACAGATCTCAGAACTGATGCGGATGTATCCGGAGGTTACCAAGGGATTGGAATCTATCAAATCCATCGGTGAGATTCTGGCTGCAGAGGAGGTGGAAGAGAATCATGCCATCATTCCACTGGGAATTCTGAAGGGGAAGGTCTCTTTTCAAAATCTGAGCTTTTCCTATGCGGACAGCAGCAAGAAGGTGCTGGACAACTTCAGTCTGGAAGTAAAGCCGGGAGAAAGTATCGCCTTTGTGGGGGGCTCCGGCGTGGGAAAATCCACGGTTTTAAACCTTTTGATTGGGTTCTATGAACCAACGGAGGGGAAGATTCTCATCGATGGTATTAATATGAAGAATCTGGATCGGAAGGAGTTTCGTTCTCAGATTGCAGTAGTGCCTCAAAATACCATTCTGTTTTCCGGGACCATCAGGGAAAATATCACCTATGGCATTCGTGATGTCAGTGACGAAAGAGTATGGGAGACACTGCGGGAGGTGGGAATTGACGATCTTGTCAGTGCGATGCCCCAGGGTCTGGAAACCAGTCTTGGTGAGCATGGCGGCAATCTTTCCGGCGGTCAGAGACAGCGAATCTCCATCGCCCGTGCCCTGCTTCGAAAGCCGAAAATTATCATATTCGATGAGGCAACTTCTGCGCTGGATACCATCTCAGAAAAGAAGGTGCAGCAGGCAACAGACAGTATGAGACGGCAGTGTACCACCTTCATGGTTGCTCACAGACTTTCCACCATCCAAAATGCAGACAGGATCTGTGTGATGGAAAAAGGAAAGATTGTAGAGATGGGAAGCTATACAGAACTGATGGAGAAAAAAGGTGCTTTTTATTATCTCAAAAAAATGCAGGAATAATTATAAGGTATCATTGGGCTGCGGTTTCGTCGGACTGCAGCCCAGTACCCGCTTGTAAGCGCGATAGAAGGTGGAGTATTCGCTGAAGCCGGAGTCAAAGGCAGCATTCTCGGCGGAAACACCATTTAAGATCAGCTGTCTGGCAAAGATGACACGCTTGTAGATCAGGTAATCAATAACGGTGGTTCCGGTGGCCTTCTTAAAAGAACGGTTCATATAATATTTACTGATGTAAAAATGCTCTGCAAGGCTGTCCAGTGTAATGTGCTCCGAGAGATGCTCATTCAGATAGGCGATAAGCTCTGTGATTGTATTGGGCACAATCAGCTTTGGCGCAGTGGGTGTCAGATCCTGACACAGCAGAGAAATCTGTGCCAGCAGTGCCTCCAGAAAGATCGTATAATACCTGTCATGGGGCAGAGCCGGTGCATCCTGAGAGGCAATCAGATTCTTCAGAAAAGGGTGCAGACCAAAGTCCTCCGTGTGTTCAAAAAAGATTTCACGAGCGCTTCCTCTGGCCGCCTCGGGAAAGGAACCCAGCAGCAGCTGACGCCGTTCAGCAGAAACATCCTCTGCCGGAAAGTGAACCGAACAGCGAACATAGTCCTCTGCTGTGTTCACCCGCACGCCATGAAAAGAGTTCGGAGAGAGCAGAATCAGACTGTGAGGCGTCAGATGATATTCCTTCCCCTCCACCATATAATCCGCATTGCCGCTGACAAAATAATAGATTTCATAAAAGTGATGAGAATGAATGCCATAAGAATCCGAAGGGGTATTCGTAGTGAGAAAACGAATCTCTCTGGGGCAGGAAGACGTCTCAGAACTTTTCATCTGTAATTGAATCGGTGTTTTATCTAACATAAGGAAACCTCTTTCTATCATAGCTTAAATAGATTCCTGCAGAAGCTGTCGCAGTGTTTCTCTTATTATAATAGAAGAAAGCTATCTTTGCAATCGGGACCCGCCCAATAGTTAATGCAATCTTCTTGACAAATCTTAAAAAGCCGTCTATTATATAACGAAGATAAAGGTTGTGAGAAAGAGGAGTACGCAAGTGTTTTGCCGCCAAAGAGAGGATGATTCATCGGGCTGAAAGGTCATCCGGAGGGCAGCTGTGGAAGGTAGCTTTTGAACCGGTTTGCTGAAAAAGCAGGAGTAGGCATTCCCGTATTGTCAGCGTTAATGACGAAATTGAGTGATAAAAAAAGGTGGTACCGCGGAAAAAGGATTACATTTCGCCCTTCAGTGAAGTGCATGACCGCAGACCACGTAAATACAAATGAGTGGGGAACAAAGATTGCGTGTCAGGCACAATTTTTGTTCCCCTTGTTGTTCTAAAATACAAGAACAGCAGGGAACCAGTGAAAAGAGGAGAAAAAACAATGAGTAAAGAGCTTGCCAAAACCTATGACCCAAAGGGTCTGGAAGACAGACTGTATCAGAAGTGGCTGGATAAAAATTATTTTCATGCCAAAGTAAACCCGGATAAAAAACCATTTACCATCGTGATGCCGCCGCCGAATGTTACCGGTCAGCTGCATATGGGACATGCGCTGGATAACACCATGCAGGACATCCTGATTCGTTTTAAACGTATGCAGGGCTATGAAGCACTGTGGCAGCCGGGTACAGACCATGCAGCTATCGCCACAGAGGTAAAGGTCATCGAGATGCTGAAAGCAAAGGGCATTGATAAGGACGATATCGGACGTGACAAGTTCCTGGAATACTGCTGGGAGTGGAAGGAAGAATATGGAAACCGTATTATGAACCAGCTGAAGAAGCTGGGTTCCTCCGCAGACTGGGAGCGGGAACGCTTCACCATGGACGAGGGCTGCTCCAAGGCAGTTGAGGATGTCTTCGTAAAGCTTTATGACAAGGGCTACATCTACAAAGGCTCCAGAATCATCAACTGGTGTCCGGTATGCCAGACTTCCATCTCTGATGCGGAGGTTGAGCATGTGGATCAGGAAGGATTCTTCTGGCACATTAAGTATCCTATCGTTGGAGAAGAGGGCCGTTTTGTAGAGATCGCCACAACCCGTCCGGAGACGCTGATTGGTGATACTGCAGTTGCGGTAAACCCGGAGGATGACCGTTATAAGGATCTTATCGGAAAGCTGCTGGAGCTGCCGTTGACAGGACGCCAGATCCCGGTTATCGCAGATGAATATGTTGACAAAGAATTCGGAACAGGCTGTGTGAAGATCACACCGGCCCATGACCCGAATGACTTTGAGGTTGGAAAACGCCACAATCTGGAAGAAATCTGTATTATGAACGATGATGCCACCATGAATGACAGATGTGGCAAATACACGGGTATGGATCGCTATGAAGCGAGAAAAGCCATGGTTGCTGATCTGGAGGCACTGGGCCTTCTGGTAAAGGTAGTACCCCATACACATAATGTAGGAACCCATGACCGCTGCAAAGCAACGGTGGAACCCATGATCAAGCCGCAGTGGTTTGTAAAGATGGAAGCGATGGCAAAGCCATGTGTCAAAGCAGTGGAAGACGGAAGTCTCAATCTGATTCCAAAGCGCATGGATAAGACCTATATGAACTGGCTGAACGGAATTCGTGACTGGTGTATCTCCAGACAACTCTGGTGGGGACACAGAATCCCGGCTTATTACTGCGAAGACTGCGGTGAGGTTGTGGTACAAAGAGGCGGTGCACCTTCTGCCTGCCCGAAGTGTGGCGGAACCCATCTGACACAGGATCCGGATACGCTGGATACCTGGTTTTCTTCCGCACTGTGGCCTTTTTCAACACTGGGATGGCCGGAGAACACGGAGGATCTCAAGTACTTCTATCCTACCGATGTACTGGTTACCGGATATGATATCATCTTTTTCTGGGTTATCCGTATGATCTTCTCCGGAATTGAGCAGACTGGAGAGCTTCCCTTCCACACGGTACTCTTCCACGGACTGGTTCGTGATTCCGAGGGACGCAAGATGAGTAAATCTCTTGGAAATGGTATTGATCCGCTGGAGATTATCGACAAATACGGTGCAGATGCCCTGCGACTGACTCTGATCACCGGAAATGCACCGGGTAATGATATGCGTTTCTACTGGGAGCGTGTTGAGGCGAGCCGTAATTTCGCCAACAAGGTATGGAATGCTTCCCGGTTTATCCTGATGAACCTGGAAAAGGCAGAAGTATCGAAAAACATGGATCTGTCCAAGCTTACCAGCGCAGACAAGTGGATTCTGACAAAGGTAAATACACTGGCAAAAGAAGTTACAGATAACATGGAGAAGTTTGAGCTGGGTATCGCAGTACAGAAGGTATACGATTTTATCTGGGAAGAATTCTGTGACTGGTATATTGAGATGGTGAAGCCTCGTCTTTACAGTGAGGAAGATACTACCAAGGCAGCAGCACTGTGGACCTTAAAGACCGTACTGGGAGATGCACTGAAGCTTCTGCATCCCTATATGCCATTTATTACGGAGGAGATTTACTGTACCCTGAATCCGGAGGAGGAATCGATTATGATCTCTGACTGGCCGGTATACCAGAAAGCATGGAATACCCCGGAGGATGAGGCAGCCGTGGAGACCATCAAGGAAGCCGTTCGCAGCATCCGTACACTGCGCACCCAGATGAATGTACCGCCAAGCAAGAAGGCAACTGTTTATGTGGTATCCGAGGATGAAAGGATCCGTGGGATCTTTGAGCATGGAAAGCTTTTCTTTGCCTCACTTGGGGGAGCCAGCGAGGTAATGGTACAGGAGGATAAGAGCGGTATTGCAGAGGATGCAGTTTCCGCAGTGATTCCAAATGCCAATATCTACATTCCTTTCGCAGAGCTCGTTGACATCGAAAAAGAGATGGAGCGTCTGAAAAAAGAGGAAGACCGCCTGAAAAAGGAGATTGCAAGAAGTAACGGAATGCTTGGCAACGAACGCTTTATCAGTAAAGCACCTGCCGCTAAAGTGCAGGAAGAAAAAGACAAACTGGAGAATTATCAGCAGATGCTGCAGCAGGTACAGGAGCGTCTGTCCCAGCTTCACGCATAAAAAGGAAGATTTTATATGAAAATATTAAAAAAGATCAACTGGAAGAAAGTCTGCAGGGTATGTAACACGATCTCAGTACCGCTGCAGGCCCTGGGCTGCTGTATCCTGTATTTCATCATTGAGGCAATTTCCAGACATTCAATTATGGAGGCCTGGACCTTTATGACAGGGAAGCCTATGGTATTCCTATACAATTCCCTGCTTTTGTTCACCAGCTCAGTGATTGTGTACCTGTTCAGGAGAAGGGCGCTGCTTCGGATCATAGTTGGAGCCTTCTGGCTGTTTCTTGGAATTGTAAATGGTGTAATTCTGGCAAGCCGTGTTACACCATTTACCGGACCGGATCTGAAGCTGTTAAGTGATGCTACGAAGATTATGAACAACTATCTCTCTCCGGTGACCCTGATTGCAGCTGTTGCAGGAATTGTGGTATTCGTTGGATTTTTGGTGTGGTTCGCCATCCGGGGACCAAAATTCCAGGGAAAGATCCGGTGGTATCTTAACATACCCGGGGTGATTCTGACGGTGGTCTGCTGCATCGGGGCCACTTATCTGGCACTGAATAATCGAATTCTGTCCAATTATTTTGGCAATATTGCATTTGCCTACCAGGATTACGGTTATCCCTACTGTCTGGGTGTCACCATCTTCGACACGGGAATCTCTGAACCGAATGGGTATTCGAAAGAGCTGATTGATGAAATTAAGAAAAGTGAAGGGGAAGCTGTAAAGGAAGAGCCGGAGCAAAAGCCAAATATCATCTTTGTACAGCTGGAATCCTTCTTTGACCCGGAGCTTGTGAACTTTTTGAATATTTCAGAGGATCCCATCCCAAACTTTCGTCAGTTAATGAAGGATTACACCTCCGGCTATTATCGTGTGCCCGCCGTGGGTGCCGGAACAGCCAATACGGAGTTTGAATCCATCTCAGGTATGAGTCTGCGGTATTTTGGTGCGGGAGAGTATCCTTACAAAACCGTGCTCAAAGATGAAACCTGTGAGAGTGCCCCATTTGTGCTGAAGAATCTGGGATACTCCACCCATGCAATACACAACAATGAAGCAAACTTCTATTCCAGAAAATCAGTTTATCCTATGCTGGGCTTCGACACATTTACATCGGAGGAATACATGCCGGATATCACGGATACTACGGAAACCGGATGGGTCAAGGATCATATTCTGACCGATGAGATTGTAAAATGTCTGGATTCTTCCGAGAATCCCGATTATATCTATACGGTCTCGGTACAGGGACACGGAGATTATCCTACGGAGCCTGTGCTGGATAATCCGGCGATTACCGTCACTGGGGCGGAGGATAAAGAAAAGAACAACTATTCCTGGGAATATTATGTGAATGAAATCCATGAGATGGATGAATTTGTCAAAGAACTGACCGATACCTTAAGTAAGTATCCGGAACCGGTGGTGCTGGTAATGTATGGCGATCATCTGCCGACCATGGGACTTCAGACAGAGGATCTGGAAAACCGTTATCTGTTCCAGACAGAGTATGTCATGTGGGACAATATGGGACTGAAAAAGAAGGATATCAATCTTTCTGCCTACCAGATGGCGGCGGAGGTTTTTGACCGTGTTGGTATCCATGAGGGAACCCTGATGACATATCATCAGACCAGGAAAAACACAAAGAATTATCAGGTGGATCTGGAGATGATTCAGTATGATCTGCTTTATGGCAATAAATATCTGTACGATGGAAAAAGCCTCTTTGAGAAGACGACTATGCAGCTGGGAGTGCTGCCAATTACCATCGATGAAGTGAAGAGGAACTCCCTGAATACAATTTCTGTTACCGGAGAGAATTTTACTGCCTCGAGCAAGGTGGAAATCAACGGAGAACTGATGGAGGATACGGTATATCTGAACAGCGGTGCTCTGCTCCTGCAAAACAGTGAGCTGAAGGATGGAGATACCATCAATATAGCCCAGCAGAGTAACTCTTCTACCAAGAAGGTACTGTCCCGCTCGGCAGGTATTGTGTACCATGAACCAGATATCTCAAGCTATGACACAACGCCGACACCGACTCCAGGGACCACAGTGACAGATACACCGGAACCAACAGAGACACCGACACCGGAGACAGAAAAGAAGGCAGATTAAGCTGGAATATGCAGGCTGAAGGTGGATGCTGTCAGGAAAAGTAAGAAAAAAACTGTGGACAGACCACGGCGAAAAAACTATACTTAGGATGAGAGACAATTCAAAAGAACTGTGCAGTCAATGCACAGTCCTGTGTGAACAGTAACACAGTTACAGCAGTTTGTGAGAACTACGAGGGATAAAATCTTGAATTATAAAGAAGCAGTAGATTATATAGAAGAAATACCAAAGTTTACCACCAAGCATCCGCCGGAGCATACCCGGGAGCTTTTGAATCGCATGGGGAATCCCCAGGAAGCCTTTCAGATTATCCATGTGGCAGGAACTAACGGAAAAGGAAGTGTCTGCGCCTATCTGCATTCTATGCTGCTGGCGGGCGGTTATACCTGTGGACTTTTTACGTCCCCCCATCTGATTCGAATCAATGAACGCTATATGATCGGAAGAGAACAGGTGGAGGATGCTTTGTTTCTTGAGGCATTTACCCGCACAAAGGAAGCTGTAGATGGTTATATGGCAGAGGGCAGTGAGCATCCCAGCTATTTTGAAATGCTTTTTCTTATGGGGATGTATATCTTTCAGAAAAGCCAGGTGGAATATGTGATTCTGGAAACCGGGCTTGGAGGAAGACTTGATGCTACCAATGTTGTGGAGCATCCACTGGCCTGTATTATTACTTCCATCAGCCGTGACCACACAGAGTATCTGGGAGATACCATAGCCCAGATTGCAGGAGAAAAAGCCGGGATTATCAAACCGGGAGTTCCGGTGATCTATGACGGAGAAGTGCAGGAAGCGGCAGAGGTGATTGGAAAACGTGCCAGAGAGCTCCATGCGCCTGCATATGCCCTGCAGCGTGAGATGTATACCATGCTGACCAACACCAGAGAAGGGATTGACTTTCAGTTCCGCTTCCAGGAGGAGAAACCGGTAACACTTTCGATTCCTTATATTGCAGCGTATCAGATGATGAATGCTTCCCTGGCCTACTTTACCATGCGCAGGCTGGAAGCAGTACATAAGATTCCACGGGGGATACTGGCACAGGGAATCCGGGATACGGTGTGGCCCGGCAGGATGGAGACCGTGCTTCCAGGTGTTATCATCGATGGGGCTCACAACGAGGACGGTGTTGCAAGATTTGTTGAGACAGCGGCACACTTTGCCCGGGAAAATGAAATCACCATTCTCTTTTCCGCAGTTTGTGATAAGCGCTATCCGGATATGATTCGGGAAATCGTGGAGGGAATCCATCCCGCACACGTAGTTGCAACACAGATCAACGGAAGCCGGATTGTACCGGCACAGGAGATTGCAGAGCTTTTTCAAAAAGCAGGTGGAGAAGATGTAAAAGCCGAGCCGGATGTCCAGGCGGCATTCGAGGAAGCTTACAGTAAAAAAGGAGACGGTATGCTGTTTTGCGTAGGCTCCTTGTATCTGGCAGGAGAACTTAAAGCATATATAGGGAGGCGCAGGACATGCTGAATTACGAAGAGGAACTGAAAAAATTCAAACCGCTGCTGGATGTGGACGAAGTTGAGAGCGCCATCTATGGCAGAGACTTGACCGATGTGATAGACATACTAAAAGAGATGCTGAAAACACAGAACCAAGATGGCAAAGGAGCAGAATAATATATGAACTGTATGAATTGCGGTGCTGTGGTCAAAGATGCGAAAATCTGTCCTAACTGTGGGTTCGATCTGGCAGTGCAGAAGCTTTCTTTCCAGCTTTCCAACCGTTATTATAATCAGGGACTTGACAAGGCACAGATTCGTGATCTGTCAGGGGCTATCGATATGCTGAGACGCAGCCTTAAGTTTAATAAGCTGAATATACCTGCCAGAAACCTTCTGGGATTAGTGTACTTTGAGACCGGTGAGGCGGTAGCAGCCTTAAGTGAATGGATCATCAGCAAGAATATCATGCCGGAGAATAATCTGGCATCCATCTACATCCAGAAGCTTCAGTCGGAGCCGGCAAAGCTGGATATGATCAATCAGACGATCAAAAAGTTCAATACAGCGTTAAAATGCTGCCGTGAGGATAATGAGGATGTAGCTGCGATTCAGCTGAAGAAGATTCTGACTCAGAATCCGAAGCTGATTAAGGGATATCATCTTCAGGCTCTGATCTATCTGAAGCGGGCACAGTATGAGAAAGCCAGGAAGATCTTAAAGAAGGCAGCACGGATTGATAAGACGAATTCAACCACACTGCGCTTCTTAAAGGAGATCGATGAGCAGACAGGAACAGTCACAAAGCTGGAGCCAAGAAAGTTTTTTGGCAGCAGAAATACGATGGATGATGAGGATACGATTCTGGAAAGTGAACGTACGATTCAGCCTATGACTTTTCGGGAGTCCTCGGTGATTGCCACTATGCTGAATATCTGTATTGGTCTGGTGATCGGAGGTCTGGCAGTAGGATTCCTGATTGTTCCCTCCATGCGGCAGAATGTCAGCAGGAGTGCGGATATGAAGGTTGCCGAGTACAGTAACACGATGGCAAGCCAGCAGACGCAGATTGCCCAGCAGCAGGCTCAGATTGAGGAGTCCAACAACACGGTAGCTTCAGCCCAGCAGCAGGTACAGGATGCGACCAGCAAGACAGAGGCTTATGAAAACCTGATGAAAGCATCAGCGGCCTATGCTTCCGGAGATCAGGCCACGGCTGCAAATCTGATTCAGGGAATTAACACAGAGATCCTTTCCGTGGATGCAAAGGCTGTCTACAACAATATGTACCAAAGTGTGCAAAGCACAATGTTTACCCAGCTTTCTACGACAGGAGTGGAAGCCTTTGACGATGAAAACTGGTCCTCGGCGATTGACAATCTGAAAAAAGCCAAGGCTATTAATGCAAATGATTACACGGTGCTCAATTATTTGGCACATGCCTACCGCTGCTCCGGTGACAGTACCTCTGCGATTGCAGAGTTTCAGGAAATTATTGATAAATTTCCGAACACGAAGCGTGCAGAAAGTGCGGCAAACTTTATTACACAGCTTGGCGGAACAGCTGCTCCGGCCAAGACAGCCGCTACGCCTACACCTGGAACCACCGTGACTGCCACGAACCCGCCGGGAGACGACGGCACAGAGACACCGAAGGATGAAGATACACAAGATACTGCAGGAGCGAATCCGGATGAGGATGATGCTTCAGAACAATAACCAAAGAGAAACCTCCAAAAAGGGGATACACACGATAAGTGTGTATCCCCTTTTTCTGTCAGGCGAGAGAAAAAAATCTAACTGTTCAGCAGGACTGTGCATGTACTGCACAGACCGTAAGAAAGGGTGTGTACCGGATGAAAGAGATCTGTGAAAAGAGAGGAAATAAGCTGTATGTGACAGTTCCGATAGAGCTGGATCATGTAGAAGCCGATCAGCTTCGGCAGGAGGTGGAGCGGATGCTGGTGGATGCTGTGATTCGAGAGGTGATCTTTGATTTTCGAAATACAGTATTTATGGACAGCTCCGGAATTGGAATGCTGATGGGGAGGCAGCGCAGTATGCAGCAGATGGGAGGCTGTGTCAGGGTGATTCATGCCGGCGAACGGATTCAGCGGATACTGGAGCTGTCCGGTGTATATAAAGTAATAACCATCAACTGAAGAACTTACAGAACAGGGGAGGTATAGAAACCATGGAGAAGACAAACACGAATGAAATGATGATAGAATTTGACAGTTATACCTGTAATGAGGCGTTTGCAAGGGTGGCAGTAGCGGCCTTTTGTACCCAGCTGAATCCCACACTGGAAGAGGTTGCGGATCTGAAAACGGCGGTTTCTGAGGCGGTGACGAATGCGATTATCCATGCCTACGATGAAAAAGTTGAAAAGATACGGATAATCTGTAAGATTGTTGCGCATGATATGTATATAACCGTAATCGACCATGGAAAGGGAATTCCGGATGTGGACAAAGCGATGGAACCTTTGTATACAACCAAACCGCAGCTGGAGAGATCCGGGATGGGCTTCGCTTTTATGGAGGCCTTCATGGATGAGATTACGGTGGTGTCTGAACCCGGGAAAGGCACCCAGGTGCATATGAAAAAGCGGGTTGGTATTGGAACCAGCCCTTTTGTATAAGGGAGGAGCACCATGGACGATACGCTTCTCCTGATTCAAAAAGCGCACGCCGGAGATAAAAAAGCAAGGGAAGAAGCGATCAGGAAGAATATGGGACTGGTGTACAGTATCGCAAGACGTTTTTATAACCGGGGTGTGGAGCAGGAGGATCTGATCCAGATTGGAAGTATCGGTCTGATGAAAGCCATCGACAAGTTTAATCTGGATTACGAGGTGTGCTTTTCCACCTATGCAGTTCCCATGATTTCCGGTGAAATGAAGCGTTTTCTGCGGGATGACGGCATGATTAAGGTAAGCCGCTCCTTGAAGGAGCTGGCTGCCCGTGCATATGCCTGCAGGGAAGTACTCCAGGCGAAAACAGCAGGGGAAGTAACCCTTGCTCAGATAGCCGTGGCACTGGAGGTAGAGCAGGAGGAGCTGGTTATGGCTATGGATGCCATCAGTGATATCGATTCCCTCCAAAAGACGGTTTACCAGCAGGATGACGGGCAGGAAATCTCTCTTGGAGAACGGTTATCCATAGAAGATAACGGGGAAGAACAGATACTGAATCGAATTCTGCTGCAGCAGTCCCTGGAAGGGCTGGAAAAGAGGGAACGGCAGTTTATCTATCTGCGGTACTTTTGCCAGAAGACCCAGCAGGAGATAGGAAGAGAGTTTGGTATCTCCCAGGTACAGGTTTCACGGCTGGAAAAGAAGATTCTCCAGCAGATGCGGATGAAGCTGGAGAGAAGACGAGAGTAGGAAAACCAAACAGAGAAGGGGATTGCAATAGAGACAGGAATAGAGGAAAAGTCATGAGTGAGATACTGTATGTACAGACAGACCATAATATGAAGGTGACGAAAGAAAAGGTGCTGCTTGGAGAGATCGCAAAGCTTTCCTGCGGGGACAGCGATGTGCTGGCAAGGAATCAGGTGCGGCCGGTGCTGACACTGCCCCAGGGAAAATACGGGCGTTATGTATGCTCGGCCTCTGAGCTGATCCAGAAAATCACCAGGGAAGAGGAACATGTGGATGTTACCCACATCGGTGAACCCACATTCGTGATTACCTTTGAGGATCCCAAAGAGAAGAATCATATCTGGAGCTGGACAAAAACCATTGTGGTGGGAGCACTCACCTTCGTTGGCACTGCATTTTCCATTATGACCTTTCATACGGATGTGGACGTACCCCGGCTCTTTGGAAATATCTATGAGATGGTGACCGGCTCCCAGGGAAGTGGATTTGGAATACTGGAGATCAGTTATTCCATAGGGATCGGAATCGGAGTAATCTTTTACTTTAATCATTTTGGAAAACGGAAGCTGACCCAGGATCCGACTCCCATGGAAGTACAGATGCGTCTCTATGAGGATGACGTAGATACTACCATTATAGAAAAAGCAGATCGCAGTAATAAAGGAACACAGTAAAAAAGTACGGTATAGGATAGAAAGGAGTACCGGATGTGGCAGTGGATGATACTTAGTCTGATTGGAGGAACAGCGGGCTTTGTCATAGCCAGCGGAACGGTTGCATTTGTAATCAGTCTTGGGATGATCCCCCGATTTGCAGGAATTACGAAAACCGCAGGAAGGGTACTGCTGTATGAAAACTGCTGTATTCTGGGAGCACTGGCAGGAACCGTCTGTACTCTTTGGAAGGTGAGTATTCCTCTTGGAAATATTCTGCTGCTGGTATATGGATTGCTGGCAGGAATCTTCCTGGGCGGGTGGATTATCGCTTTGGGCGAAGTTGTGGATATCTATGCAATTCTCTTTCGAAGACTGGGACTTACCAGAGGCCTTGGGTATGTCATCTGTTGTATGGCGCTTGGGAAAACCCTGGGCTCCCTGCTATTCTTTTTTCGGGGAATTGGCTGATGCAGTAAAAAAATAAATGTACGAAGGAGCTTCAGGATGGGAAGTATCAAAAATGAAGAGACAAAGAAAGAATACGAAGCATATGTAAAACAGGTAACACCGAAAAATTCTCTGCCAATTGCCATGGTGAAAGCATTTGCGGTAGGGGGTTTTATCTGTATGCTGGGAGAAGGAATCTTAAAGGAATGTGAGCGGATGGGACTGGATAAGGAAATGTCCGGTGCCTGGTGCTCTCTGATTCTTGTGGCGGCAAGCGCCCTGCTTACCGGACTGAACGTCTATCAGCGTCTGGTAGCATTTTCAGGTGCAGGGGCACTGGTGCCGATCACAGGCTTTGCCAATTCTGTGGCAGCACCGGCCATAGAATATCAGAAAGAGGGACAGATTTTCGGAATCGGCAGTAAGATCTTTACGATTGCAGGACCGGTGATTCTATATGGAGTATTCACCAGCTGGGTACTGGGACTGATCTACTGGGTTGGAAAATATTTTCAGATGTGGTAAAGCAGGCGAAGAAAAACCTTTTGGAATAGCAGCCCCAGCGTTCCCATATAGTGATTAAAAAGAGGTTTTTTATGCCGGATGACAGTGTTTGCCGGGAACAGATACTCTCGGAGGAATATCGGGATTTTATTACACGTCAGGGCAGAAGTGAGATTCTGGGTTCCCTGAATACAGAGGGAGCTTGCCAGCAGTCGGCGGCTTATGATTATCGGGTGCTCTATCTGGAAGCCGCACAGGCCGATCCGATTACATTGACACGCTTTGGATATCAGACAATTCCCAAGTGCTATACCCTGATTGATAAGGTGGCACTAAGCAGTGCGGGGATCACCCAGATACAGAATTATCCTGGGCTGCAGCTGAAGGGAAATGGGGTAATCATAGGAATTGTGGATACCGGGATTGATTATACAAACCCGGTATTTTCTGATGCACTGGGAAAATCCCGCATTATCGGGATCTGGGATCAGACCATACAGACCGGAACCCCTCCCTCAGGCTTTCTTTATGGAAGTGAATATACCAAGGAAATGATTCAGGAAGCTCTGGATGCAGATCGCCCCAGAGAGCTGGTGCCCACTACAGATGAGAATGGACACGGAACCTTCCTGGCAGGTATTGCGGCGGGGAAGGAGAATGCGCCAGAAGAGTTTTTAGGAGCGGCCCCGGAGGCACTGATTGCAGTTGTAAAGCTGAAGGAGGCAAAGCGCTATCTGCGTGCGTATTATAAGATCAATCCTTCTGCCATCTGCTATCAGGAAAATGATATTTTGCTTGGACTTCAGTACCTGAATCTTCTGGCACAAAGAGAGGATAAGCCGATTGTGCTGTGTGTCGCCCTGGGAAGTAACATGGGAGGGCATGACGGTGCCTCCTCTCTTTCCAATTCTCTGGAGTTCTATGCTCGCTCTGCGAATCGTATTGTGGTGATAGGGGGTGGAAATGAAGCGGTGCAGCAGCATCATTATCTTGGCAGCCTGTCTGAGCAGACCGAGGAGCAGGAGGTGGAGATTCGGGTCAGTCCGGGCAATACAGGCTTTACCGCAGAGCTGTGGACCGATATTCCAAACATCTTTGCCATCTCACTGCTGTCGCCCAGTGGAGAACGAGTCCCCCGGCTTCCTATCCGTACCGGAACCAGCCAGGAATTTACATTTATTCTGGACCGGACCAGGGTCTATGTGGATTATCGGCTTTTGGTGGAAAATACCAATTCCCAGCTGATCTTTTTCCGCTTTGATACGCCCACAGCGGGAATCTGGAAAATTATCGTGGAACCGGTGCAGCTGGCAGACGGGGTCTTTCATATCTGGCTTCCAGTGACAGAATTTCTGACTGGGGAGGTAATCTTTCTGCAGTCCAATCCGGATTTTACGATCACAACTCCGGGTAATGCACTGGCTCCCATGACGGTTTCTTATTATGATGACAGGACAGAGGCGATTTCTATCCATTCCGGACGTGGATTTACCAGGCTTGGAATCAAAAAGCCGGATTTTGCTGCACCCGGGGTGAATGTCATCGGACCAGGTCCTAACAATACTTTTGTTTCCACCAGCGGCTCCAGCGTTGCGGTGGGGATTACAGCAGGTGCCGCAGCCCTTATGACGGAATGGATTCTTTATGACAGGAAGGCACCGCTGATTGATTCGGTCCAGATAAAGAATCTTCTGATTCTGGGAACCGAACGCAGAGAGGGAGAAAGCTATCCAAACAGGCTTTGGGGATATGGGCAGCTGAACCTTTTGAATACCTTTCAGGTTGTGCGCAATTACTAGTAGTTATACCAGTAGTTACTGCTCCGGCTCCTTGCATTTTTGCCTTAAACATGATAGGATAACAATAGAATTTGGAACCGGAAAACAGGGGGAAAGATACGAAAAAAATTCAGATATAATCAGTGTGGAGAGGAGAGCTTATGAGTATTTTATTAGATCGTTTTGCGGATTATGGAGTAGATCCCCAGGAGGTCATGGAGCGTTTTGTAAATGATGAGGAGTTGTATGCAGCATGCCTGGAAGAATTTATGCATGACCCTGCTTTTGAAAAACTGAAGGAAGCACTGGATGCTGATGATTATTCGGCTGCATTTGATCAGGCACATACCTTGAAGGGGGTTGCAGGAAATCTGGGACTGAAACCGCTTTATCTGGTGATCTGTGAAATTGTGGAGCCACTTCGGACGTCACAGCATCAAAATTATGAGGAGCTTTACCAAAAGGTGCTAAAAGAGAAGGACAGAGTAGGACAGATCTTAAAGGAACTATAGAATCAGAGAAAGGGCTGTCTCACTTTGGTGGCTGGGAGCTCCTTATGAGGGCTGAACACATTTGCAGAAGTCCTAAACATACAAAAAGAATAGAATTTGCGTTGTAAGGATTCAGCACACTGTTTGAGTGAAACGAGTTTGTGCTGAATCCTTACGTTTTTAGCAAAATCTATTCTTTTTCGTATGTTCTTGGACTTCGAAACCGTGTTCAGCCCTCATAAGGAGCTCCCAGCCACCGAAGTGCGACAGCCTCCCTGTAAGAAGATACAAAACAGGCTTTGGGGCTATTGAAGAGATTTCTTGATAGCTTCAAAGCTTTTTTTACTGATCACATGCTCCATGCGGCAGGCGTCCTCCGTAGCGGTTTCCTCATCTACACCAAGATCTACCAGCCAGGATGAGAGCAGCTGGTGACGCTCATAAATCATCTCCGCAATCTCCAGACCGGTCTCAGTAAGATAGATGAACCCTTCCTTTGTAACCGTAATATGATTCCTTTCCCGAAGGTTTTTCATAGCAACACTTACACTGGATTTTTTAAATCCCAGTTCATCGGCAATATCCACCGAGCGTACTACGGGATGAGATTTACTAAGAACAAGGATTGTTTCCAGATAATTTTCAGCAGATTCATTTACATGCATAGCAGTACCTCGCAGATTTTAATAGGATTTTCGAATGCAGCTGATCAGGTACTGAACAGTTACATTAATTCTTATTAGTATAGCATAATTATATCACATTTACAAACATTTCATCAGATGCTATACTGAAAAGTAATGGAAAAGAAATGAGAGGATAACAATTGAGAGATACAGAGAAAAAAGATAAAAATAATCGCAGAGGTTTTCCGAGCAAAAAAAAATCAGGAAAGTCTTCCGGCGCATGTCCAATTGCAGAACAGTGTGGAGGCTGTGCTTATCAGCATCTGTCTTATGAGGAACAGTGTGCATGTAAAGAACAGCAGGTAAAACAGCTGATCGGTGATATCTGCAAGGTAGAACCCATGATGCGTATGGAGCATCCGTATCACTACAGAAATAAGGTCAGTGCTGCATTTGCTCATAAAAGAGACAATACAATCATATCCGGCGTTTATGCGCAGGGTACGCATAAAGTGATTCCGGTGGACGAATGTCTGATCGAGGACAGGAAAGCAGATCAGATTATCTGTGATATCCGGGGATTATTAAAGTCATTTAAAATCAAAATCTACAGTGAGGACAGCGGGTATGGATTGCTGCGGCATGTGCTGATACGCAGAGGCTTTGCCAGCGGACAGATTCTGGTGGTGCTGGTGACAGTTTCACCGATCTTTCCCTCCAAGAACAACTTTGTAAAAGCACTTCGAAAACTTCATCCGGAGATTACCAGCATCGTGCTCAATGTAAATGACAAGGATACCAGCATGGTGCTGGGCACCCGCAATATTCCGATTTACGGAAAAGGTTTTATCGAGGATACACTTTGCGGCTGCGTATTCCGTATTTCCCCGACTTCCTTTTATCAGATCAATCCGGTACAGACAGAACGAATCTATCAGAAAGCGATTGAACTGGCAGGGCTTACAGGCGAGGAACGTGTTCTGGATGCCTACTGCGGAATTGGAACCATCGGACTGATTGCATCGAAAAAAGCCAAAGAAGTGCTGGGAGTCGAGTTAAACCCAGATGCTGTGCGGGATGCCCGGGCGAATGCGAAACGCAACAATATTACCAATACTACCTTTTTCCAGGGTGACGCAGGAGAGGTGATGGTCCAGATGGCAGAGCAGCAGGAGTCCATCGATGTAGTATTCATGGATCCGCCAAGAGCAGGAAGCGATGAGGCATTCCTGTCATCCATCGTAAAACTCCAGCCGAAAAAGGTCGTATATATTTCCTGCAATCCCCAGACGCTAGCCCGGGATCTGGAGTACCTGAAAAAACAGGGGTATCGTGCCAAGAGCGTTATTCCGGCAGATATGTTTCCCTGGAGCGCCCACACAGAAGTGATTTGCAGCTTAAGCCGCACAAAATAAGGGTTTACAAGGGTTTCAAGGTGCGTGAAATGACAACGCCGTTGTTCCTGCTTCGCTGTGTGCAACTTGGCATTTCTATTCAGGACTTGGATCTTCTCACGATAGGAATTGTTAATGATATGTACGCAGAAAGCCGGAGCGATGACTGCAAATATGCAACGGTCGCAACACAGGAAGATTTTGATAAATTTTGCTTTTGTATTGCTTTTGTACTGACAAATGCGTATAATAAAGATGTAAGAAAATACGTTTTTGAAAGGAGCGATTGTTATGGCAGCAAAATCAGCAAATTTATATGCACGAATCGAGCCAGACGTTAAGGAACAGGCAGAAGGTATTCTTTCTGCACTGGGCATTCCTGCTTCCAACGCTATTAATATGTTCTATAAACAGATTATTCTTCAGAGAGGACTTCCATTTGAAGTGAAAATCCCATCAGCGAGATCTGTGGATATGAGTGCTTTATCCGAGACGGAAATGAACGCAGAACTGGAGAAAGGATATGCGGACATGAAAGAGGGACGCACAAAGCCAGCGAGTAAAGCATTTGGAGACATCCGCAAGGATTATAACCTATGATTTTTGAAATCGAAATTTCAGTACAGGCAGACAGTGACCTTCGTAATATATACGAATATATCGCCTATGAATTGCAGTCCCCGGAAAATGCCATTGGACAGCTTGACCGACTGGAAGATAGTATTTTAAGTCTTGACCAGATGCCGGAGCGATTCCGTGCATACGAAAAAGAGCCGTGGCACAACCGAGGACTGCGAATCATGCCTGTGGATAATTACTGTGTGTTTTATATTCCGAATGCCGAAAAAGCGGTTGTTACAATTATCCGTGTGATGTATGGCGGACGTGACATAGATACGCAGTTACAGAAGAACACGAGCTTGTCGATTTGAAACTTTATAAATTAATAACACAGAGCATCTATCAGAAAGGTAGATGCTTTCTTTACGCTCTGAGCAATCCCAGCTGTTTTTATGCCTATCTGGTGGAAGGAGGTGCTTTTGATGGCAAACAGAATCAAGGGTATCACCATTGAGATTGGCGGCGATACCACTAAACTCCAGGCTGCACTTTTGGCGGTGCCAGACTGAAATGCGGTGCAGGATGGAGTTTGTCCATGGCGGGCATTATTCATTAATTTTAATCAGGCTGCTGAAATACTTGGTTTTCCCGGAAAGAATATCATCATAAAATCCTTGCTTCCAATCAATATAGTCAACGGCATTTTGCAGCTCATCCATTGTGGAAAGTAGCTGCTCTTTTTTATGGGCGAGAATGGTTTTTCTTTCTGGTATGGTATTTTGTCCCTGTAGGCAGAGAGCAAGATATTCCTTCATTTCCTGTATGCTCATACCACATTTTTTCAGGCAGTCAAGGCTTTTAATCCAGGCAAGGTCGTGTTCATCAAAGATACGATAATTATTTTTATTACGCTTAACATTGGGAACAAGTCCTTGATTGCAGTAAAATTTGAGTGCTTCGTAGGTCAAGCCCGTTTCCAGGCAGATATCCTTCATACTGTATGTCATAAAAACCTCCTTAGGAATTGTAAATAATTTTTAAAAACTTTAAAAAATGCTTGACCGGTTGTTACAACCGAGTGCTATGCTCACATTGTAACAAAACAAGTATCATCCGTCAATCGGATGAAAGGGAGGTAATGATTGATGAAAAAAATTCTTGTCTTATCAGGAAGTCCGCGAAAGGGCGGTAACTCTGATTTGCTCTGCGATGAGTTTATCCGTGGCGCAAAGGAAGAAGGAAATGAGATAACGAAAATCAGAGTGGCAGAAAAGAAAATTGGGTTTTGCAAGGCCTGTTACTACTGCAAGCAAAGTGGTGGAGAATGTGCGATCAAAGATGATATGTCAGAGATTCTTAAGCAGATGATGAATGCAGACGTCATAGTTATGGCATCGCCTGTTTATTTCTATTCTATTGATGCACAACTAAAAACCGTTATTGACCGTACTGTGGCACAGTGGACGCAGATAAAGAATAAGGATTTCTATTATATTATGACAGCCGCAGAGAACAGCCAAACAGTAATGGATTGCACACTGGAATGTTTTCGTGGATTAGCTTCCTGTCTGTCTGGCTCTCAAGAAAAAGGTGTTATATATGGTAAGGGAGTTTATGAAAAAGGTGAAATCGAAAATTCACCTGTTATGAAGCAAGCCTATGAAATGGGAAGAAACATCTCATAATCGCAAGGAGGATAAATTATTATGGCGGTAAAACAAACGGCAGGCCGTGCACAGCTTGAAGAATGCAAAGAAGAATGGAATTTCAAGAGATGAAATAGCAGAGATTATTACTCATGCTGCATTTTATTGTGGATGGCCGAAAGCATGGGCGGCCTTTAGACTGGCAAAGGATGTCTGGAATGAAGATGTAAAACCTAATACAGCAATGGCGGAACATGAAGCAAGTAAGGTATTTCCAATTGGACAGCCCAATGAAGCGTATGCCAAATATTTCATCGGTCAAAGTTATCTTGCACCTATATCAAAAGAGCAGGTAAACATTAAGAATGTGACCTTTGAGCCGGGATGCAGAAGTAACTGGCATATCCACCATGCAGACAAAGGTGGCGGACAGATGTTGCTTTGTGTTGCAGGAAGAGGATATTATCAGGAATGGGGAAAAGAACCTGTGTTGATGGTACAGGGAGATGTTATCAATATCCCAGTTGGAGTGAAACATTGGCATGGAGCTGCACTAGATAGCTGGTTCAGTCATTTGGCGATTGGAGTACCCGGCGAAAATGTAAGCTGTGAATGGTGTTATTCGGCATTTTATGTGCCTCAGATTTTTATGTTTTCATGCAAATTAAAAGAAGGTACTAGATAAATTATTCTGATGCATTATGCGGCAGATTGTTTTATCCAGTACCTTCTTGTGTTATCA
>JAQUXP010000024.1 GCA_028692395.1 Lachnospiraceae bacterium
GAGTAGGTAATCCATATAACATTTCTAATCTACGATTTTTGTAATGAAAGCCGTAGGTCTATTAAAGTTACCCTTTTGTTAGAAAAACAAATCAAAATACTTCTTGACTATTTACCAAATTGCTTTTTCTTTTTTATGATTAACTTATGGGAATTCATAAGCTAATTTCCAGATGGTATTTCCTTGTAAAACCTTTGTATTAAAAGCTCCTGCAGTTTTTCATCGTCAACCCAGTATTCCTCGTAGACTTCACCTGCATGAACTTCTCCCGGAATATATGCAGTCTCTTCCGGCTGATACTCGTATTGCGATAGTGCATTGATCTGATCACCACTTAAGTCGGTGACCATATATGGTTCTAAAACCGAAGAAAATGTCTGATACAGATCTCCCATGCTTCCAGCCTTGGACTTCAAGGCGGAAAACAATGCTGAGATATAACGGGTTTGTCGTTCCATCCTGCCATTATTACTTCCCTGCTCTGTTGTATTACGATAACGCACGTAATGTTCTGCCTGTGCGCCATCTAATGTCACGGAAGCTCCCGCTGTAAAGGAATCATCTATTGCAGTATCGCCTTCACCCATTGTGATGGTTACTCCACCAATTGCGTCATTGATGACTGAAATGGACTCCAGATTTAATGCAATATATCCATCTATCTGTAAATCGAAGAGAAGCCTTGATACCGTCTTTTTCGCAGCCCAGCAGCTGGATGTTCCACCACCTCCATAGGCATACTGGGTAGCCAGCTGGGCTCGAAGAGTGGTATAGTAATTTCCATTTACATCGTACAGATCAATATCTGTCATGGAATCTCTTGAAATCTGCAGTATCTTAGCTGTATTGTCACTGGAATCCAGGGACAGAAGCATAATGCAATCTGATTGTCCTGCTGTTCCAGGCATATTCTGAAGTGACACAGTTTCCCTCTTATCTACTCCGAGAAATAAAATATTCTTCAGATCCGTATTATACTGATATGTTTTCCCCTGATACTGAATACGGTTCAGACTGCTTTGAGAGGATTGCTCCTGGCTGTTCCTGGCAGCCGCCTGCACCTGGTCCTTCTTTGTCTTATCATGAAGCAGTAACAGGATCAGAAACAAAATAACTGCTGCTGTGATAATCACTCCTGTTATGATCCAGAGCTTCCTTTTTCTATTCCTCATGCACTAACACCGCCTCTACAAGAAAACGCTCCTGACTGTTGGAGGTGCAAGTGGATAGGGTCAGTATCCGATCAGCCGTTGTTACTGTAAGATCTGAATTCAGATAAGTCTGCATGTTGCGTACCCCGGACAAAGAATCTAAAAACGCTTGAAACTGCGTTAGATCCTGACAGTTATAGGTCGCAGGAATATGTCTGTCATCATAAGTAATTCCTCCAAAGACCTGGTATGTATACCGGTGCTCCGGTGTATAGATGATAATCTGCGGATGCGCCTGCATATAGGCGGAATCCATATATTGACTCAATCCACCAAACATAGATCCATCCCGCATATTATGACCATAGATCACAGTATTGTTATCAGAAAAATCCTTTTTGTTGATATTCTCTGTATAGATGGAACCGGGCAGTCCACTATCTCCTGCAACCGTATGATTCAGATAATAACTGTTATCTGTAGCGCTTTGTGCAATTGGATCATCAACTTTTGTATCTGGAATCTGTATCCATGCATAAATATCCGGATTTTCCGCCTGAAGCTTCGTAAAATCGATGGGAATTACCAGCGGCTCTACCGTAGCTGTGGGCTCTGGCGTAGCTGTTGGTTCCACAGTATCTGGCGGACTTTGTGTCTCCTGTTTTTCTTCCGGAGCAGAAGTTGTATGAACTTCCTGTGTCAGATTCTCATAATTTTTTTCTCTGGACTGCTGACTTACTATGTAATATCCTCCGAAACCAATTGCTCCCAGACATATGACAGCCAGACAAACAAACAATATTTTTCTAACTGTATTCACGACTTATTCTCTGTCCTCCATCTGCTGAAGTTCTTTCTTCTTCTTGTTTCGATCCTGCTTCTCCAGAGGAATACTGACCAGTGTATTTAATCCAAGATAATGCGTAACATCTTCCTCTGTCTGAATATTGTCATTTATCATAAATCGTAAGATCAGAATCCCGGCGGCCAGCAGCAGTCCAAGCATTCCTCCAATCAGCGTATTCTTAACCTTGCTTGGGCTTACCGGTTCTGTAGAAACCTCTGCAGCCTCAACGGTTGTTGGCGGATCAGACTTCATAATTGCTGCCATCTGATTAGCCGTATTATTTGCCACGGCATTGGCAACGATGCAGGCTTCCTGAGGGTCGGAGCTTTTTGCTGTAATGACAAGAATACGAGTATCCGACTGATTAGATATGGTCAGCATACTTTCCAGCTGCTTTCTTGTATAGCTGAGTCCCTGATCGGTACGTATATTTTCTATGGCACCATCCAGTACCGGTTTACTCATAGCGATCACTTCAAAATCTGCCGTCAATGCCGTACCCAGCTGAATATCAGCAAGGGATGTTACACTTGTGGTTTTAGAAAGAATATACAGCATTGCACGAGATTCATACTGTGGTGTCATAAATCCCAGTGTAATCCCCAGTGCCAGAGCCCCGCCCAAGCAAATGCTAAGCAACAGCAGCCACCATTTTCCCAGCAGCACATGGAAAAGTTCGCCAAGATCAATCTCTATCTCGTCTTTGTCAATATTTTGTCCCATCTTTTCTCTCTCCATCATGCGTGTTTTTTTGATCCTTTTCCATAGTATTCACCATAATAGCCACCATATCTTTTTCCATAATAGCCATTCTTATGCATCTCAACTTTATTAAGCACCACTCCAAGAATGTTGGAATTGGCACTCTTCAGCTGCGTTGCCATACTGTTTGCTGCACTTCTTGACGTGTTGTTCGCAGACATCACAAGTACAGACCCATCACAGATCCTTGCCACTACCGCAGCATCGATACAGCTACCAAGAGGAGGTGTGTCAATAATAATATATTCAAATAATTTTTTTAATGCCTCCATCAGTTTTTCCATTCTGGCATTACCCAGAAGCTCTGTGGGGTTGGTGGAAAAAACACCTGTTGGGATCATAAACAGATTTTGTCTATTGGTGGCATATACGATCTCGCCTACCGGAAGCTGCCCGGATAGCAGATGACTCAGACCATTCATAGGTCCGTCGGACTGAAGATCCAGACGAACCTGCAGCACGGACTTGCGAAGGTCCGCATCTACCAGCAGTGTCTTTTTTCCATTTGATGCAAAAGAAGCCGCCAGATTACAGGCAACTGTTGACTTTCCGTCATTGGGAGCACAGCTGGTAACTACAATCACACGATTTTCCACCCCGGAAAATTCAATATTGGTACGCAATGTGCGATAAACTTCCTTTTGTTGATTTGAAGGACTCAAGCCTGTATTAATTGTAATCTTATTCAAGTATGTATTCTCCTTTAACTATCCGCATTGGATTCAACGAACAAAGTCTCTCCGCCACATCCGCTCCGTATTTTCTTGTGATATAGTCTGCGCACTTCTTCATTTCCGGCTTTCTATGCCGGCTGCCATGACCGTCTGTTGCCACAACATGCACAAGCTTCTGTCTGATCAGACGATGTAAAAAACGTTTCGTATTCCATCCTTGTTTTCCACATACTGCATCTGCATTTGTCTGAATTCTGGCTCCCATATCCACCAGCTGTAACACTCTTTCCGGGTGTCCTGTCAATACCCTGTATCGCTCTATATGTGCGATCACCGGCCAGAATCCCGAGGTTCTCAAATTCTGAACTGCTCTGCAAAGATAAGAAAAATCAACATAACCCGGAAACTCAACAAGCACATAGGAGGTCTGACATAGCGTGCTGACCCTTTGTGCTCTCAGATCTGCTGTCACCTGTCCATTATATAAAATCTCAGCACCCAGACAGATCTGGTAATTCCGATCTATTCCGACCGCCATTGCAACTGTTGCATCATACGCAGAACGGATTTTATAAGATCTGCTTTCGCCCACATTAGGGTAATAATGTGGTGTAGCGACTATTGTTCTGGTTCCCTGCTCATATGCTGTTTTAAGCATTTCTCGAGTCTCTTCTTCATTCCTTGCCCCATCATCAACACCGGGAAGGATATGGCAATGTATATCAACAAATTTCATACTATAATCAAACTTTCTTCGATTTCACGAATTTCTTTTTTTATCTGTCCATACCGCTTTTCCGGTATCGGAAGGCGGATCTGATCACACAGTAAAATCTCATAACGCTGCACACGGATAATATAGTTCACATTTACCAGAAAACTTCTGTGCGTGCGGTAAAACTGTGTAGAAAACAGATTTTCAAGAGCTGATATACTGATACCTACTTCGAACTCTCCATCGGTACTATATATCATACAGTGCCGCTTCTGCGCCTCAGCATAGATAATTTTGTTTTCCTCTATGTAGATCTCATTTTTATTAATATCCAGGAAAGTAAGCTTTCTTTGCCTCTGTCTACACATTTTTTCCATGTATTGATAGGTCAATTTTCCTGTCTGAAAAGGAAATGTTTCATTCTCATCTGTAAATTCCCAAGGATTAGAACCATGGATATGACAGACTTTCGGCGTTCCATCCACAATACTCCAGCAAAATGTATAACGTTGATATACGCTTAATATCAATCCGCTTTTATCTGCTGTAGTTGCCAACAGGCTTCCTGCTACAACACAGGAATCACTTTGGCGACTTACAAGCCTGAAATCTACCTCTGAAACCAGAACCGGTATCTTCTGCTCCGGTTCCAGCATTTTTCTAAATTCTTCTTTTCCTGATACAAACTGACATTTCAGGGGACCTATCCATATGAATTCTTCTGCTATGTAGGAGAGTACAAAATCAAGATTTCTTTTATAATGCTCTTTCAAAATCTTGACGGTCAACTTCACCATTCCATCCTGCCAGTTTTTTTCGAATGCCACTTCTTGTTCCCCCTTAATAAAGAACATTTGGTAACTGTTTCATATTTGCACTGGCATACTTACGGATTATTACACACTCCGTGCCGTGACATTATCATATCGTATTATTGAATACTTACAAGTGTTTTTATACACTATGTATCTCATTATAGCGTCTACTGTAACATTTTCCTAGGCTGTGGTACCAATGACGCTTCATGTGTCACCAATAACTAACTTTTTATTGTCATAAAAATGACGTAAAAATGCCAGCAAAAAAATCATCCGAGCTTTCCTGTTACAGGAAATATCGGATGATCGCTTCTCTGACTAATCTCTACATTTTATATCTTTCTATGCCTCTTTTATTGTAATGTCCCCCTCCTTGCAGGTCACCTTAATATTCTGCTCCTTTTGTTGGGATGTTGTATATTGTGCCCCATCTTCTGTTTCTGTGATCTCTCCCTCTGGTATCTGGATGGATCCATACTGGGTATTCAGATCGTATCCATACTTTTTCTGTGCATCCATAGAGGTCAATATCACATCTCCATACTCGCTTTGTATGACAAGGGAACCACAGTCCCTGATTCCGCTCAATTTTACTTCCCCCTCCTCTGTTTGCAACATAGAATTTCCCACAGAAAACGTGTCCGCTGTAATATCGCCATAATCATCTACCACCTGAACCTGATCTGCTTTTACAGTACCCAGATGAATATCTCCGCTTTTCACTGTAATACCCAAGCTTTTTCCCTCGAATTGTGTCAGCTTGACATTTCCATATTTGTTATTTACAGCAAGTACATCCGCCTTTACCGATCCCAGACTGATTGTTCCCTCCTCCGACGATAATTTTGCAGAGTGCAGATCTATATCCTTTGGAACATAAATTTTTACCTCAGAAGGGGTGATGGAAAATTGGAAACCAAACAGCTGAATCTTTTCTTCACCGGATTTCTTCTGTTTTACAGACAAGGTACCATCCTGTACCTCATACTGTAATTTTCCGGAAGCGTCCTCCAGATTATATTCCAGATAAAATCCATCGGAAGGAATAATCTCAATATCTCCATAGGGAATCGAAACTGCAATATTGGCAAACTTTTCTATCCTTGTTTTTTTCAGTATCTGACGCACCTGGTGGTTATTTGCACGGATCCCATCTGTTCCAATACTTACACCGGGAGTCCCCCCTAAAAAGATTCCAAAGCCTAAAAGCAGAATACCGATCAGGATACAGACAACTGCTCCTCTTAAAATCCTCTTCTTAATCTTCTTTTTCTTTTCCACGATTTTTTCCTCCCTTCACCATATGCGCTGCTGTTTTTAATGCCATTCGATAAAGCTGACATCCAATCCAAAGACTTGCATAACCTAACAGGACTCCAACACCAGTCAGGATAAGGGCGGCACCCACCGTTGCTATTCCATCAAAGAGTGAAGAAAACGCCAGTACAAAACCAGCAGCTATAGTTACTACTCCTCCTGCTGCCGCAACCACTGCTGTGAGCAGCAGCGATAACCAGAGTGCTGCAATAACCAGAATCCCACTGAATAAGACCACTGCTGCTGCCAGGGCCAGAGGAAGACCGATGGGAGCTGCAAATATCGCAAGAATTCCAATCCAGATTGCTGAAAATCCTCTCTTCACACTTTTCGGTTTTTCCTTTTCCTCTGCATTTTCAATTGCCAGATTCATAATAATTCCCGCTGCTGCTTCTTCCGGTGTACCAAGATTTTGAATCGCCTGCTGCTCATCCTCAGCTTCTGTAAAATACTCTTCAAAATACTGCATCGCTTCTTGATAAGACTCCCTGGGAAGTTTCTTCAGTTTTTTGTGCAGCCGTTCCATATACTCCTGCTTTGTCATCTTTTCCCCTCCTCCTGTTGTGCCTGATCAGGCTCCTTTTTTCTCACAATCTGATCAATCTTCTGCTGATATAGCTCCCATTCCCCCAGCAAGGTAAGATACATGCGCTCTCCTCTTTCTGTGATTCGGTAATATCGTCGATTTCTTCCCTGATACTGTTGATCGTAGGTAGTAACCCAGCCTTCCTCCTGCAGCCGTTTCAATATTGGATACATGGTGGAATCCTTCTTATCTGAAACCGATTTGATCCTCTGGCTGATCTCATAGCCGTATGTATCACCCTGAGCGATAACCGAAAGAATCAAAAAATCCAACATCACTGCATTTACGGTAAATGCCATCTGGCACACCTCCTCTTATTTGAATCCGTCATATGTATATTCTTTTTATATTATATGTTGTATAATATACTTTGTCAATATATATATTTAAAATAAGTTCTGTAAAATGGGCCCTATAAGAACACTGCTCTTCTGTTTTCCATAAGTAACTGCTCAGTACCTGACCAGTTAGCATCACTTTCTTACGGTCTGTGCAGTAAATGCACGGACCTGCTGAATAGTTACGTATTTTCTAACAAACAAAAACAGCACTCTACACAATTTTTTTGTATAGAAATGCTGTTTCTTCTAATTATTATATTGTTCATCAGATGGTATCAATCAGATAGCAGATTTGTCATGCTTTTCAGGCTGAGGGCAACTGTTGATGCATTATGAAGCAGCGCCGAGGTGGCAGGCGGCAGGATACCTGACACGCCCAGTGCAATCAGCATCAGGTTGAAAATAATGATAAAGCGATAATTGCCGTGAATACGCCGCATCAGTGCATCGCTGAGCATCTTTAGATTCACCAGGGCAAACAGGTCATCGGCTGAAACTGTAATATCTGCAATTTCTCTGGCAATGGCGGCTCCGTCTGCGATGGCAATTCCTGCATCCGCTTCCGACAGGGCGGGAGAATCATTGACACCGTCACCAATCATAATAACCTTGCGTCCTGCTTTGTGCTCCTCTCGAATAAAGCTGGCCTTATCTTCAGGAAGAACTTCCGAATAGTATTCGTCCACACCAACCTCTTTTGCGATCACTTTTGCAGTTCGTTCGCTGTCTCCTGTCATCATCACGGCTTTATGGATTCCGAGCTTTTTCAGGGTACTGATGACAGCTGAGGCTTCTTTACGCAGTGGATCCTCAATACAGATCGCAGCTGCAAGAACACCGGACACTGCCAGATACAGATGGGAGTATTCATCCGGCAGATGATCAAACTTTTCCTGGTCCTCTTCGGGAATAACACAGCCCTCATCTTCAAAAACAAAATGATGGCTTCCAATGACAACCTTTTTCTCATTGACAATACTTGATATTCCATGTGCAACCACATACTCTACGCTTGAATGTCGTTCTTCATGATGTAACTGACGTTTTTTCGCCTCATTTACCACAGCATTTGCGATGGAATGTGGATAGTGCTCCTCAAGGCAGGCGGCAAGACGCAGTACCTCCTGCTCCTTGTTTCCATCGAAGGTAACAATTTTTGCCACATGGGGGCAGGCATATGTCAGGGTTCCGGTTTTATCAAATACGATGGTATCTGCCTCGGCAATTGCCTCCAGAAATTTTCCACCTTTGACTGATATATTATAGAAACTGCTTTCCCTCATCGCAGATAAAACAGCCAGGGGCATAGACAATTTCAATGCACAGGAAAAATCCACCATCAGAATTGACACTGCCTTTGTAATGTTTCCTGTAAGTAAGTAGGTCAATATGGTTCCACCCAGGCTATAGGGAACCAATCGATCCGCCAGATGGGAGGCCTTATCTTCGGTAGCAGACTTCAGTTTTTCGGATTCCTCGATCATCCGGACAATCTTATCATATTTTCCAGAACCGGAAATCTTATCCACGCAGATCACGCATTCGCCTTCCTCTACAACGGTTCCGGCATAGGCATAGCTTCCGATTTCCTTACGTACAGGCAAGGACTCCCCTGTGATGGAAGCCTGATTCACTGTTGCTTCTCCCCAAACCACCTTTCCATCCAGAGGTACCAGATTTCCTGTACGGACAATAATTTCGTCCCCCTGTGAAATATCAGCTATGGAGACAAGGATTTCCTGTTCTTCTTTTTTCAACCAGACCTTATCCACATTCAGGGACAGTGTGCGGGCAAGATCATCCACAGATTTTTTGTGTGTCCACTCTTCCAGAATCTCTCCGATCTTCAGCAGGAACATAACCGAGGATGCCGTACTGTAATCTCCACGCAGCATGGACACGGTAATGGCAGTGGCATCAAGCAGTGCAACCTCAATTTTCCCCTTTATTAAGGAAGAAACTCCCCGCCAGATATAGCGCACGGATTTTACAGCTGCAGCTGTCATATAAAAAGGTGCAGGCAAAAAAAGTTTGGCTGCAAGCCGACGAAGCACCGTAAAGGTGAGCTTGTCCTGATACTGACGGTTCAGAGCTCTTCCGGTTTGCTCCGGGACAAGCATCTCATTTTTTTCGTAAGAAAAACGGCTCAGGGCCGTAATAATAAGAGTACGATCTGTGATAAAGTTTATGACTGCATCCCCGGTACGGTCGTAAACTCTTGCATCGGTCACACCGTCAATATTTTTCAGGTAATACTCCAGTATGTCTGCCTGATGCAGACTCATATGCTTTCTTTCGACATGAATTCTCAGACGTCCTCTGGATTCATGCAGTATTTTGCATTTCACGATATGATCCTCCAATTAAAAACTGCCGGCAGACATTACTGTCTGTCCGGTAGTTACATAGACCTGCTGAATAGTTACGTTTATTCCTCTGTTTCTTCTGCTGTTTCTTCCACTATTTCTTCCGCTTCGTCAGCAGCTCGTTCTTCGTTGATCGCTTTTGCATCAGCAAGAATATCATCGGCATTTTCTTTTACCTTTGTGACATTCGTCATTACACTCTCCTTGGCACGAAGTACAGCTGCCGTTGTGTGTGTATACGCTTTTTTTGCATCCTTGCTTCCAAGAATCTTAACACCTGCAGTTCCGAACAAAACACCTCCGGCAAACAGGCCCACTTTTTCCCATGCTTTCATATTGTTACCTCCTATTGTTTTTTATATCCACTTATTACTGTAAGTAAAAAGCAAAGAACAGTCATCCATGCGAAAGTCTTATGCATTTTCATGGAACCACCTTCCTTTCAGTTTTTCAGCGTAACATATATTCTGATGTTTTTCGGCTCCATTCAGACATTTTTTTCAAAGGTTTGTTTTTTCATCTGCTGGGATCTTCGATATTCCCTGGGACCTACCCCCACCACACTGCGAAATGCTCTGGCGAATTTACTCCCATTATCATATCCCATACGATTCCCTATATCCAGAACCGTGGACTCTGTTGTTTTCAGCAGCTGACAGGCTTGCTGCATTTTTTTGGAACGAATGTAGGCATAGATTGGCATTCCGTAGATATTTTTAAAGCATATCTTTAACTGTGTAGCAGAAACATGTAATTCCACAGAAATCTGTTCTATCGTAATTCGTTCTGAAAGATGCGCATGAATAAAGCTTCTTGTTTTTTCTGCAAGTGCAGCCTGGGTGGGTGTACAGGTATGCCTCATCTGAGTCTGCCTAGCAATCCTTTCTTTTCATATGGTTCTGTATCTACCGATACCAGTGTATAGCCGGTAGCAGCGATGACATCCGAAAGTTTTTGCCCATTCAGCGGGTTTTCTGAAATCACCTGGGAGAATCCCTGGCTGTGAGAGGTCTTGATTTTCCTGATCTCAAAATTCTGACGAATACAATCATTGATATGGGACTCACACATCCCACATGCCATACCATCAATTTTTAAAATAGTTTTTATCATATCCTGCTCTCCTTTGTATGGCTGATTTTTATTAGTTATTGCTTATTTGTAATTTATGTAACTTATATATTTTTTATATATCGTATATATGTTAGCATTATCTAACCTTATTTGTCAATATGTTTTTCCATATATACCCCCAAAAAGGGGTCTGTCGCACTTTTCCGCCGGGGAATGGGCGGCTGCTGCCGGACACATTTGCAGGAGTCCTAAGCATAAAAAAAGAATAGAATTTGCATTGTAAGGATGCAGCACACTGTTTGAGTGAAACGAGTTTGTGCTTCATCCTTACGTTTTTAGCAAAATCTATTCTTTTTTATATGCTCTTGGACTCCGAAACAGTGTCCGGCAGCAGCCGTCCATTCCCCAGCGGAAAAGTGCGACAGACCCCTTCCAAGTTTTTCATTCATTTTTTTCTGTTACAGAATTCAGCGTGATCTCGGTACTCTCCTCTCCGGTGATCAGGGTATAGGTTTCCCCCTGCTGAAGCTGAGGACAGCTTACAACCACACACTCATAGTTTACAAGTGGTGTATAACTCACAAGCACCTCACCCTGGGAATCCTTAAGCACAATCGCAGTATCCGCAGCCTGGGTGCTTTGCAGCACCTGCAGAAAGGAACACTGGGTGGAGGTATTACCAAATGTGGCCGCCATGCCGGAGCTTCCGGCAGCAATCACCGTTCCCCCTGTTATCGCAGCGGCGCCATTATAATCCAGAGAACCATTTCCCCCATCAGAGGGACCACTGATACAGGTGGTGCCCCCTGTCACCAAGAGAGACCCATTGGAATCTATGCCATCTCCCAGAGCATTCACTGTAACAGTGCCGCCGTTAATTACAATATAGGCATCTGCATCATTTTCCATGCCGCCATCTCCACCACCGGAACCTGGACCACCGGGCAGCTGACCGCCATGACCGCCAAAACCTTCGCCGCCTCTTGTGGAATTGGCTCTGTCAGGGACATCGGCAATCTCTTCACTGCTGTCGGAAGCTGCCGCATTGATTCCATCATCGCTGGCATAAAGCTCTATCGTACCCTGATTGATGGTCACCCGTTTTCCCTCGAGTCCCTCATAAGAGGATGAAATCGTCAGCGTACCCCCATTGATCACGGTATCCAGCTGCGCATGCACGGCATCATCCCCTGCGTCTATGGTAAATGTTCCGCCATCGATCTGTACACTCCCTCCTGCATGAAGCGCATCATCTTCTGTATCCAAGGTAAATGTTCCACCTGCGATATAGATATTACCAAGTGTCATATCCTCATCATTTTCAGCCTTGATGCCCTTTCCCTGAGAGGTCAGGGTAAATGCTCCGTCAAGAATCCGAATCTCGTCGTTTGCTGCCAGACACTGGGACACTGCATCGATGGTAATGCTGCCACCGGTTACTGCCAGATCATCCTTGGATACAATCCCATGCTTATAATTGGCCGTAACAGTCAGCGCCCCGGTTCCATTGATGCAAAGATCTGCTTTGCTGAAGATGACGCCATCCACCTGATCTTCCTCCTGGGTTGTATAGGAGGCGCCGCCGGAAAGTGAATTCTGACTGCCCTCCGCCAGTGTCAGGAATACCTTATCTGCCTGTTTTACATAAATAGCCGCACTTTCTTCGCAGGAAATCTCTGCGTTGTCCAGTACAATCCAGACCTTTTCAGAATCCGCTGTATCTACGATAATCTGACCATCTGTCAGACTTCCACGGACCACATAGGTTCCGCCGGACGTGATCGTAACTGTGCTCTCAGAGTCAGACTGGGTTAGGCTGATCTCTTCTGCGTCCGCTGTAACCTGGGCCGCCTTCTTTTCATTGTCTGTAAATTCGGTGTTGATCTCCGACTCCGACAAGACCAGACTGGTATCCACCCCGGTATCACCGGTACTTTCTGTTGGTGCCGGTGCTGCACTCTGACCCTGAGTTTCTGCAGCGCCGCCCCCACAGCCACCTATCATGGAAAGAGTCAGTATCGCTGCAAAAAGCACTGCAGCCTGTGCTCCCTTTCTATCTTCTTTTCTGCTCATTACAGCTCCTCTCTTATGGTCTGTACCCGACCACACAGGATCTCAAGATTGCCGTTACGGCAGCGGAGCTCATCCATGAATTTCTTCTCCTCTGCCGGATCCTTCATGGTAATGACGTACTGCAGCTTGAACAGGCTCCCCATATTTGTCGTTTTCACAGAAGCCAGCTCCCAGTGTTTCAGATAATGATCCAGGATCTCATCGAATACCGTTGTATAATCCAGCGATTCCGGAATTGTAATACGAAGCTCCCTTAGGGTTTGGCTGCTTTTTCCAAACTGAAGTATGGTAAATACTGCATTTACCATGCCCATAATGATTACAAATACAACTGCAATTCCAAGATATCCCATTCCAGTGGCAAGTCCCACCGCCATGGCAAGAAAAATACTCATGATTTCTCTTGCAGTTCCCGGTACAGAACGAAAGCGAACCAGGGAAAATGCTCCCATAACTGCCACCCCAGTACCCAGATTCCCATTTACCAGCATGATCACAATCTGGACGATGGCCGGCATCAGCGCCAGGGTCATAACAAATCCCTGGGTATACGTGTTCCGATACATGTGAATCCCTGCGATGGCGACTCCAAGCACCAGCGAAACCAACATACAGATTAAAAATGTGCCCAGAGAAAATGTGGATGTTGTATCTGATACAACAATTGACTGAAACCATGTATTAAGCACAGTTACTTCCTCCTTTATCCTCGTATTGTTCTTCTGTTTTTGTGTGACTTTTCATGTTCCGCTGCTGTTTTTGATAGGCTATTCCATATTTGGAAAATGACACCGGATAAATACAGTCTCTGTCCAGAAGCTCACCAAGCCACAGAGGCATAGCTTGGGCAATCTTGATCTCCATCAGATACTGGCCCTGCTTTAACAGTGGATCGCCCCAGGAACCGGACTGAAGACTCAGCTGTTCGTCCCTCCATCGGATATTACAGTCAAAAGTAATCCGAAGAGTGGAATCCTCCAACCCATACAGGGCAATCCGATCATAGGCGATATACATCGCCGGGCAGATATCCTGATAGTATTTTAAAAACCAGTCAATTTCATGGAGCACCTGAGAGTCAAACCCTGGCATCTCGCCCTGCTCCAGATAGCGGCTGGCTTCCTGGAGTATCATGGTCTCTCTCCTCTTATACACCACACCTTTGTATTTTTTCTTTAATTCCAGAAACACAATTCCATCCTTTTGGGGAACTCCATAGCTTCTTACACGCAGCTTTTCCTTATAGACCGGTTTTTCCAGGGACATACGAATCAGCCTTGCATCCGGAGTATCATAGTAGACATTACAGATCGTTGTCTTCCCATATTGATCCACCTTCATTCTCCCCTCCAGCTTTTTTCGCAGTCTGCGGTATGCCGCTTCGTCCAACAGATATTTCACTTCATATCTCTGAAAGGTTGTCTGGATATCACTCATGTCTGCTTCCTCCTTTTTGTTGAATAATTACCAATCCTTAACCCATTTTTTCCATATTCTTTACTTTCTATGGGTAACAGTATACCGGATCAACCTTAAATCAACTTAAAAGCACCTCGCAGAATCTGTGAAAGAACTGTGTCTTCCTCTGGTTTATTGAGGAATTCCTCCTGGCAGTGTTATCGAAAAACAGATGCCTTCCTCCTGGCGCAGGGCCTGTATCTTGCCCTTGTGGGCATGAACGATAGCTGCTGCCACAGAAAGTCCGATCCCATAGCCACCGCTCTCCCGGGCTCTTGATGGGTCTGCCCGGTAAAAACGGTCAAAAAGCCGGGACAAGTCTCCCTGGGGGACCTCCTCACAGGAATTATAAAAACAGAGCGTTACCGTGCGCTCCTTCCCCTTTCCTTCAATCCTGAGTGTTCCACCCTCATCAGAGTATTTTACCGCATTATCCATTAAGATGGAGATCAGATGACGGATACTGTTCTCGTCACCAACCATCCGCTGCTTCTCATCGATCTGTCTGGTAACTGTCAGATGTTTTGCCTGCTCCATGGCGTCAAAGCTTTCACTCACTTCCCGCACCACCTTCCCCAACGAAAATTCCGCCATGGGAAGCTTTTCTCTCGTTTCATCCACCTTGGAAAGGGTCAGTAGATTCTTCACCAGTTCATGCAGCCGATCCACCTGATGGTGAATACTGATGGTCCATTCATTTTCTCCGCTGCACATTTCAAGGACCTCAGTGTTTGCAGAGATAATGGCGATGGGTGTCTTGATCTCATGGCCTGCATCTGTGATAAACTGCTTCTGTTTCTGCATACTTTCCATCACTGGACGAACCGCCCTTCCGGAAAGCACAATTACCGGCAAAAGCACCAGCGCCATACATACTGCACCTACCAGCATGGAAATTATGGCAAAGCTTCGGATGCTCTGGAGATCATTTCTGCAGTCCACAAATACCAGCAATGTGGAGTCCTCTGAAACAGTACTGTGATATCGATATTGTTCTATATAGCCACTGTTTTTTTGAGATTTCAGGATTTCTGTGGCATAATTTCCTGCCTCTTCTTCTGAGATGGATGCCACATGAGAAACATCAATACTCTGGCTTCCATCCGATGCAACACGCACAGAAAAATACCGGGTCTCAAATGGTGTCTCTGCCGACAGGCGAAAGCCAAACAGGTCATGTTTATCCAGTGGCCGGACACTTTGGGGCTGATCGCCATCTGATGCATGATTCTGTTCTGGATTTTGTTCTGTATTCTGATTGGGATTTCCCTTCGGAAACGCACCGTCATTCTCAGAAAGCATGGTCAGCAAGGTCTCTGACTTCTGACTTATCTGGTAGATGTTGATCCCGTTAATCGTTCCCTCCACCAGCAGCAGTACTACAAACAATGACAGCATGGTAATCCCTATAAATTTGCGCTGCAGCTTCTTTATCATTTTCAATCCCTCTTGTAATAGTTTTCGTATCTTTCTTTTTATTCTGTCACAGGCTCCAGTTTATAACCGATACCTCTGGCGGCTTTGATTTCCAGCGGGGCCTCCAGGGCATGAAGTTTTTTCCGCAGATAAGAGATGTAAACCCACACAACGCTTACCTCAGCTTCCGCATCGAAGCCCCAGATTCTCTCCATAAATTGTTGTGTGGAGATCAGGCTGTTGGGATTGCTCATCATTAACTCCATCATCTGGTATTCCCTATTCCCCAGACGCACAGACTGCCTCTGATAGCTCAGCTCAAAGGTCTCCCGGTTCAGATTCAATTCCTCGAATTCCAGTATATTAGAAGAAAACTCACTTCTTCGTCTCGTCATGGCACGAATTCTTGCCAGAAGCTCCTTCATGGCGAAGGGCTTCGGCAGATAATCGTCAGCTCCCTTGTCCAGGCCCAGTACCCGGTCCTCAATCTCCCCTTTTGCTGTCAAAAGCAGAATCGGCACATCACTTCCATTTTTTCTCAGGGCCTCCAGCACTTCAAGACCACTCATCTTTGGCATCATAATGTCCAGAATTACCCCGTCATATTCTGTGTGAGATGCCCAGTCATAAGCATCAGCTCCGTTGTAAACAACATCGATGGAATAATTATTATGACGCAGAACCACCTCCAGTGCGTTGGCCAGCTCTCTCTCATCTTCCGCAAGCAATAAACGCATAGTATTATGCCTCCTCTCATCATCTGTTGTGTACAGTTTACCATATTTACCTTAAATCTACTTTAATTTTTCTAATACAACGTTTCCTAAATAACTACAACATAAGGGCTGCCGCACTTCGGTGTCCGGGAGTCCCTTATGAGGGCGGAACACATTTACAGAAGTCCTAAGTATACCAAGACAACCGACTTTGCATTATAAGAAACCAGCATACTCTCTGAGCACAGCGAGTTTATGGTGATTTCTTATGATTATAGCAAAATCGGTTGTTTTGTGTATACTCTTGGACTTCGAAACCGTGTTCAGCCCTCATAAGAGACTCTTGGACACCGAAGTGCAACAGCCCCTTATGTTATTTTTTCGCCTCAGATCTATGCTCTGGGAAAAGTTTTATGATTCTTTGTTGTTAAAACGCTCCTGCTGCTGAGCAATCAGGGCTTCATCACTGAAATAGTTAATCTTCATCGCATCCTTCACATCCAGAAGTGTCTGTGCTGCAACCTGCTCTGCTTTTTCACTGCCTTTTTTCAGGATATCGTAAACTGCAAAGATGTCCTTCTGCAGCTCTTTTCTCCGGTTACGGATTGGTTCCAGGGTCTCCTGCAGTATCTTATTCAGGAACTTCTTTACCTTTACATCTCCCAAACCGCCTCTTTGATAATGAGCCTTCAGCTCATCCAGAGAGGTATACTCCGGCAGATATTTTTCAAAATGCTCAGGGCGGCAAAATGCATCCAGATACGTAAATACGGTATTACCTTCCAGACTGCCCGGATCTTCCACACGGATATGATTTGGATCGGTGTACATGCTCATAACCTTCCTGCGGATATCCTCAGGTTCCTCAGACAGGTAGATACAGTTTCCAAGAGATTTGCTCATCTTGGCATTGCCATCTACGCCAGGAAGTCTTAAGCATGCTTCATTTTCCGGAAGTAATATCTTAGGCTCCACCAGAGTCTCACCGTATACAGAGTTAAACTTGTGTACGATTTCCTTGGCCTGCTCAAGCATCGGTGCCTGATCTTCCCCAACCGGTACTGTGGTTGCCTTAAATGCCGTAATATCCGCAGCCTGACTGATGGGATAAGTAAAGAAACCCACCGGAATGCTTGCCTCAAAGTTTCTTGCCTGGATCTCAGACTTAACGGTTGGATTGCGCTGCAGTCTGGATACGGTTACCAGATTCATGTAATAAAAGGATAACTCTGTCAGTTCCGGAATCATCGACTGTATAAAGATGGTACTCCTGGCCGGATCAATCCCGCATGCCAGATAATCCAGTGCTACTTCGATAATATTCTGACGCACCTTTTCCGGATTGTCCGCATTATCAGTCAACGCCTGGGCGTCTGCTATCATAATAAAAATCTGATCAAATTCACCAGAATTCTGTAATTCTACTCTTCTCTGTAAAGATCCCACATAATGTCCGATATGAAGTCTTCCTGTTGGTCTGTCTCCTGTTAATATAATCTTGCTCATCTTGTTGTTTCCTCCATCACTGTCAGGTACCTTTTTCGAAACTGGTACCGGCTCACTCACGTATGCCTATTTTATCACACATGCCACTAAAAGAAAAGTCAGATTCTGCGTACTCCGCAACATTTTTGTGATATCCGGCAAGATTTCAATAGTGTTTCCCGGTGTTTTCCACTAAACTAAAAACAAATCACTGAGAAGGAGTATAAATTTATGTCAGAGAAAACATTTCAGAATCCTGTATTATCCGGTTTTTATCCGGATCCCTCTATCTGCCGGGTAGGCGATGACTATTACCTGGTGACTTCATCCTTTGTATATTTTCCGGGTCTTCCGATTTTTCACAGCCGTGACCTGGTAAACTGGGAGCAGATCGGTCATGGCATCCACGATGCTGACCAGCTGGATTACAAAAACTGCGAAACCTCCCTGGGACTTTGGGCTCCCTCCATTCGCTATCATCAGGGTACTTACTACATTATTAATACCTTTGTATCCGAAGGACGGGAAGCACGGCGTGATAACTATATTATCACCGCTAAGAATCCTGCTGGTCCCTGGAGTAAGGCTCACTTTATCGAAGGTGCCGACGGAATTGACTCCAGCCTCTTCTTTGATGAGGACGGGCGCATCTGGTATGTGGGTAACTTTATTGTGGAGACTCCCCTCTATCCGGAGGGACATCACGGCATTTACCTGCAGGAGCTGGATCCTGAGACACTTCAGTTTACAGGAGAGCGCACTGTGATCTGGGACGGATTCAAGACACGGAGTAAATGGATCGAAGCCCCACACCTCTACCGCCATGACGGCTGGTATTATCTGATGGTGGCAGAAGGTGGAACCTTTGAAAATCACAGTGTTATGATGGCAAGATGTAAAACAATTGACGGCGATTATGAGATCTGTCCCCGTAACCCAATTGTAACCCATCGTCATCTGCCGCTGACCAACCCCATCTCGGTTGTTGGACATGCAGATATTGTTGAAACGCAAAAAAGAGAATGGTGGATGGTGCTCCTTGGCGTTCGGCCAAATGCTGACAAGGATTTTGCTACCGGAAGAGAGACCTTCCTGATTCCGGTGATCTGGGATACTGACGGATGGCTGCGTGTGGACAATGCCAATGGCTGTGTGAATTCCCAGGAACGTCTCCCGGATCTGACTCCTTGTCCTGTTCCGGTACCTTCTGCCTGCGATAACTTTGAATCTGCGAAGCTGAAACTGATGTGGAACACCATTCATCCCACAAAGGAGCTCTTCTATTCCCTGACAGAACGTCCTGGCTTTCTGCGGCTGAAGCTGCTTCCAGAAGTTATGCAGGAGGTCTGCACCCCTGCATTTATCGGGCGTAGACAGACAAATATCTGTTTTCGCTGCACTGCCGCCATGGAGTTCACTCCCCGGTTTGATTATGAGCAGGCCGGACTGGCACTGATCCAGGATGACCGTTTTCACTATATCTTCACGGTAACCCTGGAGGCTTCCACACCTGTTCTTCAGCTTTGGAAAACCGAACATGCCACACCAGTACTGCTTCATCAGGCTGCAATCCCGGAGCATGGACGGATCTACCTGAGCATTTTAGGAAATCACGACAGTTACAGCTTTTATTATGGCACACAGGAAGAGGAGCTTTCCGTTTTCTACAAAGGTGCCCCTGCTTCTGTGTTAAGCTCCCTGACAAATGGTGGCTTCACCGGTGCCTACATCGGTATGTACGCCACCGCCAACCATCATCACTGCGATGATCATGCTGATTTTGACTGGTTCACCTATGAACCAGTAGGCGCAAAATAGTAGAACAAGGCATCATTCCTTCGAAACATTATCGGGCTGTCGCACTTTGCCACTCCAGGATGGAAGGCTGTTGCCAGACACATTTGCAGGAGTCCTAAGCATACGAAAAAGAATAGAATTTGCGTTGTAAGGATGCAGCACACTGTTTGAGTGAAACTAGTACATCGTTTCCTAAATAACTACCACATTAAGCTTGTCTATATTTCCGATAGCACCAGCCAAAAATCCTCATTGTAGCCCGCTACGCCTGCGTTTTTTGACTGTTACTCTCGAAAATTTATCCTGCGCTTTCTGGGCAGTTATTTCGTTTACGATGTACTAGTTTGTGCTGCATACTTACGTTTTTAGCAAAATCTATTCTTTATATGCACTTGTACTCCGAAACAGTGTCTGGCAGCAGCCTTCCATCCTGGAGTGGCACAGTGCGACAGCCTCACAGCCTGCGAAATTATTATGAAATAATTTTATAGTAAGCCTTAGCTGTCACTGCATATACCAGACAGTACAGGATTGCGAACAAGACTATGGTGCCGGCGGTACACAGGATAAAAAGCTGTATATTGAACAATCCAAACATGTTCAAGATCTTTTTGATCATGTTAAATGCGAACAGAATATGGATACCTGCCATCACAAGCGGCATATAAAATACGGTAAGAACCTGACTTCTTATAGATTTTCTTACTTCCCTTCGGCTCATTCCCACCTTCTGCATAATCTGATAACGTTCTCTGTCATCGTATCCCTCTGAAATCTGCTTGTAATAGATAATCAGAACAGTCCCCATCAAAAACAGTATTCCCAAAAAGATACCCAGGAACAAAAATCCTCCAAATGTGGATGTAGTTGAGCTTCTGGAGATTGCTGCACCATGTACCGCCCCTTCGATACCGGAAGCGTCAAAGGCTGCCCGAAGCTCCTTTGTCATCTCGATCTGCACATCACTTTCGGCTGTCAGATCAACTCCATAATAATAAACCCACTCTGACTGGATCCCACTGTCTGGCTCTGACTGGAGTAGCTGCGCTGCCATCTGTTCCACGGCTTCCTGATTTGGCATCACAAGATAATACGTGTTGGTAATAGCTTCCTCCATTCCCTGGGGGATAGGAAAGCTCTTCAGGTGCTCCTTGATCCTATAGACCGTATCTGCAATCTGAATACTATCCTCACCAATCTCATCGCCTGTTCCATACAGCAGAACCTGCCCCGGCTCCAGTTGTTCCTCTGTGCCTGCAAGACGATTATAATCCTTCAGCATAATACACTGTATCACACTGGCCTGATCATAATTCACCTGACTCTGATTTGGAAATGCAGTAAGCCTGCCTTCCTCCTGCTTTAACACATAAGTATCAGAGAAATAAGACAGTTCCTCTTTTGCTTCAACAGCGTGCTTTTCCAGCATGGAATGTACCATCTTTTGCACCGCATCCCTGCTGTTCTCATCCGCATCCTGCACGGAAACCGCTATATTTCTTGGATTCTGTATGCGAATGGTATCTTCTGTGCCAAGATAAAGACAGATCGTGCTGGAAATCAGAATCAATACACCGGTAGAAAGTACGCAGATACTTGCCAGTCCTGCTGCATTTTGTTTCATCCGATACATCATACCTGAGACAGAGATAAAGTGATTCGGCTTATAATAAAACTTTTTGCTTCTGCGCATCATTTTCAAAATAGCAATACTTCCCGCTGTAAACAAAGCATAGGTTCCAACGATAACCAGAATCACTGCCACAAAAAACAACATCAGCGCAGTCACAGGATTCTCCACCGTAGCTGCAAGATAATAGCCTATTCCAAGACAAATCACACCAATCAGGGTCAGAATCCACTTGGTCTTGGGCTCTTTTTCTCCTACCTCAGATCCTTTCAGCAGTTCTACCGGCTTTGACAGCCGAATCTGGAATAAGGTATTGGCAAGATTGATCAGGGCAATAATCCCAAACAGTGGAATGGTCGCCCAGATCGCCTTCGGCGGCATCTCATATTTCATAAAGATATTGATCTGCAAAATCCGTTCCACTGCAAGATATGCAAGGCGTGACAGCAGTATTCCGCCTAAAAGACCTGCTGCCATACTTCCCACATAGCTGTAAATACTTTCCCACAGCACCATTTTTGCCAGATGACGTTTCTCCATGCCCAGAATATTGAAAAGACCAAATTCCTTTTTTCTGCGCTTAATTAAAAAACTATTGGTATAAAACAGGAAGACAACAGCAAAAATTGCGATTACCCAGCTTCCCAGATTCATAACCATCTGAGCGGATGCTCCACCAGATACCGTCAGCATACTTTTATTCATAGACAATGCCTGCATAATCTCATACATCATTACCGTTCCTGCAAAAGTCAGCATATAGGGGATATACATCCGGGCATTTTTGCGGATGTTGCTCCATGCCAGCTTTGCATAAAAAAATCTACGCATTGTGCTCACCACCTGTCGCAATCACGGTCAAGGTATCCGAGATCTTCTGGTACATCTCCTCCTCAGAAGCATTTGCCCGGTAAATCTGATGAAATACCTCTCCATCCTTAATAAATAACACCCTTTTGGCATGGCTGGCAGCCTTCACACTGTGTGTGACCATCAGAATTGTCTGACCGTCCTCATTAATTTCATTAAAGAGACGAAGCAGACCATCTGTTGCCTTGGAATCCAGCGCACCTGTAGGCTCATCTGCAAGAACCAGCTGGGGATTTGTAATCAGTGCTCTGGCTACCGCAGCACGCTGCTTTTGTCCGCCGGAAACCTCATAGGGATATTTTTCCAACAGCTCTGTGATACCAAGCTTCTTGGCGATGGGCTGCATGCGGCTGTTCATCTCCGCATATCCCTTTCCGGACAATACCAGCGGAAGAAAAATATTATCCTTCAGAGAAAATGTATCCAGCAGATTAAAGTCCTGGAATACAAATCCCAGATGATTTCGCCGGAAAGCAGAAATCTCCTTTTCTTTCAGATTGACAATATTCTTTCCCTCCAGCAGCACTTCACCGCTTGTCGGTTTATCCAAAGCCGCCAGGATATTCAAAAGTGTGGTTTTTCCGGCACCCGATTCACCCATGATTGCCACATATTCCCCTTCCTCCACGGAAAATGATACATCTTTCAGTGCCTGTACCTGATTTCCGCCAAACCGCGGAATAAAAATCTTCTTTAAGTTATGGACTTCCAAAACTGCCATATTTATGCCTCCTTCTTTTCTATATACCTATCATAGCAAGAAAAAGAACTGTATGCCAGTTATCTGGCTTACAGTTCCTGATAAAAACTTACAAAAATGTAAGATCCTACTCTACTTCCAGCTTTATGGAGGCAAGACCACATTTTACTTTTGTGCCTTTTCCCTCCTCCGACTCTATCCAGATCCTGTGTCCCAATCTGGATAAAATGGTTTTGGTAAGATACAGTCCAAGTCCCGTGGACTTCTTCTCAATACGTCCGTTATATCCGGTAAATCCCCACTCAAAAATCCGGGGCAGATCCTCTGCTGCGATTCCGATCCCTGTATCTTCAATCACCAGCACACCTTCGGATTCCGGCTCCATATAGACACTGATTTTCCCTTCCCTCGTATACTTGATGGCATTCGATAAGATCTGTTCGATGGCAAATAAAAGCCACTTTTCATCTGTGATCACTTCAAAGTTTAGTTCGTGATAATCCATTGCAATCTTTTTGTACATAAAGCTTTTTGCATATTTACGGACTGCCTGTCTGACAATCTGATCCAGCGGATAATGCTGAAATTTCAGATCGGCTCCCATGTGCTCCATGCGCAGATACTGCAGTGCCATGCCCACATACTCTTCAATCCGAAACATCTGATTTTTTAATTCTTCTTTTTTTATCTCCTTTTCCGATTCCAAAAGAAGATTAGCTGCCGCTATAGGTGTCTTGATCTGATGCATCCACATCGTATAGTAATTCATCATTTCACTGTATCTGCTGTCATATTCTGATTTTAAATCCGTTCTCTGCTGAAAGATCTCCCGGAGCATATCCTGGTAAATGCCCTCAACCATATTATTTGTGTCCGGCAGATGCTCCAGCGTCAGCGCAAGATACGATTCTGCCTGCCTTAACTGCTTCACATGTTTACGATATCCGTAAAAATCAAGGGCTGCCATAATCGCTGCAATAACCGTCCATAATAAAAGACCATACAAAATCGTATCAACGGGCAAAGCAGAAAGGACAAAAACGATAAGAAACACCCCAACCCAGAGCAAAAGCAGAAGTCCACTTTTTCGATGCATTTTTATATAAGCGCCAAATTCCTTCATAGTATTCCATACCTAATCCTTTTTCGCATCTTACTGTTCAATAATATAACCCATTCCCTTTTTGGTTTGAATAAAATCAGAGATTCCTGTTTCCTCCAGCTTTCTCCTCAGTCTGGTAACATTTACCGTAAGGGTATTATCATCCACGTAGCTGTCCGTCTCCCAAAGCCTTGTCATAATCGCTTCTCGGCTGACCGTATTTCCCATATGCTCCATGAGAATCTGAAGAATCTTATATTCATTCTTCGTCAGCTCCACCTTCTCTCCCTGATAAGAAATAGAAGCATCTGAAATGTTCAGGATAACGCCTTTATGCTCTATCAGATTCGTCTGACCTGCAAACTCATAAGTACGCCGAAGCATCGCCTGCACCTTGGCCATCAGGACCATCAGATCAAAGGGCTTCGCCACAAAATCATCTGCCCCCATATTAACTGCCATCACAATATTCATATTATCTGATGCCGAAGAAAGAAAAATCACAGGCACTTTCGAAACCTGTCTGATCTGTGCACACCAGTGGTAACCGTTATAAAAGGGCAGTGAGATGTCCATCAGTACCAGCTGCGGATCAAATCTGGCAAATAACGCCATCACATCTTTAAAGTTCTCTGTTTCCTGCACTTCATAGCCCCAGCTTTCAAGATTCTCCTTTATTTCATGGGATATGGTTTCATCATCCTCTACCATCAGTATTCGATACATCTGTTTTTCCTCCGCTGCCATTTTTCAATCATCAGTAGAATGCCCTGATCACCAGTACATCCTAAATACCCATAGTATACCATACAGGCAGCTCTCTTTGACAGATATTTTTGAAAACTCTCAAAAGTGGAATAGTAGCAGAAATTTGGGAAAGACTATGATCATTGACAAAAATTTATTTCACAAAGATTGGAGACCCCCATGACAGATAACGATACAATCAGCTTACTTAAGGAATGTGATTCCGGAACAAAGATGGCAGTTTCTTCTATTGATGAGATTCTGGAATCAGTCAAAAGCTCAGAACTCAAGCAGCTGCTCCGGGAGAGCAAAAAGCATCATGCAGACCTTGGAAATGAACTGCACCGTCTTCTGGCGGAGATCGGCTCCGAGGAAAAAGAGCCCTCTCCCACCGCCAAAGGAATGTCCTGGTGCAAGACGAATATGAAAATGATGATGGATAAAAGCGATGCGACCATCGCTGACCTGATTACTGACGGCTGCGATATGGGAATCAAATCTCTGCACCGCTATAAAAATCAGTATAAAACCGCCGATACCCAGGCACAGGATCTCTGTCTGCGGCTTATCTCCATCGAGGAAGCTCTGCGCCGGGATCTCAGCTGCTATTTATAATGACTGTAAAAACAAGTCTCTGCAAAAGACACCTGTTATTGCCGAAGATTTTCCAAACCTGCAGTGTCTCTGGCTGCCTTTGCAGCCCCCAAAGCCGCTTCCTCCACTGCCGGCATCAGCCGCATCTCTTTACCAAAACGATCCTGTAAGAGCTGCACAAGCACCGGGTTTCTTCGAAGTCCATTTCCGCTTCCATAGATCACCTGACACTCCCGAAGATTCTCTTCTTCCGAAGCATAAAAGGTGTACAGCTCCTGAACGATTCCCTGCAGCACCGCCAGACAGAATTCGCCTGGATGAAAGTTATGCGCTGTAACACCGGAAAATCCCCCCGACTGGCTGGGATCCTTCCTGCTTCCAAGAAAATGGGTATCCGCCTGCAGCTGTTTTCTGCAATTATTTTTCGTTTCATCCTGCTTCTGTTGTTCATACACCTTCCTGGCGGCCTCTGTCATTTTCTCATAAATGTCAGAGGCTGCTTCCGTACCCAAAAGCTGTGCTGTCTCCATATAAAAATCCCGCAGCAGCTGCCATGCATAACCGCCGCACAGAGCAGCACCTACCAGCAGATATTTTCCTTTGAGGAAGGGACGCAGCTCAAGTGCGGAATCTGTCCGGCACTGATCTGTGACAATGGAAATCTGTGCCGAGGTTCCTACGGTAATCTGAATCCCACAACCACCTGCCCCATAAACTTCTTCCTTTTCTGTCCATTTCAGGCTTCCATAAACAGAGGCCTGATTATCCCCCAGCGCTGACATGATCCATATTCCTTCTTTTGTTTTTCCGATCATCCTTTCCCCTGCTATTTCGGGTAAAATTTCCGAACAGATTCCCGCTTTCGAAAGGGCTTCCAGGTCAAACCTCTGGTTCTTTATATCAAAGCAACCAAGTGCCGCTGCATTGGATGGATGCATGACCGGTCTGTCAAGCCCGCCAAGCTGCATGGCTACATAATCCCCGATTGTACAGATTTTTACTGCATTTTCAGGCACTGCATGATGAAGGATCTGATAATAATGTGTACAGAGCCCATAACCGGCAGCTATCTGATACCCGGTCAGACGTGAGAGCCTTTGACTGCAGGTCTCACCTTCACAGACCTCATTTCCACAGGCATCCTGCCAGGTGTAAAGAGGCGAGCAGGCTTTTCCCGCCGCATCCACATACACAATCCCGTGCATCTGTGTGGAAATACCCATGGCAAAAGGCATTTTTTCTTCTTTTACGATTTGTTCTATAAGTCTGCGCACCCGCTCCATAATCTGTTGCGGATCCTGAAGTGCTGTGTGTCCCGCCTCCTTTAATTCCGGTAACGGATCAGACACTGAAAGGCTCTGCAGCAGTTTTCCCTCATCTCCCAGACACACTGCACAGACCGAGGTAGTTCCTATATCAAGACCAATGTAGTTAGACATAATATTCTTCCTTTTCTTATCGATTCATCTTTTTTTGTAAAGTATTTTGTTATCCTAAATGTTTAAGACCCCTTGTTATTAACTTTAAGTATAAAAAATAACGCCCTCACCCTCGCAAAGTGTAGCGTTATTTTTTAGACTTACATAGTACCGAGGTGGCTAGGTTTCAGCTAGCTGTCGGTTCTCTTGTTAAGTACATTATAAGCGAATCAGTTTTAAATGTCAAAAACAATTTTTAAACCACCCAGGTACTATACAACACGAAATGCAACGCAAAATAGAAATAAGCCCCAAAATAGGGGCTTATTAAATGCCGCAGACCGGAATCGAACCGGTACGGGTATCACTACCCACGGGATTTTAAGTCCCGGGCGTCTGCCAGTTCCGCCACTGCGGCTTATGTACAGGTATGTGTACCACATAACCTGTACCACAAAATACAGTATAAAATTATTTGTTCAAAAAATCAAGCTTTTTTTTGCTGTTCCTTTGTTTTATAGAAGTCAAAGTCTGAATCCTCCTCACGATGCAGCACAATTGCTGATAAAGGAAAAAGTTCCAGTGTCAATATTCCAGCCTTTACCTCATGCTCCCGCTTCATAGTGGAGAATCCGATGGCATTGCTGCCAAATACTTCCGTCATCTTTGTATCCTCCGTACGTGCGATACCTGTCTGCCATACCGGAACCTCTACCTTCACCTGTTCTGCACGATTATTGATAACAACTACCACCTGTTCATGGCGGTCAAAGCGGCCATAAGAAATCAGGTTAAAGTCTTTATGCAAAAACTTTATGGATCCATGGATGAATACCGGATATTTACGGTGAATATAGATGGCATTCTTATAAAAGCGCAGCAATTCACGATCCTCATGGCCCCATGGATAAGCACGACGGCTGTCCGGATCAGTAAAACCACATAGTCCGGCTTCGTCTCCATAATACAGGGTCGGTGCACCAGGCCAGGTCATCTGCATGATCACGGCTTCCCGCAGCACAGCCTTGTTAATATTTTCTGTAGCGGCCTCTGCACCGGCATTTCCGATACGTCCCACGCAGTGATTCGTACGGGTAAGGAATCTGGAATGGTCATGGTTATCCAGCTCATTCATAGATACATCCAGAGACTGACGGTAAAACTGAGGCGTGTTATAAACCATGGTATCATAGAAGACATCCGCATTTCCAAGCAGATCCGCACGGAACTGATCGCTGTGCTTTTCCATACCGGTCAAAAACCAGGATACAGGCTCCATAAAGGCATCATAGTTCATAACGGTATCCCACTCATCACCCTGCAGCCAGCTGCGGGCATCTCCATAATGCTCTGCAAGAACGATTGCCTCCGGATTCGCTTCTTTTACCACCTGACGGAATCTCTTCCAGAAAGTATGATTAAAATTAGGAGTATGACCAAGATCTGCAGCTACATCCAGTCTCCAGCCATCTACATTGAACGGCGGTGAAACCCACTTTCTGGCCACACGCATAATATCATCCATCAGCTTTGGAGATTCTTCATAGTTTAACTTCGGCAGTGTATTATGTCCCCACCAGCCGTCATAGAATTCATTATAAGGCCAGTCATGTTCATTCAGAAATTTAAAAAAGGTATGGTAAGGGCTCTTCTTATCAATATAAGCACCTTTTTCGTAACCCTCCTGCTTCTCGTAGATGCGTTCCCGATCCAGCCACTTGTTAAAGGAACCACAGTGATTGAATACTCCGTCCAGAATCAGGCGCATCCCCCGTCTGTGTACCTCTTCCACCAGCTTAATCAGCAGCTGGTTACTTGCTTCCAGATTTTCCATGTTCGTTACACGGTTAATATATCTGGTGGCATGGGTATTATCCTTATCATCTGGCTGCAGCAGTTCTCCATCATCCTTCACAATTTTTCCAAAATGGGGATCTACATAATCATAATCCTGTATATCGTACTTATGGTTTGACGGTGACACGAAGATAGGATTCAGATAGATCACCTGTATCCCAAGATCCTGCAGATAATCCAGTTTATCTATTACTCCCTGCAGATCTCCCCCATAAAAGTTACTGACATCCATGGATTCCGGCACTGCACTCCATTTATCATTCTTTCTCACCTGACGGTCGATATAAAAGTATTCTCCTGTCTCAATATCATTCGTCGTATCCCCGTTGTAGAAACGATCGACATAAATCTGATACATCACAGCACCCTTCGCCCATTCCGGCGTTTTAAAACCTGGCACGATACCAAAGGAGTAGACCTCCTGCAGTTCACGGGTTACACCCAGCTTGTTAAAGTAACAGGTGATCTTTCCACACTGAATCTCAAAAAAATAATGGATCGCTTCTGTCCCTACCGGTATTTTGATTCCATAATAATCAAATCCATTGCGGGTATATTCAATCTTCATCTGCTCACGCAGCTTTCCACTGATAAAGTAGACAGCATCTACATCATTGCGCATCGTACGAAAACGTATCGTAACTGTATCTCCCGGCTCCGGCTCCAGTGGCATCTTGTACTGTAAGCTTTCATCTGCAAAAAGAGCACTTTTATTAAACACAGCCCTCATCTGAGTGACATACTGCTGCTTTTTTTCGTTATCCATTTTATTCCCTCATTTCACAATTCATAAGCTTCCTTCTATCATGAACACTAAGCTCGAAGATACCTCGCTAAGTGTTCAGATATGCATTCTCACTAAGTTCAATCTGCGCTCCGCCTGATTGCTCTAAGTGTTCCTAGTATATCTTAGTTTCCCCGCCAGCACAAGAAACAAAATAACCAAACAATCTTTCCTGCTTTTGGGCAGGAAAAAGGACAGCTGTCGAACGCTGTCCTTTTTGGAGAAGGTATTTCTTCTTATGGGGTGTAGCAAAAACTATATAATGTATTGGGGGGTTTTTACAAGAATTATAGTACCATATTTGTCCCAATAAGTGTGCACAAATCTCACAATTTTTCAATTGTGTTTTTGTTCACTTTGCCAACACATCATTCTGACGCTTCTGCCTCTTCCATAAAAATTGCCTCAAACTCCTGTCGATTCAACTTCTCTTTTGTCATAAGCTGTTTTGCACACTCTTCCAGCACAAATGTATGCTGGGAAATCATCTCTTTTGCCCTCTGGTGACACTCTTCGATAATCTGATGTACTTCTTCGTCTATAACGGCTGCCACATTCTCACTGAAGCTCTTTGTATGTCCCCAGTCTCTTCCGATAAAAATCTCATCGGAATCATCTCCATAGCTGACAAGACCTACCTTTGCAGACATACCATACTTGGTCACCATAGCTCTTGCGGTTGCGGTTGCCTGCTTGATATCCTGAGATGCACCTGTTGTAATATCATCGAAGATCATCTCCTCTGCCACACGGCCTCCCAGGCATACTGTGATATACTGCAGCATCTTGCCTCTTGTATTGAACATATCATCATTCTCCGGCTGAGGCATGGTGTATCCAGCTGCTCCTGCCCCGGTAGGAATAATAGAGATTGTATATACCGGTTCCATATCCGGAAGCACATGGAACAAAATTGCGTGACCTGTCTCATGGTAAGCTGTAATTCTTTTTTCCTTCTCGGAAATCACACGGCTCTTCTTCTCTGTTCCGATACCAACCTTGATAAATGCCCGCTTAATGTCATCCTGTAACAGAAAAGATCGATTTTCTTTTGCAGAATAAATCGCAGCTTCATTTAGAAGATTTTCCAATTCCGCACCGGTAAAGCCTGCTGTAGTCTGTGCAATCTGCTTCAGATTCACATCGTCACCCAGGGGTTTTCCTTTTGCATGGACTTTAAGAATCTCTTCCCGTCCTCTCACATCCGGTGCGCCCACCATAACACGGCGATCAAAACGGCCCGGACGCAGAATTGCCGGATCCAGAATATCCACACGGTTGGTGGCTGCCATTACGATGATGCCCTCATTTACACCAAAACCATCCATCTCCACAAGCAGCTGATTCAGAGTTTGTTCCCTCTCATCATGTCCGCCGCCCATACCGGAACCACGTTTTCTTGCCACTGCATCAATCTCATCGATAAAGATAATACACGGTGCGTGCTGCTTTCCTTCTTCAAAAAGATCTCTTACTCGGGATGCACCTACACCTACAAACATTTCCACAAAATCAGATCCGGAAATGCTGAAAAACGGAACTCCTGCCTCTCCTGCAACAGCTTTTGCAAGCAGGGTTTTTCCGGTACCTGGAGGTCCCACCAGGATAACACCTTTTGGAATTCTTGCACCAACTGCAGTGTACTTCTGCGGCTGTTTCAGAAAATCCACAATTTCTTCCAGATCTTCCTTCTCCTCCTGGAGACCGGCCACATTCTGGAACGTCACCTTATGGTCCCCTTCTTTAGATAACTTTGCCCTGCTTTTTCCAAAGTCCATCATCTTGGCGTTTGTTCCACCACCGCCTCCGGCACCTGCCACCATACGATTCATAAACATCATAAGAATCATCACAAGCGCCACTCCTATGATAATTGGTATTACCATATCAAGCAGGGTATTATCCTGTGGTACATCACTGATCAGATAATTGGCAAAATCAGCATCGATCATCATCTGACGATACTCCTGTATATCGCTGACATTTACCTGGGCTGTTTGACCGTCCTTTGTTTCAAATACCAGAGATCCGGTAGGCACCTGTGTATTCTGATGAATCGTTACCTTTTCGATGGTATGATTTTCCAATTCGTTTTGAAACACCTTCTCCGAAACAACATTCTGTCGCTGAAGCAGATTCGGAAGAAAGAAAAATATAAATATCAGGAGTGCTGCTGTAAGCAGATAAACTCCTACTCCTCTTGACTGTCTTTTCACGTATTCTCCTTTATCCTTCCAGCTCCACAACACCAATGTAGGGAAGGTTCCTATATTTTTGCTGATAATCAAGTCCATATCCAACGACGAATTCATCCGGAATCTGGAAACAACAGTAATCTACATTCACATCCGGTACCACCCGGCGATCCGGTTTGTCAAGCAGGGTACACAGACGCAGACTTGCAGGGTTTCTTTTCTTCAGAATCTGAATCAGATAGCTCAAGGTTCTTCCGGAATCAATGATGTCCTCCACAATGATTACATCCTTACCTTCCAGCGACTGATCCAGATCTTTGACGATCTTTACCACACCACTTGATTTGGTATCATCACCATAGCTGGAAACCGACATAAAGTCAAGGCTGACCGGAACAGTAATACACTGAGAAAGAGAGCACATAAAATAAACTCCACCCTTCAGCACACCGATCATATGAACTTCTTTTCCGGCATACTCTCTGCTGATCTCTTCACCGATCTGGCGAATCTTTGCATCAATAGTAGCCTCATCGATCAAAACCGATATTTTTTCACTCATTTGTATTTCCTCCATCTACTTGAATCTGTAAAATATTACGTGTAGTCTGACTGATCTTCGCACTCTCGCCAATTCTGTAACCGACGACCCAGAGGATCCTGCTTCCTTCTGCCAGAAGAAGCAGCTTATCCCGCTCCTTTTGAGGAATCTTACAGTCAATCAGATAATCCTTGAGCTTCCTGCGACCCCCTGCCTGGTTAATTACAAGGTAATCCCCTCTTTGTCTTGTACGAAATACCACATTAGGATTTATTCTATCATAATCAAACCATTTCGTATATGTTTTTTCCGGAATTTGTTTGCCCTGATACTCTGATTTTTCCATAGTAATGGTATAATCTCCCCAGTAAACGGTTTGTTTCCCCTTTATGGGAAGCTCTGTCAGCCGGATCTTTTGCTCTTCTCGCAGGTTCTCTTTCACCACTTTTGCATCTGTCTCAGATCTGCTGAGGGTGATCCCTGTGTAGGTATGCCTTGCCACAATTTGGCCCGGCAGAGAAACCTGTTTTCCTGTATCCATGTCAAACAGACGATAGACACTCTCTACATGCTCTCGAGTGATATCTCTTCGCCCTCCTGCAAGAGCAGCAATCAGACCAAGCAGCAGGCGACGAACCAGAACGGCCGGCTCCCCTGCACATTCCTGAGAGATCTCTATGCCTGATTTCCCCTCACGCACCTGACTCTTTCTCAAACGTTCTGTCTGAAGCTCCAGATACGCACGTGCTTCCCCTATATCCTCAGAAACCGCTGCAATATGGGAAACAGCCTGGGGATTAATCTGTTCTTCCATCACTGGTATCACATGATGACGAATCTGATTTCTGGAATAATCATCCAGTATATTCGTACTGTCCTCACACCAGGAAATCCGGTTCTGTCGAAGCCAGTTTTCTATCTCACATCTTCTCACGCCCAGAAGAGGTCGGATGATGTGATCTCTCACCGGACGAAGCGCATCCAGTCCATCCAGAGAGGTCCCCCTGGACAGGTGAAAGAGAAATGTCTCTGCGAGATCATTCTGATGATGTGCCAGTGCAAGTTTCTCTGCCCCGTGCTTTCTCATACAGTCAGCATATGCCTCTCTTCGCAGATTCCGTCCCATCTCCTCGGTACCAAGATGGGCCTCTTTTGCCAGAAGTTCCACCTGATAAGAATACTCATAACAGGGAATCTCAAGCCTGGCACACAGGTTCTGGCAAAACAGCGCATCCTGTCTGGCCTCTTCACCCCTTATATTATGATTTATATGCACTGCCTGGATATGGCAGTCCAGTTCCTGCCTTAATTTATACAGCATAAAAAGAAGACATACGGAATCTGCACCGCCGGATAATCCTACAAGACAGGTTTCCCGGGGCAAAAGCATCTGATGTTTTCTGATATATTCTAATATTTTTTTCTGCATTCTTTTATTCCTTTGTATCTGCTGCTTTTATTTTGTAAATGCTCAGTCCTTTGTGAACAGTATCATCATTTTTTCCATACTCCTGCTACCAGCACTGTCATGTCGTCCCTGGCTTCATAGCTGCAATAGGACATCACATGCTCCAGGATACTTCTCCCCAGCTCTTTGGGGGTTGTACTGTGCAGCTTCAGAATGATCTCCTTCATCACCTCTTCCTCTCTTGACAGGGGAAGGGCATCCAGTACGCCATCCGTAACCATGATGATATAATCACCGTCATAAACCTTCTTTGTCGCAGTATCATAGTCCAATTGCTGCGTAAGTCCTGCTGCAATACTGGTGGATGAGATCGCTTCCACCCACTGATCTCGCTTGATGAATGTGGTACAGGCACCTGCCTTCAGAAAATCGCAGACACCACTGTACAGATTCACAGAACACAGATCCACCGTGGAAAACATTCCGTCCCCCCGCTGCAGCACCAGTGCTGAATTAATCATCCGTGCTGCTGTCTCCTTAGAGAATCCGGAAGCAAGATACTCTTCCATGAGTTCAACCACCGTTTCGCTTTCACGATTGGCATCAAGTCCAGAACCCATACCGTCCGACAGACACATCAAAAAGGATTCCTCACAGTCAGCACAGGTATAACTGTCGCCGGATATTTTCTCCTGATCTCTTGTGACCTTTGCCACTCCATATAAAACCCGGTAATTGACTTCCTCGATGAATAACACCGTGGTGTATTCCCCGTTCAAAAGCGTTCTGCCCTCCTGGACTGCCATCATCTTTGTCTGGCAGATCTGAGACAGAACCTTAGCGACCTCATGAAGAGTCACGCACTGCCCTCCGAAGGTCCTCACGGTCAGATACAGTTTAATCTTATCAGAAGGTTTCTCCAGCATCCATATTTTTTTAACAGCAACATGCTTTTTTCTCAGCATCCGGCATACCTGTTCCTCCAGATTTTCCGGAACAGTGCTGATGCTGTAGATATCATCAGCAGTCCTCTGCATGATGTGCGCAACTTCATTTAACTGTTCCGCCACCGCCAGACGATTTTCAATCAGTTTGTTATTCCATACCAGTGCCTGTTTGGAGCGAAAAAAATATTGTTTCAAAAGCTCCAGGAATCTGGCACCATTGACACAGTGCAGCATCCAGTCTGCCTGAATCAGTTCCGTCTTCTCCGGCTCGCCCTCCTCATATGCTTTCAGGAGCTCACATACCTGCTGTAATGTCAGATGATAGCAGAGTTCCCAGCAGGAATCATGTTTTGCACACCGCACACAGATCTGACTGGTACAGGCATCCATAATCTCCAGCATTTCCCCATTGGAAAGATGTTCCTTTCGATAGGGCAGGCTGTAGAAGGTATTGGCCAGCTTTTGAAAAGAATGGGCATAACGTTCCATCTGTTCTTTTTGCGGATGTTTCTCGTACACCACATTATCTGCTCTGCTTTTTCTGGTCATATAAACAGTTTTTGCCATGTCCCGTCCAATCAGAAAAAGACTGATCACGAGCATGGCAAGTATCCATCCCGGCATGTAATACTCCTTTCTCAAAGGTTCTGTTAAAGGAGTATTATATACGCATTCCTATACGAATTTTGTCAAAATACAGGAGCAATTTTAAAAAAGTATTGCTAAAATCCGACTTCTATTTTGCTTCCTTGAATACAATTTCATTTTCCTTGACAAGTCCAAGACGCTCTTTTGCGATCTTTTCCAGATAAGCATCACTTGACATCTCGGTTTCCATCTCGCTGATATCCTCCGTGCGCTGATTTTCCTGCGCAATCTGCTGCTCCAGCTGTGTAACCTTTTGCTCGTTGGAATTAATCTTTGCACTGATACGCTGTCCTTCAATCAGAAGCGCACCAAGCAAAATACAGAGCACAAATGTAATTACCAGCATGGCTACCCGGTTCTGTCTGTTATTATTTCTTTTTGTAAGCGTTTTTTTTACGCTTCTTTTTTTCTTCATGGCTTTTACCCTTATTGGAAAGTGAAAGATTATCTCTTCCACAGATACGGTCTATTTTTCTACATAGAGAAATTGTAACGCCTATCACACAAAATTTCAACCTTTTTATAGTTTTTTGTATAAATTTCATGGGAATTCGACAGATGACTTGTATTTTCCTGCCGAGAAATACCGCTGCACTTACAAAACAGGGACTGATGCTGCACTTACAGGCAAGTGCTCCGGCTGCAATGGCCGCAGCCGGATAGAGCCGCAGCGCCCCACTGTTATCCCGGTAGCACATAACAAAAAGATAAAACCCACAGAAAGTCCAAAAAAAGAGATCCTGCACTGCAATCACTACTGTGCTGTGTTTTTTTAATATGCGGTGAATTCGAAAAAGATCATAGACAAGTACAAGAAATGCTCCATACCAGAAAGATTTCAAGAAAATCAGTACTTCATGGTGCACATAAAAACTCATAGCACCTACCCAAACAGACGGCGGAGCAGGGATGTTTCCTGTTTTTTTCCCGCGGTCTGATATGTGATATGGGAGATTTCACCGTCTATCGTCACCTTTCCTGTCTCAAGCTGAATACAGCCTACATGCAGTTCTTTTCCGCTGATCAGCAGACGTCCCTCCGTGGTATTCAGACGAATCTCCTTATCATCGAAAGAAATCACATCCGTAACACCCTCCAGCTCGGCGTTTCTTCTGTTTATCAGCTTAATCTGATGATTTAAAACGGCAGATGTCTCCATAAAAAAACAGTCCTCCATATAATGTTCATTATATGGGGACTGCTTCTTTCCTATGATACGGAAATTAAAGATATCTGTAAAGTTCCTGGGCAGCTTCCTTACGAACAGTCTCCTGAACATCAAGAATCTCCGCCTTTACAGCCTTACTTCCAAACTGGATCTCAAGAATATCACCGGCCTTTACCTGAGCAGAAGCCTTCGCCGGTTTATCATTGATGAGTACTCTTCCGGCATCACAGGCCTCATTAGCGACCGTACGTCGCTTAATCAACCGGGATACCTTCAAAAATTTATCAAGACGCATGGATTAGTTCATCATATCCTTTAATGCTTTTCCAGCTTTGAACTTCGGTGTTTTGGAAGCCTTGATCTGCATAGTCTCGCCAGTCTGAGGATTTCTTCCTTCTCTTGCTGCTCTCTCAGAGATTTCGAAAGTACCAAATCCAACTAACTGTACTTTCTCACCTTTTTTCAGTTCTTCTGATACAACATCTACGAATGCTTTCAGTGCATCTTCAGCATCCTTTTTGGATAAATTTGTCTGCTCCGCCATAGCTGCAACTAATTCTGTTTTGTTCATGAGTAATTCCTCCTGTGTTTTCAAAATTATATTTAATCTAGTACCGGTATGCCTTACCAAAAGCATGTTATCTACTAAACTCTATTACTATTTATATACTGTGCCTTCTGTTTTGTCAAGGAATTTACAGTATTTCAGCGAGTTTTTAGGTTGCTGTCCACTCTGTGACCGGCAGCCTGCCTAAATTCATTCCAAATCTCCTTTGGGGCTTGGAATTTCGGCATTCTTGTTTCACTTTCTTACGGACTGTGCAGTAAATGCTCAGTCCTTTGTGAACAGTAACGTTTTTAGCAGCTTTTCAAGACTTTTCTCCAATGCCTGCTCACTGTTTACACCAAGGATTCTGGAATAATTCACCAATTCCAGAAAGGTCTCTCCAAGCAGTTCTTCTGCATCGCCAGTAAAGCACTCATCCTGCAGCCGTTCCAGGTTCTCTTTTGCTTTTGATATACTCTTTTCTTTATCCTGTCCATATCCGTAAAAATGATCCACCTTTTTCAGCACCTTCTGTGTGCGGATCAATGCGGGAAATGCCTTGGGAATATGTTCCAGTTCTTCCTGCGGTGTCTGAGCTTTCTTTTCTTCCCGCTTCAGTTCTTCCCAGTCCCTGGCTTCTCCTGCTTTTTCAAATACATGAGGATGGCGGTGAATCATCTTCCGGCTAATGCCGTCTGTCACATCAGACAGGGTAAAAAGTCCTTCTTCCTCCGCAATTGCACTGTGCATTACGACCTGCATCAGCACATCTCCTAATTCCTCACAGAGATTGAAGGCTTCTCCGGTTTCCGAAAGAATATGTACTCCCTCCACCACCTCGTAGGCTTCCTCCACCATACAGGGGATCAGACTTTCGTGGGTCTGAATCCGATCCCACGGACAGCCATCCTTGCCCCGAAGACGTTCGATAATCCCACAGAATTCCTCAAATGTATACTTATGCTCCATGCTGCTCCTATAACATCTTCTGAATCATCTCTACAACTTCTTTTCCCAGTTCCTCGGACTTCTGATCTGCATTTTCAAGAGATGTTCCTTTGATTCCATAATAGAATTTTACTTTTGGTTCTGTGCCGGAAGGACGAACGCAAAGCCATGCATCATCTGTCAGATCATAGTACAGAACATTGGACTTTGGAAGTCCGGTGGGTTTTTCTTCTCCGGTCTTTGCATCCACAACCTTGTCTTCTTTATAATCTCTGCTGGAAAGGACTTCGTATGCACCAATCTTTTTCGGTGGATTTCTGCGCAGTGTATCCATGATCTCCTGAATCTTTGCAAGACCTTCAATCCCCTTTAAGGTAATAGACTGAATATCATCCTTGTAATATCCATAACGCTCATAAAGTGCAATCATGGCATCCCACAGCGTCATATTCTTTGTTTTGTAATAAGCTGCTGCCTCACACAGTGCCATCGTTGCAACAATTGCATCCTTGTCCCTGGCATGTGTTCCGATCAGGCATCCATAGGACTCCTCGAATCCGAAGAGATAAGTACCTTTTTTCTTCTCCTCAAAGCCCAGAATCTGCTGTCCGATGAACTTAAAGCCAGTCAGCACTTCGATCAAACCGGTATGATAATACTTTGCGATGGCATCTGCCATATTGCTGGTAACGATAGTCTTAATCAGGAACCCATCCTCAGGCAGACTGCCCTGCAGCTCTCTCTTCTGTCCGATCTCATAATCAGCCAGCAGACAGCCTGACATATTGCCAGTCAGAGTATGATAAACACCCTCCTTGTCCTTTACCCGCACACCAAGACGATCTGCATCCGGATCTGTAGCCAGAACCAGATCTGCATCAACCTCTTTTGCCAGTGCAAGACCCAGGGTAAATGCCTCGTCAGCCTCCGGGTTCGGATAGCTTACGGTTGGGAACTCTCCGTCTGGAAGCTCCTGCTCCTTTACCACATAGACATTCTCAAATCCCAGTTCTTTCAATACACGGCGTGCCGGAACATTGCCAGTACCGTGAAGCGGAGAATAGACGATCTTCAGATTCTTCCCTTCTGCCTCAATCGCATCCATATGAAGCACCTGGCTCTTAAGCTCTGCCATGTAAGGATCATCAATATCCGCACCGATAACCTGATACATGCCTGCCTGAATCGCCTCTTCCCTGGACATGGTCTTCACTGTGTTATAATCAGTAACCTTCTTTACTTCGTCCATAATACCGCTGTCATGGGGTGGTGTAATCTGTGCGCCATCCTCCCAGTATACCTTATATCCATTATATTCCGGCGGATTGTGGCTGGCAGTAATGTTGATTCCTGCGATACATCCCAGCTTCCGCACTGCATAGGAAAGCTCCGGTGTAGGTCTTAAGGATTCAAAAATATATGCTTTTACGCCATTGGCCGCCAGACAAAGAGCAGCCTCCTGTGCAAATTCCGGTGACATCCGTCTGGAATCGTAGGCGATTGCCACACCCTTACTCTGACCGTTCACTGCTGCAATATAATTGGCAAGACCCTGTGTTGTCTTGCGGACAACATAGATATTCATACGGTTTGTTCCTGCCCCAATTACCCCTCGAAGTCCTGCTGTTCCAAACTCAAGATCCATATAAAATCTTTCTTTTTTCTCATTCTCATCATTTGCAATCCCACGCAGCTCTGCTTTGGTATCCTCGTCAAAATATGGGTTTGAAAGCCACGATTCATAGATTTCTTTGTAGTCCATCCGTATTCCCTCCACTTGTATGCTTTTTCGTAACTGCTTTGTATCTGGCAGTTACTTTTTTCAAAGGCAGCCATCGGCTTGCTTAGGGTAAATTATACACCAAATTCGAAGAAAATGGAATGCTCAAAAACCATTTTTCAGAAAATTGGTCCAGTACGGTATCTGCGTCTGAATCTGGCGCAGTTTTTCGACATTTTTCCCGGAAATCCACACCTTATTGTTGGATGCATAGTAATTCAAAAGCTTCCAGAATTTCCACGGATAGGACAGGCGCAGCTTCAGATGGCACAGCTCTGCCTGGGACAGAGGACGCACCTTCTGATAGGTCTCCAAAATGCCGGTTCCGATCGCCAGATCCCAGTTATGCTTTTCCAGTATTTTTCTCATAAACTGATAAAGATCTGCAATCTGGCTGTCAAAATTCCAGTGTTCAAAGTTCGTCACCATGGTCAGATTACCCGAGAAAAGGACATGATGCTGTGTATATTCCCCATGACACACCTCTCCTGCCTCCAGACTTTTTTCCCGCAGCGCAAGATATTGCGATTCCCTGAGCCTGGCTGTTGTCTCCAGCGCCTGTTCCAGAAAGCAATCCACGCAGGACAGAACATTTACTTCAAAAAGATTTTTTCGTTTGCGTTTCAGAATCAGCCTTTTCACCTTTTTAATCTGTGCATTATGCCGGCTGCACTCCTCAATCAGTGATTCCTTCTCATACTCCTTTTGTACTTCCATATGCATATGATTATGTAGATTTGCAAGGGTCCCCGCTGCGCGCTCAATATCTGTCACAGACCTTACATCACACTCACGACCTGCATGCCACTCCCGTACAATATAGTTATTTTCCTCTCTGTCATGGCTTAAAAGCTCTCCCGCACTGGTGCGTTTCATACGGTCAAGACAAAAAAAGCCGGTCTGCGCCAGGTGCTCCATCAGCACCTCCTGCAGTTCCAGCTTTTGTTTTGTTCCGCCATATTCACTGATACTGATCCAGCCGTCTGCCGTCTCATAGAGGAGGATCCCTCTCCCCTTCTTCGTAGAAATCGGTTCCAGTCCATATTGCTCCAGGATAAAAAGTCCACGATCATACAATTAGCCTACCCCCTGTTTGCTGATTGACAAGTGTCTTTGATTGTCAGGATAGCTATTATTATGCGGGGAAAAGGCCTGTCATTCCTTGGCAGCAGAAATCTTTTCCGAAAAAGTCTGCAGCAGATATTCTTTCTGGTTCCTGTCTGGTTCTTCCAACACAAACATAAGCATCTCCTGCAGCACTTCCCCGATTTTCGGACCCGGAGCGACTCCCTGGGCAATCAGATCCTGTCCCGTCACTGCCAGCTCTTTCAGCGAAAAACACTGGCCTTCTTCTAATACCTTCTGCAGGCATACACCCATATTTTTGATACGCTGAAGCTTTTGCTCCCTCTCCCATTCACTCTGGGCAAGAGTATCTGCCCGCTGCACCAGCAAAAGCTTTTCGAAAAGTTCTGCACCGATTCGATTCAACATACATCTTGCACTCTTCATCGAAGGCTCGAGTCTGCAGTCATGCCAATATACCAGTGTGGTCACCTGATGTATGGTATCATTGTCAAAGCGAAGGCGGCGCAGAATCTTTCTCGCTGTCTCGGTTCCCTCCACTGCATGTCCCTTAAAGTGATCAATTCCATCCTCTGATCTGGTATGGCAGGCCGGTTTTCCCATATCATGCAGCAGCATGGTAAACCGCAGAACCTTGTCCGGTTCCACCTGGCTCATAGCTACGATTGTATGCATTCCCACCGTATAGCAATGATGAGGATTATGCTGTTCACACTTCATCATTGCATCAAACTCCGGAAGAATCACTGCTGTGATCCCTGTCTCATACAGTGCTTCCATGTATTCCGGTCTGGGCGATACCAGCATCTTGGTAAGCTCCACCTGAATCCGCTCCGCACTGATCTGTCTGAGCGTTGGTGCCAGTTCCCGGATAGCCTCCAGGGTATCCTTTTCTATCGTAAATCCCAGCTGGGCAGCAAATCTCAGTGCCCGAAAGATACGCAGTGCATCCTCACCAAAACGTTCCTTTGGTGCTCCAACACAACGAATCGTCTTTCGCTGCAGATCAGAGATTCCACCATAAAGATCCACCAGACCACTCTCCTGATTATAAGCCATCGCATTGATCGTAAAATCTCTGCGTTTCAGATCCTCCTGCAGGGAAGCGGTAAATGTAACCTCCTTCGGGTGTCTGGAATCTTCATATTCTCCGTCGATCCGGTAGGTTGTCACCTCATGGGCTGCATCTCCAATCAGAACCGTAACCGTTCCATGCTGCAGACCGGTGTCTACGGTACGATAGAATAATTCCTTTACCTCCCATGGTGTAGCGGATGTGGTAATATCCCAGTCATCCGGTTTTCTTCCAAGTACTGCATCTCTGACGCAGCCACCAACTGCATATGCCTCATATCCATGCGCATGAAGTCCATCGAGAACTGCATTTACGCTTGCCGGCAGTTTTATTCTCACTGTTATTCCTCCCGCCTGTAATTTCATAATGTATAGTATACTTTATTTTTTTTCAATTTAACAGCCTATTTTTGCGCTTGACAAAGAATCGATATCATTTTACAATAAATAATAATAACGTTGAAGAGGGTTAGTACATGTTCTGCAATCCACAGAGAGGGAATCATCCGGTGTAAGATTCCTGTGCGCAGGGCATGGAACCTGCCTTGGAGTTGTCTGTGAAAGCAGAACGTGTGCCGCGTTAAGGCGTCCAAAGAGAATCACAGTGTACCTGTGATTAATCAGGGTGGTACCACCGAACACAGCTATCGGTCCCTATGCAGGGATGCGGTAGTTTTTTTATGTCAAAAAAAGAACAGGAGAAAAATCATGGCAAAGCAGAAAAAACTTGTAGAAGCAATCACTTCCATGGAAGATGATTTTGCACAATGGTATACCGATGTGGTTTTAAAAGCCGATCTGGTAGACTACACCAGTGTAAAGGGATGTATGGTAATCAAACCTGCCGGATACGCAATCTGGGAAAATATTCAGCAGGAACTGGACAGACGCTTTAAAGAAACAGGGGTGGAAAATGTCTATCTCCCTATGTTTATCCCGGAAAGTCTGCTTCAGAAGGAAAAGGATCATGTGGAGGGCTTTGCGCCGGAGGTTGCCTGGGTAACCCACGGCGGACTGGAACCACTGCAGGAGCGTCTCTGTGTACGTCCTACTTCTGAGACACTTTTCTGTGACCTTTATTCCAGAGAGATTCATTCACACCGGGACCTGCCAAAGGTGTTTAATCAGTGGTGCTCTGTTGTCCGCTGGGAAAAAACCACCCGTCCTTTCCTTCGTTCCAGAGAATTCCTGTGGCAGGAAGGACATACGGCTCATGCAACTGCTGAGGAAGCGGAGGCACGTACCGAGCAGATGCTTCATCTCTATGCGGATTTCTGCGAGCAGGTTCTGGCAATTCCGGTAATCCGGGGACGCAAGACCGACAAAGAAAAGTTCGCCGGTGCCGAAGCAACCTACACCATCGAGTCTCTGATGCATGACGGCAAGGCTCTGCAGTCCGGAACCAGTCATAACTTCGGTGACGGGTTTGCAAAGGCTTTCAACATTCAGTACAGCGACAAGGATAATACCTTAAAATATGTACATCAGACCTCCTGGGGCATGACAACCCGTATGATCGGTGCCATCATCATGGTACACGGCGATAACAGCGGACTGAAGCTTCCACCAAGAATCGCACCTACTCAGGTTATGATCATTCCTATCCGCCAGGACGCAGAGGGTGTTATGGAAAATGCCGAGAAGCTCATGGATACCTTGAAGGCTTCTGATGTTCGTGTGAAGATTGACTCTTCTGACAAAACACCAGGCTGGAAGTTCTCCGAGCAGGAGATGCGCGGTATTCCGCTTCGTATCGAGCTGGGACCAAAGGATATTGAACAGGGACAGGCAGTCATCGTTCGCCGTGATACCAGAGAAAAGATGATTGTACCCTTTACTGAGATTCCTGCCAAGGTAACAGCTCTTCTGGAAGATATTCAGAAGGATATGTACGAAAGAGCTCTGGCACACCGCAATTCTCATACCTATGACGCAACAACCTACGAAGAATTCAAGGAAACAATCAATGAAAAACCGGGCTTTGTACGTGCGATGTGGTGTGGAGATCAGGCCTGTGAGGACAAGATAAAAGAGGACACCGCAGCCACCAGCCGCTGTATCCCCTTCCAGGAAGAACATTTAAGCGATGTCTGCGTATGCTGCGGTAAACCTGCAAAGAAGATGGTTTACTGGGGACGCGCTTATTAATCGCTGTATTATACCGTAATTTCTATGGTACGATGAGAGGGCTCATATTTTTGAAAGCTCACCCCTGCTGCCTGAAACATCATCTTTGATGCGATGACAGCGGGGGTTTTGTCGTATTTGTCGCAGTCATAGATGATTTTCCTGATTCCACTCTGGATGATGGCCTTGGCGCATTCGTTGCAGGGAAACAGCGACACATACAGCTTGGCTCCTTCCAGGCTGGCACCACGATAATTCAGGATCGCATTCAGCTCACTATGGGTAACATATACATATTTATTTTCCAGCGGATCTTCTGACTTTTTCCCCCAGGGAAATACATCATCCGAACAGCCTTTGGGGAAGCCATTATAGCCCATGGATAAGATCTTATTGTCAGAGCTTACAATACAGGCTCCTACCTGGGAGCTTGGATCTTTCGAACGCATGCCTGCCAGCTTGGCAACTGCCATAAAATACTCATCCCAGGAAATATAATCTGTTCGCTTTTCATTCATGTAAAAAACCTCCATTTTTGTAAAACAGCCACAGTGGATTGTGTAAAGCGTTCCGCTGTGGCTGTTCCTTTTTATTTTGTACCGAAGATTCTGTCTCCGGCATCCCCAAGACCCGGAACGATGTAACCATGCTCATTCAGGCGTTCATCCAGTGCCCCGATGAAAAGATCCACATCCGGATGCTCCTTCTGCATTCTCTTGACACCTTCCGGCGCAGCGATAATACACATAAAGTGAATCTTCTTCGCACCTTTCTCTTTTAACAGCGTAATAGCTGCTGTTGCAGAGCCACCCGTGGCAAGCATCGGATCTGTTACAAACACCTCGCGGTTTGCAATATCGGAAGGAAGCTTGCAGTAATACTCTACCGGCTCCAGAGTTTTCGGATCACGATACAGACCGATATGTCCTACTTTTGCTGCCGGAATCATGGCCAGCATCCCCTCCACCATGCCAAGACCTGCACGAAGGATCGGTACCACTGCCATTTTCTTACCTGCAAGCTCCATAGCTGTCGTCTTACAGATAGGGGTCTCAATCTGGATCTCCTCCAGCGGAAGATCTCTGGTTGCTTCATAGCACATCAGCATGGCAACCTCACTGATCATCTCACGAAATTCTTTGGAGCTTGTCTCCCCACGGCGGATAATGCCGATCTTATGCTGGATTAATGGATGCTCCATCACTACTGTCTTTGCCATAATTACTTTCTCTCCTTTAACCTTGTATTACGAAATCATTTTTATAATCTGTTTTTCAGTATGGATCTGCCGGTTTTCTAGTCTTCTTCCTGCTCAATCAGGCGAATTCTTCTGGCGTGACGCTCCTCGCCTGAAAATGGTGTATTTAAGAAGGTATCTACAATTTTCAGTGCCAGCCCTACACCCACCACACGGCCTCCCAATGCCAGAATATTAGCATCATTATGAAGACGTGTTACCTCTGCACAGAAGCAGTCCGTACAAAGTGCTGCCCGGATGCCCGGAACCTTATTCGCTGTGATGGAGATTCCAATTCCTGACCCGCAGATGAGGATTCCTTTTTCACAGACCCCCTGTGTAATGGCATCTGTTACCTTTCTCGCATAAACCGGATAATCCACAGATTCCATGCTGTAGCATCCAAAGTCCTGATACTCCAGCCCTTCATGTTCCAGAAAATCCTTGACCTCCTGCATCAGTTCATAACCACCGTGATCACATCCAAGCGCTATCATTTTCTAAGTTCCTCCTCATTTAATTGTATTACCACACCGGAAACCAAAGCCTCCAGAGTCTCATAACATTTTCCATATTCAGCCAAAGGCTCCCCGTAGAGCGGAAGCACTTCCCCATCCAGCCGGATAAATTCCGTAATGGTATACACATGGGATGCATTCTCAAAGTTCCCCCATATCTTGGCCTTCTGTCCTTCTTCCATCGTAAGGATCAAAACCCGTTCATTGATATCATCCTGGGTGAGCTGCGTCGCCGCATGTTCCTTCGTCTGATAACCGTTGCTGATCAGCACCGCCTCGGCCTTCTGATTCATCGGCTCCGGAAATAAAACCACCAGTCCTCTGGAACACACATCCAGTCCGCCCAGCAAAAACTTGCTGTTCATAATTGTTTTCGCAATAGGAGCCCGTGTTGTATCATCGGAGTCCACAAAAATTAACTTGTCATACCGCTTCACTGCTTTTGTCACCTCATCTATACATTAATTCTCTCATGTCCCGCTGCTTTTAACAGACGATTCATAATTGCCTGTCCCATACGTGGTGTCTGAAATGACTCCGAGTAGATATACTCCACCTCTTCCTGGTCAAAATCACGCAATACCTGATACAGATGTGCCGCAATACTCTCTTCACTGGCCCTGCTTCCGATGCTCTTTAAAACTCCTTTTGGATAGCATGTCTTTGTTTCTTCTGTGCAGATAATGCCCACTTTACTTCCCTGCCGAAGCTTTTCTTCTGTCAGGCTGTTGATCTTCTCTATCACAGGGGCCAAATCCCCCTCCACAATTACCAGATCTGCCTTTGGGGCATAATGCTTGTAGCGCATCCCCGGAGCTTTGGGCCGGGTTTTACTGTCTGCTGCAAGGATTCCCGGATCCATGCGTACCTGTCCGATGATCTTCGCCAGCATCGGCTCACTGAGATAACCTGGCCGTAAAATGGTGGGGATTTCTTCGGTGAAATCAACAATCGTAGACTCCAGTCCGATATCCGTCATACCACCATCGATAATCATATCAATCTTATCCGCAAGATCGTCGATTACATGCCGGGCAAGTGTGGGGCTTGGACGCCCGGAGGTATTGGCACTGGGAGCTGCCACATAGCCGCCTGCCTGGCGAATCACCTCCAGCGCAATCTTGTTGCTTGGCATACGAACCGCTACACTCTCCAGCCCTCCGGTAGTCTCAAGGGGGACACAATCTGCCTTTTCGAAAATCATGGTTAATGGTCCCGGCCAGCATTTTTCAGCCAGAAGCTGTGCACTCTGCGGCACCTTTTTGACAATTGCCGACAGATGCTCCATATCAGCGATATGTATGATCAGAGGATTATCCGAAGGACGACCCTTGGCAGCATATATTTTCTGTGATGCCTGGGGATCCAGGGCATTCCCACCAAGTCCGTATACCGTCTCTGTGGGAAATGCCACCAGGCCTCCTTTTCGCAGAATCTCTCCTGCCTTTTCCAGTGCAGGCATATCCAGTTTTGTTTCATCCATAGCGACTATTTCCGCTTTCATATCATACGCTTCCTTTTCTTTACTCTATCGATTATTGTAACATAACGACATCAGAATGAAAACCCTTTTTATTTTCCCAGATATTTTATAATTCCGCTGCAGATTGCTTTGGCCATCTTATCCTGATACTCCTCTGTATTCAGCAGTTTTTCTTCTCCGGGGCAGCTTAAAAATCCGCATTCCACAATTGCCAGAGGGGCATCTGTCTTTTTCAGAAGATAGTAGGTTTTATTCCCCTTGCATTTCCGGCGGTTTTTGGGATTTACCTGCTGCACCAGAGCCTCCTGCAGGTAGCCCGCCAGTGTCTCTCCCTGTACGGAATCCGTATAGTAAAAAACCTGAGCACCGCTGACCACCGAATCCGTATAACTGTTCTGATGGATGCTCACTGCGCAGTCCGGTGCAATCCGGTGAATCATCTCACAGCGGCGCTGCAGATCCTGCGCTTTTTTATTTCTGGCTGCTTCCTCATACAAACCCACGTCCCCGGTTCTGGTAAGATGTACGGTAACCTTCTGCTCTTCCAGCAGTTTCTTTACCTTGAGTGTAATCTTTAAGTTGATGTCCTTCTCCCTGGTTCCACTGACACCAATCTTTCCGGGATCCGTCCCGCCGTGTGCTGGGTGTTAATTGCGCAAATGAATTTTTATATCCCCCAAGACTGTTAAAACGGGGATTTTTTCGATATGTGTTAAGATTAGATAACCTTTTCAATAGTTTCCACACTGTACACGTTAGAAAATAAATGTTCTAACTCATTAGAAAAGTTATACTGTATTTTGATTTTGCGGTTTTCATATACTGTAATCTCATGTATCATTTCAACAACAATCTCTCTGTCCAGTTCTTCAATGTCCCCTAATTCCAGTAATCTTTTCAACCATGGTGTTTCAAATACATCTTCGGTAACATTGTCTTTCCTTTTTGCTTTCAGTGTTTCTATCTGATTAGAATAAAGTTCTTCTTTTTTTAGATAATCCTCTCGATATGAAAGAAATTCTTCTTTGGAAATCAGTTCTTCTCGATAATCTTCATATATAGATTGTTTTAACTTTCGTATACGTTCCAGCTCTGACTTTAACTTTGTAAGTTCTGTATCTGAAATGCGTTTCGCTTTAGAAGCCGTAAAGCTTTGTGCTTTAACAAGTTCCTGCACGTTTTCAACATTCTGGACAATTACTTTCAAATCACTCAAAATAATTGCTTCAAGTTCTTTTAAAGGTAGTGTATGTGGTGTACATAATTCTGTTCCATATCTTTTATATGTTCCACAGTAAAAGGAATACGTTTTGCTTCCATCTGCTCTACGCCACATATTTTTTGCCATAGCCCTGCCACAATCGCCACATTTCACAAACCCTGCAAAGATATTTTTGTTTGTTTCTAGGTCAAGTTCTCTAGTACGCTTTTTTAAAAGACTTTGTGACTTCTCCCAAGTTTCCTTATCAATGATTGATTCATGCGTATTTTCAACGATTATCCAATCTGCTTTATCGACTTTTCGTTGTTTACTTCTCATACGCTGATGTTTTGTTCCCTGTACCATATTTCCTACATACATTTCTCTGTGCAGAATACTGTTGATTGTGGAATAAGACCAGTAAGTTGTACTGTTTAGCTTGTTACCATTATGGTAATTTAATCCCATTGTACGCTTATATTCAGACGGACAAAGAATTCCTTCTGAATTTAAGAGCTTTGCAATTTTTTGTTTACCATACCCCCTAATGAACAAATCAAAAATTCTGCGAACAACAGTAGAAGCATATTCATCTATAATCAGTTTGTTTTTATCTGAAGGAGATTTCTTATATCCATAACTCGTAAATGAGCCTATGAATTCGCCCGATTTCTGTTTCGTTTTCACTGCTGTTTGAACTTTCTTTGAAATGTCTCTCGCATACTGTTCATTGAAAATGTTTTTAATAGGAAGCAACATATCATATGCTTGTTTCATACTGTCAATGCTATCTGTTACAGAAATGAATCGTACTCCAAGTTCTGGGAAGATTCTTTCCAGATAACGACCTGTATCAATATAATCTCGTCCGAATCGGGATAAGTCTTTGACAACAACGCAATTCACTTTTCCATCTTCAATATCAGTAATCATTCTTTGGAAATTTGGTCTGTTGAAATTCGTACCAGTATAACCATCATCAACATAAACATCATGTAAAACAAATTCTTCTTTTTTTCCAATATATTCTGTTAAAAGTTTTCTCTGATTTCCTACACTATCACTTTCTTCCTTATCGCCATCCTCTCTGGATAATCTGATATAAACAGCCACGTTAAATAAGTTAAAATCTTTTTTTAGAATCATATTTTCGACCTATTCAACTGCCGTACCTATAATAGAATTATACCATAAAACAGAGCTTTTTTCTATTACTTTTAGCATTATATCAGCCATTTTCAGCACCTTTTTTCACATGAGATTTGACGATACGGATAAGTAAATCTTCTACAGAAAACTTTGATAAAAACTCTCTTTCCACCGTGTATTGGATTGGTTCTTTCTTTTCCAAACTTTATCAGCCTCCTTATTGATTATCTATTCTCAACATACGCAAATAGGCTTATCCATTATGCGTAATTTCATATCTATTTTTACAAGCTGACAGACGGCTTTGGAAAGCTCCATTGGTATCTCAACCATTCCCATTCTTGTGGGCAAACCGCACCATGCGGACGTATCATTATTCAGTAAGTACAGGTCATGGCAGGGCGACCATTCCACAAGTCGCTTTCGGAACACTGTTGTAAATCGCTCACTTTCTTGTTGAAAGGTCAAGGCGTACAGTTCCCGTGGCTCGCTGTATTACAAACGTATCTATCAGCTTTATTCAATTTTCAAGGAACATTAGGCTTGTCAGCCTGTGAAAATTCACTGTTTCCAATGAACTTTCATAGAATGATAAGCAGTAACAAAGCAGGAAAGAGGGGAATCACAAATCATACTCTGCTAATTGTTTAGCTTACAGCGATTTCAAATTCGCTAATCATTTTCATAAGGGCTTCTCTGATACGTCCCTTTAGTTCCATATCAACAGCGATATAAACATTTCCGTATTCGTCATACAAAGGTCGTAAACAGCATTTTGATATGTAAGGGTCGTAAAACTGCAACAACTTCTCAATCGAATTTTCGTTGCCATCAACCGCCGATGAAATGAGATAAAATGACGGGTGTTTCGGTTTTGTTTCCAACATTATTTTTCCTCCTCAAATATTTTTTTGATTTCATCAAGTGAACTTGTCCTGTTCCTGTGGGAAGAACGTCTGGTAATATTTAGTAAATCTCCAATTTCTGTATCACTCATTTCCAGAAAATAGAACATCAACAAAATATTACGTTTCTTCTCTGGAAGTCTTTTTAAGGCTTCTGCCAGCTTATCGTCCAGAACCCGAATATCAATACCACATACGTTAAATACGGTGTAATCAGTTTCGTAATCGTCCCAGACTGCGAAGTTTTCAACGACAATCTCTGGAAGTTCACAAAATGAAACTTCTTTGTTCTGCCGTCTGGAAAGTTCCTTGCGGTAGTTGGCAACAATACCTCTGGTTACCTTTTTTAGCAGACTTTCAAACTGGCACTGTGTTGTCTTTTGGAAATCTGACGGTTTCATAAATCACACCTCCTTTCCATCAATGACTTGAAAAGCATTTCCCTCTTTCCGCACCATATCTGTACAGCAAAGTGTGATTTGTGACGTTTTTCAGAAAAATATTTAAAATTATTTTTCTGCACGTTAAAAAGCCCACCAATATGTAATTGGCAGGCAATGCCTGTGTCGATAACAGACTTGCTATGATATTGTTCTCTCCTAAAGGCAAAATAACTTATCATAAGAAAAGCTAAGGCTTTTTTATCAATAGGCTCTGTAAGTGTGGTTGTCATAAGCAGTTCTGGCAACTATCCTTTCTCTTGCAGGGTATATTCGGTAAAAAGTCTCAGCTTTCATCAAGCTGTGACACTAGACCCGTGTATTATACATAATTTGGCAAGTGAAAATTGTCATAGTCTGTCTAGTGACGTAATTTTGCCAACAATCAGATACAGAGAAAACATATAGATACAAAAAAGTCAGAATGACAGCAGAATTAAACAATGTTATAATGGTTTTAATAAATTAGAATTTGAGGAGACAAAATTATGTGTACAAGATTCGTTTATAATGGTAATGACACCATTATTGGTTTCAATTTTGATATAGATATTTCTGAATATGAACATAAGGTATTTCTGGAAAAAGAACGATTTTTTATTGGCATTAAAATGCCAGATAATCAATGGCACTCTTATCATGGAGTAAATGCGAATGGCAATGTAGGAACATTGCTTTATGTTCATGGAAATGAAAGAGCGTTAAAAAATAAAGAGGGTGACTGCTGTACCGTTGCAGAATTGACAGAAAGATTTGTATGTGGTGGTTTATCATTTGAGGAAGCTGTGGAAATAGCGCAGGAAAAGGAAATAATTTATGAAAATGGTGCAACTATGCAGGCACTTTTATCTGATAAGAACGGCAGAGTTTTAATTGTAGAACCCGGTATTGGTTATAAGACTGAAATGGAGAAGTTTTCCTTGATTACCAACAACTCGCTACTATCGCCACAAAGTACACAATTTTATATTACGCTTGGAGATAACCGATATGAATGTGCAAAAGAACTATTAAATAGATATGATGAAAACTTTTCCGTTGCAGAAGCTTTTTCGGTTTTGAAGGAGGTAAAACAAGAAGGTTTGTGGGCTACAAGAGTTTCATTTGTATATTCTGTTAATTCCCAAACGGTATATTATATAGAGAACAACCAATTTGATGAAATTAAAGAATGGAAACTAAGTAAACATTAATAGAACAATCCCAGTTGTTAGGGCTGGAAAAGAATGTGGCTGTCCAGTTCATAGTGATGATGGTTGACATTTACTTAGTGATGATTAAAAGAATTAAACGAATTAGAACTTATGCGGAGGTGTGATAATGAAAATAGAGATAGGAAAAGATTTCCCAAAGTATTTTATACCCTCATATCCAGAAGAATTTGAACTATTCTCCCATTTTGAAACGACAGCAGGTATACCGACAGTTTTATTTGCAATTACCACATGGAAAGAAAACGGAAAGCCTAATGTATGCTTTCACGCATGGAGTTGTTTTCATGGCGATAAGACAGCTTTCTTTGCCGTTATGGGGAATTTATATCAACATACACATACTTATGCTAATATTCAACGTGAAAAATGTTTTTGTATCAATTTTCTTCCAATAAGCTATTATGATAAATTGATAGATACAATCAATCAAAACGCCTTAGAAACAGATGAATTTGAAGTAGGAAATTTCACACTTTCCAATGCAAAAACTATTCATGCACCAGTTATTCAAGAGGCTTTTATCAATATGGAATGTACCTTAAAAGAAATACAAGATTTAAGCGGTGCAGGAATAACAGCTATGATTGTTGGACAGATACAACAAATTTCTGTTGATGAAAAATATGCACAAGGATATAAACAGCGATATGGAAAAGAGGGATTTATGATGTTGATACCAGCACCTCAAAATCTCACTACTGGCGAACCAAATCAATCTGCGGTTGCTACTGTAAATATTGAAAAGTATGATTGACAACTAATAGTTTGTTGAATTGAACAATACACATTAATGATAAAAAGAAAAACGTGGTTACAAATCCGTTATTGGGACTGTAATCACGTTTTTTATGATATTTCATTTTATTTTTGTTACAGGATATTCTAAAAATATATCCTATATTTTGAACTCATTCATACCACCTTTTCCCTTTGAAACTTCACGGGATATTTTCATAATAAATTCTTCTGGTGTCGGTGTTTTATCTCCGAATAACTTTTTAAATTCTGCCTGTTTTGCTGTGTCTGGATTGTTCTTTGCTTCTGCAATGGACAATTCCATTTCACGTCTGACCTCTGCCACGGATACCCCGTGTTGTTTTGCAACAGTCTCCAATACATTTAATTTCTGCTTTCTAAATATCATATATTTATTCCTCCTTATTCCAAATAAAAAGGTATCTTTATATAGTGTTTCATTACAGGGGTTGGGAGCTGATTACAAAAATCACTCGACCACTGATTTATTAAATCAATTTCCTCGGACAGATTGGGCTTTTCGGAATATTCCAGTTCAGCTTCAATTCGTTTGCCAATCTCCGTCAAAAAATTTTCATGTTCAAATTCAAAATACAAAAGCAAATGATTCAATCCCATTCTTTCCAACAGATAGCAGATTCTTTCGTAATCGTGTACATTTAGTTCTGCTTCTCCTGTAATGAGCTTTCTGTCTTTTTTGCTACACAATGCCAGAAATAGAAGTTGTTCTTTTTCTGCACACTGTTTTCACCGTCTCCTTAATGCTTCGGGTGTCACTATAAAATTATCTTCCATGTATATTCCCTTTCTTCCTTGTTTACAATAATTGTAGCCGAATATTCGGCAATGTGCAACACAAATATAAAATCTATAATTAGAGTACACGATAAAAAGGAGGTGGCAGTCATTTTTACTTATGAGCCGTTATGGAAAACCTTAAATGACAAGGGCATCACACAGTATGAGTTAATCAAGACGTACCATTTCAGTACAGGAACACTGGACGCTCTAAGAAAGAATAAGAGTGTCACTATGAATACTCTGCATGACATCTGTGTCATGTTGGACTGTCCCATTGAAGAAGTCGTTGAGATAATAAAAGAAGATAACTAACAGGCTGATTGTATATCTAAAGTGATACAATCAGCCTGTTTCTTTATCCTACAATCTTTCAGTTACTATCTGTCTTTCGTAATATCAAATCAAACTGTAATACTTCTCTCATTGAAAATCTTTTTTGCCACAAAAACAGCATTTAAAACTCGTGGAAATCCAGTATATGGAATGCACTGTAAAAAAGTTTCAATAATTTTTTTTGCTGAAACACCTACATTTAATGCTCCATTGATATGTACCTCTAATTGTGGTTCACATCCTCCTGCTGTCAATAGACTGGTAATTGTTATCAATTCTCTTTCCTGTAAAGTCAGCTCTTTTCTCGTGTAAATATCGCCAAATGCAAATTCTACAATGAACTTGCCTAAGTCTGGCGAAATGTCCGCCAGCGATTTAATTACATTCTCTCCACCTACGCCGTCAATCGCTTTCAGTTCCTCCATGCCCTTTTCAAAACGTGTTTTTTCCATTTGATTTTACCTCCTTAAATGGTTACAATAGTAGCATATTACTTAGACTATACTGTAAGTCAAGGATTTTTTTCAAAGGAGGATTTATTATGACTATTGGGGAATTATCCAGAGCAACCAATATCAGCGAATACACCTTACGCTACTATGAAAAGAAAAATTTAATTATCGTGAAGCGTGAGGATATAGGTAGACGTTGCTATGTTGAAAATGATATTGAATGGATTAAATTTATTCAACGCCTAAAAGAAACAGGAATGTTGCTACGAGATATTGAAAAATATTCACAACTCCGATACAAAGGAGATGAAACTATGCCTGAACGATTATCCATGCTAGAAAAACATAGGCTATATGTTCTTGAACAACAAAAGAAATGGCAAGAATATTTAGAAAATCTTGACAGTAAAATCACATATTATGAAAATTCCATTTCTAATCGTTAAAAAAGGCTTGCATACCATAGGCGAAATACAAGCCTTTAATCATATTACCCTACAATCTTCCAGTTACTATCCTTATGAAGCAAAAGCTCAAACTGTGAAATCTGCATTGCCTTTGTCTGGTTATCAATGAACTTCACAGATACACTCACTTTTACATTATCCCCGTCCTGTGTAAAGATTGGGTTTATGAGTTCTGAATATAAGTAGTCCCCATTTATCGGCTCTAAGATATTGCCCTCTACATAGTAGGCTAGTTCCTTTTCCGTTGCGGTTGGATACAACTTGAAGAATGTTTCCAGAAATGCGGTAGCGTCTGTCATGGTATCAGCTTCCACACTTCCGTCTGCGTCCTGCATCTTTGGCTCATAGTTCGATTTTGCGATTGCTGGTGCAAGGGTTGGGTTCTTTACAATTACCATATCCCCGTCACTATCCACATGAACCATAACCGTATAAGTGGCACTGACCGCTTTCGTCTGGTAGCCCTCCTTTATCTGCTGTTCTACTTCGTAGGTAGCAGTAAACTCATTCTCCCCAGACTGTAGAACATTCCAGATAAGCACGTTACTGACCGTAGAGCTGGTCGGTATGTCTGTTCTGATGGTATCCACATTCAAATCCTGCAATTCCTTTGTCAGATACCCGTTGACCGCCTGTGTCCTTGCTTCCATGCTTTCCTTGTTGTTCTCCCATGTATAATAGGATTTTGCAAAGTTTCTTACATAGTTTTCAATCCCGTTGGTGTCATGTAAGCGTAGCTCTATGATTTCCTTTTCGTGGGTGGTGTGCTGGTCTATGGCGGTAAAATTCTTGTACACCCCGAAGCTGACACTTGCAATCAGCACCAGCCATAGGGCAATCACTGTTTTCTTATGCGTACCGACTTTGAGGGTACGCACTTTCTTTACTTTTACTGGTTTTTCTTTTTTCTTAAACATGATGTTTGTCCTTTCTATTGTTTGATTCTGCCAGCCCCAGCTAAATGCTGTTGCCAGTAAGAAGTTGTCAAATCCGCATAACCGATGGATAGCGATAGGTAACCCTTTGAAGTTATCTCCAAGTTTTCCCCCGCTTCACACCGTGCATGATAGTTTCCTATCACACGGCGTTCCCTCAATAACAGGCGTTATAATCTAATTCATTATTTCCAACCAAAACTCGATATTGATTGATTTTCTTTAATTGCTCTTTGTCTGGATTTACAACGGCAAGGCACTTTTCAAGCACTTTGTTTTCCATTGCATGAACCAGTATATGTACATCATTCGTGATATAAATAAGATTTTTATATTCATCATTACCACCCATAAATTTAGGAGTGATATGGTGTAAATCCATGTTTCCTATTTTCAGAATTATTCCAGTTATTTTACACCGCCCATTTTGAGCGACATATACTGATATTCTGTTATCGTTGTATTCCGTTGTCCCTTTAAGAGTAGAAGATTGTTCCATGAAATAATGAATTATCCTCATATCCATTTTTAGCCTTTGATGTATGGCATTTCTTCCGCTCTCTGTATATCTCGTACAGTTTTTAGAAATCATTTTGGGTTCACGAAATTTAATTCCTGCAATCGGAAACAGGATTGTTTTTGCTATGAACACTTTTTTATATCCATAGTCTTTATAGAACTTTAGGTATGTTTTTGTAATACTTCCAGTTCTGGCACGAATTTTTTTGGTTCGACAAAGTAGGCTCTTGTTGACTATATAGGCAATCTTTATGAAATCCTCATTTACCATAGTGGCAATGCTGTAATAGTTCTGCAATCCAATAACGATTGAATTATATTTATTTACAGCTTCTCTTGTAGGATTTTTCTGTATTACTTTGACTTGTTCTTTTAATTTCTTGATAGCATTTTCTCTTGCTTTATCCCTCATGTGGCTACGGTTGGTATACTTATTTGCTTTTCCTTTTCTGACTTTTAATTTCAGTCCTAGAAATTCGGAATAGCGTTTTCGGATATTTGTTATCCTAGATTTCTCTGGACTAATATCCAACTGTAACCGTTGTTTCAACCACATTTGGGTTGCTGTAAATATCTTTTGAGCAGTTTTATAATCCTTACACATGATTTTAAAATCATCAGCATAACGGACAATTTTTATTTCTTTTAGACTGCTTTCTTTTAAAGCAAGAAGTTTACTTCTCTGATACTGATATGGATAATCGGTCTGGAAGTTATCCCATTGACTTGCTATCCACCAGTCAAGTTCGTTTAATACTACATTGGCAAGTAGCGGTGATAAAATACCGCCTTGTGGAGTTCCTTTTTGGGGAACGCCAACGCCTTTTATTGGAGCTTTTAACATTCTTGAAATAATGCTAATTAGCGTTTTATCTCTTATTCCAAGCGTCCATAACTGCTTTAACAGTTTTCCATGATTAACATTATCGAAAAATCCTTTTATATCAATATCTACCACATAATGAAATCCACTATATGCCAGATGATAAAAGCGAGCGATAGCGTGTGACGTGCTTCGGTCTGGTCGAAACCCATAGGAATGTTCATAGAATTTTGCTTCTAATACTGGTTCTAGGATTTGTCTGATTGTTATTCGGCATTTTATGTGCCTCAGATTTTTATGTTTTCATGCAAATTAAAAGAAGGTACTAGATAAATTATTCTGATGCATTATGCGGCAGATTGTTTTATCCAGTACCTTCTTGTGTTATC
>JAQUXP010000001.1 GCA_028692395.1 Lachnospiraceae bacterium
CATCCAGCTTCCTTCAGATTCCATCTCACGATGGACACCCTTGCCTTCGGCTATATCCTTCCCACTACCGGGCGGATTCCGGACTTGCACCGGTTAGAAACGTGCGCCGCCAGGCGCACAATAAAAAGCAAATAACTATTCCATCAATTGATGGATAGATATTTGCTTTTTAAATACAAAAGCTTTTGGTTTTAAGCAGCAGGAGAAGCAGCAGAAAATGTTACTGTAAGAGTACCATCAGCAGTTGCCGTAGCAGCGGTATAAGTAAATGTGGCTTTTCCCTTTGCAGTAGGTTCTCCACTAACGGTAAGATTTTTAGGCCAATCAATATTTGTTGTTTGCCAATCATTTTTTTGCTGTTTTAAAGTGATTTCTTTAGTAGTAACCTTATCAATATTTCCATCCGTGAGAATTGCTGTCTGACACTCCGCATATGTAGCACGTATATTAGCCGCATCAACTGCTTCTCTTGATTTCTCCAACTGACTTGTAAATATCGGAATACTAATCGCAACCAACACCGCAATAATCGCCACAACAATCAGTAACTCTGCAAGGGTAAATCCCTTCTTTTCTTTCAGTTTCTTCTTCAAATTAAACATCTTACATTTCCTCCTTGAATTGGTTTTTTATCTCCAGAACATCCAGTTTTTTTGATGTTCCTGAGGTTGTCTTTTCCTTCTTATAAGTTACATTATAAGAAGTTTGGTGCATTTTGATGTTTACATGAGGTTGTACATGGTAAACATCGGCAGGTAAATCGCTATTACGATAAAGCCTGCAAAGAGTGCCAGAAAGACCATGATGGTTGGTTCCAGCTTCGAGATTGCCTGATTGGTGGCATGCTCGGCCTCATTATCAAAGTAAGACCCGATTGTTTCCAGTGTAGATTCCAGTTCACCGGTTTCTTCCCCGATGGCGCTCATTTCTGTCAGAGTTGGCGGATAATACTGTGCCTGTCTCATGCAGTCTCCTAAGCGACGCCCTTCTTCGATCTTGCCTGCCATCTTGTTTGTTTCAAGACTCAGTACATAATTGTCCATAGTCTTTGCAGTTACCTCCAGTGCCTGACTGATAGATAATCCTGCGGTCAACAAGGCTGACATGGTATTTGCAAACTGACTGGCTCCGTTCAGCAGGTTAATCTTGCCAAATGCGGGCATTTTCAATTTACATTTATTCCACTCATATCTTCCCTTTTCCGAATTCGTATACACTTTGAATCCGATGATCAGTGCTGCGATAGCTGCGATGATCAGCCATATGTACTTCTGGAAGAATTCGGAGGTCGCAATCAGAAATTTTGTAATGCCGGGTATATCACCTCCCAGATCTCCAAATGTAGAGGAGATGGTAGGAACTACCTTGACCATAACTACGATGACTACGATGATCGCTACGATAATGACGAAGATCGGATAGGTCAGCGCCTGTTTCACCTTCTGACTGGTCTTGTATGATTTGGAATAATAACTCTCCAGCGTTTCGAAAGAACGTTCTAATGTACCGGATTGTTCCCCGGCCCTGATAGTTTCGATGAAGGTAATAGGAAGTCCATCACAATTCTTCTCAAAACTATTTGCTACACTGTTACCTTCTCCTACATCTTCTGCGGAGCGTATCAGCATTTTTTTTAACTGCTTATCCTCGGTCTGCTCTCCAATCATCTCCATACAGCGGGATATCGTAACTCCTGATTTTAAGATAATCGCAAACTGGGAACACATAACAGATAATGCTTTCGCATTTACCTTCTTGTGCCCAAGCTCCATAGTCAAAAGACCTTTCTTCTCTTTCACCGGAGTTACTTTCAGTACGATGGGACAGGTGTTCTTGATCTTGGCTACCGCAGCGAACTCATCTGTTGCTTCTACGATACCGGACACATTTGCTCCATCTGCCGAAACAGCCTTATACTGATAAGTAATCAACCTGTCTCACTTCCTTTCTGATAGTTACATTATATCTATGAATTGTCGAATTGTAAACCTGCATGTTGAATCTGACTGTTTTTTTGTCAGTTTTGTGTCCTTAGTAGGTATATTTTTTGAGATATGCCTTATCTGAACATGCTTCCAGGGCTGTTTCCTGTGAGATCTTACGATCCTTCAGAAGCTTTACCAGGAAGTTGTCCATCGTAATACTGCCCTCGGCGGCACCACTTAGCATGGAGGACAGCATCTGCGGGGTCTTTCCCTCGCAGATCAGATTACGGATTGCCGCAGTAACTACCATAGCTTCACAGGCTGCGACTCTGCCGTGTCCGCCTTTCTTAACCAGCAGCTGCTGGGAAAGAACCGCTTTCAGACAGGTGGAAAGCTGCAGACGGATCTGCGGCTGGCGGTCTGCCGGAAATACTCCCACGATTCGGTCGATGGCATCTGCTGCCGTGTTGGTATGCAGCGTTGCAAATACAAGATGTCCTGTCTCTGCGGCTGTCATAGCCGTCTCTATCGTACTCAGATCCCGCATCTCACCAATCAGGATAATATCCGGGTCCTCACGAAGAGCGGCACGAAGGCCATCGGAATAGCTTTCCGTATCTTTGCCGATCTCTCTTTGGTTAATGATGCAGCGGTCCGGCTGGTAGATGTACTCAACCGGATCCTCCAGCGTAATAATGTGCTCCTGGCGGGTATGGTTGATCTGATCTAAAATAGCGGCCAGCGTAGTAGATTTTCCGCTTCCTGTCTCTCCTGTCACCAGGATGATTCCCTTCTGCCAGGTCGGAAACTGGGCTACGATCGGCGGCAGTCCTAAGCTTTCGAGCTCTGGGATCTTATTGCTCAGGATACGAAGTGCTGCTGAGATATGTCCCTGCTGCCGAAAAAGATTAATACGCACACGCTCTCCTGCAATTGTTCTTGCCAGATCAAGCTCACCTTTATAGCTGATATCTTCATAGGCTGAGCCCGCCAGCGTTCTTGCATAGTCCTCGCACATCTCATCTGTCAGGATCTCATCCTTAATGTTGACCAGTTGTCCATCCAGCCTGTACTTTGGTGGGATTCCATAGACCAGATGCACATCGGATGCATTTTGTGCACTGGCTGTTTCGATTAATTCCTGTATATTCATATGTCCCTCCCTTAATCTACCCGGCTGATGGTACGACAGACTTCCTCGATGGTTGTGATTCCTGCCTGAATTAATTTCTCTGCATTTAGATTCATCGGTACGAATCCGGAGCGTTTCACTGCCTCACGGATCTCCTGCTTGTTTTTGTTCTGGTTGATACAATTTCGAATCTCCTCATTGATCATCAGAACCTCAAATACTCCGATTCGTCCCCGATAGCCGGAATGATAACACATATGGCAGCCTGCCCCGTGATAGACTTTTGTGTCTGCAGCATAGGGAATACCTACCAGATCGAACATATCTTTCGATGCCTCGTACTCTTCTCTGCAGTTATTGCAGATCTTTCGAACCAGACGCTGAGAGATGATGCCTCTCAGTCCTGCAGAGATCAGATAGGGTTCCACTCCCATATCACGAAGTCTGTCAATCGCAGAGACAGCATCCTCTGTATGCAGGGTTGAGATAACAAGATGTCCTGTCATGGCAGCCCGCATGGCAATCTCTGCCGTCTCACCGTCTCGAATCTCACCGACACAGATCACATCCGGATCCTGACGCAGGATGGCACGAAGACCATTGGCAAATGTCATGCCGGTTTTCTCATTGATCTGTACCTGCGTGATTCCATCGATATGATACTCTACCGGATCCTCCAGGGTAATCAGATTTGTCTCTTCTTTTCGAAGTTCCTTGATAAATGTGTACATGGTGGAGGATTTACCGCTTCCGGTTGGTCCTACGATCAGGATTACTCCGCTGGTATTGCCAAGCAGTCGGTCCAGCTTCTCGGACTCCTCCGGCTGAATACCGATACCATCACGATCCAGCATGGATGCCTCACGGGATAACAGTCGAATAACGATCTTTTCTCCATATATGGTAGGCAGCGTTGACATACGCATGTCAATGTCCTCCGACTTGATCTTTACTTCTGCCCGTCCATCCTGGGGAATCCTTCGCTCGGAGATATCCATATGTCCCATAACCTTCAGTCTGGAAATAACAGATTCCTGAAGATCATGGGGAATCTGGAGGATATTGTGCAGACGTCCGTCCACACGCATACGGATATTCATCTCTTTCTCTCCAGGCTCCAGATGGATATCACTGCATTTTTCTACTACGGCACGTTCAATAATAGAGTTTACCAGACGAATCGTCGGTGCCTCGGCTCCTTCTTCCAGCTCTTTCTTTTCTTCCAGTGTCATTTCACTGGAAGAGGAGGTTCCGGCTTCCTGACGCATCTGAGCCATAGCTCTGGCTGCTCCCTCATTTCCATAGAGGGTACTGATTGCAAGATCAACTCCGTGCTCAGAAGAGATCAGCGGAACAACTCTTTTTCGTGTTGCTTTACGCACTTCCTCGATGGCCATAAAGTTCAGAGGATCTTTCATCGCCAGATACAGATTGTCTTTTTCTACCCGTACAGGAACAACACCGTACTTTCGTGCGATGTTTTTCGGCAGCTCCTCTACCATCTCCGGATTGATGCTGTAGCTGGAGAGGTCAATAAAATCGATGCCTAACTGAAGACGCAGAGCTTCGATCAGCTGAGCCTCCGTGATGAAATTATTCTTGATCAGAACCTGTCCAAGTCGGTTCCTGGTCTCTTTTTGGATGGCAAGTGCCTGATTTAGCTGTTCCTCGGTCAGCAGTCCTACTGACAAAAGCATGTCGCCAAGACGTTTGTATTTCATAGGGAGTCCTTCTTTCCTGCTATTCCTCGTGTATCAATTGTTACACTATGAATTGACTGGTTTAATCTGTATCTCTTGTTTTGCAAGCTGCTTTGTTTTATCTGAATTTAATACGGTTATAGTCACCGTAAAGAGCTTCTGGGTGGTATTATAGGACAGTTCTTTATCCAGCTTCACGATCAGTCCGCTGGTAATGGTTTTATCTGTCACCAGCGGTATCGCTGGTGTGCCCTGCGTATTACATACCAGAATACCCTCTGTGTCAGAATCATTCTTCAGATACATATGATAGCCTCTGTCTGCGCTGTCAAAAGCCCAATACTTTTTTTTATCTGGATACTGATATTCCTCTATATTGGATGCATAACGCAGATCATCTTCCAGTGCACTGATGGTGGTGGAAAGCAGGGTCTGGGCATCGGCTTTTAAGGTAATATTGATATATGCGTTACGCACTGCCACAACGCCCCCGGCAACGATGGAGGTTGCCAGCAGCATAACCAGAACAGTAACCAGAAGCTCTGATAAACTGAAACCACTTTGAGATCGAATCCTTTGTCTCATGCTTATTCCTTCTCCATCTCTATATTTTTATTTACTTTGATAGGCATAAAGCTCTGCGTCATCATCGGAGTAAATGTTAATGTCTATTTTGGTATTCCCACCTCCCAGGAGCTGTGTAATTGTCAGTGTTCCAGAAGATGGGTCTGATTGACTCTCAATCTTATTCATTCCCTCATAAAACTTCGTCATATGAGCTTCACTGTTAGAGACAATTCTTGTCGCAGCCATTACCATGGAGGCAAGCAAAAGAAGGGCAATCGCACTGATCAAAACTCCTACCAGAGTTTCCGACAGAGATTCTCCCTTCCTGGATCTTAACTTTTTCACAAGGCATCTCATGGCACCTTCACCTCTCCCTTTTGAATTGTAGAATTGGTCCAGGTCAGATGTGTCAGATATTTGGTTGTTATGCTGCCATCTTCCTCTGTGACTTCTATTTCCTCAAGATTTTTGTCAACCGCAGCGGGAATGGTAAGCGTGCAGGAATAGGCTGGAACTTTATGTTCTTTATCCTCCTGCTGCTTTATCGTGACGACAATTCCATAATCTGAATTCATAACCGCAGACGCTGATAATGTTGCGAATTTTTTCACATCTGGAGTGCTTTCTACGTTCAGCTCCCAGTTTACGGTATAGGAAGCTGCCGTGCTCTGGTTTATATTCTGATTTATATTCTCATTCAGTATCTTTTGCATGGCAGTTTCCAGAAATGACTGCAGCTTGGAATCCGGCTGTGCAAGAACCTCCGGAGCAATCTCAGGAACAACCTTCGTGTTTCCTTCTGATTTGCTCATATATGCTGCATACACCTGTCCATCAATCTGACTTTGGATCGTCTTTGCAGCAGAGGTAACGTTATAATAAGCCTGTTCTGCCTGCTTCAGTCCGGCTACCCTTCCGGATGCCGCAGTACCTGCTGCCAGAATCACACTGCCTGCCAATGCGCACATAAGGAAAAAAAGCAATGCCAAAATGATGGTAGCACCTGAAGATGATTTACATTTTTCACGCATTTTCTTCTCCTTTATTTTAAATCCCGTGATAGAATTACTGATAAAATATCCATGCGCTGAATCAGCCATCAGATTATATCCACTAATATTACAAATCATAACAAATTTTTGCAGAATTTGCAAGAATTGGTGTGATTATACGGATCTGATTATTTTACAGGTAATGCAATCTTCAGTACATTTTCACATTTAAGATTATCAATTGCGAGATATCCTCCACGGGTACTGATGATCCGCTCCAGCTCTTCAAAGTAGCGATTATTCGGGAATTGATCCTGATCGCTGGAATACGTGAACTTCAAAAATAATTTACACTGCATATCCATGCACCTGATCTGCAGGTACCTTCCGGATAATTCTGTACGATTAATTCCATCCAGCGCAAGCTCCATGGCATAACGCATCATCTTGGCAAAATTGTCATCGGATAATACTGTTTTTCTCATACAGCCTGCCTCAACAAAAAGACCTATTCCAAGCTTTGTCAGTTTCACTCGGTAAGTCTTTAGAATCTCCCTTGCTGGAGAATAGGTTGTATAGATGACGCCACTGTTACTTTCCACGCTTTGATTTTCCAACCTCTTCCTATTCATCCATAGAACCACCTTTCCTGTACCACAACTCATGCTTTCTGATTTTTCATACATTTAATATAAATCAACATCCGGTAAAATAGCACCGAATGTTGATTTTGACAGAATTTTAGTGGAAATTGGAAGCAATCACAAAAAAGGATACTGTCGCACTTTGGCGTTCCAGAATAGAAGGGGCTGTCTCACTTCGGTATCCGGGAGTCCCTTGTGAGGGCGGAACACATTTGCAGAAGTCCTAAGTATACCAAAACAACCGGTTTTGCGTTATAAGAAATCAGCATACTGTCTGAGCACAGCGAGTTTATGGTGATTTCTTATGATTTTAGCAAAATCGGTTGTTTTGTGTATACTCTTGGACTTTGAAACCGTGTTCCGCCCTCACAAGGGACTCCCGGATACCGAAGTGCAACAGCCTCTTCTATTCTGGAGCAGCAAAGTGCGACAGCTCCATCCTATAGGACTATATGCGGTTAAACATATATTGATAATATTTTTCTTTTACCACTGGCTGAAATTTTCTGGATATGGGAATATCCATCTCGTCCAGGTGAAATGCGCTCGGTGTCATCTCATTTGCGTAAAAGATGTTGATGATATAACTCTGATGACAGCGGATGAAGTTTTCCTCCGGCAACTGTTCTTCTACCGTTCCCAGCTTTGCATAGCTGGCAATCTCGGTGCCATTAGAAAGATGCACCACAATCTCACGGTTATTGCTTTCAATATACAGGATGTCACGGCAGAAAACCCTGACCCAGTGTCCGCCCTTTCCCTTGACCATCCAGGAAGCACGGCGTTCTACCTTGCTGTTCTTGGTGTAAAACGTCAGGCAGCGATCCAGTTCTCTGTATTTTAATGGCTTCAGCAGGTACGCCATGGCAAAAACGTCAAAGGCCTCCCGGTAATAATCCCGATTATCTGCCAACACCACAATGGCCACTTCCAGGGACACTTCCCTTATGTACTTTGCCAGGTCCAAACCATCCCCATGCTGATTGAAGGTTGCCGCAACGAATATAATATCATAGGCATTGGCATGATCGTGAAATACTTCTTTCAAGTCATAGATATTGTTGTATTCTTTGCATTCGATGTCCAAGGGAAGTTCACGAATATTTGCTACCACATATTCTCGCCGCTTCACGTCCTTTTCGCAAACCGCAGCTCTAATCTTCATTTACATTATCTCCATCTCAATTAATACATAAATAGTACCATGATTATCCACGATTGACAAGATTTTTGTACGAAAGACAGAGAAACCTCTTTTCCTGATCCTGCTGTGCCAGGATGACTCCAGGTTCACCTGTATCAGGGTTTTCGATGTAGATGATAATCTGATTATCTTCCTTCCACCAGAGCTTTGAAAGTGTCACATCCCGGGTTTTTTCTTCGCCGTCTCCCAGTTCGAAAACACTTTCCATCAGCTGCTTTTTCTCCAGAACCTGTCCGCTCACATCCACCAGTTTGGCCATCAGAGGCCATTTTTTATAGAAGGGAGCATTTCCTGTATTTTTGATCGTAACCTTCAGGCGGCAGGTACTGCTCCAGGAAAAGCAGGAAAGCTCCACATCCGGTATATAAAAGCGATATCCCAGCTCTCTCTTCACCGCATCAACAGCCGCTTCATAAGCTTTTGTACTTTCTCCATCACCGCTCACCGGACATTTGGGACCCAAAAATGACATATGAGAAGCCCGAATCAGCCGCAGCGTCTCCTGCAGTTCTTCTCCCAGCATCTCTGTCATAGGGATCTGGCTGATGAATTCTCCACCCACCGGCGCATATTCCCATATCCTGGGGTTGGCTGTAACTGTGGGAATATTCTTTGGATCACCGGATTCGATCCAGCCCAGCCATTCCTTCGTATCCTCCCTGGAACCTGTCATATCATTATATACCCCGAAACCGGCTTCTTTTCCCAGCTGATAGGGACGCCGCATCAGGAGAAGCTGCCTTGGAAATGCCTCCCGGTATGCATCCACATAGTGCTGACAGACCTCGTCCGATGGCATTTCCGGCAGATACGACGCACCAGTTGTGTGCCACTCCCCCCAGTGACCGAGACTTCCCAGCTCCACGTAGGAGAGATGTGGATCGCCGGCAAAATAAGAGCCGAGAGCAAGAATTGCCTCCCGGTGACAGGTGATCAGCTGATCATTATTATAATTTGGTGAGTAACCACTTCCATACGCTCCGCTGTAATAGGTTCCGTCTCCTCCAGTCAGCAGATAAAGCCAGTTGGGAATGTCCAGATGCTGCTCCTTCCCCGGAATGTCACTTACAAACCGAAGAACGATCTCCTTCCCCAGGCTTCGCCACTGCTCCAGATGATTTTCTTCCACTACCTGCTGATAATTATAGTTTCCCTGACTGGGCTCCCATTCCCGCCAGGTAATATCTACATAAACCAGACTGGTCTTCCTGGCCGCCTCCTCATTATCCGCTGAGGCAGCAAAGCCGATGCCAGGATTATCAAAGACCTCCTGACTTTCTTCCCAATAATATGTTTTTTTCATATAACTGAAGGCAAAGACTGCTGCCCCAAGGATAACCACCATCACTGACAGCAGCAGATGCCGCACCTTTCTCTTTTTATCCATGATATTCCCCATTGTACTGAATCAGCGATACATCCTGCACGCCTTCAATCTCCCGGATTTTCTCTGCAAAGAAGGTATCCTGTCCACGAGGTGCCACCTCCACAGCCATCTCTGTCTGTGTGTTATGAAGTGTCTTGGATTTGAGATTGTACCTTATCTTTCCAAGCGTCTTCAGCACGCCGTCACCTGCTTCATCTCCGGTATAATGTACCACCAGAATATAGATCTTGCTGTTCTGCTGCCGATAATTCAAAAAATAGATGACAAATACCAGAACAACTGCAGCTACCATTGTCAGAATATACATCCCCGCACCGGCTGTGATTCCGGTGGTAATCGCCCAAAACAGATATAAAAGATCCATGGGATCCTTTACCGCTGTACGGTATCTGACGATAGAAAGTGCACCTACCATACCAAGAGATATTACTACATTCGTACTGATTGCCAGGGTTACCATGCAGGTCAGCACCGTCATACCTACCAAAGTAGTGGCAAAGGATCTGGAAAATAGAATTCCCGCGAACATCTTGCGATAGATAAAGTAGATAAACATCCCCATGAGCAGTGCCACAATCATAGAAAGTATAATCGTAGCGACAGTTCCCGCCGTCAGCGTCTGATTACCGCCAAATGCCTCCAGAAAAGATTTTTTAATCACATCACTTGTACTCATGTTGTTTGCTCCTCCCATAAATTTGCTGATTATTGGCACCAACAGCTTTCATTCTGCAGGTACTGTCTCTTTTCGTAACACAGAGCATACTTGGATACTGCCATAAATTCTGCATTGGCAGTGGGCAGCACCTGCTGCAAAAGCTTTGGCAGGAATTCCGTGTATTTTACCTCAAGTACCAGCTGTTCAGGCGGAAATACCGAAAGCGTTGGCAGTGCAGCATCAAAGATATCCCATCCCACTGCTGCCCGAAGCCTCTTATCAAAGGTAATCCGCACAGTCCCCTCTTCCATCACATAGGGCTCCCGCTCATAATCCACGATTACCTTTGGACGAAACAGACGGCACATGCATTCCACATAAAATTCCCGCAAAAGCTGCTGCTCACTAAATTCCAGAAAGCGGTACTCGCCCTCCATAATCCTTTCAAACTCCTCTTTTGTCAGCCTTGCACTTTCTTTATATATGTAGTTACCGACTTTGCATTTACGCTCCAGCAAGATTCTTGTATCACTGTAATTATAGATACGAATCCGGTACTTTTTTCTGAGATCGCAGCCCATGATTTTATCATCATAGGAACTGTCCCAGTAGTCATCAAAGTACAGACTTCGAATAGCGTATTCCTGGTCTATGGTATGGCTGTCCTTTTTCAGCAGATAGTCAAGCCTGCGCTTGATATCATCCTTTTCCGCCTCCGTAATCATATATTTCCATTCATGCCGGAATCTTTTCGTATCTGAATTCCTGCTTTTAGGCTTAGTTCGCTCCTTCTTCATACACATCCTCCTCTATGCTTCCGTCTGCCATGACATAGAAACACTTCATGCCGTATTGTTTTCCCTCTGTGTTGGCATAGTAATCAAAAGCATCCTGGGTATAACCTGAGGTGTTCGTCGCCTGGACACGGACAAAATACTGCCCCTGGGGCAGCGCATCCAGCGTAAGCTCTGTCTCACGAAGTCCCGGATTATCACTGATAATATTGGTAAATGCTGCATCGGAGGAAAGTGTAAGGTGATAGGTAATATCTTCCATATGAAAATCAAAAGAATCATCCCAGTTATACCGTATCTTTCCCTCCGATGCCTGTGGAAGACCTATAAAAAATGGCATGGGCTTTTTCAGACTCTCCTCATATCCCTGATAGTAGTCATCAACCAGGGACGGAAGTCCGTCTGCCACGCTTTCATATTGCTCCGGAGTCAGCCGTTCATAGGTACTGTCTGGAAGCTGATAGGCATAAGCTCTGGTTACCTGTCGATAGGAATCGGTCATTTTCTTCAGATGCGCTTCACTTAACACGCCGCCCTTAAGATCCTCGACGGCATCATCCAGTTTTTGTCGAAATTCCGAGGATTTGAGACAGCGGCAGAAAAGTACATTGCCCCAGTAGGTGCTGATTCCCTGCTGCCAGCTTCCCCCATCGCTATAGCCGTTTAATGCGTTCTCAGCTTTCATAAAAGAAGCATCATTGTCCCAGGAGATCAGATACCATTTTTCTGAATTGGTGGCACTGTAAAGATACAGATTCCGTGCATCCGTGTCGGTGTTCCCTGTGAGAATCTGATACGCCATCCAGTATGCGAGATTCTCCTCATCAAAATACTGACTTAAGAGGTCCTCAACCGGGATCTCATAATTATCAACCGCATCCAGCATGGTAATCAGCTTACTCTGGTCATTGTTTCCCTTACTCTCAAGCAGGGCATCAAAGGCCTTCTGATCAAAATCAGCATCTGTCTGGAGCTTAATCACGTCCTCATAACGGAAGAATTCAAAGTAATTCAGCTTATACAGATAACCGTTAGAATCCAGTCCATGGGCCTTCAGGGAAGTCTTATTGGGCTGTTCCACCTGCGTATAGAGACCATAATCGGAAAATGCCTCCTCCTGGCTTCCTGTCGTCTGATCCCTCACATACAGATGAACAAACTGTGTGCGAAGACTCATCATCTGAGGAATCTGGGCCATCAGATCATAGGCAAGCTTATTGCGGTAACGCAATCCATCATTGACATGCTTATTCAGTGCGATGGTCCGCTGTCCGTCTATGGTGCCCTTATTCTTCTTAATCTCAATCTTATAATTTTTCTGAGGGGATTTTGATGAGGTCTGCCCCCGAATCTGAACGGTGGCATTAGGCACATCTGCTCCAAAACCGAATTCTCCTTCTATGGGACCACTTTCATCCCCCTCCTGAAGGATCCCCTCCACCTGGTAGCGTGCTACCCCCAGCTTATCGTAGTCATAGACGCTGTAGGAATTAAGATCAGTCCAGGTATGATCGGTGTTTTCGGCACTGTTTCCTGTTCTCACAGTAAGATAAAGCACCTTTACCTCCCCTGGATCCTGATTTTCATATAACGCATCCCTGTCGCGAAAGGTCTCTTCCGGCTGCGTCTTTGTAACAGTCTCCTGCCCGCTTTGTTCTGTCTTTATCTCCTGGCTTTTGGCTGTACCATGGAAGGACTGACAACCTGTAAGTCCCACGGTAGCCATTAAGCCTCCACACAGCAGGATTAAAAAACCCTTTTTTTCTATACGCTCACACAAATGATGAAATACTCCTTTCTTATGACCTGCCAGAATCGGCTGGGTACTCAGAATATGATACGGCAGTTTCCCGGTAAACCACTTTAGCCGGATAACACTGATTAAAAAAAGTGCTGCACTGCCAAAGAAAAATCCGAATCCGATATAGCGCACATGGAAAAATGCCAGCCAGGCGGACATGACACAGGACACTGCTGCAAAAACCAGCGCTGCCCACATGGCACCCAGATAATCGGTAAAATACAGCAGTATCAAAAGCACCATATTACCCACGGCATACATTCCATAGCTCACACACAGAATTCGAAAATACGTGTTCATGGTATCATTAAAGCCAAGGGGCAGGCTGTCTACCAGAATCACCCCTACTGATATGGCAAGGGCTGTCATATAAAGCTGCTTTCTGGCTGTGTACAAAAGCTCATTCGCCAACACGGTCAGCATCTCCTCCTCTGCCTGGCGAATATCCCGGATAGAACCTTTTCCGTTAAAAAGGCTGTAATAATTACGATATTTTGGATAAAAGTTTACCTCTACCGAGGTGACAAAGTTTACTGTAGTAATCACAATCGTCAAAAATGCCAGTAAGGCCGGAACATCGTGTATGGGTGCCCCGTAGAATAACCCCTGCATCCGCTGACCCACCGGTGAAAACCAGACAATAACCAGTGGGAAAAAAAGTCCCAGGTTTTGTGCCCCTCCCACGATCACCAGGGGCAGATACCGGTCAATCCATCGCAGAAAGCTAAAGCTGCTACCCCTGCTCTTGGGAAAATACTGAAGCAGAAGTATCAGATAACTCATCAGCAGCAGTCCATAACCGGTGCATACCCCGCTAAGCAGTGCCATCTTTGGCTCCACATGAAGCCACAAAAGGCAGAGTGCAGTCAAGAATGCTGCCGGAAGGGAAGCAGCAAAAGCCGTCAGAATTCCTCTGTAGTCCCGGATGGCTGTAAGATAATTCATCTGAGTCCACACCACGATCAGTTCTCCAAAGAGGATCAGATTCACCAGCTGTAATCCGGTACTGATTCCTGAAAAATACAAAAACACCCCATATAATGGAAGCCCCATGGCAAGCATGACCATACACCCCCCATAAAAGGAGGGAAGCACATACTCCTTGCGATCCTCAAAGAGCATATCTGCAGTATAGCGTGTCAGGAGCATGGAGAAGATGCTGGTAACAGAGAGGGAGCCAAGCAGTACATAGGTGAGCATGCTCACCAGCAGATCCCGCTCTGCTTTCCCTACACCCCAAAGCTGAGCCATCATCATCATGCCAAGCAACAGCACAATTCCAAGAAGCATAGGACCTGTACAGATGATTCCCGCATAGCCGTAAGCACGAAACATGGCAAGAACGCCTTTTTTTTGAAATATTTTTTTCAGCTCAAATCCAATTCCTGCCATCAGTTTACCTCCAGTACCTGGTTATATACCGCCTGATATTTTTCTATCATATCCTCGTGCCTGTAATATCTTCCCGCACGAGCTCTGGCTGTGATCCCCATCTTTTTTCTTGTCTCAGTTTCCCTGCACATCTTCTCCATGGCATCGGTCAGAGCCTCCCTGCTCATGGGTAGCACACAGTACCCGGCACTTCCCAGCTGATCCCCTCGGGCACCGGATACCAGTTCCCTGCAGCAGCCCACATCGGTGGTTACCACCGGTCTTGCCGCTGCGAAGGACTCCAGTATGGAGAGTGGCTGTCCCTCTGAGATACTGGTTAATATGGTAAAATCCAGTTTTTCCATATAAGCGGCCACGTCCACGATACCAGGCATCCACAGATCCGTCAGGGCAAGCTTTTGAATCATCTGTCGGCATTCCCCGGCATACTCTTCATCATCCACTCCGCCCAGGATATGAAGTCTGGCTTTGGGGATACGGCTTTTCAGTTCATAAAAAGAAGAGAGCATGGTCTTGATATCCTTGATTGGTGCAAGACGCACCACGGCTCCAATATCGATCCAGCCATTCTCCTCCTTGGGCGGAATATGTGCAAACCTTCCATAGTGGATTCCATTGCTGATGACGCAGCATTTCTTTGGCGGACACCCAAGATCCATCTGGATCTTCCCCGCATTTTCAAAGAGACTTGTCACCCGCACCGCCCGCTGATAAATCAAGTCGGACAGCATATAAAAGAACTGAATCCAGTGGTTTTTGAACGCAGGAACCACCCATTTTGCACGGATAATCTCCTCCTCCCGCTCTCTGGTATAGATGCCGTGCTCTGTCAGAATACAGGGCCGCCCCGTCACATAGGATGCCAGGGAGGCCAGCAGTCCCCCATATCCCGTCGCCACTGCATGATAGATCTCTGCCTCTGGAACCTTCTGCTGCATCATAAAAAACACCGGAAGCAGCATGGATCGCACCGTGTGAAACATATCTGCAAATGCAGTATAAGGATAGGAGCTCTGGCACATGTCCTCCAGAATATGTAGAAAATCCTCACTCATCAAAGCCGCCAGCGGATCCATCCCCTGATCATGGTACATGGAAAAAAGCAGATTCCAGTCCGGACTTTTACAGCCAATCAGAGCTGCCAGCGCCGCCATCTCCGATTCAGTAAAGTGAACCTTTTTCCTGTGTCTGCACGAAAGTCGCAGGGCATCATCCAGAAACACTTCCCGTACCTCCACCACATTCTCCGGCAGCTGATACTTAAAATTTCCTTTTTCCTTTGCAAATGATGCGATGACCCACAGCACAAACTCATGCTGCGGCATAGCCTGAATATACTGGTGCATCCAGGATGATACCCCTCCTGTCACATAGGGATAACATCCCTCCAGAATCATACAAATCCGCAAAAAACCTCCTCCTTTACCGATATAATTCCACTGCCGCATCTGTTGCCGTCAGAAGATACAGATTCCCGGTGATATGTTCCAGGATTCCGCCTTTTACCTCAGGAATATCTCCCTCATTGATCCGCACCAGAAAGCGTGCCTCATCGTGAAAATTCTGAAGTGTCAGGTGAATCCCTTCTGCATCCTCCGTCCTTGTAAATGATGTCTGATAAAAACGCTGTACCGCTGCCGCACCCTCGCACCCGGTCAGGCTGCGAAGATTGGGGGCTGAGGTATACAGCCAGTCCAGATAGTCTGTGAATTTCCCCTTCAAAGTCTCCCAGCCCTCAGCGGCTCCCCGATCCGGATCCAGAAGATCATCCGGATGCATAAAGTGAGAATTCACATAATGCATGTTCAGTTCTGAAAACGCTGCCAGCTTCATATAATCCGTCAGATCACAGCCGGAGATAATCCGGGGCACCTCGATGATACCGTCCGGAGCAACCTCATACTCCTGCTCATAACCATTTTCACCGGAAAAATAGATGGAAGCGATATTCTTTATGGAGGGAAACTCCTCTGGGAGCATGCTCCGCCCCTCCCGGGATAAAATATTGGAAGGCGGTACATAGGTGGTAAAGGAATTCTGCGGAAAAAGACTCTCAGAGAATCGGGTAAGCTCCATCAGAGAATACTTCATGTCCTGAAGTGAGGGCCATGTTCGATAATCTTCACTTTCATAACTGATATTGTTCAGACACAGGGGCTGATGATTATAGCCGTGATATCCCAGTTCTCCTCCCATATCCAGCAGCATATCTCCAAAGAAGCTGAATCTTGAAGTGTTGGTGTTCGACTTGAATTCACCGTCCACCTGATTCTCATAGCTTTCGATAATCATCCCGGTAAATTTTATGTGATACTTCTGGGAGAGCTCCATCATGTCCGGCCACCAGATATTGGCATAAAAATCCGCTATATTCATGTGATATTGAGCAAAGATGTATCTTCCGTCTCCCGCCGGTACCGGGGAAGGAAAATCATCGATGTAAAACATGGACCCGTCAATCACCGGATAGATACAGACATCCTCCAGCAGACTGTAGCTGGCTGCAAAGAAGCCCCTGGTTGCCTTAGTGCAGAGGCCAAAATTATCCACCACAAACTTTCCCTGCCCATAGTTTCTCTCCCAGATCAGTGGAATCGGATATTCTGCCATGGTGCTGGCGTAGATCCGGCAATCATCGGATAAAGATACCACCAGTGCTGAATCATAGGCATCCTCCACGCCAAATACACTGCCGCCTATCATAAACTGATCAGAAACACTGATCTTTTCTACCAGTCCATTCGTATTATCACACTCGGTAATCCCCAGTCGATTTCGCATCATACGAAATCCGGTATCCACCTCAAGTGTCTGTGCAAACATTACTCTTCCGCCGCCCTCTACCCAGTCACAAAGCTTTGTAAGACTTCCCTGCAGCGCATCCAGCACCGATACATTCACAACAACAGCTTTATAACCGGAAAAATCTTCCGGAATCTCCTGACTTAGATCCACGGTATCATAACCGATCTTCATGTCCTTAAATATCTGCTGAAACTGCTCCATGCCATTGACACTGATAGGCTGCGTGCTGTCATTGAGCACCAGACAGGTTTTCTCCCGGGTCTGCAGGGGTTCTTCCCAATCAACATAGCTCAGTCTCTCGGGGGTTCCGTCATAATTCATGCCCCAGCTCACCTGAAACATCAAAAATCCCAATGCCAGAAAGCATGCCAGCAGCACATACAGTCTGCGAAAGCGATTCTTCCTTAATTTTCCAAACTCCAAAATCCGATAACTTCCTTTCCCCTGGGTGACAGGTAGATATGCTTCTTCTTTATATTCCTGATGACCTCCTGGATCTTCTTCCCCTGCTTCTGCTTGGCATAATACCGAATCAGCAGCAGCCAGGGAAGCTCTGTATCAGGCCATCTGTTCATCATCTCCATAAGACAGGTATGACTTTGGGTATACTCCCCCAGATCCATCTCATTTTCTATGAGCTTTTCATAATCTTCGGGAACCGGCTTCTGGCTGATGCTCTTTTGGAGCAGTTCACTATACTGTCTCTGCAGCAAGATCAGTCTTCTGCCCTCCACCAGCCTTTGATCCAGATATTCCCCCAGCAGCGTAATATATTCTGCCAGAACCCCGGGACTGTCTGGTTTCTGTGTGAATCGCTGTTCCATATTCTGGAGGCGAAGGTCATAATCACTGTTCAGCTCCATAATTGCCGTGGAGGCGTAGTGCACCACATCCACATCATCATTCATCTGTGCCTCCTGCAGCAATCTCACATACTGGCTGGGATTTTTTCGCAGAAGATCCAGAATCAGACTCCGTCGAAGCCTGGTATCATTGATTAAAAATGCCTCTTCTGCCGGAACAATCAGTTCATCCTTCAAGGACTCCTCTCCCTGAAGGGAAGAAACGTGCTCTTCTTTTTTCTTTCGCATGTCACCACCGATCCTGCGGGGATTCAGCCAGCCCAGCTCTTGTGCAGCTTCCACCAGAATTACTGTGGCTTCTCCTGTAAAGGGAATCCAGCACATCACCTGGAAGATCCTGGAATCCCTTCCCTTTCTTCCCGGCTTCCATCCGCTGTACAAAAGCAGCATGCATCCCATATGCAGGATCAGCACCACCATCGCAATCCACATCTTTTTTTCTCCTATCCTCTAACTGCACTCAAAATACAAGCCTGCGCTCTCAAGACGTGTCAGAACTGTACCGATGTTCTGATCATCTACCTGTCCCAGAATCAGGCAGATTCTTCCCTCTTTGTCCCTGCCTATGACATCGGTATCACGAATCATACGCTCCAGAACGGCCAGCTGAGAGATGCCGGGTTTAAAATTTTCTTTACTATGTAACAGCTCCATGGTACAGGTGCCATCGGCCTGCATCTCCTGTCTGACCTTTAAAACCTGCTCAAATGCTTCGTATTTCATAACGCCGCCTTTTTCATACTGCTGGCTGTAGACGGCTTCACTGTATTCTACCGCACGGTACATGGCAATCTGAATCAGCCCACTTAAGATTCGAATCAGATTGGCATAATACATTCCCATCTGATCATAATCCGCATCGAATACGGCAATCACCGCAATCAGGCTGTCATCTCTGGTAATCCCTGCCAGATATGCCGGATGCCCCTCAGTCATCTCCACGTTACGCCAAACCTCTCCCTTTTTTATCACTTCTTTTGCGAAGGCAATCTGGGATTTGGCCACCGTTTTCGGAATATTTCTGCTGATGGGATGGGAAGCGATTGTCAGTCTTCCATAGGTTTCCTGTCCGCTGATTGTGTAGATGGCGATACTCCGGTTTTCCAGTACCTCCTCCAGCACAGAAAGAGCTTCCTGAAAAATCTTGTCTGGAAGGACATTATCCAGTCTCTTTGCAACCTGAAATATCTTTCCAAAGCTGTCACGAAATCCGATAATCTGCTTTCTGTACTGACTTTTGTGACGGCTGCTGTCCTCATATGCCTGGTTTAGATATTCATACTTGTCTTCCAACAGCGCATACTCCTGCCTTGTAAATGCGATCTCCCCGTTTTTCCGGTCCCGGACATACCCGCATACGGCTCCTACCACCAGATACCAGATAAACACCAGCCAGTTGGCAGGTTCGTAGAAGATAACTCTCCAGTTCATCGCCTCTGCCCAGTAGGCAAGCACGATCGAAAATCCCTCTAAAACACCTGCTGCAATTCCTGCATTTACCCCATAGATACTCGCCATGATAACGATGAAGGTCATTCGGACATCCACATACTGGAACTGTACGCTTGTGCCCATAAAGCGATCGATAGCCTCCACCAGAAAAAATCCAAGAATCAATTCAAGCCCATATAGCAAAACCTTCTGTTTTTTTAACCACTCCTTCAAGCGCTGTCCCCGGGACTTTTGTGGCTGCGCTCTGGACTGATACTGCCGGTACAGTCGGGGGAGCTCATCTATAAAATCAATTCTTGCAAACCATCCGAATTCCTTTCTGGCTGTCTGGGCTTCCATCTCCCAATCAAAGTAGACTACCTTTCCGGTATAGATCACCTTCAGACCCGGCTCCAGCTTTCGGCAGGCCTCTCCCAGATCTTCAAAGGTATGAGAAAACCCAAGGGGAAGATTCACGACCTGTACATCATTTTCCCAGTCCTCCATAAAGCGATACAGAAATTCCCCCAGATCCGCCAGCATTAAGAACTCGCAGCGCTGCATCCGGGTTTCCTCCAGCTCGATACTGCCCTTTTCCCGCATCTGTCCAAACAGGCGATTGATGTAGCTTCTGTCATTCTCCTCCTGGATAAGATAGGGACAGCGTATCACCTTAATTGAAAGATGGCGCTGCTCCCGATAATACTTGCAAAGCTCTTCGCAGGCTTTTAGCACCACAGTTCTGGAAACCTGATTTTCCGAAAGTACTTCCTGGGATGTGATATAGATAATCTCCATAGAGTTTTTCGCATGAACATCCCGGTACTCCTGGCACAGACGAAACAGTGACCGAAGCTTTTCTATCTCCCCAAAGGGTTTTCCATGAATCTCCAGATATTCTGACAGATAGATGACCCTTTCAAAGTAATGCTTCTGAAAAAGGCTGTCCATCCCCTCCTCCATCATAGAAAAAGGGTAATATGTCAGATTCCTGCTCTGCCTGATGCCTTCCTCCGATTGCAAATTCACTCCCGAATGGGAAGCTTTTCCCTGCTTGAGATACTGCTTTCCTTCCCCTGCCACCACAACATGCTCGTCCCCAAAGGATCTTTTCAGAAAATCCCGGGTTAATAATGAGATATTACCTGTAATCAAGATATCCATAAGTTCCTCACCTGATTATAATCCATAACAGTTCACTCCAGTACCACTACTCAATATATGCCGCCATCTGGAAGGATATAACTGCTTTTAATCCAAATCCCGGAAAAAATAGAAGGCGGTTCCCTTCCTGCTGGTGGGCAGGAAGGGAATCGCCTTCTATAATTTATAATAATGCTTTATTATTCTTTAGATGTTCTGATCATAGGCATGATATTCGAAGAAATATTTACTTGATTTTATGATTTTTTTTGTTCTCGTACATTCTGGTGTCAGCTCTTTCTATATATTGAGCCAGAATCGTATCATCTCGTTCGAAGTTTGAAGCATAGGAATATCCAAAATCCGCCTCCACATGAATGTTATGATTGGGTCCATATTTTACAGTACAGACAGCTTCATGCAGACGTTTTACCGCCTGTTCCATATGCTCTGGTGAACAGTTGGTCAGGATCACGATGAATTCATCTCCACCATATCGAATGATAGAATCTCTCGAACGAATCTGTTTTTTCATAGCCTCGACAACCTCCCGCAAAACCCGGTCTCCGGTCTGATGTCCAAAAAGATCATTGATCTGTTTAAACTTATAGAGGTCAAGCATGACAAAGCCTACGGTTCTTGCAATCTCCAACTGTCCATGCTGCAAGAACAACATCTCATCAAAATATCTTCTATTGTATGCCTGGGTCAGGGGATCAATATAGATCATCTCTCTGGTCTGCTCCAGGATAGTCTTAAAGGAATCATTTTGAAGCATCTGCAGTGCGTTTTCATTGGATATTTTACTTGCAATCTCCAGCACCAGACTCTCCGTGGTATTCTTCCCCAGTCGAATCTTCACCGGACGGGATACCACATAAAAGATATCATTTTTCAGCAGCTCATACTTGGTCATCGCACACTTTCCATTCTTTGCACACAGACTGGAACAATTCTTACATCTTTCGGATTTCCCCCAAATCTGAAAACAGGAATAAGTTGCACGACGTATGGTATGATCCGGAAGAATTGTAATGACGGCTGTCTGCTCAGGATCCACCAGCCGTACCACGTCAAAAACCTCTTCCATAAACTGCATGGTGTCATGCAGCTGTCCAAGGCTGTAACCTGTCAGGTTCAGCGACTGAGACCTTTCTTCCTTCTGCTCTTCCATGCTGGCTTCCTGATACTCACGGACCAGTGACTGAAAACGACTGTTATATTCAATTACATTATGCACTCTTTTTTTCATGACTGCTGCCACGAAAGGCTTGGTCACATAGTCATTTACACCATTTTGAAGCATATTAATCTGCAGATTAATATCCGAATCCGCTGAAATAACAACCACCGGAATATCCGCAATTCCAGGACTTTGGTTTTTGTACATCAGAAACTCCTGTCCTCCCATATGAGGCATGACCATATCCAAGAGAACAGCTGCTATCTTCTCGCTGTTTTTCTTTAAAAGCTCCAGGCCCTCTTCTCCGTCTTTCGCCATAAGAATATTGTATTCATCACTGAAGATGATCTGCAAAATCTCACGGCTGCTCTGGGCATCATCGACAATTAAAAGACTTGCATCCGGATTCTCCGTACGCTTTAAAAATGCAAATACAGAATTCAGTTCTGTCTCCATCATACGTTCTGTAGTGATATCCATAAAGGTGGCACTTACAAGACTCGTCTTTAGCGATGTTCCAAGATAAAGCAGGTGAATCCGAAACCAGCTGCTCACACCTCCCGGCATGATATAGAGACATTCACAGTCAGCCTCTTTTTGGCTCATTACAGCCTGCTCCACTGCAGTCAAAAGCTTGAACATTTCTTTCATGTTCAACAGTCGATTGAGTGTATTACCGGAACCAAACTGGGTAATATAGGCCTGGTTCATCCGCAGAATATCAAGCTGCTGCTTCTCATACTCGAAGATGGCAAATGGTATGGAAACACTTTGGAGCAGCGCTACTGACTTATTATCCGCCGACCAGATATTATCCAGATCTGCTGCCAGAACCTGTCTGTACTGGCTGGGCATAGCCAGATCTTTTTTGGAACGGTGCATCAGCTTTTCGTATTCCACAACCGGCATGGGACGGGCAAAATAAAACCCCTGCGCATAGCTGCATCCGATGCTGTCCAGAAACTCTTTCTGCTGCTCTGTTTCAACGCCCTCCACAATGACCGGCATTCCGATCCAGCCTGCCATCCGAATGATAGAGGCAAGGATCTTTTCACTCTTTACATTGTCCGCTCCGCTGGGAAGGAATTTCATATCAATCTTCAGAATATCCATCTCAATATCCTTGAGCGTATTCAAAGAAGAGAACCCGCTTCCAAAATCGTCCATCATTACTATAAAACCCTTTTCCCTGAGTTTTTTGATGGTTGCTTTCATAAGCTCAGGGCTGGACATATAGGCACTTTCTGTAATCTCCAGATTCAGAAGCTGCCTTGGAACCTGATAAGTCTCAGTAAGGGTCACAAGCTGTTCTACAAGCTGGGGATTATACAGGCTCACGCGGGATACATTTACAGAGATGGGATCTATCTCTCTTTCTTCCTGTATCCACTTTTTCAGCAGCCTGCACACATGCTCCCACATATAATAGTCCAGCTGCAGGATCTGTCCATTCTGCTCAAAAACAGGGATGAATTCTCCCGGAGAGACCAGTCCCTGCGTGGGATGAAGCCAGCGAACCAGTGCTTCCGCCCCACAGGGTTTCTCTGTCTCAAGGGAATACTTGGGCTGCAGATACACCTGAAACTGCTCTGTTCGAAGAGCTTCTTCCGTCTGATTGGTAATATACTGGTATCTTCTTGCCTGTTCACTCATCTGATCATCATAGAAGGCATAAACAGTGTTGAAATTATTCTTACATTTATAGGCTGCCTCCACGGTGCAGGAATACATCTTTTCCATATCTATATTACGATCATGGATGATATAAAGACCAAAGCACAGCTTCAGACGATAATTCACACAAAATTGCTGTATATAGTCTCTAAACTGCAGCAGATGCTCCACCAGCTTCTGGGACCGATATGGGGTACAGATGCAAAAAACATCTGACTCAATTCTTCCGTACACCTGATCTTTTGTTGTTTGCTTCCGGATGGTGTCCGCAATATTCTTCAGAAGAAGATCTCCTGCTTCACTTCCGAAGGAGGAATTATACAGTCTGAAATTATCGATGTCCATACGGATCAGTACGTAGATTGTATCCGGATTATTCAGAAGCTGCTTTTTTGTCTGCTCCATAAAATAATCCCGATTATACAGTCCAGTGAGGCGGTCCCGCTCCGAAAGCAGACGGATCCGGGTCATCAGCTGTACCTGACTTCTTCCGATAATATTGCGAAGTCTCAGACGAATAACGGCAGCATTATAAGGCTTGGTCACAAAATCCCATGCTCCGGCCTGTAAACACTTGCTCTCCAGCTTCTCATCCGGCTCACCGGTTGCAATCAGAATTGGAATATTTTGATAATGATGATCTTTTGACACAATATCTAAAAGCTCCCATCCATCCATCTTGGGCATACGAAGATCCAAAATCACCGCTGACAGATTCTGGCCTTCTCCCTGAATCAGGGTCAATGCCTCTGTTCCGTTATATGCCTGAATAACATCGTATTCCGTACTCAAAATCTTATGTAAAATGCGTTGATTTAACGCATTATCTTCTACAATTAATATCCGTTGCTTCATCGGTCTTCTTCCTCGCAGATCTTATGTTTATCATCAGATTTGGGTTAAGGCTCTGCAAACCCGTATCTGCTCTTTCTTTACTGCCTCAAACATCGAATCCAGCTCATCAAGTTCGTTCCTGCGAAGCGCCTCAACCAACGGCAGCAGTGCACCATACAGATCATCAAAAGCCAGATTTCCAACTATCCCCTTCAAGGTGTGCGCATATCGAAATGCTTCCTCATAATTATTTTCTTCTAAAGCTCTGCCAAGCTCCGAATATGTGGGATCCATCGGATATTTTTTAAGGTATTTTTCGTAAATCTGCTGACTTCCACCAAATCTGTGTATCCCACTCTGATAATTTATGCCTTCCTGCCGGAATACATCCATATCCATGTCGCTCCTCCTAAATTGTATCATTTATATAGTTTTTTGGTACTTATAGTTGTATATTAGTACATTTTTCACCAAAAAGCAAGGAAAAGACAGTATATCAGCTCCGCTGCATCTTCATTTTCAGATATTGGTCAATCAATGTAACTGCGCCCTCGATTCCTGTCTGGCTCACATCCAGGCACAGATCATAATTGCCCGCATATCCCCAGATTTCTCCGGTGTAATATCTCTGGAAGGCACTGCGTCTCTGATCAGTCTCTTCCACGATAGCTTCTGCTTTTCTATGGGAAACATCATGTTTTTCCATAATATGAGAAATCCTCTGTTCTTTTTCTCCACTTAAAAAGACACAGACCGTATCTGGGTTTTTATGATATACCCAGTTTCCACATCTTCCTATAAGAACACCTGATTTTTCGCCAACAATCGACGTAAGCACCCGTCCAGGAGTTTTTCTCAGTACCTCTTCTTCTCCCTCAGCAGCAATAGCTGTTAAAAAGCTGCCTGCATCTTTCTCTGAGAGAAAATTAGGGAAATGCTGACAGAGTCCGTCTTTTTTTGCCAGCTCGAGTATCTTACTCTTATTATAAAGCGGAATCGAGTATTTTTCCGACAGCTTTTCTCCAATCAGATTCCCATGACATCCACATTCTCTTGCAATTGTAATGATCATAACCAGGCCTCATTTCTGTGTATAAATACGCTCTTTTTTTAGATAAATGATGCAAATATGGAAGCACCGGCTACGGTTAAAATTCCCGCCACTGCGATAGACAGACTGCTCATAGCACCTTCTATCTCGCCCAGCTCCATGGCCTTCGCTGTTCCGATGGCATGGGCAGAGCTTCCCAGTGCAATTCCTCTGGAGATTGGTTCCTGAATCCGAAAGATTTTACAGAGCATTTCCCCGAAAATGTTTCCAAGTACTCCTGTGATAACGATCACGGCCACCGTAATGGTCACATAGCCGCCCAGTTCCTCGGAAACTCCCATTCCGATGGCGGTAGTGATAGACTTTGGAAGCAGGGTCACGTACTCCTGATGATGAAATCCAAAGAGCATGCTCAGCACCAGAACCGTCACAAGGCTGGTAAGAACACCGGATACAATACCGGCTGCCACTGCACGAAAATTGGCTTTCAGAAGCTCAAACTGCTCATAAAGAGGGATGGCAAGACAAACCGTGGCCGGTGTCAAAAGCCAGCTTAGATATTTTGCTCCCTGATTGTAGGCTTCATAATCCACTCCTGAGCCAAGAAGAACCACCATTGTGATAACGATTGACAAAAGCAGGGGATTCAGGAAACCATACTTGAACTTTTTCTTCAGATACACGCCAAGTGCATAGGAGATCAAGCTGATTGTCACACCCGCATAAGCTGAGTTTACTATAAAATCATTCATTTCCCAGGTCTTCCTTTCCACTTTTCTTTTCTCTTCGGATCACAAACTGTGAGGTTCTTCCGCTGACCGCAAAAACAGTCACCAGTGACACTACAGTGATGACGCTGACCGGAAAAAGTAGCGGTTTTAAAAGTCCCCAGGATGTTAAGAGTCCCACTCCTGCCGGAACAAACATCACCGGCATAATCTCGATTAAAAATTTTCCTGTTTCCTTAATTGCACTGAGCTTGATGATTCCTGTCATCAGGCCTGCAAATAAAATTCCCATTCCATAAATACTTGCCGGGACCGGCAGTGGAAGCAGATATTTTAAGCCCTCTCCCACAAATGAAATTCCAAGAATGATTAAAAATTGATTTAAGTATTTCACGAATTATGTCACTTCCTTCTTTTTTCACTCTTGCATTACTTCTTTATTTTAAAAATCCATTGATAATCTGCTCTTCCGCTTCTTTTTCAGTAAGACCCAGGGTCATAAGCTTGATCAGCTGTTCACCGGCAATTTTACCGATGGCCGCCTCATGGATGAGGTTGGCTTCTATCGAATTGGCAGTAAGCTGCGGACTTGCAGTTACACAGCCATGATCCATGATGATGGCATCACACTCACTGTGTCCTGCACAGGCAGCATTTCCGTTCATAACAGAGAAAAACTGCTGTTTGGACTCTCCCTTTGCCACGGAACGTGAAACCAGATTACAGCTGCTGCCATCCCCATTCAGATCAACAGAAAAATCAGTCTTGGCATACTGTTTTCCATGTGTCATGATTTTCTCATGGATCTCAAGGGAAGCGCCCTCTGCCAGATCACCTCTTGTTACACGATGGGTAGAATCGATGCCCTTGATCTGCGTGGTCTCCATCTCCATATGAGAACCTTCCTTTAGATGCACGATAGTCTGAGGATTCATAATATTCTCACCATTTCCATCGCCTTCGCCATAATGGCGCTCCACATAGCGAACCTTCGCATTCTTTTCCAGATAGAAGGTATGAATACCATCATGTTTGGAAGTGTCCACACCACAGTTGTGAATACCACAGCCTGCAATGATGGTAACATCTGCACCCTCTCCAATATAAAAATCATTATAAACACATTCCTGCATTCCGCTCATGCTCAAAAGCACCGGAATATGAACACTTTCATTTACCGTTCCCGGCTTGATGATAATGTCGATACCATCCTGATCCGTCTTGGATACAATATCAATATTTGCCGTCGTGTTTCTTCCCAGCTTTTCTCCATTTGCACGGATATTATATGCGCCTTCTGGAATCTCATGCAGTCCGGCAACCTGCTCCAGTAAATTTTTCTGAACTAAATCCATCTTCTTTTCCAACCTTTCCGCCTCTTGCTTTTTCTTTTACAGCTTCTCTTCCAGGGTCTGACATGTTTTTGCCGTGTGCAGCAATGCAGGAAGGACCTCCTCTTTCGGTCCGAACTGCTCTACTTTTCCGTCTGCAATTACAACAATTTTATCTGCAATGTTCAGGATTCGTTCCTGATGAGAGATAATCAGAATTGTTCCGTTGATTTCATCTCGCATCTTTTCAAATACTTTAATAAGGCTGTTAAAGCTCCAGAGATCGATTCCTGCCTCCGGCTCATCAAAAATCGACAATTTTGTACCTCTTGCTGCAATCATGGCAATCTCGATTCGCTTTAATTCTCCACCAGACAGGCTGCTGTTAATCTCCCTGTCAATATATTCTCTGGCACAAAGACCAACCTCTGATAAAATATCGCAGATATCATTGACACTCATATCCCTGCCTGCTGCGATAGAAATCATGTCCTTCACCGTAAGTCCCTTAAAGTGCACCGGCTGCTGGAATGCAAAGCTGATTCCCCTGTTTGCACGTTCCGTGATATTTAACTCGGTAATATCCTCTCCATCTAAGAGAATCTGTCCACTGGTTGGTCTGATAATTCCGGCGATCATCTTGGCAAGAGTTGATTTTCCTCCTCCGTTTGGTCCGGTAATTGCGATAAAATGTTCATCAATCTTCAGATTAATTCCCTTTAATATTTCTTTATTGTCATTATTATCATCTACCTCGTAGGTGACATCTCTTAACTCTAACATAGATTCCTCCTATATTTAGGGATACTCTCCCGACTTACTTCGGCTAATTATAACATTTTCACAATTTTTCTGCAATAAATTTTACATATGTTCCAAAGACACAACCTTTCTCTTATTTTTATTTAACTTTTGCATTTTAACGCTTTGATGTGATACAGCATTTTGCACAAAAAAACGATTTTACATATAAATTCACACAATTTAGTGGAAAAATCAGGAAATTAATTGTATAATCTTACTTAAAGGAGTAATCTCCAATACAAGAAAGCGAGGGGCTTCATATGAAACAAAATAATATGCTTGCGATGATTCTTGCAGGTGGACGTGGTTCCCGTCTGCATGATCTGACTAACAAAGTTGCCAAACCCGCAGTTTCCTACGGTGGCAAATATCGTATCATCGACTTTCCACTCAGTAATTGTGCCAACAGCGGTATTGATGTTGTTGGGGTACTGACACAGTACGAATCAGTCCTCCTAAACAGTTATGTTGCAGCCGGCAGACGCTGGGGTCTGGACGCAAAAGACAGTGGTGTCTTTGTACTTCCTCCTCGTGAGAAGGCAGATGCAAACCTGAATGTTTACCGGGGAACAGCAGATGCCATATCTCAGAACATTGATTTTATCGATGAGTATTCTCCTGAATATGTCCTGGTGCTTTCCGGTGATCATATCTATAAGATGAATTATGCCAATATGCTGAAAGAACACAAGGCCTGCAATGCGGACGCCTCTATCGCTGTCATCGAGGTTCCTCTGAAGGAAGCCAGCCGTTTTGGTATTATGAATGCCGATGAAAATGGCCGCATCTATGAGTTTGAAGAGAAGCCGGAGCATCCAAAGAGCCGCCTGGCATCCATGGGAATTTACATATTTAACTGGAAAATGCTGCGAAAAATGCTGGTGGCTGATATCAAGAATCCGGAATCTCACCATGATTTTGGTAAGGATATCATTCCTGCCATGCTAAATGATCAGAAGAATCTGCATGCTTACAATTTCAAGGGTTACTGGAAAGATGTGGGTACCATCGATTCTCTCTGGGAAGCCAACATGGATCTTCTTGATGCCAACAATGAGCTGGATCTGAATGATTCAACCTGGAAGATCTATACCGAAGATGTGACAACTCTTCCTCAGTATATCGGAGCAGATGCCAGTATCCGCAATTCTTTTATCACCCAGGGCTGTCTCATAGAGGGCGAGGTGCAAAAATCCGTATTATTTACCGGTACTACCGTAAACGTTGGTGCAAAAGTCATAGACAGTGTACTGATGCCAGGTGTTGTGGTAGAGGAAGGTGCTGTAGTACAGCGTGCTCTTGTTGCCGATGGTGTAAGAATCGGGAAAAATGCCGTGGTAGGAAGCGCTGACAGCGAAAATATAGAGCTTGTAGCAAAACGCGTAAAGGGGGAAGACTAATATGTATGATGCATTTGGAATTATAAATCCTTCCAGCAGACAGATCTGGGTAGAGGGTTTGGAAGATTACCGTTCCATCGGTGCCTTTTCATTTTTAGGCAGATATCGTATTATTGACTTTCCCATCTCCAATATGAGTAACAGTGGAATTGACCGTATTCAGGTATATATCCGCAGAAAACCCCGCTCTCTGACCGATCATCTTGGTACCGGACGTCATTACAACATTAACTCCAAGCGTGGCCGTCTCCAGGTGCTCTTCTCTGACCATCATCAGGAACATGACATCTACAACACGGATATTTCTTCCTATGCGGATAATCTGGAGTCCATCGAGCTTATGCACCATCCTTACGTGGTTATCGCACCAAGCTATATGGTGTGCCGTATTGATTACGCACAGCTGATTCAGACCCATATTGATTCCGGTGCAGATATTACCCTTGCTTATCATACCGTTGATAATGCCAAGGAGGCTTTCTTAAGCTGCAATACACTGGAGCTGAACCGCCAGAAGGGTGTGCTGGGAATTGAGCCCAATCATGGAAATGCAAAGGTGCGCAATATCTTCATGGATACCTATGTGATGAAAAAAGAGTACTTTATCGATCTTGTAAAAAAAGCCCAGTCTCTTTCTTCCATGTATACGCTCTCTGACATTGTCAATCTGGCATGCCGGGAAGCTGATGTAAGGGGCTTTGCACATCACGGGTTCTTTGCATCTATTACAGACTTTAAGAGCTACTATGATGCGAATCTGGAACTGATTGATTTTAAATCAGCCATGAACCTTTTCGATGATGAGTGGCCATTCTACACAAAGACAAACGATTCCTGTCCTACCAAATACTATGAGACAGCGGCTGTAACCTCTTCCGTTATCTCTAATGGCTGTCTGATTGAGGGCAGCATCGAGAATTCTGTTATCGGACGTGGCTGCGTCATCAAAAAAGGCGCCGTAGTAAAGAACAGTATTATCCTCTCCGGAACGATTATCGGTGAAGATGTACATGTGGAGAATCAGATTGTTGACAAGATGGCAAAGCTGATCCGGGTAAAAGAGATCATCGCTGATCCCGAGAATCCAGGGTATATCCGCAGGGGTGATACAATCTAGCATCAGATGATAAATGCACGAAAAAGTAATGGCCCATCGGCTCGCCAGAGCCCAGTGCCATTACTTTTTTCTGGTTATTGGGAAATCTCTTTTATTATTTTTCTATAATCAGACCACTTCGGAAGGCTTGTAGAAGCTTCTGCAGGTCTATGATACGTTCCTGTATGTATTTGCCGTTGTCTGTATCGCCTACAGATTTTCTCTGGTCTGTTTTTTTTACCAGGATGCTGTCAGATAGGATGTCAGTTTCTTCAGCTATGGCATCCTCTGCAGAGGTAAATGGCTGGTGCGCTGCCAGGATCAGACCCCAGGAATTGTAGATCAGGGTATAGCCTGCGATTCCGGTCTCTTTCTGGTAGGCTTTGGACAGGCCGCCATCGATGACAAGAAGCTTTCCACCGCCTTTTACCGGGCTCTCACCGGAGGTGTGATGTACAGGGACATGACCGTTGATGATATGACGGCATTCCCCCTCCAGATGGAATTCTTTCAGAATATGATCCAGTACTTCTTCGTTGTCCTGTAAGAGATAGTAGGGATTTTTCTTCTCTACGTGGGTTGCTTTGTCTTCCAGAAAATACCGTTCAAAGGTTGCCATCTTATCCTTGCCAAACAGTGGGGAATCTGCGGAGCTCCAGATATACCACAGCATATCCTTGCCAGTTTCCCGCTCTGTGACATCAGCTGCAACAAAAGCCTTTCTCACGTAGGAATCCAGCACATCATAGAGTTCTTTGCCGTGGCAGGCCTTTCCTGCAATTTCCACTTCTTTGAAGCTTCCGTCTTCCTGCAGGGGAATACAGCCGTGATACAGAAGATTTCCATTATAAACCCTGTAAAGACCTCCCTTATTCAGCAAAAATGTCATATGACGCTGAAGCTTTTCACAGCCCGCAAATGCTGCACACAGACGGTCACACACATTTTGCTCTTCCTCGGACAGCCGATAGGGATCCGCCGGATCAATGGTTGGGAAATTCTTATCCAAAAGCTGGTAGGTCTTCCCCTCCAGGTCTATGGTTCCTTCCTCGTAATTGATCTTGTCCAAAAGCATCCTGCCTGCCATTGCAAACTCCGGATGTTCTCTTAACAGCTGTCCTTCCAGCTTAAATGCGATGATGGAAACAGCCTTATGCATCTTCATATTCAGTTCAGTCTCCACGGGATTCAGGATATTGTCCCCCTTTATCTGAAAACAGCTGCAGGGATCCTCCTTGTAACAGGAAAGGGAAAAAGTGGCCAGGGGAAGCAGATTAATCCCATAACCATCCTCCAGAATATCCAGATTCGCATAGCGGGCGCAGATTCGTACTACCGTAGCAACACAGACCCGCTGTCCCGTCGCAGCTCCCATCCACAGCACATCGTGATTTCCCCACTGGATATCTACGGCGTGATACTCCATCAGCTTATCTATAATCTTATCCGGTGAAGGACCACGATCATAGATATCGCCCAGAATATGAAGATGATCGATAATCATGCGCTGAATCAATTCTCCCAAAGCCACGATAAACTTATCTGCTCTTCCCACCTCAATAATGGCTGTGATAATCTGTTCGTAATAAGCCTCTTTGTCAGAGATATCGGCTTTTTCCGTGATGAGCTCCTCAATCACGTAAGCAAAATCCTGCGGCAGAGCTTTTCTCACCTTCGATCTGGTGTACTTGGAGGCAACACGCTTACAGACCTCGATCAGACGATACAGCGTAATCCGATACCACTCCTCCATATCTGCCTGCTTTTTACTTTCCAGCTTCAGCTTTTCCGCCGGATAGTAAATCAGCGTAGCCAGCGCCCGCTTTTCTTTCTGGCTCATGGTGTGGCCAAAGATATCGTCAATCTTTCTTCGTATCGACCCTGAGCCATTTTTCAACACATGGGAAAATGCTTCGTATTCTCCATGCACATCCGATAAAAAATGCTCCGTTCCCTTGGGCAGGCTTAAGATTGACTGCAGATTGATAATCTCCGTAGATGCCTTCGCAATGGTCGGATATATCTCTGCAAGACTTTTCAGGTACTTCATCTCCATCTGATCCATAGGTGAACCTCCCTTGTAATGATTCCGCTTTTATACTAATCAGTATACGCTTTATTTGAAACCATAGCAAGTCTTATACAGTGCTGCTGCCAGGGCCTGATGCCCCTCTGCCTCCATATGTTCACCGTCACGTCCCGGGGCAGCCACTGTGGCAGCATCCAAAAAGAAGTATCCCTGTTCCCGTGCATAATTTTCCAGTTTTTCTGCCATTTTACAGCTTTTTTCCACTGATGCCACATCGTATTCCGGATCGATGTCTTCCACCCCTGCCATCAGATGAACAGGGGATATCATCAGGATCTTAGGCGTACCTGAGGCTTTTTCCAGTGCTTTTTTGATCACCTGATCCATTCCCTGCACGATCTGGGAAACCGAGGTCTGATAGCGAACCTTGTAATCATTTGTTCCCAGCATGACAAGTAAAAGATCCACCGGATTATGAGATTCCATCAGCATTCCAATCTGATCACTGCCTCTTCTCCCCGGATTAACCGGATTATCAAACACTGTAGTTCTCCCACACAGCCCTTCCTCCACAATCTGATATTCCGCACCCAGCAGTTTCCCAAGAAGCATGGGCCATCGCATCTTCTCATCAAATCGCCCCAGTCCATCCGGACGATATCCATACGTATTAGAATCTCCAAAACACAAAATACGAATCATCTCTCTTGCTCCTCTCCAACAGTTCTTTTACTGAATTTGTAAGAGATAAGTGGAAATATTGTTGTAACAGATGCTTTCGATAAATTCCTTCAGCATATCCCAGTCACAGGGAATTTCGCCGTTTTCCACCCAGACTCCTATAAGATTACAGAGAATTCTGCGGAAATATTCATGCCTTGGAAAGGACAGAAAGCTTCTGGAGTCTGTCAGCATTCCCACGAATCCAAAGAGCAGACCCTGATTTGCCAGAACCTTCATCTGCTTTTCCATCCCATCCCGATTGTCACAGAACCACCATGCAGGTCCAAGCTGTACCTTTCCCCGATAAGGAGCCTCCTGATAATTACCGGCTGCCGCCGCCAGCATATCAAAATCCTTTGGGTTCAGACAGTAGAGAATTGTCCTTGGAAGCTGATCGGCCGCATCCAGGGTGTTCAGCAGCAGGCGAAGCTCTCTGGCATAATTCATATCATCCATGCTGTCGTACCCGGTATTTGGCCCGATCTTTGCATACATACGATCTGAATTATTCCGCATAGCCCCCATATGTAGCTGCATCACAAGATGATACTTATGATAGAGGGCACCCAGCTTCTCAAGAAGAAAGCTTCTATACTTCATTATTTCCTCCTGGGTCAGAATCTCCTGTCCCCGGCGGGCAAAGATTGCTTCTGCCTCTTCTTCGGTACAGGGCACAAAGATTCGTTCCTCCAGACTGTGATCTGTGATTTTACAGCCTGCTTCCTTTACAAAATATTCCAGACGTTTTTCCAACGCATTCACAAGCTCTGCTGGAGACTCAATAGAGATACCGGTGAGTTCCCCAAGCTTCTCCAGATAGCTGGTATAAGTCCCTCCATCTACATCCATGGCACCATCTGGACGAAAGGTCGGATACACTTCAATTTCCGAGTTTTCCTGCTGCAGCAGCCGGTGCCACTTCAGATCTTCCACTGGATCATTCGTCGTGCAGAGAGCCTTCACCTTTTGCTGCTTCAAAAGTCCCCGGACGGAAAATCCCGGTTCTTTGAGTTTTGCATTACACTTTTCCCATACCTGCCTTGCATTCCTGGTGGTCAGAGGTTCAAAAATCCCAAAATACCGCTGCAGTTCCATATGGGACCAGTGATACAGTGGATTGCCCATGGCATGCTCCAGTGTTTCTACCCAGGCGTAATACTTATCATAAGGAGCACCATCTCCTGTTATCAGTTCTTCGCTAATACCATAAGCACGCATAACCCTCCACTTATAGTGGTCTCCTCCAAGCCACACCTGCGTCAGATTCTCAAAGCTTCGATCCTCATAGATTTCTCTTGCATCCAGATGATTGTGATAATCATATATCTCCATCGGCTCTGCCACTTCATGAAACAGCCGGGAAGCTGTCTCATTACTCAGCAAAAATTCCTGATCCATAAATGCTTTCATCCTGTCTTAATCCTCCGAAACGTATTTTTTCAGTGTTGCCGCAACTGCACCCTTACCACCTGCCAGTTCCTTATAATACTGTAATACCAGATCAGAAAGCCCTGCCTCATACAGATTCACGCCAAAGAGCACTTCATTTTCCATATAGGGTTTCAGTATCTCCTCACACTGCTCCACAGCTCCAAGCTTCAGCTTCTCCATCTGTGGGCTCATCACCTCCAGCATGGGATCTGCACTGAGCTCAAAGGATTTCCCCTGATCGTCCACCCCCATAAGATAGCGGAACCATCCGGCAAATACCAGTGGAATCATCCTGAGGTTTTTCACATCAAGCTTCTCATCTGCAAGATATGCCTTGATGGTCTCTCCAAAGCGGATTGCCAGCTTTTGAGAGGTGTCTGTTGCGATACGCTGTGGCGTATCCGGCATATATGGATTTGGTATACGCAGATTCACAACCTCATCGATGAATTTCTGCGGTTTTAAGATTCCGGGATCTGTAACCACAGGAAGCCCCTCGCTATATCCAATTCTGGTTACCAGCTGTCTCAGCACCGGATTTTTCATCTCCTCCGAGATCAGGTCATAGTCCAGCAGACAGCCATAGATGGCCAGTGCCGTATGCAGGGGATTCAGACAGGTGCACACCTTCATGCGTTCTACCTTTTCTACCGTATCACGGTCTGTGAACATGACACCGCCTTTTTCCAGTGCCGGTCTTCCGCCCGGGAATTTGTCTTCGATTACAAGATATTCACACTCTTCTGCGTTGACAAAGGGTGCCACATAGGTTCTCATTCCTGTGATAATCGGTTCTGTACCCTCCACGCCATCTGCTTTTAAGATTTCCTCCACTCTTCCATCGGGACGGGGGGTGATCTTATCAATCATGGACCATGGAAAGCTTACTTTCTCAGAATCGGACAGGTACTCCACGAATCCAGTTTCCACCAGCTCCGCATCCTCCCATGTCTTTGCAAATGCCATAACCGCCTTTTGAAGCTTTTCTCCATTATGAGAACAGTTGTCCATGCTCACCATGGCAATAGGAAGCTTTCCTGCCTGATAGCGGGCATAAAGCAGACTTACAACTTTTCCGATATAGCTGACCGGTTTTTTGGGTCCCTGCTTCATATCCTGTGCTACCGCTGCTGTATAGGCACCTGCTGCATTAACCAGCTGATATCCTTTTTCTGTGATAGTAAAGCTTGCCATCTGAAGCGATGGATTCGTAAAGATCTCGATCATCCTTGCAAACTCGGAGGTATTGTCGCTGTCAAGAACCACAGATTCTACAATACTGCCGATTACCTGCTTTTCCAGTGTCTGGTCTGCTTTCAGGGTAACCAGAATACTTAGATTATCGTGAGGCGCATAGGCTTTTGTAATAATGTCATAATCAAAGCCTTCACACACAACCAGACCGGTATCGCTGATCCCCTTCTCCAGGAGCTGCTGCATAATATTTGCCTGAAATGCACGGAAGATATTTCCCGCACCAAAATGTACCCATTTCGGTGCTTTTTTTGTCTTGGCTTCCACTTTTGTTCTGTCATAGTGCATGATCTGATACCCTGCTTTTTCCCATGCAGGATCTTTCATTCCTTCATTATTTAATATCATCTGTCATCACCTCTTCGCATTCTTGTCAATTGCTTCCCAAAGTCCATTCAGATAAGTGGCTCCCAGCGCCCGATCATATAAACCATAGCCCGGCATCGCCTGCTCACCCCAGATCATTCTTCCGTGATCCGGACGAATCGGACCATCAAAACCGATCTCATAAAGTGCTTTCATAATTTCATACATATCGAAGGTTCCATCGGAGGAAAGATGTGCGGATTCCTCAAAGTCAAACTGTGAATGGAACTTCAGATTTCTGACATGGGCAAAATGAATTCTCCCTTTCAGGGAACGGATCATGTCCGGAAGATCATTCTGCAGGTTTGTGCCGTAGGAACCCGTGCAGAAAGTAACACCGTTATGAGGGTTATCTACCATATTCATCATCCGCAGAATATTGGGCTTATTAATGATGATACGGGGAAGTCCGAATACACTCCATGCCGGATCATCCGGGTGAATTGCCATGTTGATATCATATTTGTCACAAACCGGCATAATACGTTCCAGAAAATATTTCAGATTATCAAAAAGCTTGTCATCATCCACCTCTTTGTACATCTCAAAGAGATCCTTGATCTTTGCCATACGCTCCGGCTCCCAGCCTGGCATCATAATTCCATTCATGTCCTCTTTGATGCTTCCAAACATATCCTCCGGATCGATTTTATCTACCGCTTTCTGGGTATAGGCAAGCACTGTGGAACCATCCGGACGTACTCTTGCAAGCTCAGTACGAGTCCAGTCAAACACCGGCATAAAATTGTAGCAAACCATATGGATGTCTGCTTTTCCCAGATTTTCCAGGGTTTTGATGTAAGCATCGATATACTGTTCACGGTCCGGTGTTCCCACCTTGATAGCATCATGGATATTTACACTCTCAATACCTGCCACCGAAAGTCCTGAGGCCTCTACCTCTTTTTTCATCTGCATAATCTCATCATAGGTCCAGAGCTCTCCTGGCATCTTGGAGAACAGGGTTGTGATTACCCCTGTGACCCCTGGAATCTGTCGAATCTGTTCCAGTGTCACTGTATCATACTCTTTTCCGTACCAACGTAATGTCATCTGCATCGTCTTTTCCTCCAATCTTTGTATGTACTTATCATAAAACTTTTTTATTGCACTAAATATACGTTTTTTGCTTGATTTATTGCATATATTGCTGTATTCTTTATAGATGAAAGTACTTTTTTCACCCACTATCTGAAAGTTGAGCGTATTCCTATGAGAAAATCAATACCCACCATGGCGGCTGATGATGCCCGCCAGTATATGTTAAATGATGAATTTGAAATCTATGAGAAGGTAGGAATTCCAAGCGGCGCTATGGAGATGCATTTTCATAATTTTTATGAGATCATGTACATCGCCGAGGGAGAATTCGAAATTCTTCTGAATAACACCACCTATCAGCTTCATCCCGGAGATATTCTGCTGATTGACCGGAATCATCTGCATCATTATCAATATGCAGAAAAGCGTCACGAAAACTGCAGACGTCTGCTCATATGGGTATCCCAAACCTATCTGGATCAAATCTCAGAACCGGGGCTTAATCTGGCAGAATGCTTTTCTATCTCCACACCGGCCTGGCACTTTCCTGCATATCATCGGGAGCATCTTACCAACTACCTGATGAAGCTGATTGATCTGGAGACAGATACCAGGACAAACCCGGCCGAAATCCGAATTCTGGAAAAGTCCTACATGGCACTTTTCTTTGTGGCGCTGAACCAGCTTTGCAGGCGTCCGGAATTTTCCTTCCCTACGGAGCAAATTCATAACAACCCTATGATCCGTACACTCACAACCTTTATCAATGCTCACATTGATGAAACCATAACGCTGGACATGCTGGCCGATCAGGCAGGCTTAAGCAAATATCACTTTGTGCGGGTTTTTAAGGATCTGACCGGTATGACCGTACATGATTTTATCAACCACAAGCGTATCATCAAGGCCTGTGAGATGATCTGGGACGGAGAACCTCTGGGTGATCTGTACAGCCGTTGTGGCTTCAGCGATTACTCTTCCTTCTTTCGAAACTTCAAGGCCATCTATGATATCTCTCCCAGTGAATTCAAAGCCTTTTATGAAAAAGATCCCGAACTCCCATAACCTGTGGGAGCTCGGGATCCTTTTTTTAGTATCCCAGCACGTCCTTTGTATCACTGAAGATTTCATTTACTTTTTCAACATAGTTACTGCTTCCCTGTGTCTCACATTCTTTTACATAGGTATCCCAGTCAGCACTGAGATCTCTCTTGCCTGTGATGAATTCAAGAGCTGAGGTATTCACGTAATCCATCAGAGGTACCTTAATCAGGTTCAATTCCTCTTTCTGCATCTCATCTGCCAGAATCGGAGGCATAAGCTCCATGTTCTCTTTGTTGGCATTGATACGCTCATTCCACTCTTTCTCACCCTCTGTAAACTTGGACAGCTGAACCTGTGTATTTCCGCCATAAGCGAATACACCACCGCCGAATCCGTAGTCAACATTCAGCTTCTTTGTTGCTTCTGGATTAAATCCATTATAATAGATGTCAGAATTCAAAACAACATTTCCCTCTGCGTCCAGTGTATAGGTCTCGCCTTCTACACCCCACTGGGAAAGCATATGTCCCTCATCTGAGTACCACAGCCAGTCGATAAATCTCAGCATTTTGATGAATTCTTCTTCTCCCAGCTCGTCAAGGGCATTCTGGCTGATCATAATACCATTCTCCAGACGTCCTGCTGCTGTACTGAGCTTCAGATTTCCTTTTGGTCCGGATGGAGTTGTTAAGAAGTAAAGCTCTGCGCCTTCATCTGTTACCTTATTATTTGCTTCAATATCAGACAGAATCTGATAGTTTGCAGCAAGCACATAGGAATCTCCCCGGAAGAACTTTGCCTGAGCCTGTGTACTGTCCTGCGTAAATGTCTCAGGATCGATGAGCTTCTCATCATACATCTCTGAAAACAGTGTCAGGAAATTTTTATACTCATCCGTTGTATCTGCAAAGTAGAATTCATTCTTATCAAAGTCAAACTTTGTACCATCTTTCAGACCCCAGTCTCCACCATCGGCACTGTTACCTGCAGTAACACCGTAAGTAGTTGCTGCCAGATTCATACTGCAGCCAAACTGGAACTGATCGGACCAGATATTGTCTTTTCCTGTGTATGCCTGAACCTTCTTCAAAGCCTCATGGAAATCATCCCATGTCCAGGTAGCTTCTTTACTCAAGTCAACACCTGCCGCTTCAAAGATATCTTTACGGATAATCAGAGAATAACCGCCTGCAGCGTCCTCCCACATACCAGGCAGACGATAATATTTACCATCTGCAGCATAGATGGTCTTCAGATCATCCTCCATGCCCCATTCTTCCACCTGTTTGGTGTAATTTGGCATGTACTGCACCCAGTCACTGATTGCAACGACCTGGCCGCTGTCCTCATATGGGGTAGAATCGTATATTTTAGGAATAATGTAAGGTGCGCTTCCGGAGTTTACCGTTGCGGTTACCTTATCGCCATAGTCTGTTCTTGCCACAGAGGTAAGGTCAAAGGATACATTTGATTTTTCGGAAATTGCGCTCCACAGTCTCCAGTTCTCCTGCATGGGATAATTCTCATGGTCTGAGAACATCATGCTGTAGGTTACCGGTTCATCGGAGTGGAAGGTGGTATCTGCACCATATTCGTAATCAAGATCTCCGTCCTCAACTGTGGATGCAGATGCAGAATCACTGGAACCAGAATCTGCTTTAGAGCTGGAATTTGAGCTTCCGCCACAGGCTGCCATAGAAGCTGCCATGACAAGACTCAGTGTCAATGCTACTACTTTCTTTTTCATATTAAATCCTCCTTATACTTTTATATTTAAACACCTTCTGATGTGTTAAATATCAACCTTTGACTGCACCCATCGTCATACCCTGTACAAAGTACTTCTGTACAAATGGATATACACAGATAATCGGCAGTGATGTCAGTACCATAGTTGCAGATTTCAGTGTTGCCTGAACGCTGCTTGCCTCGGCAGTAGAACCAACGTCTACAGAGTTTGCGCCCTCAACCAGCTGTCTTACCCACAGTGCGATTGGTTTCAGAGCATCGTCATCCAGATACAGGAACGGGCCGAACCATTCATTCCACATACCTACCAGATAAAACAGTGACATGGTAGCGATGATCGGCTTGGACAGCGGAAGTACAATCTTAAGAAAGATCCCATATACCCCAAGTCCATCGATGGATGCAGCTTCCTCCAGCGTTTCCGGAAGGCCTGCAAAGAATGATTTCATCAGCAGCAGATTGAAGGTACTGATGGCACCTGGAAGTACTACTGCCCAGATGGTGTTGCCCATATGAAGCCACTGTGTAACCAGAATATAGTTCGGGATCAGACCGCCGGTGAAATACATGGTAAATACAACAAACGGTGTGAAGAACTTATTCAATCTCAGCTTTTCTTTTGATAGCGGATATGCCAGTAATGCGGTAAATGCTACCGACAGTACGGTTCCCAGTGCCGAATACAGAATAGTATTTCCATAATAGCGGAAGAACTTATTGTCCTTCAGCAGATACTTATAGGTAGCTGTTGTAAAGTCAACCGGGAAGAATGTAACCTTTCCGGCTGCAACTGCCACATCACTGGAAAATGACTGGGCAATCAGATAGATAAATGGATACAATGTGATGAATACGACCAGAATCATGACAATTGTATTGATAATGCGAAATACGTTATAACCCTTTGACGCTTTAATATGCATGTTTTCTGCTCCTTTCTACCACAACGATGTTTCTGTGAACTTCTTAGAAAGCGTGTTCGCAGTTGTTACCAGTACCAGACCTATCACAGCAGAGAACAAACCAACTGCTGCTGCATAACTGAAGTTACCTCCTGCAATACCCATCCGGTATACCAAGGTGTCGATGATGTCCGCTTTGGACTGCGTCATAGGATTGTACAAAAGCAGGATCTTCTGCATGTTGCTTGCCGTGATGATGTTACCGATATCCATAATTAAAAGTGTCATAATGGTAGGAAGAATACCGGGAATTGTAACATGAATCGCCTGTTTGAACTTTCCTGCGCCGTCGATACCGGCCGCCTCATACAGCTCCGTATTAATATTGGTCATAGCTGTCAGATAAAGGATTGTGCCCCATCCCAAAGCCTGCCAGATACCGGATGCAATGTAGATAAAGTCAAACCATCCAGGCTCTGACATAAATGCAATCTTCTCCATCCCAAAACTGGAAAGCAGAGAATTGACAGGACCTGTGCTGGAAAGCACTTCCTTCACCATACCACAGACTACTACCAGTGAGATGAAGTGAGGCAGATAGGAAATCGTCTGCACCGTCTTTTTCCACCAGGTCTTTCGAATCTCATTAATCAGCAGTGCAAAGATCAGTGTTGCCGGGAAACGAACCAGCAGATATCCGATGCTCAGTCTCAACGTGTTCCAGAATGCATTCCAGAAGTTCGTATCCTTCAAAAACTGTTCGAAGTAGCGGAAGCCTACCCAGTCCTGACCCAGGATATTCGGTCCTCCCTTATACCTTCGAAATGCAATAATGTTTCCGATTACCGGTACATACTTGAAGATTACATAGTACAGAATCGGCAGGATCAGAAATGTGTAAAGCTTCCATTCCTTTCTCACATGGTGCAGCAAAGATTCCTGCTTTGTCTTTGCCGGCTTAAGTTTCTTGCTCTTGTCTTTTGCCATAAAACCACCACTCCTTTTTTATATTTCCTTTTATCGCACGGCTATACACCGCTAAGGTCTTTAATAGATTGTTCTGCCCTGTTCATCCGCAATCATGGATTTCCGATAAAAATATGTGTTGATCTGATCTCTCCATTCTCTGGAATGCATCTTCTGATGTGCCAGACGCTTTTGTACCCTTGTAAATGCCTTCTCGGGGATCTTTCCCTCCAGGGAATTCCACAGCTTTACCATCTCGTCCACATTCTCCACTCCTTCAAAATGAGTATCATAGATATGCTGGATCAGTGTCTTTCCTGATTTCAGACGATACGTATAAGGTATATAATGGAAGAATAACAGTAATTCTTCCGGACACGTTTCGACACTTTCGTAAGCAGAAGCATTTGGTTCCAGATACTGAGCAGCGTAGCCTGTTCCATCCTTTGTACGGTCAACGCCGATGCCCAGATGATCCGCTCTGTGATAGGTTCCCCAGCGGTCATATTCATAACCGTCCACATTTGGTCCATAGTGCACATTGGGATTTACCATCCAGCCGATGCCAAGGGGTGACGTGTATTTCTCATAAGCCGGCCAGGACATCAGAAGCATCTTCTCTATCTTTTCCTGAACCTCACTGTCATTTCCAAAGGTGCAGGAGATCCACTCCCGGGCAATCTCCTCCGCTGTCAGATCCATATCATATGCCAGCCTTCCAAATCCGAAGAAATTGGCAGCTGCCAGATCATGTCCGGTCCAGTTCTCATCATCTCCGGTATTTGCCACTGCTGCGATACCACAGTTTGTGGTTTTAAAGGTCTTTCCCGTCACGATATCCTGCACCGTATCCGCCCCTTCCTTACAATAGGTATGGAAGTTCAAAACCTCTTTAAACATGGGGATCAGATAACATACATGTCTTTGCTGTCCGGTATATTCCTGAGCAATCTGTACCTCCAGCATCTGATTTGTTTTTTTCAAGCCTCCAAACAGTGGTGAAACTGGTTCTCTTACCTGAAAATCCATCGGTCCGTTCTTGATCTGCAGGATGACATTCTCACGGAATTTTCCATCAATCGGCATAAAATTGTCATATCCTGATTTTGCCCGGTCTGTCTTTTTGTCTCTCCAGTCCTGCTGGCAGTTATATACGAAGCATCTCCAGATAATCCGTCCACCATAGGGTTTTACCGCATCAGCCAGCACATTTGCTCCCTCTGCATGAGTTCTTCTATACGTAAATGGTCCTGGACGCCCTTCCGAATCGGCCTTCACCAGGAATCCTCCAAAGCCTGGAAGTCTGGTATAAAGCTCTTTCATCTTTTCCTTCCACCATCCGGCAACCTCTGGATCACAGGGATCTGCACTGTCCATGCCCCCAAGCTCCATAGGAGCCGCAAAGTTAAGACTAAGGTAAAGACTGATTCCATAATCATCAAGGATTTCTTTCATCAGGCGAAGCTCTTCTCCGTATGTTCCATCAATCAGCTTTGTGGCATTTCCCTTTACATTTACATTATTAATGACTACAGCGTTGATTCCCACGGAGGCTGCAAGTCTCGCATACATTCTGGTGCGGTCATCTACCAGTACCTTCTGATCCTGAAAGAAAAAGGATGTTCCGGAGTATCCTCTCTCGATAGAGCCATCAATATTATCCCAGTGATTCAGCATTCGAAAGGGTGCCGAGGGAAGCTTTCTCTCCTGAAAGCCTTTCAGTGGTTTCTCACACTGTATGCGGCGAATGCAGGAAAAGGAACCATACAGCAGCCCCGCCGGAGCACCCGCTGTGATCTGAAGCTTTCCATCTGCTTCTGTAATCTCATACCCTTCTGTTCCCAGGTTTCTTTCCTGATCCAGAACCAGGCTGATAGTGGCAGCATCCTGATCTGCTGCAGGCTGCATCCTGCAGTCAAAGATCTTGAGCGCCGCACAGGCCAGTTCCTGTATTGCTGATGTAGTTACACGATTCTTGTCCGGGGCATAGACTCTAAAAAAATACTTTTTGTTTTCTTCATTGCATATCTTGCTATACTGAAGCCATGCGTTTTCGAAACTCATGTTGTTCCTCCTTCTTAACTATGCTCTTGTTTCTTTTTATAGACTTTAAAGATCTTATTCCGTAATGTTGTATATTTTTCTGTCATCTTTTGTTTTATTATATGTCAGTTTTTGCTTTTATGCTCTTCGATTATTGCCAAGGCTTATGCACATATTGCGTTATATGCAGTATCATTTATAGTACATATATGCATTATGATCAATTTATGATGTTAGTTTTTAGTGCTATTGTACATTTATCTCCTGTTTCTTTCAAAAATGGTTCTTTTGGTTTCGCAATATCATCCACACGTTTTGCAATGTTTAATTTTTTGTTATTTTCCCGTTTTCCATCATTTCCCAGATCTGGATTCTCTTGTTTTTTTATAAAAAAAGTCCCATGGAATGAATTTATATTTTCATTTTCTCCATGAGACTGATATAAGATAACAAATACTGAAAATCTTTTACCGCAAGAACAGCAATACCTGTTTAGTTTTTTTCAAACCGTACCCAGCTAAAATCAAAATCACAGCCCGGAAGAAATACAAAGCTGATTATCTTTTTCCCTGTTATCGGCTGCAGGCAAAAGGTCTGTTCTGACTGCTCCTGCCGAAATTCAAGCACCTGGCGTGTTTCCTCTGTCCCATCCTGATTAAGAATTCTCAGCATAATGGTGTTCTTCGAAAGAGGTGTGCTTCCGCAGATCGTCACCTTCGTGGCACCTGCATCACCAAAATCCAGATCGGTAAACTCTATGGTAACGTTATTACCGATTCCACGAATCCAGGATTCCTCTTTTTGGAAGCTGTCCCCGTAGATTTGGTCACAGGAAGCCGCCGTCATTGTTTCCCATGCACGAGTCTGTCTGGTAAAGCAAAATCCCTTCAGATGAATCTTTTTCTGCAATACAAAGCAGATACTGGTGATTCCCTTCAGGCGTTTCTTCAACTGATAGGTCTCCTCCTGGTACACATTCCAGACAGAGGGCTTCTCATAGATCACATCTGCCAGAAGGTCTGCGTTCTCTTCCCCCGGCATCCCCTCATATATCTGAATCCGGTAGGGCTCATCTGTTAATGCAAAGATTGGCAGACAGATCTCATCGGAACCGTACGTGCCAAAATCAATCTGATGGAAACCAACCTGAGTCTCCCCCGCTCTCGCAGTAGCTACCCCATGCTCATTTCCATTTCCCACTTCTCCCCGGCTGTAATCGTAGATACCGGCACTGACAAATTCATAAGGATCCATATAGGCCTTTCCCAGTCCGCTGATCTGAAACTCCAGCTGGGATATCATCCGCACTTTATCACTTTGACAGCGGGACATACAACGCAGACGGAATTGTCCGTCACTTCTGGCGGTCACCTTTACTGTCTGTCCATCCGGTTCTATCGTGGCAAGCTTTGACGGAATTCCCGCATCGTCCACAACACTCCAGATCACAGACTGATCTGCGGCCTGATCAGGACAAAGCCTTGCGCTGACGAAGGTTTCCGGATTCTTCTCATGCAGATGCAGACCACGGCTGCTGATAAGCTTGATATTTCGTACCGGAATGTCTGTCTGATCTAACGGAAGCTCCCCTTCTTTTCTCTGCTCCGGCTCAAAAAGATAGGCGATTGGACTGCTGCCGCAAACCACTTCTGCAGGATGCACCGGAACTTCCAGTATTGCATCAGGAAGGTTCCCGGAACGGACGGTAATCTTCAAGGTGCCCGCTGAAGTTCCAGACTTTAGCACGGCCAGCAGCTTACCGCTGAAAAGTCTGCGGCTGCTGCATTTGTATTCATCCTGATCGGTACTGTCTCCATTGTCCAGACCTGCCAGTGCACCGGGACCCTCTGTCTGCACAGTTATGCGGTTATTGGCATTTTCCACTGGATAACCGTCCTTGTCCTCCATGGAAATCTCCAGAAATAACAGATCATTACCGTCCGCCTTTAAGCTGTTTTTGCTGGCTTTTAATATAATCCGTGCTGCATCGCCAAAGGAGTGGCGTACCTCCCTGGCAACAATTTTTCCATTCTCATCACATGCCAGAGCGCAGATTTCTCCCTTTGTGTAAGGAAGCTGCCAGTGCCCCACCAGCTGCTCTCCCTTCCTGTGATTTATGCCAAAGGTTCCCTGACTTTTTCCGTTAAACAGCAGTTCCACCACCGGAGCATTGGAACATACTCGGATATCGATCAGCTGGCCCTCATTAAAGTCCCAGTAAGGAAAGATATGAACCATGGGATTTGTCCTGTAATCAGTCCACTCTGCCTGATAGATATAATAAGAATCCTTTGGAAAGCCTGCTGTATCAATCTGACCAAAGTAGGAATTTCTGGTGTGATATGGGGTGGGTTCTCCGATGTAATCAAAACCAGTCCATAAGAACTGACCGCAGGAATACTCGTGATCCCGTTCCGCCATAATACAATATTCTGAAGATTTTGCGCCCCAGCTGGTGGTTGAGTTTCCCAGTGCGGAACACTGCTCATCCTCATCTGCCAGCACAGACTGCTGATAAGGGAAATGATAGATACCCCGGCTTTGTACCGTGGATGCAGTCTCACTTCCGTAGATGATCCAGTCCGGATGCTCCCGGTGATGGTTCTCATAATAAGCTTCCCCATAATTGTAGCCTGCCACCTTGACAATATCTGCACAATGTCTGGCATTTTCCCATGGCATATAGTTGGAACCGATGGTTACTGCTGCATTCTGGGCCGGATCATATTTCCTTACCTCTTTTTGCAGAAGCCGGGTCCACATCTGTCCTCTGTCACTGCTGTGGGTATCATAGATTTCATTTCCGATGCTCCACATGATCACGCTTGGATGATTGCGATCTCTTTTCACCCAGCTCTTTACATCCTTTTTGTACCACTGAGGGAAGAATCTGGCGTAATCATAGGTGGTCTTTGGGGACTCCCACATGTCAAATGCTTCAGACACCAGAAGTATCCCCATCTCATCTGCCAGGGCAAGTACATCTTCCGCATGCATATTGTGGGTGAGCCGGATTGCATTGACTCCCATATTTTTAAGAATCTCCAGCTTTCTTCGCATGGCCTGCGTGTGATAAGCACTGCCCAGACATCCCAGATCGTGATGCTCGCAGACCCCATTCAGCTTACATTTTACCCCATTTAGCAGGAATCCCTTATTGGGATCAAACTGCAGCATGCGAAAGCCTACTATAATCTCTGCACACTGTAACAGTGTATCCCCACACCACAGCTTTACCTTGAGCAGATAACAGTTTGGATGAACAACATCCCAAAGTTTAGGATCAGACACCTCTGTGAGAAGTCTCAGGCAGATTATATCTTCCTGGTCCTCCAAAGACTGTTCTCCTCTTTCCTCCTGCATGATCTGACTGACATTTCCCTGCAGGATTTGAATCAGCTCTCCCTTTCTGTCACAGAGTTCATAGGTTACTTTGACATTTTCTGAGGCTTCAGTTGACCTCCCTGCAATTTCAGTATCGATCTGAACCTTCCATGTAGTGCCTTCTGACTTCTCAGCATGAAAGTAAATTCCATCGGAACACAGATGCTTCTTCGGAAGCTCTTTGATCCATACATTGCGAAAAATACCTGCACCGGAATACCAGCGGCTGTTGGGTGCCTGAAAATCCACGGATACACTGATCTCGTTGTCCCCCTCCTTAAGATAGGGAGTCAGCTCCACATCAAAAGCGGAATAGCCATATTTCCATTCGAATACCTGACATCCATTCACAAAGATCTTGCTGTCCATATAAATCCCATCAAATCTAAGGTAGATCAGTTTTTCGCTGTTCTTCCTCCAGCGAAAGCTTTTTCGATACCATCCGGTTCCATCCTGATATAGATCTTTTGCCTGATAAATCAGCCAGTCATGGGGCAGCCCCACCGGCTTATAGGTTTCCTTTCGCTCCTGCATCTCATCAAACGTGGTATGCAGCGGCTGCCTGCTGAATTCCCAGCCGTCATTCCATAATCTCTGCATCTGTAATCCTCCATCCTGTTCCTTTTTTATGTTTCTATAGCAGCTGCACGGAAAATGGACTGGCAGGCAGACCGCTTTGATTATACAGCAGCACCTGCCCCGGTGCGCAGTTCCATGCGTAACGTACATACACAGGCCTGTCCACTTTTTCTGACTTCAGGAATATCACTCTTTTTGAAAGCTTCGCATCTGCTTTATAAAACTTTTGATCTGCTCCTGCAATTTCCATGCCCGGTACTTCACTTCCGACTACCGTGCTGAGAACTGCTTCCCTCTGTGATTTTCCTGTTTCTGCTTTGCACAGGATCAGATCCCTCTGATCCCCGGTTTCAAATGTTAATTTCACCTGTCCATGCTCCACCTGCCATCCCTGCACCTCTGGCCCATGACTGACAACAGTTTCCCGATAAACCAGAGCTTGCACCGCCAAAACTGCCCGGTTGGCAGCATCTTTCTTGTTTAGCGGATGGAGATCATTATCTTCACCCAGATCAATCGTAACGGTCACTGCAACATCGTCCAGGTTCTGGGCAAGACGCTGTCCCTCTCGAAGCACCGGCCAGGCATCACCCGGTGCAATGTCAATCCCACAATTAGGGAGCTGGACAATCACAAAGGGCAAGCGATCCTGCTGCCAGTGTTTTCTCCAGTCTCCAATCATGGCTTTCAGCAGTTTTTCGTATGACTGCGGATTCACATCATTGGATTCTCCCTGATACCAGATAACTCCCTGTACCTGATAGGGGAAGCAGGGTGCCGCCATTGCATGAAACAGCCCCGTGGGAACACGATTTAAAAACAGCTGCTCCGGTGCCGGATCACAGACTGCCCTTACCTGATACTCCCATCTTCCTTCCAACAGTATCCGCTCATCTGCCTCCTTTTTTTCCAGGCAGTCTGGTCTTGTGGGATCCTCCCAGCAGATTTCATACGGCTTATTCTCCGTTAATCTGCCGCCTGCATTTCTCACCACCAGGCGAATCCTGATTTCATTTTCCCCTTCTCTTAGCAGCCCTTCCGGTATGGGATATCTTCTCGGTGGATAGCAATACCCGGTTTCTCCGATTAACACACCGTTGATATAGATCTGGTCACTGTCAACCAGCGTCCCAAACCGTAAGAGTCCCCAACTGCCGGCTCTTTTTCCAGATACCAAAAACGATCGTCGAAGCCATACAGAGCCGCAAAAATTCTTCAGTCCCTCTGCCTGATCCAGCTTTCCAGGCAGGTATATGGAATTCCATAACTTTTTCTTTTTGTCTTCCTCTTTCTGAAACTGTCGCTCCTGTTTCACGATCTCCTGCTGCCACTGCTGTTCTGCCTTTTCATGTGCAAGAGTTTCCCTGCGACATACAGAAGCATCCAGATAATGCTCCCTCAGTTTTTGGGCCTGGGGCCAGTCTTTTATTCCCTGCTGACTCATCCATGCTTCGATGGGTGTACCGCCAAGGCTGAGATTGATGATTCCCACCGGTACATTCAAGTGTTCCTGCAGCTTTTTTCCAAAGAAATAAGAAAATGCAGATATCTCCTCCAGCTTATCTGCGGTGCATGGGTTCCATGCTGCTTCTCTATGGTCTGTTAATGGTGCATGAAACTCATAATGCTCTTTCACCTTGTAAAGATGCACCTGTGGTGCTCCGCCATGACAGAACTCTTCCGAATACCGCTCCCGAACTCTGCACATGGGAAGCTCCATATTGGACTGACCACCACACACATACACCTCCCCCACATACACAGGCTCGATACGGATTTGCTGTCCATGCTCATCCATCACTTCCAGCGTATAGGGACCGCCTGCTTTCAGACCGGAAAACATAATTTCAAATACTCCCGCCCCATCTGCCGTGCCCTGGCTCTGACAGAATTCTGTTTCACTTGTCACCGAAATGGTTACCTTACTCCCCGGCATGTCCCAGCCCCATATTCTTGTCCCGGATCCCTGCTGCAGTACACAACCGGAACCAAAAAGCCTGGGAAGTCTTAATTGTCCTTCCATGTTCATCCTCCATTCTGCCAAATCCCATCTTTCCAATTATTCTAGTCTATTTTTTTTGCAATTGCATCTACATTCTTGCCCTTTTTTATGCAGTTCTTGCGGCAACACCCCGAATTATAAAAAGGGGTTGTGGCACTTCGGTGAGCAGGAACCCACTTAAGGGGCTGAACACATTTGCAGAAGTCCTAAGTATACCAAAACAACCGACTTTGCGTTATAAGAAATCAGCATACTGTTTGAGCGCAGCGAGTTTATGCTGATTTCTTATGATTTTAGCAAAATCGGTTGTTTTTTGTATACTCTTGGACTTCGAAACCGTGTTCAGCCCCTAAGTGGGTTCCTGCTCACCGAAGTGACACAACCCCTTCCTCTGTCTTTATAGTTGCATAACCTTGTTTCGAAATTCACTGGGTGAACAGCCATTGACAGATTTGAAGGTTCTGTTAAAGGCACTTAGGGATGCAAAGCCGGAATTCATCGCTACATCCGTGATACTCATCTCCGTGGAATATAAAAGCTCTTCTGCACGCTTGACTCTTTTGGAATTCAGGTACTCATAAAAGGTCATATTCATATACTGCTTAAATACCCGTGTAAAATGAAACTTGGAGAACCCGCTGATTCCAGCAGTTTCCTCAAGGGAAAGATTTTCCTGGTAATGCTGATTGATGTAATTGCAGACATTCATAATCACTCCAAGATATTCTTTCTGCTTGATCGCCTGACCCCGCATCTGGTTTTCATTTTTCTCCATCTCTCTGGTGGTGACAACCCGGCCTACCAGAACAAAAAGGTCAATAAGGGTGGCGTAGATTCTGGCCTCATAGAAGGTCTGGCGCACATCGTATTCCTGGATGATTGTCTCCATCTTCCGATGTGCATAGGGATATAAAAGCGGCTCTTTCTCCTGCGTAAAGTGGAGCACTGGCGGCATCAAAGAAAGCAGTGTCTCCATCTCCTTCAGCGTATAGAGCAGCGCCGCATCAAACTGCAGGATCACCCGCTCTCCCACAGGAGGTGCTTCCAGGCTGTGAAGGACACCGGTATTAATCATCATAACCTGTCCTGTCTCCAGATGATACCGCACATCCCCCACGCATACAATATAGTCACCGATTATCGGCATAATCATCTCAATTCCCGTATGCCAGTGTTCCGGATAATCCTCATTTTCCACATTATGGAAGAGTTTTAATCCCAGAGAATCACCATAATCAATCGTCTCATGTATTCCGTTTAATATCTCTATCATAGTCTTTCATCCCTATCGATTCTATCGATTCTATTGTTTTCTCAAGTATACCATCCCTCCTCCTGTTTTTCCATGACTTTTCTACGGAATGCTGTAAAGAATCTTGTTTCCTACACCTGATAGACTATCTCGCCTTCCTTTATAGTTGCCAGCACCTTGACTTCTGCCAGCTTCATCTTGTCGATCTTTAATGGATTCTGATCAAGAATCACCATATCAGCCAGTTTTCCAGCTCTCAGGCTTCCCTTCTCATTTTCCTCATGGTACTCATATGCACCGTTGATCGTAACACCTTTCAGGGCATCATACACACCAATTCTCTGATCTGCTCCGATGGACTGTCCCTTTCTGGTAATTCTGTTCACTGCACACCAGACCGTATGCATCATATCCTGTTTCACCACTGGTGGATCCTGATGAAAATTATAGACAAGTCCACGCTCTAATGCTGCCCTGGCAGGACTGATATGGGCACCGCGCACCGGTCCGAGATTTTTCAAATGTATATCTCCCCAATAGTAGGTATGTGCTACAAATATGGATGGTATCATATGAAGAATTGCCATGCGGTCAAGCTGGTCGTCTCTCACTGTCTGACAGTGAATCATCACTGGACGAAGATCCAGTTCCTTCGATTTTTCTGAAATATTTTCTGTTCCGGCAATTCCTGTCACATCCTCCAATGCTCTGGTGTAGCAGTCAATATACTGCTCAGAGGCAGCATCTCCGTTACAGTGTGCCAGAAGCTGATACTTTCCCTGCACAGCCGCCTTCGCAGCTTTGTATACTTCTTCATCCGGATGGGTCGGATATGCACAGTAATCTGCCTCACCCTCATATGGCTTGCTTAACCATGCTGATTTTCCCTGCGGGGAGCCATCCAGCACAATCTTTGCGCCACCAATCTTTAGCCGATTCTGATAGGTCTGAAAATATTCCCGATATGCACTCACCGTCTGTTCAAGCTCATTGGTCATCACATAAGAAATCACATCCAGCTTAAGAAGATGATTACCGGCAATCCCTGCCAGTCCCTGCATCGCCTGATATCCTGCTGCGCCATCTTGAATTGTCGTAATTCCATATTTCAGATAAGTCTGCTGGGCATCCAGTATCTGCTGGACATAGTCCCCTTTCATTCTTGGAAACGCCGTCAAAAGTACCTTCGTCATTGCCGGTGTTTCTTCTACATATCCATTCAGATTACCGTCTTGATCTCTGCCATATCTTCCACCCTCCGGATCCGGTGTATCATCTGTCAAACCAGCCAGACGCAGCAATGCACTATTAGCAACACCCATATGCCCTGATGTATGCATGACAAAGACCGGTATTTCTGTAGAAACCTGATCTAACACAGCCTTTGTTGGATGCGCCTGCTCCTCCAGAAAATTATGATCATAACTATTGCCCACAATCATACCGTCTGCCGTAATCCTGTTTTTCTCTTTATATTCCTTTAATGCTGTCACAATCTGGTCAAATGTTGTGCATTCTGCAAGACTGCAGAAGGCTGAGAACTGCGCTGCCAAAGAAATATGTCCATGGGGATCAATAAAGGAAGGCATCAGGGTTTTACCCTTTAAATCTCTCTCCACAAGTGGCTTTTTATCTATCGCAGCCAGCGCTTCGCCCATCCTCCTGGCTTCTGCCAGGGCACCTACAAATGCAATTTTCCCGTCACTTACCAACAGGCTTTCCGGATGATCTGCCTCCTGTTCCATGGTGATAATATCACCGCCAAAGTATATCTCTGCCATAAATCCTCCTTGTTTTTTCCTAGTTATCCTTGCTCTGTGATGAGATTGTATAGCCCTCCTCGATTGGTACGACAAATACCCTTCCGTCTCCGGAATTTCCATTCTCACCCGTTCTTGCAGCATCCATGATAATATCAATAATCTCGTTCTTTTCTTCGTCTTCACAGGCAATCATCAGCATATTCTTCGTCATCTCGTCATAGACGATTTCGCCTACCTGAATGCCGTGCTGCTTGCCCCGTCCTGCAACGCCCCATTTTGTTGATGCACCGTAGTCCGCATCAACCAGTGCCTTATTTACTTCGTATACCTTTTCCGGTCTTACAATTGCAAAGATCATCTTCATCATATTATACTCCAATCCTGCGCAGCCATTCTACGCATTTCATCAAAATTTTCGTTTTTTATCATTTTATTTATAATTGCCGCTTAACATCTTTTCCATCTCCACTGTCTGATCAGCAGATGCTTCATTTAAGAAGCCTTTCAGGAATGGAATCTCCTCATCCTCCTCTGATCCGTCATGTATTCTCCCCTTAATCAATGAGAATGTCGGTTTCTTCCATACGCGGAATACCTTGAGCAAAACTAAATATAAAAGAATAGTTGCAAACATTCCTGCACACGCAACAGTCAAAGAGATCGACTTCAGGCCCGCAAAGGTTATGAAAATCATCGTCGGCGTTGAAAGAAGCATTGCCATATTCATCATTCCAAGCTCCGCACCAGTATTGGTCTGCAGCTTTGGATCAACCATACGCAGCAAAGAGATTCCACTCGGTGTGGTTCCTGTGCTTGTACCATAGAGTCCTAACAGCCTCTCAAAATCATGGTCACTGCCAAGCCTTGCGCTAAAGAACAGACATACGATGAATGTCACAAATGCACATATCACACTGACAATCAGAATCGGCACAATCCAGTTTCCAATCACACTGAGCTGAATTGCCATAAATGCACATACCACCAGATAATCTGATAAAAATCCTGTCAGTCTGGACTGGAACGCATTATTGATAAGATAGTCAATCTTTAATTTTCCCATGACAGCCTTTACAATATAAGCTGCAATCATGCCCCAGAAGAATAGCATTGCAGAAAATGTTGAGCCTAATACCGGCAGATATGAGATTCCCTTTGCCAGCACCAATGCCAGCAGATAGCATACACCCATAATTGCAAAGTGTGCGGCAATGCTTTCAATATTTGCACTGTGTGTCGTTGATTTACCAATGGTCTCTCTCTGCTCCTCAGGAATAAAATATCCTCGCTCCACAGCCTCATTAATCTTGTTCTTATTTCTTGCAAGCCCCTTCTTTAACCCATATTTTGCAAGGGGTACACCAATTAGAAATGCTGCTAAAAATCCGAAGATTGCAAAACTCAGCGATACCATCTCCGCATTGGCAAAGCCATAGGTATTCTCAAACAGCTTTCCATAAGTAGATGCCTGTCCTGGTCCCTGACAGAAGGCAAACGGAATCAGGATTCCATACATTGCATTCATGCCAAATGCTTTTCCCACCACGCTGACAATAAGGATACCAAGAATTGGTGTAATAGCATATAATATACACCAGATCAATCCCATTCCCATGGCACCCTTTACAGGTCCATTGGCCTTCTTCGCTTTCTTTTCCTCTTCTGTTTTTGCCCTGCTCTTTTTCTTTCCGCCTGTCAGTCCAATAGAGATAAACGAAAAAACAAAGAATACATCTACGATGCTGCTAAAATCAGTCACCGACACGCCGCCAATATTCACATTTACCAGGAGCAGATTTACCAGAAGAAATCCAAGGACTCCTCCGATTACACTTACTGGCATCAGTGTTTTCTGAAAAAAACGCAGCTTACCACGCAGTGCCATGCCCAGGCAGAGCATCAGGCTTGCTAATCCAAATGCTATAACGATACTATACATACTTCCCACCAACTTTCTGCTTCAATACAAGGGGTAACAAAAGCAGCAGACCATGTTTCTCTTCCGTAGATTTCTTTTGAATAAGAAACTTTCGGACTACAAACATCTTTGTCTGCTGCATATCTTTATGCAAGCTTATGATACATCTCGCTTAACATCTCATCTGTAATTTCCACAGGATTGTTATAAAGGTTCGGATGCCTGCTGACTCTTACCAGCTCCTCTATCTGTTCTTCCGTCAGATCAAGATCCTTTAGATCATTTCTCAATCCCATCTTTTCTTTCAGTGTATGAATGGCGTCTGCCATATCATCTGTATCCTTGAAGCCTAAGCTTCTTGCTAATTCATCAATTCTTGCACCTTCTTCTCCTTTTGCATTGATTCTTGCAAAATAATCCAGGGTCATCCCACAGGCTTCCCCATGTGGAATATGATGAAGATTTGTCAGCGGGAAGGAACACGCATGTGAAGAAGTTGTCTTAGGCAGTGTAAATGCTAAACCGGCAATTAATGATGCCTCACACATGTTCTCTCGTGCCACCTCATCTGTCGGATTCTGATAGGCTGTATAAAGATTCTCAAATACGAGCTTTGCCGCATGTAATGCACAGGCATCACAGATTGGCTGATGTCCCTTGCTCCAAAAACCCTCCAGTGCATGACTTAACACATCAATACCCGTTCCAGCTGTCACCTTCGGTGGCATCGTATAGGTAAGCTTGGGATCAATAATTGCATAGCTTGGGAAGAATCCATCGGAAACAATTGGTGACTTCTTTCCATTCGCATGATCCGTGAGCACGGATACACAGGTTACTTCGCTTCCTGTCCCGGCTGTGGTGGGAACAGCAATCAGCGGAAGATGTTCCTGCGGCATCGCCACGCCTGTTCCATGGTATTTTCTGATGGAATCCTCTGTCAATGCAATGCTGGCTGCCGCTTTCGCACAGTCCATAGAACTGCCTCCGCCAAGTGCCACAACAAATCCAATGTTCTTCTCTCTGATAATCTTTGCACATGCATCGACCTGTGTAACATCTGGATTTGGAGACAAATCCCCAAAGGATGCTGTAATGGCACCATCGCTTTCCTTTACAATCTTCTCAGCAAGTCCATTCGTAAAGAAAAATGGATCTGCGACAAGAAGACCATTTGCTGCATTTAATTCTGCTGCAATTGTTTTCACTTCAGACACTCTGCCTTTGCCAAAACGAATTTTGACAGGCTGTAAATAATCCCAGTTCATAATATTCTCCTTTACTAGTCACAGAACTTCTCGTCTGCCAGGGTCAGTACTTCATCCAGGATGGGCAGATACTCTTCTAATTCTTCCTTTGTGATAATCAGTGGCGGACAGATTTCAATAAAGTTTTCACGGCCAAATGTTGCGTAGCCTCTCTTCTTTAATTCTGCAAAGATCCATGGCATTGCTGTTCCTGGAACACCATACTCCTGAAGCGGCTCTCTTGTTTCTTTATTTTTGACCATCTCCAATGCACCAAAGAGACCAATCAGTCGGATTTCACCAACACATTTATGCTTTGCCAGCATCTCTTCCATGAACTTTCTGACAATCACACTCATCTCTTTTACATGCTCTTCAATATGAGCTGACTCATAGTAATTCATTGCTGCAACACCGGCTGCACAGGCAAGTGTATGTCCGGAGTAAGTAAGACCACACTGTAATACATGTTCCTCAAAGTACTTCGCTATGCGCCCGTTGACGATAACACCACCGAGCTGTACATATCCGCAGGTAACACCCTTTGCAAATGTAATCATATCTGGTTTTAAATCGAAATTCTGCCATGCAAACCATTTTCCAGTTCTAAAGAAACCAGCCATAACCTCATCCATAATCAGTAAGATTCCGTACTTATCGCAAAGCGCTCTGACGCCTTCCATATATCCCTTAGGTGGAAGAATTACACCGTTGGCACCGACGATTGATTCCATAAGGATTGCTGCAACATTCTGAGGTCCTTCATATCTTAGCTGCAGGTCTAAATCAGCAAGTGCTTTCTTCGTAACAGCTTCATCATCTACCCCATATGTAAATCCATCTCTGTACATCTGAGGATTCATGAATTTTACAAATCCATTGGCACCACCGATTTCAGCTGCAAATCTTCTCCAGTCACCTGATGCGTTGGAAGCAGCAAGTGTTGCACCATGGTAGCTTCTGTAGCAGGAGAAGATCTTTGTTCTTCCTGTTACCATACGTGCCATCTTAATTGCATTTTCATTGGATTCCGCACCGCCGTTTGTAAAAAATACTCTTTTATAGGTATCTGCACCTGCGGCTTCTACTAGCTTCTTAGCCAATACTGACTTCGCTTCTGAAGCGTAGGCTGGTGCCATGAAGCACATCTTATCTGCCTGCTCCTTGATTGCCTCAACAATTTCCGGAAGTGAATGTCCCAGGTTTGAGCATACAAGCAAAGAAGCCATATCTGCATATTTTTTACCATCATAATCCCAGAAATAAATTCCTTCTGCTTTCTCCACTGGTAAGGCGTCAACACCTGACTTTGACCATGACTGCATTACATAATCCTTATGCATCTGTGCAATTTCTGTTCCTGTCAACTTACTCATAAAGGCCTTCTTTCCTGCGAATCTTTCGCATATGTTTTATTATTATTTTCATGTTGTGCTGCGGCATATTTTATCGAAAACATTCTCCGATAAAAAAAGACGGCAGTGTCTCCGTTGTCCGGAAATACTGACGCCTTCGTCATAAGTGATTGAACTTATGACCTTATTATACAATTCTATGGTTTTAATACAATGGGTGGAAGCCTAAAGTGTTTCGTGCGCAGGCACAACCGTTCCCATATGATACAACTACACGATTGCCAGAATTCCGGAAAGCAGCAGCAGGATATATGTCATCTTTTCAAACATGCTCTGATTTATCTTTTTGACCAGCTTTGTTCCAATCCATGTTCCTGCAAACACTGGAATCAAGCCGATAATCAGCAGAAAGATTACATGAGAATCAAAGCTTCCCAGCATAATCTGTTGTCCTGTAATATAGCAGCCAATGGTCACCCATATTAACGCCATAGTCGCACGAAATTCTTCCTTCTCCTTTAGCACTGATGCAGCATAGATGACCAGCAGTGCACCTCCTGACACAAACATTCCATGAATGATTCCGGCAGCCAAAATCACCAGCAGCATAACCCACCCGGGCAGCTCCAGCTCCTTCTTTAAAAAGAGCTTGCATAACGCAATCACAACAATCATCATCCCATATGCCACCAGAAGATTCTTCATGGGAGCAATCTCAAATATCCTTATTCCAATCAGCATACCAACCGCCATGAGCACAAACATCTTAAAGAACTCTTTCCAGTTAATATGCTTCCATCCGGTAATCACAATCAGCAGACATGATATCTGGGCTACGACATTCAGCAGTGCCTTCGCCTCTGTTACGCCAATCAGCTTAATCGTTGGCGGCATAGCAATCAATGTTCCCGCAAATCCCGTAATTGCCTGAATTAAATTCGCTCCAAGGAGCACTACAAACACAATGATATCTTTGATTATTGACATTATCATCTCTCCATTCTTTTTCTATGCAGCACAACATGAAAACAGAATCTCATTTCAAATGTCTCATCTTCCTGACCAGCAGACCGGTCATCAGTTTATTTCTAACATCAAAATCCATCAAAGTCATATTCAAAATGGACTCAATTTTCTTCAGCTTATAATTAATGGTGTTTCTATGTACATACATTTCAACCGCCGTATCCTGAACACTGCCGTTATGATACATGTAACAGGTAAGGGTTTCCACCAGATTTCCGTTATTCGCCTCATCATAATCATCCAGCGGTCCTATGGTATCTGCGTAATAATCCTCCAGGCTATCCAGCTGATTCAGGTTCAAAAGCATCTGCGCAATTCCCATCTGCGAATAGCTTTTCGTCGTATTATCAGCTCCATCCAGCTTTAGCAGCTCTGCAATACGATGCGCAACGATATAGCTGCGGAAAATCTCCCGGATCTGTCTGGCAGTTTTACCTACCGCCGAGAAATAAACCTCATTGCTCTTTAAATAGGAGCTCATCTGCTCCTCAAGCCTTCCAATCATTTCACAGGCCTGTGCCTCATCGGTATCACTGAAAATAATCAGCAGCTTTTCCTGATCCCGATACAGCACTGCATCATATTTCATACGGAGAACCTTTTTCTCAATGATTTTTTGCACTACAGCAAAACGCTCCGTAGAAATTGGTGCATAATCGTAATACTTGGCATCCTTCTCCACATAGCTGCAAATGTCGATAACCACAACCGTATAGTTCCACTCTGAAAAATATCCCTTCTGCATCAGAACAGGAAGATATAGCTCTTCCATCTTTGGACTAAAGATGGCATTCTTAAATGCAGCTGACAGTTCCATGCTTCTCTGATCATACCTTGTGATTGTCTCACAAAACATTCTTATGATATCTGCCATATGTACGTTCCATGGTACTTCAAAAATCGGAAAATCATGTCGTTCTCCAAAAGAAATAATATCATGTCCGATTTTTTCAATATATGGTCCCACATTTATAATCATCCCAGCGGCTCCCTGCGTGTACACCGCTGTGACCAGATCTAATAGCGTCATATCCTCTTTTATTCCAATTCCTGTGGTAAATGCGATCTCCCCACCTGTGAGAAAGCTGGCGATTTCCACATTCTCCACCATATGCGCCCACTCTACCAGATTTGTCAGACCTTTACTGCCCGCAATATTTTTTATATTTCTGGAATCGATCTGCCTGATCAGTTCCTCAAGTATCACACCCATTGCTCCTCCTCCACTTTGTTATGCCTGCTCAAAGATCTGTTTGGGCTGAGCAAAAAAAGCGGCAGACTGCATGATGCAGTCTACCGCCTTTGGCACTTTAATAAGTAATTGAAATATATCACATCCGTGAAAAAAGTACAAGAGTGTTTTTAGAAAAACATGGGACTCATGTCCCTTTCATTCATATTTCCCCATGGAAAAATTTCAAGGAGTCACCCCCATCTCTGCCGCATACTGAAGTATTACTGTCGCATCCCTGCTATCAGATATGGAATCTCTATTCACATCTCCTGCCTGTATCTGTTCTTCCGTTAGTTCTTTTATCTCTGCACTATATTTTAGTAATTCTACAACATCCTGGGTATCAACCACACCATTTAGATTCACATCTCCAAGCAGTCGGGCTTTTAGTATTTCCCTGATGAGTTTCTTCAAGGTTTCTCCTATGATATTGGCATCTGCCTCCCCGTTTTCATATACAGCCTGCGCTTCCTTCGTCATTGCATCAAGTTCTCTTATACTGCTTTCCACATATTTATCTTGATTCACTAAGATCTCTTCTGCTATATGCAAAGCATTTTTCAGTTCCTCCTTATTGGCCTTTCTTACAAGCTCCGTCATAGACTTTGCCAGATCATTATAGGCTTTGTCTAACTCCTCCTGATCTGCCTGTCCATTGTCACGAACTATCTTTGCTTCTTCTAATGCTGCTTTTAGACTCTGTATACTGGAAGGTGTATACTCCTCTTCCTTCTTTAGAAGTTCTTCCGCCTTCTTAATCAGGATATCCAACCTGGTGTCCACTTCCTTCACAAGAAGCTTTGTAACTGTATCCATAAGGTTACGTGATACTGTATTGACTTCTTCTTGTCCTGCTGCTTCATTTGCGAATACATTCTCTGCCTCAGCAAGGACGCTTCTTACTGCATCCACGCTTTCCTTTGTATACTGTAACAAGCTCTCTGTATCTTGAAGAATTGCCCTGACACCTTTAATTACCGCATTCAGTCCCGTCTTCTGCACGTTGTCTGCTAACATATTACATGCGGTAATAAGATTTAGAAAAGCTGTATCTGCATCTTCCTGTACTGCATCAGAATTTTCCAAGACAGCTCTTGCTGCGTCGAGTGCTATCTGTACCGTCTTCCAGCTTTCTTCTGTATAATGTCCTGTTTCAAGCTGATCTGTCTCCATTTTCTCTGCCATGACAAGCGCAAGATTTAATGCTGTAATATCAATATTTTGTGGAGCATCTGGCTCGGGAATCTCTGGTTCTTCCTCCCACTCATAATCTCGAAAGATACGAAATGCATCTATGGAAGCTTTTGGACCTTTCCCTTCCTGATTTTGTTTATCCAAAAGCGTAACGGATACTGCATGGGTTCCATATTCCAGACCTGTTGTTTGGAATATCTTCTGCTTCTGGAGCCCCGCCTCATAGGAATCATAAAGGCTTACTTCGTCTCCTCCTGAAAGCACCTGTCCATCTACAACGATCTGTATACTGCTAAGACCCGGATTTTTATTGCTAATCATTTCGAATCCGGTTCCTTCGAACTGGAAAGAAAATGTGGAACCTGCTTCTTCTGTATACCATTCTGCACCAGAATACTGTCCGTCATCCTCCCATCGCCTCCAGTCTCCATCTCTTTGGGAGGAAGTATCAAAATTGTAAAGAAGGAATGGTTTTTTCAAACTTCTTACAGCTTCTGAAACTCTATTCTTTGCTTCCACTATTTCTTCTTCTGCTGCATCTTCTGTAAGGGTTTTCGCCGCTTCCACTGCCTTTTCCACACGATTTACCCCTTCTGCTTCGTAGTCCTCCCTTATCATCTGTTCGGCGGCCTTTAGGATATTAGCAAGAGCATCTTCTGCCTGCTTGGCATGTCCATAGAATTCCACTTCAGCCACATTACAATATTCGGACTCACCGCTGTATACTCTATAATAGCTATATGCGCCCAGAGAATGACTGTCCTCCCACGTTACACTGTTATAAACCGGATTATCATATACGGTCGTAATTTGAGAAAGTGTTTTCCACGTATCTCCATCTGTTGAACCCTGTATCTGAACTGCGTTTATTCGATCCTCATATCCGTCTCTTGCTACATATCTTACCCCATCCAGATAAAATAATCCCGATAGCTTGATTCCTGCATAGCTTCCGTTTTGACCATCATATGCTGTCTGTGTATCCTTATCAAAGGCATTTTGTGGAGGGTTTTCACTTTCCCACTGTCCGTCTTCCCGTCCAAATACTTCCCCGCAAAGCAGATCCTGTTCCATCATGCCATCTTCAATAACAATTTCCTTTTCCTCTACACTTACAGGCACTTCCTTCGGATAAACCTGTACCGTAACGGTTCCCGACTTTTCTGCGGTTAGAATCCCTTGTTCGGTTATGGTTGCCTCACCGTCTTTATTCCTGACGCTCCAAACCATATCCATATCTTCACGGCTTCCATCCGGTGTTTTCACAGATGCTTTCAGCTGTACACTATCTCCGCTATAGAGAGGACTGTCTCCTGTAATCTCAATACCACCTGTGACTGTAGGTGGCTCCACAGTTTCCTGCGCTTCGAGGGTAAATACGATTGCCGCTTCTTGTTCTGTCAATATAAGCTGAGCATTTGACTTCCCTATTGCCAAAGTCCTGTCTTTGTTTAAAAGGAGATAGCCCTGTTCCGTCTCCTCCAAGGACCATGTGTCTCCCTGCATAGTCTGCACTATATTGCTATCTGCCACAGTCAAACTCTTTCCTGTTTCAGCATTTTTGATTTTAAACTGACCGATTCCACAATTAATTAGATTCCATTTCTGTGAAATGTCATTTAGCGCATCTGCTTTTAGCATAACTGAGGAATTTTCCTGACCTGTTTTGAGATCCAGAGTTCCTTCTTCCGATGTAATCTTATATGTTCCTTCTTTGACTGCACCTTGAAGAAATCTTACCTTTGCTGTTTCCCCCTGCTTAAGATCAAGTCGAATGACTGCTTCATCTTTTAATATTTCTCCGGTGCCTGCTACAATCTCGGCACTGTTACAGTTCATGTTGCAACTGATGTCTATGGACTGCTCTACCTCCGAGCTAATACTTGCTGTTACCTCACCGGTTTCCATGTCCCACTCCAGGTTTTCGATCTCTGCCCTGCTTCTGGACATTATGCCTGAGATGTTTCCCTGTTTCCAATCCTCCGGAAGTGCCGGAAGAAGTTGAATCTTTCCTGTATCTGAATAAGACAGTGCCTCTAGAATAATAGCCGGTATTGTAATCAAGGCATCTGTGCAGTATGCACTGTCTCTGTTTCTGTCGTGATTCGTCATCATAGACGTGTAGTACAGCTTACTGCCTGTAAATAATGGACGAAGACTCTCCTCGACTCCTTTCCCACTTTTTAGTCTGGCTTCTGTAAGTCCCTGATGGAGCCATCCATGACTGGCATTATCATCGCCTGTATTGTATTCCTTTCTCCTTTCAAGCGCTTTCTGAACGCCGTCTGCAAGTTTCTCATTCTCGGTGTCATGTGCTGGCCATATGCCATACACATGACTCACATGCCTGTGGTTATTCTGTTCCCAATAATCCTTAAGTGCCCATTCTTTCAGACATCCATCCTCTTCATACATGTATGCCGGAAGTTGTTCTTTTAACATCTCCCACTTAAGTACTGCCTCTTCATATCCGGATCTCTGCACTGCTTTTTCCATAGCAATAGTCATATCTAATCCGCTTCTTGCTGCTGCAATATCCATTGTAGAATTTGCTGTAATGGCAATCCATGTGTTACTCGGTGTGTTTTCAGGTGAATATCCTGGCAAAATCAAGTATCTCTCCCCTGATTCTAAAGAGGTTTTATTATTATCATAATGCTTATACCCATCCGTTCCTACATAATATCTCGGATCCACAATCTGCTCCCAGAAATTTGCCTGTTTTGTAAGAAGAGGCAAAAGAAGATCTTCCTCAAGATTGAAGTATCCTCTTTCTCGGATTATGTTTATTTCCTCATCTGTCATATCTTCATCTGTTACGCTTAACACAGAGCGAAGAGTTGACAGATCAATATCCTCCCCTATAGGAATCTGCTGGTTTCCAAAACACTGCCAATATTCATAGACTGGTAAAAGCAGCCAGCTTGCCCCTGCATTCCAGTAATTAAAAGGATAATCCTTATTAAAATGCACCAAGTTTCCCCTGTCTCCATCGGTTCTTGGCGATGCCATCAGGGCATCACGCATCCCATATATCCGGGCTGCATTTGTTTCAAAATCAGGTAAAATTCTCAACAGGAAATTGATATAACCCTCGGATGTGTGCTGCATATTTCCTATATTGACTCCGGATATCTGCAAGTTCACATTGGCATCTGTCGTATAGTCTGCCTGCCAATAGCCGTTCCAGGCTCCCATCCATAATCCGCTAAGTCTGGAGGTGCTGTAACCTGAAGCACAAATCTGTGCATATCTTCCTGCATAAAAGGCTCTTTCGAGCATTGCATGATTCAGAGTACTGGAATTCCTCTGTTTACTAATTAAGTCCTCATTTGTCAACGAATCATCAGCTTCATCTCCTGAGAGCTGAAATGCCACCTTATTAAATTCTTCGTTGTGAAGTTTCTTATGAGGTGCCAATGCTTTTTCATAATCAAATACATTACCGGTCAGATAGGCTTTCTTCTCTGCCACCTTACGTGTTTCGTCTACCAGCCCACTTACTACAGCATATTCTCCCTGTCCTGAAAATTCATCTATGGTGCCCATTTTCTTGTCTCGATCAGACTTTGTTATCAGTATAAGACTTTCTGCTTCTTGTATGCGAATACCATAATTCTTATTTTCACCTGCAAGAAGTGCATCATCGACACTTCCCAGTTCTATCCGTTCCTTGCTTCCACCAATATTGATTACTCTGGTTATTCCGGCAAAACCGCCCTCTTTTAATTCACTTTGCGGATATACCGGATAATGCCCCACAATACCAAGATATTCTCCTTGCTCCTCTACAATTTTTTTATAAGAAAGACCTGGATCAATCTCTTTCTCCTGGTCAATAGCCATATCTGACAGATTGTCCACAGATAAAGTAGTATTGATTTTACTTCCTTTATCAGAGCTCTTCAGATAAGTAATGGTCACATTATCTTCTCTGGAGGTAAATGTAGTTCTGGTCCATGTCTCACCATTAACCGTAAACTGTACACCGATTTCAGCGGTTTCATAGTCTGTCCATCTCTTATAATCTTTTACCTCACTTTCCAGTAAATCATCCATGTTGATTCTCAATTGATGGCCTGGATGCAGTGTGTAATCATAATCAAGATCCGGCTGTTCCTCACTTTGCCACTGTTCATTATTCATAACTGCCTGACGGGCATCCTCCAGTTCCCCTGAGAGATCTTTCGTTTCCCGATAATCATCGGTGGGCATATTAAACTTTGTATTTTGGAAAATGAAGGTATCATTTACAGGATGACAGGATTCCATCACTCCATTTTCGCCATTTCCACTTACCATGGCTTCACGCCAGTTTAAGGTTCCTTTCTTTGGATCCTTATAGGTATCGGATACAACTTTTTTAGCACTGCTTTCTATTTGCACAGCCTCTTTTTCTGTCTGGGCTAAGTCACCCGCTGCCACGGGAAATGCTGTTGTACACAGCAAAATTTCTACAAGCCCAATGCATAGACCAGAGGATACCAGACTTCGAACTGTCTTTTTCTTCATTTGCTCCACCCCTTGTTTTGCTAAATAGTTACATGTAAACACTTATTCAAATAACTGCCAAACCTTTACCATAGTAAAAGTTTGGCAGCTTTATTAAAACTCTGTGATTTTCTCTGCTGCGTACTGGAGAATAGAACCTGCATCACTGCTGTCTGATATACCATCTTTATTTACATCTGCAATCTGCATCTGTTCCTCAGTCAGTTCTTCCAATTCTACGTTATATTTCAATAATTTCGCAGCATCCTCAGAATCAACTGTGCCATTTAAGTCTACGTCTCCCATGAGGCGAACTTCCAATACTTCCTGAATTAATTGCTTTAAAACTTCACCAATCTGATTCTGGTCTGCTTCCTGATTATCATATACTGCCTGTGCTGCATCTACTGCCTCCTGCAGTCCTTCCAGACTTTCATTCAGATATTTGGATGCATCCTTTAGAATTTCCTTGGCCTTATCCAGGGCATTTTTCAATTCTTCCCTGTTGGCCTGTCTTACAAGGGCAGTCATTGCCGCTGCCAGATTGTTATAAGCTTCCTTCATCTGGTCTTCCGTTGCCTGAGGGTTATTATTTATAACCTTTGCTGCTTCCAGCGCCTTTTTCAGGTTTGCTATACTGGAAGGTGTATACTGCGCTTCTTTTTCCAGAAGCTGTTCTGCTTTCTGAATCAGTATATCAAGCCTTGTATCTTCTGATACTGCCAGCATGCTGGTAACTGCTGTCAAAAGCCTGGTAGTAGCCTGATTGATTGTTTCCTGGTCTGCTGCTGCATTATCAAAGATGGGCTGTGCTTCAGCAAGAGCAGCTCTTACGGCTTCTACACTTTCCGGTGTATACTGAGAAAGCTTCTCTGTATCTGCAAGAATTGCAGCAGTACCATCTATAGCTGCCTTTAAACCTACTTTCTGCGCTTCATTTTCCAGCAGATTGCAGGCAGTAATCAAGTTTACAAAAACCTCATCGACCTGTTCTTGTGTAATCTCTGCAGCTTTCACAAGATCTCTGGCTGCTTTTAAAGCCTCTGCTGCCTTATTCCAGCTTTCTGTTGTATAACACTGGTTTTCTTTCTGTTCTTCCTCCAGCTTTTCAGCCATCGTAATTGCCAGATTCAAACTTGTAACATCTACTTTTTCTGAAGGTGCTGGTTCTTCCTTCTGCTCTCCCATGATACCTATCCAACTAAGTACAGGATCCGAATTACCAGTCTTGCTGACAGTTACGATTACATTTCCTGCTTTTGTGACCTCAAAAGCCTGTGTCTGCTGAATATCTGTATCAGAAGCGTCAAGTGTAAATTCTTGCTCAGAGAGAGTTTTTTCATCCATAGCTACCGTTACCTTCATTGTGCGTGTATAATTCCACCATTCCTGGTATCCGGTTGCAAGTGTATAACTGCCTGGGGTAAGCGCAAAAGCATATTCGATATTCTTACCTTCTCCTGCCCACCAGCCATTTTGCATCATACTTTCACCTTCGTGTTTACCAATATCAAAGCCGACTTCCGATTCCTCCTCTGTCGTTCCTGTATATCCCGCTTTATTTTCTTCGGTATACTTCTGATCCGGTACGGAATTTAGAAGTTTCGTCCCCAATTCTGCCTGTGCAGCTTCAAAGTAATCTGAGACTGCTGCTGCACTGTCGAAAAAATATTTTGTTGCCGGATTTACTACATGTATCTTATGAGTAACGGTTTCGCCTTTTTCCGTAAGATTTCCAATGACCGTAACTGTACCTATTCTATTCTGATCGTATTCCTCAGACAAGTTCCAGGTCACAGGTGTTGTTTCTTTTTCAGAGCCATAACTGATTTCCACTTGTGCAGGAAGTAAATCAATTACTTCGGTCACAGAAGATGCCGTAACAGGAAGTTCACTTGTTATCTCCGGCAACCCCTTATCCTTCAAATCCTCAAGCGTCCAGTTGTCATTTCTGCGCAGGGTAATTTGGTTGTCCGGCTGAAATTCTACTGGAATCCATACATATCTGGATTCGCTTAAATCTCCTGCATTCCATCTGTCTCCCATGTAGATGTATTGTCCCTTTTGAGCATCCACTGGGAATACACATGTACTCTGTGTATCATATGTTGTTTCTTTGCCCCAGTCAGGACATGGATCGCCCATACTTGTCCAGGGCCCCATGGGTGCATCTGCCACCGCATACTGTGCAGGATTCGGACTCCAGCCCGTACATCCTGAGTTCACGATATAATATTTATCCTTGTATTTAAACATTGCCGGAGCTTCTCTTGACCACTTTTCGAAATTCCGTGTAAAATCCTCACCTTCTACCGCTTCTCCCTGCGGTTTTGCCAGTCCTGTATAATCCTCATTCAACCTGGAGATATAAGTTGTCTCATTTCCTTCTGAAGAATAAATGACATAAGCAGTTCCATCATCATCCTTAAATAAGTTCATATCACGGACAGAACCGATTCCTTCCTCTCCATCATATCCATAATTATCCCCTGCATGATGCAGCTTGTAGCTTCCTAAAAACTTAAAAGGTCCTGTGGGACTGTCACTGACAGCAATACCTGCTTTTGCCTTACCGTAATCCGCATCACTTCCCGGGATGCGTCCATCCGCATGAAACCAGATGACATATTTCCCTGTCTTATCGTTATAAAGCATCTTTGGACGTTCCATAACGGTGTTGTTCTTGTCCAAATCAATGAAAATCTCAGCCTGTTCTTCTTCCGTTAAAGTCCCATACAGTTCACTAAAATATGGATCTGTCTCAAACTGCTCCGGGTCTTCCATTGTACGAAGGACAACCCCCTCATCATCCCAGTTATACAAATCTTCTGAACTATATATATGAATACCTCCTACAGGACGATAATCATTTGTCTTATCCTCACCGATCCAATACCATTTTTGTTTGCCGTCAACGGTAAGCCTTTGAATCTGTCCACCATGTGCCTGAATCTGATTGCCATTGGTGTCATACATGGTTTCTCCCATTGTTCCCGTGAAGGAATCATAGGTTTGTATCTGCTTCTCAGTATCTTCCACAGCCCTTATTTTAATATAATTCAAAACCGGATCCATGGAAGTCCCCGTTCTTCTTGGACTCTTTATATCTACATTCAGCACCCCATCGGTAACAGTGGTTGTAAATGTTTTACTTACCCATTCTCCATACCCCAGTTCTATATCTGTAGCAACCGTGTTGTCCTCCAGACAGATATTCACGGAACGGCTATCCCAATAATGCTTAAATGCAACGGTAACCTCATAGGTATCTTTTTCAATCCCTTCCATCGGATTTTGAGGAACCTCAAAAGAATAGCCAAGACTACTCTTATATTTGTCAAACTGTACCCCATCAGACATATATACAAAGCTATTTCCTATATCTGTTGCATCATCTCCACTTTTTTTTGCCTCTGAAAACTCGGTTGCGAGGTCACACCCCCATGTATTTCCAGTTACCGGGTCTTCCCCATAAGCTTGATCTACACTGGATTGCAGAAGTCCCATCCGCTCAGAATTTTCATTTGGCATCACCGATGAATCTGGTGTACCACAGTTTACTGTGTAAAGCACATAATCATTTGCAGCCACTTCTTCTCTGGTAAGCTCATCTGCGTTGACTGCCCAAACAGGAACTGCCGGAATTATGGTAGTTGCACCTATGGCAAATGCAGAAACACCTGCCATTGCCCTTTTAAAATATTCTCTTCCTTTCATACGTATCTCCCTTTCTTAAATATTGCAGCTACTCTTAACATAGCTATCTTTAAAAGATTGTAGCACAGCACTTTTGAAATCCTTTAGGATTAACTTCACTACATTTTTCAATATTTAAAGGTGATATTTGAAATTTGGAATTTTCTTTGGAAATTAGAATTTTTTTGGGATATGATAGGATTATCTTTAGATTATCCTATCATATCCCAAATTTCATTTCTCTCTCTTTGCTGGAATCTCAATTGTAATTGTAGTTCCCCTGTTTTCCTGACTTTGTATGTCAATGCCATAACTGGCCCCGTAGATTAGTTTCAGACGATCATCAACATTGTTGACTCCAATTCCTGTAAAATGTTCTGATTTTGTATTCCCCTGTGACAATTCCAGCAAACGCTTCTGATTCATGCCCACTCCATCGTCCACGATATGAATCTGTAACTTTTCCTCCAGTAATCTTACAAGAATAGTGATCCTGCCTTTACGTTCATAAGGAAATGCATGAAAAAAAGCGTTTTCCACAAATGGCTGAAGAATCATCTTTGGAATCAGTACTTCTTCACATCCAAAATTCACAAAATATTCTACCTGAATCTTATCTCCGTAACGATTATTATTAATAAGTACATAATTCTTCAGATTTTCAATTTCACTCTCTACGCTTATGTATTCGTCCATATTTCCAATTGTACTCCGCAAAAGAGAAATAAAAGCATCTATAGCACGTGTGGATTTATCCACTTCTCCTTCATAAATCATCCATTTAATACTGGCCAGTGTATTGTATACATAGTGCGGATTGATCTGCATCTGTAGGGCAGATATTTCAGCCTTACGTTTTTCCTTCTGTATGTTCATCAATTCATCTATATATCTATTTAAATCATCCAGCATGGAATTATAAGTACGTGTAAGCTCCTGAACCTCATAAGAACCCGTCACCTCTATATGCTCGTCATACTTCTCATTTCTGGCATTGCCCATCTTCTGTACCAGCGCAGATAGTGATTTTGTTGTCTGTCGTATGGAAAAAAATGTGATAAGAATGACTCCGCCTGCAATAAGTCCGCAGAAAACCCACAGCTGCGGGACATCATAAAGACGTCCCAACGCCTTTCTACTGTCGATAATTCCACAGATCGTATAATTATAATATGGCAGATATTTTTTTAGCACAGTCACATCTTGACTGTTCATCACATCCTTACTTTCTCCCAGATTTTCTTTTTGATCTGTAGACACGATTTTCCCACATTCATCCGTCATATAAAATTGGGAATACTCGGAGATAAAGTACTCATAAAATTTAGACATTGCACTTTCTTTCATCGTGATGTAAACGACTGCATAGGGTTTTTGACTTTCCCTATAGCGAAGAACCTTCGTTGCCATAATTACCGGTGCATTACGTGTAGTAGAAGTAAATCCTGTCTCTGCGTATTGATATGTAATCCCTTCTTTTTTCTCCATCGCTTTTTCCGTAACATCCGACTTTAGAATTTCTTCTGGTGATAGAATAATCGTCTCTTCTCTGTTGAGATAGCTTTTTCCATTCATTCCAATAAGCATCACACTGATATCACTGATATTTGTAGGAATTGCGGTATCCAAATCTTTATCCATCTCATAGGCTCTCTGAAATTCCATCTTCGAGTGCAGCACCTGATCTGTAAAATACAGCCGAAACGCCCAGCTTGAATCTACTGCATCTATAATCTTACTAAGATTTTCGTGATAATTATTAAGCTCTTCTTCAATCTGTAAAAACACATTTTCCTGTGATTTTCCATAAGTATCCAGAAAAATATCTGTTGAACGATTAATGACAATCCCGCTGACGGCGCCTACTGCCAGCAGAATACCAGCAACCACCGCCAGGAGTATTCTGACAGTCATACTATTGGCATGTTTTTCTAGCTTCCTCATTTTACTGCTTTATTCCCACGACGGTATGCACTGGGCGTTTCTCCTGTGATTTTTTTGAAAACTCTGCAAAAATAGCTCTGGTCTGAATATCCCACCATATCACTGATTACTGAAATCGATAATTCTCCTTTTTCGAGCTGTGTGCAGGCACGACTAATGCGGATCCGGTTCAGATACTCGCTGAAGCCTTCTCCCATTCTTGTATTAAAGTATGTAGAAAGATAGGAATAATTAAAGTTAAAGTTCTGTGCAAGATCTGCCAGATCCATCTCTTCCCGGTAATGTTCGGAGATATATTCCAGCATTTCTTTCAGTCTGCGATCCTGATTGTCCGTACTTTCCTCCAGACATTCCAGCATCTCTTTCATCAGGTTCTGAAACATATCCAGGAACTCCTCTACATAAACAACTTCATCTATTTTGGCAAAATAATCATATCTTATTTGCTCCAGTCCCTGTATTTTTCTGTCCACACTTCCAATCAAATTGTACAGCAGATTCTTTGTCTGGTTTTTCAGTTTGAATTCAGGGATTTGATTCCTGGCTGCCTTGTAGATATAGTCCTCGAACATTTCAGCTGCTTCCACATATTTTGCATTCGATACTACAGACGAAAATCGACGAAAATCAAATTTCTGAATATCCTGTCTGCTCTCCACCTGATCTGGGATTTCATAAAGACAGATTCCCTTATGATAAAATACTTCCGCTTCTAAAAATTGAGTATTCTCAAAATCCAACTTTAAATCCACAAGATCTTTGCGAGTCTTGCCCAGAACTGCAAATGCCTTCTTATGAATAATCGTTAACTGCTCCATCATTTCCTGTATAATAAGAGGGAATTTTGCTTCATCCTTCAAAGGATAATTAAATACCACACACTGAAATTCCGGGCTGTACAAAAATTTCAGATAAGTTCCCGGTGCATATGTTTTAAGATACTGCTCTGCTTTTTCTAAAATCACCTGGGACAAATCCTTTCCCCGAAGATCACGAAAACGTAAGGGAATCCCCAGAATTCTATAGCAGCTATGGGGAAAACGCTTTGCAAATTCCTGTATTTTAAGCTCATAATCCCTGTCCTTAAAGAAGCGTTCCAATTGATTCTCCAGACTTGAAAAAGACTTTTTCTTAAGCTGCATACCTGGTATCTTTGCTACGGTATCTGTAAGAATCCTGGATAATTCTTCCGGATTTAAAGTAGGCTTTAAGATATAATCTGCTGCTCCATTAAGCAAAGCCTGTCGTACATATTCAAATTTATCATACCCACTCAAGATCAGGATCTGTACATCTGGATACTTCCGATGAGCGACGTGTATAAAATCAATGCCGTCCATAACAGGCATTGTGATATCACAAAAAACGATGTGAGGTGATAATTCCTCCATTAAATCAAGAGCTTCCTTACCATTCGATGCTTCACCTACCACCTGAAATCCCTGTGATTCCCAATCCATCATATAACGGATTCCACGCCTCATAATATATTCATCATCCACTATTAGTACTTTGCAATACTTTTCCATTTCTTTCCCCCTTTAAGGACAAAACATTGATATTTCTTACTTTTATCTACTATCAGTATAGATAGTTTTTTTGTAAAAAGCAACACAGCCTGGCAGAAATTATGCCTGCCAGGCTATCTGTTAGCTATTGCTTACGTTTTCTTTTTTTTGCCGCAGCAACTGCAAAGCCCGCCATCACCACTAAAGTTCCACCGACCAATGCTGCATATGTTATTATCTCTGTTTCGTCACCGGTATTTACTTTATTGGATTTCTTTCCACTGTTATTTTTATCCTTTTCCTTATCTTTATTATTTTCTTTGTCTTTATCATTTTCTTTATCTTTATCATCATCAGATGGAACATTTCCTGACTGTTCTCCATCTTTTCCCACAATAAAGATTAGTTCGGAATCTTCTGCCGACAGATCTCCATTATCACCTGATAGCTTTTCTGGTTTTACACTGAACGTAATCTCAGCACCCTTTTCCACTCCTTCCTTCAGTTCGAATTTCATAGCCAGCAGGTTCCCCTTGGTTCCTAACGTCTTGGAAGAAGCAAAGGCTGCAACCAGTTCTCCTTCCGGTTTATTTCCATTTACGCAGTCATTTATTTCACATAACCCTTCTTCCATCAAATCACTCTTTTGACTTTCCAAAAGCTTTATCTGATCCTTATCATAATAAACCCGCAGCTTTCCATTTGTAATTTGCTTCCCTGTTTCCATGTAACAGTATACCTCTAACTGTTTCTCTGTTACATGTTTTCCTTTCAGACTTACCTCTGGCTTCTCCGCCGCCATTACAGTGACAGGCTGTATCGTAAAAATTAAAATGAGCAGACCTAACACCAATCTTCTTCCCTTTTTCATCTTGACTCTCCTCTTCATAACATCCTCATTATTTTCCAAATACAGCTATCTTCTCCGCTGCAAATTGAAGAATTGCTGCCGCATCACTAATATCAGGACTTCCATTTCTATCTACATCTGCTGCATCACTTTGTTCCTTCGTAAGTATTTCCAACTCTGCACTATATCTTAAAACTTTTGCTGCATCCAGTGTATCTACTCTGCCATTCTGGTCTACATCACCTAGCATACGCACCTGCAGGATTTCTTGAATAAGCTCTTTGAGAATCTCACCTACCGCTATCTTATCAGCTTCCTCATCTTCATAGATATCTTGTGCACGTTCTGTCTTCTCCGCTAAGCCTTCCAGACTGGACTGTATATATTTTTCCGTCTGCACCAAAATTGCATGGGCCTGATCCAGCGCATTTTTAAGCTCTGCCTTATCTGCCTTTTTTACAAGTGCTGTCATTGCCTCTGCCAGTTTTGTATAAGCATCTTTTCTCTGGGTATCTGACGCCTGAGCGTCCTTATCCGTTTGCTTTGCATATGCAAGTATCTCTTCCAATACCTTCACACTGGAAGGCGTATATGCATCCTTCTTCTCAAGAAGTACTTCTGCGGATTGAATAAGAATGCCAAGTCTTGTCTCCTCTTCCTTAACCAGTAAATAGGTCACCGCTGTAAGAAGGTTTGTAGTCGCTGTATTAACTTCATTCTGAGCCGCATCACCAAGGTCATATATGTTCTGTGCTTCCAGAATTGCTTCCCTTACTTTTGTAATGCTCTCTTCTGTGTACTGCTGCAGACTCTCTGTATCTGCCATAATTGATCCGGCTCCCTCGATTGCAGCTTTTAGTCCTTCTTTCTGCACACCATATTCCGCAAGATTACAGGCAGTAATCAGGTCTAAGAAAACCTGATCCACTTCCGTCTGTGATGCAGTACCCTCTTTCAGCACAATAGCTGCCTGTTCAAGTGCGGTTTCCACCGCTTCCCAGCTTTCCTGTGTATAACAATGGTTCGCCTCCTGCTGGTTTTTCATCTTCTCTGCCATATTAACTGCCAGCTTCAGGCTTGTAAATTCTGTATTCTCTCCACTGATATCCTTCACCTGCCCCTGAATCTGAATAAAGGAGAGTACCGGGTCTGCACTTTCTGCCTTTTCCACCGAAAAGGTCACCTCACCGTCTGTTTCACAGATAATTTCATAAGTATCCTTATTCCATGGATTTCCATCTTCCCATGTGGAAGAGGTACCTAATTCCGTCACCACATCTTCCTTTGTCATGGTTAACTTCATGGAGCGTGACATGTTCCACCACTCTTTAAATCCAAAGCTGACTTGATATGTACCTGCTTTTAGAGGAAATGTATACTCTATATTCTGTCCTGCAGCTGCATACCAGCCGGTATCGTATTGGTCATTACTATCCCCATTATAGGGTCCATATGTATCTCTGTATCCCCAGGACCCTTTTGTATAAGCCTGATCGGGATTCTTATTTAATAAATCCATCTTACTGCTGATATCTTGATATATCGGTGAATTGGGACTGTTACAGTCTATAAAATATAACATATCCTTTTCTCCTGCATCCGAAACTTCTTCTGTAAATTCACCTGTTATAATCTTTGCGTAACTAACCTCTATCAGTTTATCTCCTTGACCTGCCGCTTTCATAAAGGTCACTGTGTGCATGCCTTCTTCCAGTTTTCCTGTGTCATAGAGCATTGCGTAGCCGTCCTTCCTGGAACCATTAAGCGAAATATCACCCTTACTCTGTCCATCTACAGAGACTTCTACTATCGCACCCTCCGGAGCCTTCGTTCCATAAAGCACTGCCTGATCTCCTTCAAAAGTAAATGTTACACTGGCATTTTCCTCTGTGGAATATTTTCCATCTCCGTAATTTACATCCGACTCTCCCCAGAGACCTTCATATGTGAATTTATCAGTCTGGGCTGTCCATGCTTTTCCCGGATCCACTACATCTGCGTCCACCTTTTTCTGAAAATTTTCCAGGCTGCATATGGCTTCATTATTCTGCGTGCGGACAACAACGGTAGAAACTGAATTTCCCGGCAATGTCAATTTAATCCTTCCCTCTGCGACCTCCTGCGTATCAACAAGTTCACAGCTTTCACTATCAGAGGTTCTGTAAATCTCAGCACTGGAGGCGCCTGGAAATCTGCTTAAATTCACAGCAGTTTCCCGGTCACCACCAAAATTCTGTGCAACCACCACCAATTCATCTCCTGCTGGAGAAATGGCAGCACACATGTTACCATCACTTATTTCAATCATGGTATAACCAGCCTTTAGATATTTACTGTACTGCATCATAGTATAAAACTGTTTTGTCACTGCCCAGTATCCTTCTTCCGGTACCCATTCCTGCCTGGAACCATCTGCATTTACCAGATTACTATGGTAATCTGGCACAGGTCCGTCTTTTTCAAATACAGCATGTAAAAGACCCCAGTTGGAATTGGTCTGCAGACATTCATACTCACTATCTGCTACCAGCCATGCAATCCATGCAGTAGGCTGCATGTATTTTAAGTCTGCCATAATCCCTTCACTTTGGGAACGGGTATTACCAGCATCCATAGATTCATGGCAGCCATTATAGTGGGAACCACCACCTTTGGTCACCTCACTCATCCATAAATCCTTATCATAGCTCTGTGCAATCCTGCGCAGTTCCTTGCGCTCATTATCATTTCCACTGTAGGTATGTGCGCCAATCGTCGTCATTTTTTCCTTTACATCATCATCCAGACGTGTAAAGGAATTGATGGCATTATAAAGTGCTGTCTCATCGGTTCCTGTAATCTGAATATCACTAAAGCCCTGTGCATCAAGAGCCTCTGCCATTTCCCGATATGCCTTTGACTGAAGCTCACCAGTATTAAAAATACATCCTTCCTGCTTCGTACTTCCATCTTGCCAATAACTGGTATCTGGTTCATTAAGTGGCTCTATAAAGGAAACACCTGTCCCATATTTGCTTTCCAGATCCTGGTCTATCCACTTTGTGGCTCTTGCCATATAAAGTGCAAATTCATCATACTGGTCATCCCGAAGATTATTCAAATCCCAGGAATATCCACCTGTAGAGCTTCCCGATTTTGTCATATAATAAGGCGGAGAATTTGAGAACACTTCATTTATGATATCGCCTTCGTTTTGTCTGTAAGCATTGGCCTGTTCCAGCATCCAAAGCTGACCTGCATCTGCCATATCCTCCGTGGCTTTTCCATAAAACACATCACCTTCAAATTCTCCACTTCCATCCTTTGTTCCTGTCATATCCTCGGACCATCCGGGAACCAGACCTTCACATCGTTTTATAGAAGTATCTTCTTTATCTCCTCCGCCAACATTGTAACGTACAATGTTCAGATTTAAATAGTCTGGTGAAAATGCTAATTCTGCAATTTCTTCCCGGTCCGGTATCCCATTTCCATTGAAATCCTCTTCTCCCCAGGATCCAATCGTATTTCCCCACCAACACAGTGAAGTCCCCCAGCCTTTTAGTGTCTGATACCGCAATTCCGGGTTGATTGTGATTTCTTCTCCTACCGCTGCCTGTACCTCCACACAGCCAGCGGCCGGAGCTGCTGCTGAAACACCAAATGCCAGAACCGCTATATAAGCCGTAGATTTTTTAAAAAAGTTTTTGCCTTTCATCCGCTCTTCCTCCCAACACCTATTTCGTATTTTTATTTTAACACGTAAGTTTGTAGATTCTTTAGGATTAAGTTCATCAAAACTTTTACTTTTTTTAATGCCTACCTGTTTTTTTTGATTTTTTTCACATTTTAGCATTATCTTTGGATTCATAAATTATGGCAAAAAAAACAAGAGGGTATGGTATCGAACAATTCCTTTGCACCATGCATCCGAATCATCGCTTCCATACCTTCTTGTGTTTTATCTCAAATTAGTAACTGTTCAGTAGCTGAATAGTTACTCAAATTACAATTATGATTCCACTGGTAAAATAATTACCTTAAGTTTCATCGCCTCCGAAGCACTAAGGCAATACTGTGGGTGCACTGGTGCGCCCCAGCTGTCATCACCACCCACCCCTGTTTGAGCAGCCATAAGGCGTACCCATGTATACTGGCTGGATGGTAGTTCCTCCATGTGCATCGCATTCGACATTTCATAAGCACTATATGGGAGGACACTTGCTGCGAAAGGCTGTCCTTCTGCTTTAAAGCAGATTCCCTTTTCGTCCTTATCAAGTATCTTCAACCATCGCACAGCTTCCCGGTTTCCGCATTCCTGTGGAATCAAGTATGAAGACATGTTCTTCTCCGGCGTATTTTCAAATACACCAAGTCTTGCCCCCTGCATACGATCCCTATAATTTTCTTTGGGACCATAGCCATAATACACAAACCGATCCAGTTCCTTCTTCATCTTAAAATCGATTCCAAAGAGAGGGATATTCTCCTCACTTTGAATTCCTGGATATTCTGCTGTCAGTTCCAACGCACCATCTGGCGTTATGCGCCAGGAAACCTGACAGCGGAATACTTCTGGATATTTTGCTTCATATTCTAATGAAATCTCCAGAGAATCCTTTTCTTCCTTTATACAAAAGCTGTCTGACACGAAACGTATTCCAAGAGACGCTGCAAGCCATCCGCTATCCTTGTAAGTACTTCCCATTCCCAGATCATTATCGGTAGCGGCTCTAAAGAAGGTCAGTTTTGGTGTTCTTGTAATATATTCTCTGCCGTGATATACCAGAGAGATAATTCCACCCTCGCTTTTGGAAAACATGGCAAAAAAGTCTTTTCCTTTTACACCTACATTGACATCTCCGTGAATCACCTGAAACTCGCCTGGATGGATCTTCTCATCCTCCCCGGCTTCCACAGTAAATACGCCCTGTCCAAATGCGACCTCATATCCAGCTTCTGTGTAGGATGACTTTTCTTTCATATGTGCCGTTACAGTTACAACGTATTCTCCTGGCTGGTCAGGCAATGGCTCTGCGGCACACTCGGCCTGCATACCCGGAGCACTCTGAAGACTTAATTCTCTGCAGGAAATAATTTCACCCTCTTTTTCCACCTTTTCCTTAAAGGTGTACCCACTTAAATCCACGAACAGATTCTTGTTCTCCACTATGATTCTGTCCTTATCTACCCAAATTTCAACAGGTGCATACAATTGCTTTACTTCCTGTATTTTCGGTGAAAGATTGCGGTCTGCATACACAATTCCATTTGTGCAGAAACAATAGTCTGTGGCCCTCTCGTCAAAATCGCCCCCATAAACCAGGTGTCTGCTTCCGTCCTCTTCTGTTTTCCACAATGCCTGATCAATAAAATCCCATATAAATCCGCCCTGGTAATGATCGTACTCTTTTTCTAATCTGGTATATAGCTCCATTCCACCACAGGAATTGCCCATTGCATGCATATATTCACAGCTTATATAAGGTTTGGCATCTGCTTGGTCCAAATATTGCTTTATTTCAGCTGGTTTTGCATACATTCTGCTTTCCATGTCACTGATGTGTTCATATTTACGATTCCAGAAGACACCTTCATAATGCACCAATCTGGAAGGATCCCGCTCTTTAAAATATGCACTCATGGCCGCAATATCATCACCTGCATAAGATTCATTTCCACAAGACCAGATTAAAATACTTGGATGATTTTTATCCCGTTCCAGCATGGATGCTGCACGATCCAGTACGGCTGCTTTCCACTCTGGCAAAGAACCTGGTACATTCCAGGATGGCTCACATACAGAAAGCTTCTGCCAGGAACCATGGCTTTCCAGATTTGTCTCGTCCATAAGATACACACCATACTCATCACACAATTCATACCAAAAGCTCTGATTTGGATAATGGGAGGTGCGCACAGCATTCAGATTGTTCTGTTTGATAATCTGAATATCCTTCAGCATATCTTCTCTGGTAATCGCTCTTCCCTTCTCTGGATTAAACTCATGGCGGTTGACTCCACGGAAAATAATTCGTTTTCCATTGATACACATAATTCCATCCAGCATTTCAAAATTCCGGAAGCCAACCTTTTGAGGCACGATTTCTACTGTGTTTCCATCCGAGTCCGCAAGCAGCACTTCCAGCTCATAGAGATATGGACTTTCTGCAGACCATGGAAAAACAATTCTTGCATCCAGTTCTTCTTCTATATAAGAAGCGCAGGGAATCTCTTTCTTTGCGGTGATCATGTTCCCCTTTGCATCTTTTAATATAAGATCCAGTGTTCCCTGCTTCTCACCTTCTAGCTTCATACGTACCTTCAGAGAGCCTCTGGTGTAGTTCTCACTTAAGGAAGCATTTACAAACAGATCCCTTACGTGGGTTTTTGGCACTGCATAGAGAGATACACTTCTGAAAATTCCTGAGAACCTCCAAAAATCCTGATCTTCCAGCCAACTTGCGCTGCTCCTTTTATACACTTCGACTGCCAGCTTATTACGTCCTGCCTGCAGCGCATCTGTCACAAGAAACTCGGACGGAGTAAACGTATCCTCGGAATAACCGATAAAGGTACCATTCAACCACACATAACATGCGGTCTCAACACCCTGAAAATTCAAATATACCTCTTTACCCTCCAGACCATCTGAAAGTTCAAAGTATTTCACATAGCTGCCTACCGGATTGTATGCTTCAGAGACATAGGGTGGTCTTAAATATTCTCTTCCATCCCACGGGTACATCGTATTGATATACTGGCATCTGTCATAGCCTGCAAGCTGAATATGCCCTGGAACCTGAATCTCGTCAAACTCATCACAGGAAACTGTTTCCTTATAAAAATCCACTTTTCTTAACGATGGGTTTTCGGCATAGGAAAACGCCCAGGTTCCATCAAGAGACTGCACCAGACGATTGGTACCACTTTTCTTCTCTTCCTGGTTGATATAAAATTGATGGTCAGAGTGTGCCTGACAACGATTTACTGCAAAAACCTCCGGGTTAGAAAGCCAATCCAGTTCTGCCCTCATATGATCTGTTCTCTCCTTTCGTTACGTATCACCCTTTCACAGAGCCTGTCATACCTGCAACAAACTGTTTCTGCATGATGAAGAAAATAATTGCTGTAGGAAGGGTTGCGATTACAACTGCTGTCATAATCATACCATAGTCCGGTGTATAAGACGAGCCCATTGCAGAAATAACCAGCGGCAATGTTCTCTTTTCTTCTGATTGCAGTGCAATCAATGGCCACAGGTAATTGTTCCAGCTTGCCATAAACGTTACAACAACGGCTGCCGCATAAGTAGATTTCATCGTCGGCATATAGATCTTTGTAAAAATCTTAAATTCCCCCAGCCCATCTATGCGGGATGCCTCGATCAATTCTCTTGGAAATGTCTTGGTGTTTTGACGGAAAAAGAAGATCAAAAATGCGGTTGCAACAGCAATAATAATGACAGAACCCGTAGAATTAAGTCCAATCCACTTTAAAACAGGTATATTATTGAACTTACTGAACAAGCGGAATAATGGAACCATAAGTGCTGCAAAAGGAACCATCATAGAAAGCAGTACAATACTAAACACACGATCCCTTGCCTTGGATTTGTATACTTCAAATGCATACCCTGCCGCTGAAGATACAACCATGGCTAGTGCGGTCGTAACGACTGCAATAATAAGAGAATTCTTAAAGGCTGTCAAATACTGTAAGTCTGACCCCATAAGATTCTTTATATTCTCCAGCAGATAGGTACCGGGAACCATCGTTCCCTTTGTTACATCTACCGATTTATTCGTGGCTGCAATGATCATCCAGAAAAAAGGAAATATGGAAATAATAGAAAGAATGGTCAGTACAACATACTGCAGTACATTCATTACTCTTGATTTCTTACTCATTTCTGTCACCCACTTTCATCTGAATAAAGGATAATACAACAATCAATACAACAATTACATAGGATACAGCCGCCGCATATCCAAAGTTTGGCTGATATTTAAATAGAAGGTTATAAATATACTGAGAAATAGTTATGGTTGTATTCGCCGGACCACCCTGCGTAATATTCATTGTTTCATCAAATAACTGCAGCGTACCGATCGTGGAGTTAATCGTCGTAAATAAAATAATCGGTTTCAACAACGGCAATGTCATATAACGGAATTTCTGGAATGCAGAAGCTCCATCAATGGAGGATGCTTCATAGATAGAATCATCAATACTCTGAAGTCCTGACAAATAGAAAATCATATTATAACCAGTCCATCTCCAGGTAATTGCAATAATAATCAAAATTCTGGCGAAAGTTGCATTGGTCAGCCAGTTGATCGGTTCTCCAATCACATGAAGATTCATAAGCAATCCATTGATAAACCCATCATTCGCAAAAAGGCTCTTGAAAATAATGGAATATGCAACCAGGGATGTTACACACGGAAGAAAAATTGCGGTTCTAAAAAGTCCTCTGCATTTTAATTTCTTATTGTTCAACATAGAAGAAATAATTAATGCCAGAAGAATCATAACTGGTACTTGTATGATGAGGAACAATACGGTGTTAAACAATGCTTTTTTAAACGTGGAATCTGTTATCAGCCTTTGATAATTAGCAAGTCCCCCAAACTCTGTATTATTTGCTATTCCAGTCTGGAATGAAGTAAAAAAAGCCTGAATCATGGGATAGAATACAAAACTGACAAGCAAAACAAGACTGGGAACAATGAAGAGCCATGCCCGTCTGTTCAATCGGTTACTAACGCTATGTTTATTCATAATTATCTTCTCCTTAAAAAAGGAACCGCTGCAATATTGCAGCGATCCCCAGTCTGATTTACTGTGCTGTTGCAGCTTCTGCCTGTGCCTGATAATCTTTAAGGGTACTGTCCATATCTGCTCCGCTTACGATAGCCTGTACTGCTTCCGTCATTAAATCTTCAAGTACATAGGTATTCATTCCGTAGTTTACAGATGGTACTTCTGATGTCCATGTTGCAAAGTCTGAGAAGATCTCCTGTCCACCAAAGAAATCATTACCTTTTTTATAATTTTCAGCTTCAGCAGCAGCGTTCATCGTACTTACTAATGTAATATCAGCTGCTAACTGATTCATCAAATCTACATTGCTTGCAAATGTATTTTTCAGGAAATCTTTTGCTGCTGCTTCATTACCTACATTTTTAAGTACATACCAGCCACCTCCACCGATAGAAGATGCGTTTACAGATTCTGCATTTGCATCCATCTTGGGGAATGGAGCAACTGCCCATTTACCACTCTGGTCTTCTGCCTTTTGAACAGATGGAGCAATCCAGCATCCAGTTACAACAGAAGCAACTTCCCCATTGTTAAATGCTCCTACAAATGGATCCCATCCGGAAATCTGTTTTGTACATCCTGATTCTACTAATGCTTTGTATGTTGTGATTGCATCTTTTAATCCCTGATTGTCAGCGATTGTAACTTTTCCATCATCTCCTGAATACCAGGCACCTGCACTCTGCATCATCATACGAATCTGTCCGATATCACTTGGATCAAGTGTACACATGTCAACGCCACATTTTTCTTTTACTGCTTTACCGATCTCAATATATTTATCCCAGGTCAGGTTCTGCATATCTTCCTGTGTGTAACCAGCCTGCTCAATATAATCTGTACGATAGAAAGTAGCTGCAACGCCACTGTCAAACGGTATGCCGTACGTCTTGCCATCAATCTCATTTACCGCTGTCTTGTAACCTGCAAAATCAGCAGGATTCATAATATCCGATAAATCTGCGAATTCATCCAGATATGACGTAAGATAACCCTGTGCTTTATAATCCTCAATCAATACAATATCAGGAAGGCCTTCATAAGATCCAGAGGAAAGACTTGTGTTCAATTTTGTAACAATATCATCCTGTGCCATTGTTACAACATCAATTTTCACATCTGGATTTGTCTTTGCGTATATTTCCTTCGCAACTTCTACTGCCTTAATATTGAAGGCTTCATCCCATGCCCATACAGTCAGAGCATCACCTTCTCCTGCTTCCTGTGCAGCCTCCTCTGTTGATTTTTCTGAAGTTGCTGTTGTCCCTTCCTTCTGATCTGATGTTCCTTTTGTGTCACCAGAACCTCCACATGCCGTCATGCCCATCACCATAGTTGATGCAAGTAACACTGCAAATACTCTTTTTAACTTCATACAATTCTCCTCCTTGGGGTTTCTTTGTTTTCTGAAGTCATTATAGCATGGCAATTCTGGAATTCTTTAGGACTAAGTTCATCAGAATTTTTACTATTTAAGGATATTTCATTTTTATTTGCATTTTATTTGGAATTTAGAATTATTTATGGTCTTTTTCTCTTAATTAATAATTGCCTGTGCCTGAATCTGAACCTTCCTCAGGGATTCTCCAAAATCATCTTCTTTTACTATAATTTGCAGTTCTTCCTCCAGAATATCTTCTATTTCATAGGTACGAACCCCGCAATTTACTACAGGAACATTTTCCGTGGTCTCCAAAAATACATCAAAAATATTCGTTGCTCCGAAATATTCCTCCGTCTCCTCATAGGCCGGCATCTGACGTGCGTCTTTTCTGGTGCTCACCAGGTTTATTTCTTTCACCAGCTCATTCATAAATTCTCGATTCTCACCAAATGTTTCCTTTAGAAAGCATGCTGCTTCCTCATAGTTTGTTTTGTTCTTTAGTACATACCAGCTGCCTCCGCCAATATTCGAGGCATTCACTGATTCTTTCACCTTTTCCATTCTGGGAATTGCCGCCACACGCCATAGACCAGCCTGATCCTGGTTCTCCCTGATTGAGGGCGCAATCCAACAGCCTGAAACTACCGTAGCTACCTCTCCCTGTGTAAATGCCCTGGTAAATCCATCCCACCCCTCGACAGATACTACCAAATCCTCATTGATCAGCTGCTTATATATCTCAAGTCCATTTCTAAGTGGAATGTTATCTATAATATCTGCATGCTTCCCACTTCTGTCTACATACCAGCTGCCTCCACTCTGCATCATAATTCTGATAATACCCAGATCGTCTGGCTGTACTGTCAGCATATGTACCCCTACTTTTTCCTTTACCCTACGTGCCACTTCTACATACTTCTCCCAAGTAATGTTCTGCATATCTGCCTCCGTATAGCCTGCTGCCTCCACATAATCCTTACGGTAAAACATAACCGCCGCTCCGCTGTCAAAGGGAACGCCATAGTGAATCCCATTCATAGAGACAAGTGCTGTCTTATATTCCTGATATAGATCATAGTCCAGGAAATGATCCATGGCGAAAAATTCTTTTGTATAGGAAGTAAGTAACTTTTGTATCTCGTAATCTTCTATTAGGACAATATCTGGCAATTCTGTATATACTTCTGTTTCGAAACCATTTTTAAGTTCCCGTATAATATCATGTTTTTCCTCTGCGACTACCTGTATCTTTATATCGGGATGCTGCTGCCGATAGTATTTGGCTGCGATATTTGCCGCCTTAATATTGAAATTTTCATCCCACGCCCATATAAGAAGTTCCTTGTCTGATGAATTAATTTGGGTCCATGCAATCTCTTTTCCTGTGGCACATCCTGCCAGGCTAAGTGTCAACACGATCCAAACTGCCAGAACTGCATATGTTTTTGCTCTTGTTTTTCCCAATATCTTTCTCCTCTTTATGTTACTAAAACCAAAAATAAAAAAGTTTGGTATCTGTAAAAAATATAAACTTTTTCTTATTTTATCACACCAACTTTTTTTAGTCACTCATTTACTCGTTTAAATTGGAATTCAATTCCGATTTTTATAGTCACTGATTTTTTATAATAAAAATAACGGCACTCGCTATAAATGCTTCGAATGCCGCTATTTCTATTCTATTACATGAGCAATGCTTCCTTCTTCAGAAGCTATTAAGGAATTACAGACCGAATATACCAATATGCTTACAGCTATTATCGACCTACTGGATGGTGCAAAATATTTGTGGGAAGTAGACTGCCATGAACAGCAAGCTTATATTGTCTATCTATACCGGTTGGCAGAAGATTCACCTCTTACATATGCCAAGCCTGCACTGGAGGAATGCGAACTCGTGAGACTATCTTTTACTATTTCTCCATTATAAATTTCACCGCCTCTTTTAAATCTTCGCTGAGATCCTCCATATCATCTGGCGATATGACTTCATACGAAACTCAAATGCTATGCATCTTCCACCTCTTCTAGAATACAACAACGCACGCTCTTTTTCAATAAACAAAAACAGGCGCCGTTGCGCCATACAGAGAAATCGGCGCAGCCCAGTGTCTATAAGGGCTACGCCGTTTTTACTTCAAAACCTAAGAGAACTGGAACTGTCAACAGCATTTTTCCATAGGTGCATTTTTAGAAAAACAGCGGATTGCTCCAGGCAGTTCTTCCATATTTATCGGTGCATTTCACACGCACATAGGACTCATGTCCCTTTAATTCGTATTCCCCATGGGAATTTGTTTTTTCGTAGGAATCACACATCTTCGTAACACCGTCATTTACGATATTTCCTGCGATAAAGTCTATCCGATAAACCGGGCTGCAGTCCACATAAGCAACACTATCTTTGATACCCCAGTCATAGATCTCTGGACCTGCTGAAGAATAATAATTGCCCTTCAGCATGTTGGACACGATATCTTCGTGGGTCAGCTTATCAGCTTTTACCACGATATAGCCTCCACAGGCATCATCGAACATGCCTTCATTATGATTGTCATCGGAAGCAAATGCTTTCATCTTGATTCCTTCCCGCAGCATCACATCCCAGTAGGTTTCATCATATCCGGTATTGCTTTCATTCACCGTATTGTAATTGAAGATCTCCAGTGCCCAGATTCCCTGGGTATGGATAAATTCCTCTTCCCGAACCCGGGACCAGATGGGATGATTATAGGTGGTAATCATACCATGGGCATTCATCTCGTCTGCCAGCTTCTGTGCCGCCTTTGCTCCATCCCAGCTTCCAAAGTATTTGTGCACTTCATGGAGCTGTCCATGCTGATACAGGGGCAGTCTGGCATTTTTCTGCATTTCCTCCGTACCCATAATGCCGTGAATATGATGTACCTTCTGACGCAGTCCGGAACCTTCGGAATCATACAGGATCGCAGATGCCTCCATGCCCGGCAGCATGACAAAATCATCGCAGTCGAACTGTCTTCGATAATCCGTATATTTGTCATGCTCAGAAAAACACAGGAAATGATAGCCATGATCCTTGAAAAGCTTTACCGATTCTTCCGGAGTCAGCATTCCATCTGAATTTGTCGTATGGCTGTGAAGATTTCCCTTGTACCAGTTCCCACTTTTGGAAAATCCAGGGATTGTGATATTCTTTTTCCCTTCTGTCATCTCAATCCTCCTCGCCTTCTTATAAGCAGACACAGTTATGGTTTGCCAGCGCTACCTGAACACTGTCACCAATCTGATACATGGATGCACTTCTGAAAAGCAGATCTGCCTGCACTTCTACATCATTTACAAGAATCTTGTAACGAAGAACATTACCTCTTGTCACTCTGTCCAGAATCACGCCCTGCATCTTGTAGCTTTCCCCTGAAGTGATAGGTGTATTGGAAAGGAGAAATGTCTCCGGACGTATTGCAACGTCTCCCTGCCATTCTTTTCCCGTAAGCTTCTTCATCTCTTCCGGCTTTAAGATATTATAGTTACCGATAAAGCCTGCAGCAAATGAAGTCTCCGGCTTTGTATAGATATCAACCGGATTACCGGACTGCTCTATCACGCCGTCATGAAACAGATTGATCACATCCGACATAACCATAGCCTCATCCTGATCATGGGTTACGAATACAGAAGTCAGTCCCAGTTCTTTATGAATCTCACGGATACTTGTCTGCAGGGATTTTCTAAGCTTTGCGTCAATAGCACTTAAGGGCTCGTCCAGCAAAAGAACCTTCGGACGCATCACAATCCCTCTTGCCAGAGCAACACGCTGCTGCTGTCCACCAGACAGACTTGCGGGGTATTCATCCTCTTTACCGATCAGCTCCACCATCTCGATGGAATCCTTCACACGTTTTTCAATCTCCGCAGCCGGAAGCTTTTGCAGCTTCAGTCCAAATGCCAGATTTTCCTTTACTGTCATGTTCGGGAAAAGGCTGTAGTGCTGGAATACCATACCGATATTTCTGTCCTTGGGATCTTTGTGTGTGATATCTTCTTTATCCAGTATAATCTTACCGGAAGAAGTCTGCTCCAACCCTGCCAGGCACCGAAGCAGTGTACTCTTTCCACATCCGGAGGGTCCCAGAAGTGTTACAAAATCTCCCTTTTCGATATTCAGATTAATCCCTTTTAATACATGATTTTTCCCGTAAAATTTATCAATATTCTGAAATTCAATATAAGCCATCTTTCATCAACCTCTCTCTTTCCTTTTTCCCTGACGTCCCTGCAGTAGGAATGCTCCGCCGGAGATCAATAAGGTTACCACAAACAGTACAACAATTACCGCACAAGTTCTCTGTCCCGATTTTTTCATCACATCATACATATACATCTGAGCGGTTGTAAAATGTCCGCCTGCCAGTGTGTTAATGATTACAAAATCTCCAAACACGATGGCCATAGCAAGCATAACCGATACGGTAACACCACTCATAATATTAGGAATTACAACCCGAAAAAAAGCGAACAGCTTACTTGCACCAAGCATCTGTGCCGCCTCAATCAGTCTTCCAGCACCTACACCTGTTAAGTTATTCTTGATTCCCTGATAAATATAAGGAAGAATAACCACCATATAGGTTGCCACCAGCATAACCATACGGTCACTAAATGGTTTTGGAGCACTTGTATATAAGGATAAAACGCAGATGGGAAGAATAACTCCCTGAATTGCGTAAGGAATTGTACAGAGAATCTGCATAAAACGATCCCACTCAGGATGATATACCACAATCACATACATGGTAAGTAATACAAAAACAGTACATAGGAAGATAGGAAGGACAGAGATAATAATCGTTCTTCCGATTGCCATCCAAAACGCTGAATCTCCAAAAAGCTCTGCATAGGCAGCTATGGAAAATCCGGTGGGTACTACGTCGATCCACTCTTTAAACAGAGAATAAACCAGGGTCATAACCAGTGGCAGCATCAGATATATGATCACAAGCAGGATAATCGCTTTTGAGCCGATATGTTTTTTCTTCTCCATTAGTGTCTCCCTCCCTGTTTTGGTGTCACCTTATTCTGAATAAAGATGGCAATTACCATAAAGAACATCATAACAACAGCAATTGCACTTCCGAATTCCGGTCTCTGCAGAATATCACCTACAAACTGTTCTGACAGACGGATGGGAAGCAGTGAAACATTGTTCATCAACAGTGCGTATGCTGATGCATATGCCGCCAGCGCATTGGCAAATAGTACAGAAAAGGTTCCCAGAATACTGGGAAGTAATACCGGAATACCAACCTTAGTCCAGAATGTTGTTTTATTACCACCCAGCAGTGCTACTGCTTCTTTCCATTCTGTCCGTATGGATTCAAATGCCGGGATCAAAAGCAGTGTAGCCAGCGGAATCTGGAAATACACGTAGATCAGCAGCAGTCCCCATACAGAATACAGTGGAAAATTTGCAAGGAATTCAATTCCATAATTTTTACCAATCATTGTCATAACACCGATATTTCCCAGCATAATGATATAGGCAAATGCCAGCGGAACACCGGAGAAGTTTGACACCATGTTCAGAATACTCATAAATATCTGCTTTAATCTCCCGGCACCCTCATGTACGGCTTTTGCACCAAAGAATGCAATTATCATACCAATGACAGAAGACAAAATTGAAATCCAGAGGCTGTTGATAATTGCCTTCTGATACAAGGCCTTTGAGAAAATATTGATAAAGTTATCCAGTGTGAATCCCAGTTCTCCGCCCTCCGGCATAAAGCTTCGGATGATGGTATAGATAACCGGGACAATTTCAAAGAGAATGCACAGTGCCAAAAATGGAACTATCGCAAACAGATAGGTTCTTTTTTTAAATTTCATCCTTCTTACCTCTCATATATTTATTCGCAAGGAAAGCTGCCACAATCGCAGCAGCCTTTCGCCTGTCCATACATATTAGTTATTTTGCATATGCAATAACATCTTCCTGCCATAAGCTTCCGATTGTTTTTGCTGTAGTATCCCATGCATCCTGATCTGCTACCATTCTTGCGTTTGCATACTGGCTGTCATCCAGCAGCTTGGAAGCAACCTCCTCCGGAAGAGTTACATCACGAACCGGCTTTGCATATCCTTTTGCAAGGTTGATCTGGCCCTGATCACTTAAGATATATTCTCGTGCCATTGCTGCAGAATAAGGTCTCTTAGAATAAGCATTGAGAATTGTGCAGTAGCCACTCTGGATAGATGCCTCGGAAGGAATACATACGGTAAAGTCTGCCGCTGCGTTATTCTGTACAAACTGCTCACGATAGCCAAGTGCATTGTAATCCCAAAGGAAGGCAATTCCCACTTCACCTTTTTCAATACGTGCCTGTGTGAATTCTCCAAGATCAAGTCTTCCCTGCTCTGCAATTTTCTTGAAATAATCCAGTCCCGGCTGAATATCAGATTCGTCTCCACCATATGCGATGGCTGCTGCCAGTACTGCGTACTGTGCCTGTGTTGCTGAAGCAACATCTCCGACAGCTACCTTGTAATCTCCGTTCAGGATGTCTTCAAAGGAGGTCGGTGCTTCTTTTACAATCTTATTATTCACAATAATAGACATGGTTCCGTAATATCCTATGATCCAGTCTCCATCATCATCCTTCGCCCAGTCCGGAATAGAATCCCAGTTGCTGGTCTTATACTTTAAGGTAACGCCTTCCTTCTCTGCAACTGGTCCAAAAGCCTGTCCCACATCTCCGATATCTTTTGTTGCATCTTTTCCTTCTGTCTTAAACAGGGAAATCTCTTCTGCAGAAGACATATCGGTATCGGTATGTGCAAGACCATATGTATTGGTAATCCCCTGCCATGTCTCACCCCAGTTTGCCCAGGTATCCGGCATTCCTACAGATTCTACTTTTCCTTCTTCTTTTGCTTTTGCTGCAATTTCATCTACAGACATGCTATTCAAGTCAACTGTTGATGCCGCACTTGCTGAATTGCCGCATCCAGTAGCCAGTGCTGCCACCATTGTTGTCATTAACATTACACTGATAAATTTTTTCTTCATGTTTTTTCTCCTCTGCTTAACCTGATTTTTCTTTCACTGTGTATCTGTGTCTTTTCTGTGAACGTTTAAGCTTTGGTCAGTATAGCAAATACTAAAATTTGAAACTACCAGCAAATGTTAAAAGCTATGTAAAATCTATCAAAAATCCAAATCATATATTTTACATAAAAATAACGGCACTCGCTATAAATGCTTCGAATGCCGCTATTTTCTATTCTATTTATTCTTACTGAATGTCAACCAGATGAATCTGTTCATATTGGAACATCTGCATCTTCTTATCTGCACTTTTCTCAAAAATCATGGTAAGCAGCACTTTTTCTTCTCCTGCTTCCTGCGCATATTCCTCTTCTGATACAGCTTTTACAGTTTCCGTTCTTTTTAAATGGGTCACTGCTTCATGGCTTTCCATAGCATCTGCATCTTTCTGGGCGATCACCAGCTCCCCGTCCGTGCTCACCTTGATATCAGCCTGATACTGATAGGTGACACCCTCAGTTTTGGCTATTTTTTGATCCTCTGAGATCTGCTGTGCTGTTCCATATAAAATAATACCCTTCGCCTGGTGACCAAATATCTCATCTGAAAACTTATACAGCACACCTGCTCCAACGACTGCCAATCCAATAAGAACACATGTTACAATAATCATTATTTTTTTCACTCTTACTTTCCTCCTGTTGTCTGATTCATAATTCGATAGTAGTTGCCGGCTGTTGATCTGTAGATTCCAAGATATACTGCTGCAAAGACAGCAATCGTTATCACTGTACACAATAATACCTGTAGTGCTCCGATGGAAAAGATATTTCCGATCTTTGCCATGCATTTAAAAGCAACCATAGTATGCAGCACCGACATTCCCAATGGCAGGAAAAACACCAGTCTTACCTGCTGATTAATAGAATTTTTAATCTCCTCATCACTCATTCCCACCTGTTTCATAATTATATAACGTTTCTGATCATCATAGCCTTCCGATATCTGCTTATAGTACATAATCAACGTGGTGGCAATCAAGAATAAGATTCCAAGAAACAATCCCAGGAAGAAAAATCCTCCATGCATAGCTCTATAGGTTACTTCTCCTTCTGTTGGACTCTGTCTGCAGATCCAGTGGGACATGCTATAGGTATGACCTTCCCCATCCACATTAAGCTCCATCTCCTTATTTACAGCATTCTTTTCTTCGTCCGTCCCTTCCAGCATAATACCAATCCGTTTACTGGAATCCTCCATATAATAGTCATCATCTGCCAGAGAGATGACCTCCGTTACCTGAGCGTTGGTTCCCTGCGCAGCTTCTTTGGCCTGTCCTTTGATATAATCCATATCCTGCTGCAGATCCGTAGATCCGTAAACAGTAACCACAATATCCGTAGGAAAGATCGTATTCATTGCCTGCTGCTCCCCCAAAACCACAGAAAGCGTAACTGTCATAGTAACCAGAATCATAGTACTTAAGACACAGATGCTGGCAAGACCTGCAGCATTTTGCTTCATCCGATAGAGCAGTCCTGACACAGCTATGAAAAACCTGGGTGTATAATACCTTTCCCTGTCATTTCGAATCCTCTTCAGAAGCCAGATGCTTCCCGCTGTAAATAATGCAAAGGTTCCAACTACAACGAATACCGCTGCCAGAAAAAACTGTGGAATCGCAGCAAAAATATTATCTACGGTCAGTGCAATTCCGTATCCTGCCAACAGGTTGATCACGCCAAGGACAACAAGTCCTTTCTTTGTTCTGGGTTCTCTCTCCCCCATGTCAGCCTGCTGCATCAGTTCTCTTGGCGTTACCTTGCGAATCTGTGAAAAATTATACAGAAGAATCATCCAGAAGGAAATAAAAAACAAAAATAATGTCAGAAAAATACCCCAACCGGATATAGAAAATTCCAGTGCAATCGGCACTCCAATCACTCGAAGCAGCAGTGCATATAAAAAGCCACTGAGCAGTATTCCGCAAACCATTCCCAGAACCAGAGAGATCAGAAACAGCCGAAGGGTCTCCTGATACACCACTTGATACAGGTGCTTCCTCTCCATGCCCAGTATATGATACAGACCCAGTTCCTTTTTCCTTCGCTTCATCAAAAAGCTGTTGGTATAAAACAAAAAAGCGATAATAAAAAGTGCCACCAAAAGAGCTCCGTAAGCCAGTACACTGGACAGGGTTTCACCTCCCGGAAGTTTCAATACCCCTTTGTTATTGGTCAGATACAACATATTATAGAACACAATAACCTATCTGCATTCCAAAAGGCAAGCCAATATCCGCAGCGCACGCCTGCTGTCAGCCGTTTATTCCTGCACTTTAGACTTTGACATCTGCAGTACCATGACACCTATTAAACTGACGCTGCTGCTAAAAAACAAATCATTGCCAACACCATCTTTTTCCTTTTCATTTTAATAAATTCAGCTTCAAGCTGAGCCCGCATCATGATTCCTCCCTCCTATAAGAATTACCACTGATATCATAAATATTATAATGATGGAAGCACATCCCCAGCCCGCTTTGTATAAAGTGAGTTTTGAATTATAGTGGACGATTGCCAGACTGGCGGTAAGGGGATAAATATTTACCAGTTTGGTGTTGGCTACAAAGATACCGCATATTCCTACCGCAAAGGCCAACACAACGCCGCCTAAGTAATTATCTCTTTTCATTGATGATAGAAGAACGATTGGAAGCACTGATACATAACACCCAAAACTTGTCACAATAGTTCTAAAAAAATTAGTTGATATAGAAAAAACCGTATATCCCAGGAACTCTGAAATTATTATAGTTAATACAAAATTAGTTATGGCAACAATCAGCATGAGAAAAAAATTTGTTATAACTTTGGCTGTCATCATTTTTCGATATGTCACACCGACCACCAAATTATTTTTCAGGGTGTCGTCTATATACTCCCTGTTTATTGTATATCCAGTCATTAACGTCAAAAGTGCTGGTGAAAATAAGGTCACATTGTTCCATATGACGCCGTCATTTAATTCCTGGAATCCCCGCTGAGTGCCTTCTGCTCCAAGAAGCTGCACCACCGCCAATATTACCGAACAAAAAGAACCCAATATCACAATACCCAAAATCGAATTTCTTTTTAGTTTTATGCACTCTGCTGCCACTATTTTAGGCATTGCTCACACCTCCCGATTATTTAAAATGACTGTTGTCAGACCAATGGAGAGCACACTCATAAGAACTATCGTTCCAATGCAATAGGGCAAAGTTACAATCCATTCTGAAATACTTCCATTTCCCGCAGTATTGATGAGCCGGGAGTTATTGGATATATGTGGCAACGCCCACCGGAATACCGTCGTCAACGGCAATGGCAGCCTTACCAATTTTAAAGATGATATAAAACAGACTATTGTGTATGCAATCGTAAAAACAGCCGGAATTATATGCTTCTTTGCTGCTAAGACCGTAATAATATAAACTGGGAGAATAGAAAGTGCCACCATAAAAGACAGCAGGACTGCCATTCCTAATTTACTCATGACTGACGCATAATCTCCAAGAACTACGCCTCCTATACTCACCGATATCATGGCACCTATCCCATATAAAAAAGACATAAAAATCAAGAAAATAATCTTTGCCCACAGCATCATCCCTTTTGATACAGGAATTGAGAGCATATTTTTAAATGTCTGGTTATCATATTCCACATTTATGGAAGAGCTTGCAATAATCCCTAATACAATAGGAAGTATAAGGAAGAAACCAAATTCTATCGCAAACATAAATAAAATATTGAATGACAATTTCGCTTTTACAACTATAATAGTTAAAGGCACTGGTAATATCCATGCTGCCAATAATGTACCCAAAACGAATTTTTTTCGTTTTACTTTCATAAACTCAGCCAATATACATTTAAGCAATCCCCTCACCCCCTGTAATCCTTTTAAAATAATCCTCCAGGCTGTCATTACAGACATAGGTTTCAAAGACGTCTATCCCGTTTTCCATCAAAAATCTATTAATTATATTGGTCTCAACAATATTGGTCTGATAAACTTTAAAAATCTCTTCATCCTCCACTTTATACTGCTTAATTCCAAACTTCTGCTCAATTAGCATAGAAGCACGTGATGAATCTGAAACTCTGAACAAAATATATTTCTGATTTTTGTTCCTAAGCTTTTGTATACTACTTTCTTCAATCAAATATCCGTTGTTAATGATTCCAATATCGTCTGCAATCAAATCAATTTCTGACAGTATATGACTTGAGATAATAATTGTTTTCCCCCTCTCCTTACATAGCTTTTCGAGGAATTCCCTTATTTCGGCAATCCCTATTGGGTCCAGGCCATTGATTGGCTCATCCAAAATAAGTAATTCCGGGTCATGCATGATTGCGTTTGCAATTCCAAGTCTTTGCTTCATACCCAGTGAATAGCTGGAGTATAATTTCTTGTCCTTATAAGGGAGCCCGACAATTTCCAACGCTTTTTTTACTGCACCACGGCTCACAGTTCCCCTTAACATTGAAAATATTTTAAGGTTTTCCGTTCCCGTAAGGTTTGGATAAAACCCTGGGGCTTCTATAATAGAACCAATCCGTGGATATATTTTTCTCTTGTTTCCATCGCATAAGCTTTTTTCAAATAAGGTAATGCTCCCCTCCGTTATCTTTGTCAGTCCAAGCATCATCTTCATAATTGTGGTCTTTCCTGCTCCGTTTCTTCCCAAAAGGCCATATATTGTACCCGGTCTTACATGTAAATCCACATTCTTTACAACTGTCTGATTATCATATCTTTTTGTTAATCCATTTGTTTTTACTAAATACTCCATTCAACGTTACTCCTTTTTTATATTCGGTATTATAACACTCAAACCTTGCCATAACCTTGCTGATCGGCTATTTTTTCCTTAAAATAAAGAAAGCTGCCAAGGGAGCCCTGCAGCTTTCTTTATTCACTCTGTAATTGTCTGTTGCTGTTCTTAAAGAACAAAATCTTAAATCTCGTAAACTCCCCTACACTGCTTTCCACATCAATAGATGCATGATGCGCTGCCAATAATTCCTTAACAATAGCCAGCCCCAATCCATTTCCGTCCGTAGCTCTTGCTTCATCACATTGATATAATCTTTCAAAAATAAACGGAAGTTTTTCTTCTTCAATTCCAATTCCACAGTCTGTAATGATGATACAAACCTTTTCACCCGATACTGTCATCTCCAATTTCATCTTATCTGCATCACTATGTACGACAATATTTTGAAACAGATTATTGATCATCCTCTCATACGCCATCTTATCCAAAAACATAAGGCACTCCGTCTCGGGGATTTGAAACTCATATGCTATTTTCTTTTTGTCAAATACATTGAGCCAATCTGATATTATAGTCCTCGTCAATTCCACAATATCAAGTTCTTGAAAATGGAACACCTTTTCCTTCGCATCCAGTTTCACCCATTCAAACAGGTCATTTGTAAACTCTTTTAACCGGATTGCCTTCATAAGTGCAATATTCACATATCTGTCCCGTTTTTCCTCTTTTACCATGCAGCCATCTATCGCCTCAAGGTAGCCAATCAACGATGCCAGCGGAGTCTTTACATCGTGGGAAAGTCCGGTCATCAGTCGTTTGTATGACTGTTCAGATATATTCTGCTCAATAATTCTATTCTGCATAGTCTCTACAATTTCATTAATTCCGTAGCAAATTTCTCTTATTTTACCAGCCTTTTGCGCCAGTATCCGCCGGTTAAGATTCCCACTTTTTACATCCGCCAGTACCTCACACAAGGTATCTAATTGCCCACTTGTTTTTATCATTTCCAAACATAAAATGAGACAGGTGATGAACAGTAAACCGCAAATAACTATTAAAAAAGCAACCATATTTTATACCTCCATACTGAATCGATATCCCACACCCCTTATCGTCTGAATGTATGATGGACTGCTTTCATTCGGATCTATCTTTTTTCTTAATTTACTTATAAAGGCAATGAGGTTATTATCATCAAAAGAATATTCTTCCTCCCACACCTCTGCATATATCTGCTTTTTGGTAAATGCCCTTCCCGGGTGAGACGCCAGAAAAGCCAATAGGTTGAATTCCTTGTTCGTTAATTCTATCGTTTTTTTGTCCACATAGACCTCTCTTGTCTCTAAGTCAATGCTCAGGCCTTTAAACTCTATCTTGCTTTTTTCTTCACTCTGTTCACTGAAAACAGTATATCGTCGGATCAGGGAATACACTCTTGCTTTCAGCTCGTTAATTCCAAATGGCTTTGTCAGATAATCATCTGCCCCCATCCGAAGCCCAACTACTTTATCCACTTCCTCGTCTTTGGCCGTCAGCATCAGAACCGGTATATTACTGTTTTTCCTTAATTCCGCAAGTATTGTCAATCCATCTATTTGGGGAAGCATGATATCCAAGATTAATAAGCGGTATTCTTCCTGCAGATTTTTTACTTTCTGAAAACCCAAATCGCCGGAACATACATATTCTAACGTAACGCCTTCCTCCTCTATGCAGTCTTTTATAAGATTGCACAGTTCTTTGTCATCATCTATTAAAAGGACTTTATTCTTCATAAACTGCTCACCCCCTTTTCAATTTTAAAATCTTTTATCAGTTAATAGTGCCCCACACAAATCCAGCAAAAGTAAAAAACAATAGGTTTACCCCATTGCTTATGTAAATTATAGCACCAGCTCAACCTATCAGCAACTTGTTTCTTTTTATTTATTCAGCTCTCAAACTCTCGATCAAAAACTGATACTCCATTTAAATATTTTACCATACATCCTTTCATAAGTTATCTGCGCATCTTTGATGCTTCTCTCTGTCAGCCACACTATATTATCAGGATATTTTGTACTGCTTTAAATTATAGTAGTTGACAGCAGGAATTATAACACTATAATTTATAGTAGTTTTCAACACGGAACTGGAGATAAAGATCAGTACTCCATCTATCTACAAAGAAGTAATTCAACTGGAAGAAAAGGGGTATATGAAGGGAAAGGAAACCACATGAACAATACGAAAATAACACGACAAATTAAAGCATTAATTTTTGACATGGATGGTCTGATTTTTGACTCGGAACGCATCGTAAAGCGTTCCTGGGATATAGCAGGAGAAATGCTTTCCCTTGGACCTATTGGCAGCAATCACATTTACAATACGCTGGGTTTTAATGTGGTGCGGAGAGAACAGTATTTTAAAAAGGTATTCGGAGCGGACTTTCCCATGGAAAAATTTAATCAGATTACCAGAAAAGTGTTTCGGGAAATCGCAGATACGGAAGGTGTTTCCATAAAGCCAGGTGTTGTAGCATTACTGAAATTTGCAAAAGAAAACAACCTTCGAACTGCTGTTGCAACATCCTCCAGAAGAGAGCACTCCACGAAAATGCTTCAGGATGCCGGGATCTGGCCATTTTTCGATGGAGCTGTATTCGGGGATATGGTTACGAATGCGAAACCCGACCCGGAAATATATGTAAAGGCAGCCAAGGCTATCCTGATTCCTCCGGCAAACTGTATCGCACTGGAGGATTCTCCAGCGGGAATACAGTCTTCTCATGCTGCCGGAATGTATCCGATCATGGTTCCGGATCTTGTTCAGCCAACTGAGGAAATTAAAAAGCTTTACTGGAAAAAATCAAATACTCTTGACGATGTCCTTACACTGCTTAAGCATCTTGATTTTTCGGCTTCATCTTCCAAAATATAATATTCATCAGAATAACAATAAGCGTCACTGCGATGATTGCGGCCCAAAATCCCATGTTCAGACCGAGAAACTGCGTGGTTCCAAAAAGCTTGATCCAGATCGTTGTCCATTTCATCGTTCATACCTCCTTAGAGTAATTCGCCATAGTGGCGTACATATGCTTTTTTCAAGCTGGTTGCAAGACACATATACAGCAGGATACATGGAATAAGATACACAAAGTAGGTCATCGGAAGTGCCACGAATCCCAGTATTTGACCCAGCCTTGTAAATGGAATGATGGTCAGCAGTGCGATTCCGGAGCAGGTCAGCAGCGTTAATGGCGCTGATGCATGACTCTGAAGGAATGGCAGTTTTTTCGTACGGATCATATGAATGACCAGGGTCTGGCTCCACATAGATTCCACAAACCATCCGGCCTGAAACATGGCGGTATAGGTGCTCTGAATCTGTGCAAGTTCTGCTCCACCAAAATGATTGGCAAGATCATTGTACAGCACACCGCCGGAAACAAATAAAGGACAGAATACAAAATACATGAAAATATAGGTGGTAAAATCAAAGATCGAACTGGTTGGCCCAATCCAGATCATAAAACTGCCGACAGAGGATGCATCCCACTTTCTGGGAACTGCTATAAACTCCTCATCCACATTATCCCAGGGAATGGCTGTACAGCTTAAGTCATAGATCAGATTCAGCAAAATCAGATGAATACTCTCCATGGGCAAAAATGGCAGCAGCGCAGAAGATACCAGGACAGAGAACATATTTCCAAAATTAGAGGATGCGGTCATCTTGATGTATTTTATCATATTGGCATAGGTTTTCCGCCCCTCAATAATCCCCTCTTCCAGCACCATCAAATCTTTTTCCAGCAAAATAATATCGGCGGATTCCTTTGCCACATCCACAGCCGTATCTACAGAGATTCCAATATCGGCAGCCTTCATAGCCGCAGCATCGTTGATGCCATCTCCCATATATCCAACCGTATGCCCCGCACTGCGCAGGATTGTAACAACACGGGATTTCTGCTCCGGTGCCAGCTTCGCAAACACATCCGTGACTTCTGCCGCTTTTGCCAGTTCCTCATCCGTCATACGATCAAGATCACTTCCCAGCAACATATTCCGCACTTTCAGTCCCACCTGTTTGCAGATGGTACGAGTGACTTTATCGTTGTCACCGGTGAGAATTTTTGTGGTGACGCCATGTGCTTTCAGAGCCTTAATTGCATCCGCAGTGGACTCCTTCGGGGGATCAAGGAACGCCAGATAACCAATCAATACCATGTCGCATTCATCTTTGACTCCAAACGCTCCCACCGGGGAAGGATTGTTCTTTTGCGCAATGGCAATCACACGCATGCCGTCCTCATTCAAATCATCCACGGTTTTCAAGATATTACTGCGCAGTTCTTTGGTCAGCGGCTGTACAGTTCCATTTACCTCAGCATACGTACAGATGGAGAGCATCTCTTCCACTGCACCCTTGGTCACAATCTGTGTTTTACCATTTTTGTCCTGTACCACAGTGGACAGACGGCGACGTGCAAAATCAAAAGGAATTTCGTCTACCTTAACATAATGTTCAGACAGATCAATCAGCTGTGAATCTTCTGCTTCTTCCTCTTCTGTCTTGCGGATGATAGCTAAATCCATCAGATTTTTATATCCGGTTTGAAAGTAACTGTTCAGGTAGGCATGGCGGAGCACCCGCACATCCTCGTTTCCGTTCACATCCAGATGATATTCCAGCACTACCTGATCCTGGGTCAGAGTTCCTGTTTTGTCTGTACAGAGAATGTCAATAGCACCAAAGTTCTGAATCGAATTCAGATTTTTTACAATGGTCTTTTTTCTGCTCATGGCAACCGCACCTTTGGCAAGACAGGTTGTGACAATCATTGGCAGCATTTCCGGTGTCAGTCCAACGGCAACCGAGACAGCAAATAAAAACGCCTGCAGCCAATCCCCTTTTGTAAATCCATTGATAAAGAATACCACCGGTACCATAACCAGCATAAAGCGGATTAATACCCAGGATACCGCATTGACCCCCTTCGTGAAACTGGTTTCCACTGCTTCCCCTGCCACTGCAGAAGCCATAGAGCCAAACAGTGTGTGATCACCTGTGCATACAATAACGGCAGACGCACTGCCGGAGATCACATTACTGCCCATAAAAGCAATGTTTCGGTAATCTGTGATAGCATCGTATGGCTCGCTTACATTCGCAAGTTTTTCAATAGGTTCGCTCTCACCCGTCAAGGATGACTGACTGATAAATAAATCCTTTGCCTCCAGGATTCGTACATCGGCAGGAATCATGTCCCCTGCGGACAGATGAATCAGATCACCCACAACTGCCTCGTCCAGGGGAATTTCCTGTTTTTCCTTCCCCTTTCTGTCCACAGTACAGGTAGTCGTAATCATAGCCAAAAGTTTTTCAGCAGCATTTCCACTCCGGGACTCCTGCACAAAACGCAGCGTTCCGGAAATCATAACCATTGTAAGAATGATCACAACCGTCAGACAGTCAAAATCTTCTGGTGTATTTCCAAATAAACGCAGCAGTGGAAACATCATATCCGTAACACCGGACACCAGTGCCAGGCAGAGCAAAATACCGGTAAACGGATTCACAAAGGCTTCTGTCAAACGTCTGAAAAGAGATTTCTTTCTTTCACGGGTTATTTTGTTTTCCCCATATTGCGCACGGTTGGAAACAACCGATGTTTCATCCAGTCCTTTCAGGCTGGAATTCAGACTTTTTAAAATTTCCCTGATGGGATGAGTTGCTGCATAGTGGATGCGGTGCTCCTGCTCCTCACGCAGAATAGCTTTTTCTGTCATTTTGTGTATCTGCATCCGGTTATTCATCTTTTTGTTCATTGGACTTACCTCCTTTTTCTAAACATCTTATTCAGTATAAAAAAAATGCAGGGAAAATCACATGGTCAAAACCTTGCGTTTTCCTTGCATTTTTGCAAGAAATTCCTATGTCCTTTACAGGTTATCATTAAACTTATAGCCAATTCCCCAAATTGTCAAAATGTATTCCGGTGCATCCGGGTTTGGTTCAATCTTCTTTCTCAGCTTCCGGATAAAAGCCATAATATTGCTGTCTGACAGCAAAAAGTCTTCTTCCCAGACAGCCCGGTAAATCTGTTCTTTTGTAAATACCTCTCCCCGATTTTGAATCAGAAAGTATAAAATATCAAATTCCTTTGGCGTCAGATTTACCTCACTTCCATGAAGCATTACTTTTCGGCTCTTGGGATGTATGGAAAGTTCTCCGATACAGATTCCATCATCTCCGACAGCAGGAAAGCTGTCCGCCTCACCTTGTGCACCCAGCATCAGCGTTGCAACTTCTCCGGTAAGCAATTCCTGCACACCAGTTAATAATTCTCCTGCACATGGCGTCTTGGGGGGCTCCTGTTTCAATTTATTATAAAGCCATTGAGACAGGATGGAATCCATTGGGATAAAGCTTATATTCTTTTTCAATGTAATCCCTCCTTCTCAAAGTAATTCATGGTAGCGACCTTGATACAAGCCCTTGGCAACTGACGTCAACAGCATATAAAACACCACCATCAACAGCAGAAATCCAAAGTATGCAAGGGGAAGCCTCGTCAGTCCCAGCACAGCTGCAAAAGGCGTCATAGTCAGGAATGTAAATGCAATAATTCCAGCCAGCGTAATGAGTAAAACAGGACTGGATGCCCTGCTTTGCAGGAATGTGATTTTTCTTGTGCGCAGCAGCTGTAGAATCAGCACCTGCGTCCACATAGACTCCAAAAACCATCCTGTTTGAAAGATGGCAATATACTGCGCCTGCATCACCGGATCAGCTAATTGTGTATAGGTCATCCCGCCACACAGCGCAGGACATAGCATAAAATACAAAAACAGAAAAGTCAGAATATCAAATATAGAACTGATCGGTCCAAAGGCACACATAAACCGCCCCAGCGTTTTTCCTGACCAGGCACGGGGTGTGACCATATCTTCTGCATCCACGTTGTCCCAGGGCAGGATAATACACAGTGCATCATAAAGCAGGTTCAAAAGTAAAAGCTGGATGGCTGTCATAGGCAGGAAGGGAAGCACCGCACTGGCACAGACTATAGAGAGCATATTACCGAAATTAGAGCTCGCCGTAATTTTAATATATTTAAGCATATTGGAAAAAGTTTTGCGACCTTCCAAGATTCCCTGTTCCAGCACGGTCAGATCTTTTTGCAGTAAAACCACATCCGCTATATCCTTAGCAGCATCCACTGCAGTGTCCACGGAAATGCCAACATCTGCTTCACTGATTGCCGGAATATCATTCATGCCATCTCCCAGAAATCCTACGGTATGTCCATTTTCCTGCAGTGCATTCAATATCCGTACTTTTTGCCCCGGTGCCAGTTCTGCAAACACATCTGCCTGTTCCACCATGGAGCAGAGATGCTCATCTGAAAGCTGATTGATTTGCGATCCAGTCAAGACCCAATCTACGGAAATCCCTACCCTGCGGCAGATAGACACCGCAATTTCAGCCCTGTCTCCGGTTAGAATCTTAGACCGCACCTGTAATTTTTTCAATGTCTGAACAGAATCTGCAGCAGATTTTTTAGGTGCATCAAAAAAAGCCAGATAGCCCATAAGCGTCAAATCCTTCTCATCTGCCAAAACAATATGATCCTGTCTTCCAAGGCTTTTGTGAGCAATGGCGATGACTTTCATGCCATCTTCCAGCATCTCATCTACAATAGCCGTCACATTCTCAAATCCACTGTTTTCAATTGGAAGAACCTTTCCCTGATATTCAACAAAGCTGCAGTGAGAAAAAATCTGCTCAATATCGCCTTTGACGATCAGCTCATGCATTCCATGTTCATCACCCACCAGCGTGCTGACAAATTTGCGGCTGTAATCAAAGGGAATCTCATCTGCCTTTTGAAAACGATTTACCAGGGCGTCGTAGACTGCCTCCTGTTTCGCCATGGTACGGCAGGCGAGGATGGCATTATCAATAGGATTGCGCACACCGGAATGATAAAAGCTGTTCAGGTAGGCAAACTGCAGTGTTTTTTCATTTTCATTTCCAAGGACATCCATATAGTATTCCAGCAGAATACTTTCGTTGGTCAATGTACCTGTTTTATCCATACAAAGCACATCCATGCTGCCAAAGCCCTGCATGGCGTTGATATTTTTCACTATAGTCTGCTTTTTGGACAGTGAGAGACTTCCCTTTGCAAGGCAGGCCGTGATGACCATAGGAAGCATCTCCGGGGTCAGACCAACTGCAACAGAAAGTGCGAACACAAAGGATTCTACCCAGTCTCCCCTGGTAATACCGGAGACCAGAAATACGATTGGTACCAGAATGATCATAAATCGAAGCATAACCCAGGCAATCGAGTTTGCACCCTTTTGAAATGCCGTAGATCCATCGGAATCGGGGCGGATAAAATTACCGTACAGCGTGTCCTTGCCAACAGCCAGTACAATACCCTCTCCTTTTCCGCTAATGACAGTAGTCGCCATAAAAGCAAGATTGGTCAGTTGTGACATAGAAAGCTGCTCCTGGTAACGGCAGGTGCGACTGTCTTTTTCAAGAATTGCACTTTCCCCTGTTATCGCTGCCTGGGAGATGAACAGATCCTGCGTTTTTATTAATCTTAAATCAGCAGGAATCCGATCTCCCGGGGAAAGAAAGACAAGATCTCCTACGACAAGGCTTTCTGCGGGAATGTCTATCAGCACCCCCTCCCGCTTGACAGTGACGCTGGCGTGGATCAGCCGTTCCAGCTGATCTGAAGCATTTTTAGCTCGAAGTTCCTGTACCAGCCGAATAGTACCGCTGATCAGAATCATAACGCAGATAATCACAACAGACGTGATATTTCGGCTAAAATCAGAAACCAGCCAAACATCGGTAATCAAAGAAACTGCCGCCAGTACAAAAAGAATAATGGTAAATGGATTCACAAAAGCACGTCGAAGGCGATACCACAGCGTATCATTTTTTCTTCTGGTCAGCTGATTCTCTCCATATTGCTCCCGCATAGCTTCCACCTGTTCCAGTGACAGACCCTCCGGTGACGTAGGAATATCCTGATAAATTTCCGATGTGTCACGATAGGCATACTTTTTCATCCGACTGTTGAGCAGCGTTGATTTCGGCAAAACAATTCCCCCTCTTTCTCTTCGTATGTTGTTATTTTAACACATCGGCCGCTGGAAGGCTTTTATTTAATTCTTGTTTTTTTCTTGCGATTCTAATAGATATTTCTCCGCTTCTTCACACCAGATGTTGTGATTCCTCTCGCAAATCTCGGCTAATCCTTTGAATAATGGCTGTGTCTCCCCAAGCTTTCCAAAGTCTTCTATCGCAGTCAACTCCATATCAATATGGGGATAGATAATTTTCTTTCCGCCCGGGATGGACGGCTGGTTCAAAATCGTTTCCGGTGCCGCATTCAGCCCCCCCACATGTGTAATCATAAAGGATGGATTCAATACATGTTCCTGAGATAATTTCAGGCACTCCAGCATGTCACCTGCAGAGCCTCCCGAGGTTCCCACGATATGCGTTCTCTCATAGTGAACATTATAGAAATTAAAGGGTGCCTTCAGTTTTTTATCGGTAGGACCTGCAAAGAAGTTCAGACATCCATCGGTTCCCAGAAGATCTCCTCCCTGCTCAATTAACGAAGGTACCGCTGCGAAAACAAACACCTCATCGTACCCTGCTCCCCCATTCAGCTTTCTCAGGAAGCCTGTTGCATCCTCCATACCGCTGGTATTTACATAGGAAAGCTCCACGCCCTTTTCTGCCGCTTTTTCCGGCGTGACCAGGAGGCTTGCACGACTTAGTCTGTCTTTATCAATATCTACAACCACTACTTTTTTTGTTTTATATGGTCCATTTACCACATAATCGATCGCTCCGATTCCCATGGGACCTGCGCATCCCAGAAGTGCAACACTTCCCCCGTCTTTTAATCCCATCTGATGCTCATATATAAAATTTTCTGTATGATAGGTTGCATGGAAGGCACCTATAATACAGGACATCGGCTCTGCCAGAGAAGCATTTGCAAAATAATCACTGTGATACTCTAACACGCAGCCTTTATCAATCGCAATCTTTGGGATGATGCAATAGGTGGCATTTCCACCGAAATATTCATAGCTGTAGCCTGCGGAGTAGCCATTATCCAGATTCATAGCAGGCTGAAGTACAAACTTATCTCCCGCCTGAAAGCGATCCTTCAGTTTTTCTCCCACCTGTACGATGATTCCTGCGAATTCATGTCCGGTAATTGCCGGATGCTCTTTGATATTTTCCGGTACACGCTTATGGTCTTCTCCCAGAATTGCTGCCTTATAAGTTGAAAGGCAGACACTGTTGGAGATCACCTTGACTAAAAGCTCTTCCTCCTGAATCTCAGGTAATTCGTATTCTCTTACTACAACATCTTTTTTTCCTCTTAAAACCGCTGCTCTTGTCTTCATTTTTCTCCTCCTGCACTACTTTCTTTTATTTCATTCAGCAACATATCCAGATTGGGATCCCGCATAAAATTCTGGATGGTGATAGTTCTTTTCCCGGGATTTGCTTTTAAGGATCGATCATACAGACTTTCATGGGTTACGATCACATCTGCATTCTGTGGTACCTTCTCAATTGCAAAGTTCTTTACTTCCTTTGTGATTCCTTCTTTTTCCAGGCGCTTTCGAAATGCATTGGCACCCATAGCACTGCTTCCAAGACCGGCATCACAGGCGAAAACAATAAAGGAAATCTCCGTCGCTTTAACCGCCTCTGCTTTGTCGTTTTTCTTCTCTGTCATTGCCCCCTGTAAAAGGTCTTTTCCTTCCTGTTTCATGGCCTTGGACGCTTCCTGCTGCTTCTGGAACTCATCACTTTCTGCCGGTGCTTTACTCACCTTCAAAAAGAAGGAATTTATCACAAAGCTTACCGCAGCAGCCACTAACACACCTGCCATTACACCGATAAATTTACCCTTTGGTGTCAGTGCAAGATATGCAAAGATCGATCCCGGACTTGGTCCTGCTACCAGACCTGCTCCAAAAAACTGGAAGGTGATAATACCGGACATTGCCCCTCCAATCATACCAAGAAGGGTGATTGGCTTCATCAACACATAGGGAAAATATATTTCATGGATTCCACCAAAAAAGTGAATAATAATTGCTCCCGGTGCAGTCTCCTTTGCACTTCCTTTACCAAATATAGTAAATGCCAGAAGCAGTCCAAGTCCCGGTCCTGGATTCGATGCCAGCATGAAGAACAAAGATTTTCCATGTTCCAGTGCATCCTGCATGCCCAGTGGATAATAGATTCCCTGATCAATAACATTGTTTAAGAACAATACCTTTGCGGGCTCGTTCAGGATTGGTAAAAGGGGAAGATAACCGGTATTTACAATCATCTGGACTGCGGATGAAATCAAGTCATTGGCACCCACAACAACTGGACGAACCAGGCTGTAGCTTAACAGGGTAAGAATACATCCGATAATACCCAGTGAAAAATTATTGATTACCATCTCAAAGCCTGTGGGGATCCTTCCGTCAATCAGTTGATCAAATTTCTTAAGAACCCAGGCACTGAACGGTCCCATAATCATGGCCCCCAGAAACATCGGGATATCTGATCCTACAATCATACCGGCAGTTGCCATAACTCCGATGACACCGCCTCTATCACCGTGAACCAGTTTACCTCCTGTATATCCAAGCAGGATTGGTAAGATAAACTTTGAGATTGGGGCAACCAGCTCTGCAAAATTTTTATTTGGCAGCCACCCGGTATCGATAAATAATGCTGTGATAAAGCCCCATGCGATAAATGCACCCATATTGGGGATAACCATGGCTGTTAAAAATCCACCAAAGGCCTGCAGCCTTGCTCTAAGCTTCTTCTTCATAATCATTGTCCTCTTTCATTCTTATTGTAACATCTGCTTTCTGAGAATTGCGAAGTACACGGATCACATTCTTACTGTCACTTTGCTCATAAAAATCTTCTGCCTCTGCTCTGTCGAATCCACCACGTATCTTTCTCTGGATCAACCGCTCCTTCAAAGCTTCCTCTTCCGCCCTGATCAATATAGAAAAATCACATTTTTTCTTTAATTCCTTCCAGCCATCATCCTTTAGAAGAAGCCAGTTTCCTTCCAGTAAGATGATATTCTTCTCCACCTTTATCACATCCTCTGTCACATCATGGCGATTTCTGTCATAGACGGGCCATAAGATATTCCCCTCGCATATGGCATCCAGCTTTTTCTTCAATTTTTCAAGATCAAAGGTCTCCGGACACCCCTTAACACTCTGCATGGGAAAGCGGATACCGTCAACTACCGCTTCATGCCCTGCAATATAATCGCTGTGGTAATGAAAGCCATCCAACCCCAGTGCCTGGATCTCCTGCAGCCCTTCTCTTCTTTTGGAAAGCACCTGCAGATACTCTGCAAGGGTGGACTTTCCAACTGCCGGAGGTGCTGCCAGGAATACTAGAATACGTCTTCCCTTTTCCTTTTGTATTTCATCCATTTTTTTCAAAAGCGGGATAAAGACTTTTTCTACTGTAGACTCCTTATAATCTGCTTCGACTTCGAAGCCATTTACGGTAAGAGTCTCTCTTTTCCATCCTTTCATGCGATTACCTCCAAAACCTCGCTCTCAGTGCTGGCAGAAAATAATTTATCCACCAGCTCATCATCCATCAGAACATCTGTTAATTTGGAAATCATCTCCAGATGCTCCTCCGGGTTTACTCCGGAGAAGGAAACTAAGACAGTTACCTCCTGATCTCCCGGAAACATGACCGGTTCTTTCACTTTCAACACGGACATTCCATTCCCCAGTGCACCAAATTCCGGTCTTGCATGGGGCATGGCAAAGCCTGGCATAATGATAATATAATTACCATTTTCTATTACATTTTGTATCATTGCATCTATGTAGCTCTCCTGGATACAGCCCTTTTCCAAAAGCGGCTGTGCCACCTGACGGATGGCATCCTTCCAGTCGGAAATTTTATCCTGAAATCTGATTCCACATATATTACTCATCTTTTTACCCTCCTATTGTTCGTAAATTTCACTGACATGTTCTTTTAGATAATCATTTAATATCTGTTCCATTCGCTGCTGTACCTGATCCTTTTTTCCGGATTTGATGTCCTCCAGAAAATCCTCCTCGCCAAATACTGCATTACTGATTGCAGAGACTGCCAGCGTCTCCCGTTCATCCCTTTTATCAATCAACATAACAATTACCGCCCGTGCGTCTGAAAAATACGGATCTGAAAATTTTTCTCCCTCTGGAAGAATCACCATCATCTTAGAACCCGTTACTGCCTCTGTACGACAATGGAGAAATGCAATCTCATATTCTGGTATCACCTGGGTGGATAGTGCCTCCCTTTCCTGCAGATCCTTTGCAATTTCCAGACTTTTGGCTTCTGTTTTTCCCAGCGTTTCTCCTGCCTGACGAATCAGCTCTTCAAAAGTACTCTCCACGGCTTTGTACCGGAACTGAAATTCTGCTAATATAGAATCCACTTCCTTCGTAATCTGCAGTACCTCATGGAGGGAGACACCCTTGCTCTCCTTCTGTTCCATCGTTTTCTCCCGAACAGAGATAGATTCCACATAGCGGTCAATCAGCTGCAGCTCATGCTCCTTGATAATCGGCTCCACCTGTATTACAGGGACCTTATCCGAGGTCACATCAAAGCTGCTGACAACAAAATCTATATCTGATCTGTCGAGCCCTGGAAGCTCCCGTATCGTGAGGATCTTTGTGCGAATCCTGTTTCCGAAATACTGCAGAAGCCTCGATGCAATCAGATTGGAGATTCCAATTCCATTTGCACACATAACGCCTACGTCCACTCGTCTTCTTTTTCTGTTCTTTTCTCTCAGCCTGACGATAGCTCCTCCAAAGTGAATCGCCAGATATCCGACTTCTTCCTCGGACACCTTGCATCGCAGGCGTTTTGCCAGTTTGTCTGCCGCTTCGCCGGAATGTTCATACACGTCCGGATAAAGTGTCTGTACTTCTTTCAGCAGTGTATTCTGAACAGGAATTCCATGGAGCATTCTCGTAATTGCCGGGCGCAGATGCGTCATCAAACCCTCCATAAAAATTTCATCTGTCTTCAGCTCAAAGCTCAGTGCCGGTTCGAAAACATCTGTCAGATCGTATACGATTTCCTTCAGAGACATTTGTTCTCCCCTCACTTCCACAGATTCCTCGCTGCTGCTTTTCTGCCGCTTGGCACTTTTCAGGAAAATCCAGATTGCATGTTTCTCTGTAAAAGAACAGATAATGGAAAATGACTGTTCCAGCCTTCCGGCTATCTCTTCCACCATTTGGAAAATCTCATCATTCTCCTGTTTGACATCCTTTTCCTCCAGACCATATCCCTTTTTTATTCTGCTTACCGCAATTTCCAGAAACAGTATCAAGTCTCTTACTGAGTCCACAGTGAAGTGTTCCAGCAGCTTTTCTGACAGATCTGCCAGGATGAGTTTTACAGTTTCTCTCATACTGTGATCCAGGATCTCCTCCTCCGGATATTGCTGCATATAAGCCATGATCAGTTTTCGAAAATCTGCTTCCTGATACTCCAGTACGGTTCCATATCCGGTTCGTTTTACCAGTTGTATTCCCAGTTTTTCAAATGATGGCTGCAAATACTCCAGATCTTTATTAATCGTGGCTTCACTTACCTGAAGCAGATTCGCATAATAAAATGTTTTCTGTACTTCCTGATTCTGTATCAATAACCCTAACAGTTTTTTCTGTCTTTCATTTCTGTTTCGAGGTTCGAAGGATTGTAATTTTTCAAGACAGCTCAGAAATTCTTCTTTACTCTCTTTCGTACCCGACAGGATCAGTCCCTTTGAGGATTGACTGTCCAGATGCAGACTGTATCTTTCCAGTTCCTGATCCATTCCCTTTAATTCCCGGAATAAGGTTCGCTTGCTAATCTGCAGGTTCTGTGATAACGCTTCTTTGGTAATCGTCCTGGAGCTTTTCAGCAACAGAAATAAAATCTGTACCTGCCTTGGTGTAAAATTCATAACTTCCTCCTTCCCTCCGATTTCTCCGAAATCCATTGCAATGTTTTGTTTCGTTATCTTTATGATAGTGCATGTTGCACAAAAAAACAATTTATAGATAAAAAGAATTGGCACTTTGTAATCGTGCCAATTTTTAAAGCGCAAAAGGACGAAACCCTGCTGAAGATTTAGCTTCAGAGATTTCGTCCCTGCATGGCCAGTCTTGCGAGAAATTACGCAGACAGGAAGGGACTGTCGCACTTCGGTGGCTGGAAGCTCCTTAGGAGGGTTGAACACGGTTTCGAAGTCCAAGAGCATACGAAAAAGAATAGATTTTGCTCAATAGTTTGTCCCAAAAAACATTGATTCCGTATAATTACAAATTCCCTTATCGATTTTGACCTTCAATAGATCGCTTTTAGGTATTAAAAAATCGTCACTCTTACATGAAGTGACGATTTTTGTTTGAATTCTTTCATTGTTATCGTATAGCCAGCTGTAATCTTTGTGGCAATCAAGGATAAATCGACAGCCGATGTTAGATTTTATTTAGTGCTGGTGCTTAATCAGTCCGCAAGCTTTTGAAATTTCCATTACAACAACAGGAACAAGTGATAAACCAAGTCCCAATAAATATAAATTGACAGGTAAGGTCATAAGTCCAAAAGCTGTAGATAATGGCGTAAACATAACAATAGCTACTAATACTACGGATGCTAAAGCAGCCCAGTTGAGCTTATGGTTACTAAATACTCCGATTTTGAAAATAGAATGTTCAGAACGCATATTGAATGCCTGAACAACCTGTGAAAGAGAAAGCACCATAAATGCTAAGGTCTGACCGCCTACAAGAGTACCTGTCACGTTTTCACCAACCTTAAAGCCAATCAGGGTGAGAATTGCAAACATAAGTCCCTGAAGAACGACTCGAATACCCAGCCCATGGGCAAAAATTCCTTCGTCCTTTGGCTTTGGTTTTTTATTCATAATATCAGGCTCAACCGCCTCCATACCAAGAGCAATCGCAGGCATACTGTCAGTAACAAGATTTATCCATAAAAGCTGCATCGATAATAGAGGTGTTTTGTGCCAAAAGAGCATAGCGGCAAAGACAGTGATCACCTCGCCGATATTCGTTCCAAGTAAGAAACCAACCACCTTTTTAATGTTGGCGTATATTCCACGACCTTCTTTAACAGCTTCAACAATGGTGGCAAAGTTATCGTCGGTAAGGGTCATGTCGGCAGCACCCTTTGCAACATCTGTTCCTGTAATTCCCATAGCACAGCCAATGTCAGCAGCTTTCAGTGCAGGAGCATCGTTTACACCGTCGCCTGTCATAGAAACAACCTGCCCCTTTCTCTGCCATGACTTTACAATGCGAATTTTGTTTTCCGGGGAAACACGGGCGTAAACCGAAATATGCTCCACACGTTTGTCTAATTCGCTATCCGTCATAGCGTCCAAATCTGCGCCTGTAATAGCCAGATCCCCGGGTTCCAGAATTCCCAACTCCTGTGCGATTGCAGATGCGGTAACAACGTGGTCGCCTGTAATCATAACCGGCTTAATGCCTGCTTTGCGGCAGGTAGCTACTGCTTCCTTAGCCTCAGGACGTGGCGGGTCAATCATACCCACAAGCCCCATTAGGGTAAGTCCGTTTTCAATATCCTCTGAGGTTAGCTTTTCGGGAATGGTGTCAATCTCCTTGTAAGCTACTGCCAATACACGAAGTGCGTCGGCACTCATTTCCTCCGTTATCCTTTTAGCTTTCTCTAAATCTCCAGCTACACAACGAGTAGCCATCATATCAAAAGCACCTTTCACAATCACCATGTTTTTTCCGTCTATGCTATTGATGGTTGACATAAGCTTTCTGTCAGAATCAAAGGGCAGTTCAGCAAGTCGTGGGTATTGTTTCCCAAGAGCCTCCTTTGGCATTCCATTTTTATGAGCTGCAAGGACAATGGATGTTTCGGTTGGGTCGCCGATGTGCTGTTCCTCATGCTCGTGAAAAACCACCGAGCCATCACAGCAAAGGGTTCCGTAGCAGAGAAGTTTTTTGATTGCCTCTGAGTTTTCTGTCGTAACAGGTTCAATATCTGCTCCGTCTAAATATGCCTTTACCAAGGTCATACGGTTTTGTGTAAGCGTACCTGTTTTGTCGGAGCAAATGATAGATGCGCTGCCCAAAGTCTCAACAGCGGGCAAACGGCGGATAAGTGCATTTCTTTTAACCATACGTTGCACACCAATGGAAAGAACGATTGTAACGATAGCCGGCAATCCCTCAGGAATAGCCGAAACAGCAAGGGAAACGGCCGTCATAAAGATTTCCATTACAGGAATACCGTTCATGAGTCCCACAACAAAAATGATTCCACAAGCGGCAAGGGCAACAATTCCCAAATATTTTCCAAGCTGTGACAGCTTCTTTTGCAGCGGAGTTTGAGTTTCGGTTTCGTTGTCTAAAAGGTTTGCAATTTTACCCATTTCGGTATCCATACCGGTGGCAGTTACAATAGCGCTGGCAGTTCCATAGGTAATACTACAACCTGAGAAAACCATATTGCTACGGTCGCCAAGGGGCGACGTTTCATCTGCAATATATTCTGCATCTTTTTCAGACGGTACCGATTCGCCAGTAAGAGCCGATTCCTCCGATTTTAAGCTGGTACTGCGAAGAAGTCTTGCATCAGCCGGAATAAAATCTCCTGCCTCAAGACGAATCATATCACCGGGAACAAGCTCTGCGGCGTCAATAATCTTTTCTTCTCCGTCACGTAGTACACGGGCGTGGGGAGCAGACATACTTTTTAGAGCATCCAGTGCCTTTTCAGCCTTGCTCTCCTGCATCATTCCCATTACGGCATTTAGAATGACAATGAGCAAAATCAAAACCGGTTCAAAAAATTCACCTGGATTTCCTTCCATACAGGCGATGACAAATGAAATTGCTGCTGCCACAATTAAAATTAAAATCATGACATCCTTGAACTGGTCAAAAAATCGTTGGACACTGGATTTCTTCTTCTTTTCCCGAAGCTTGTTAACACCATGTTTTTCAGTGCGTTCGGCAACCTGTTTTGTGGTTAAACCTACCCGTGTGTTTGATGACAGCTCCTTTACCGTGTTATCCTTTGTTTCGTTATAAAATATCAACTTACTTTCCTCCTCTGTTTGTCTATGGATTCATTATGCCAGCCCAGATCTAAATTTTCATTGGACAAAAAAAGGGAATGTAACATTTTTCCCCGCCAAAACAAACCTGTTACCTTTTGGGACAGTTGCGTGGAATTGTCCAAAGAGTTAATATTGCGTTTGTCCTAAATTTCTGATAATGTATATTATATGTAATCATTTGCAAAGGAGGGGTTTCATTGCCTGATTCCAATATTACAAAGAAAGCTTTGGCTTTCGCATTGAAAGAGTTAGTGGAAACCACTTCTTTTTCAAAAATCAGCGTAAGTGATATTTGTACACGCTGCGATATGAATAGAAAAAGCTTTTATTATCATTTTAAAGATAAATATGATTTGGTAAACTGGATCTACTACACAGAATATATCGCCCTGATTCAAGATAAAGAATATGAAAACGGATGGGACCTGCTTGGAAGTTTATGTGATTATTTCTTTGAAAACAAAAATTTTTACCGTAAAACTTTAAGTGTTGAGGGGCAGAATTCTTTTTCAGAATATTTTAGAGATTTGGTGGTTTCTATAGTCACAGACGATTTAGAGGAGATTTTTGAAAAAGAAGATTCTATTGATTTCTTTGTAGATTTTTATGCAGATGCTTTTGTGTGTGCAATTAAAAGATGGCTGCTCCAAAAGGACTGCATGCCCGCCGAAAAATTTGTCGTACTTTTAAAAAGATGTTTGTTAGGTGTGTCTAATAAACTTGTTCAGGATTATTCAACCGATCTATAGCTTGCGCTTATCAATCAAGAACACAGCAGTATGTGAAAATTCATTCTATAACGCTGTGTTCTTTTTTTAAGCAAAAAATAATATGCTGCCAACTAGCTGAAACAAACTGGATAAGAATGCAGGAGAGATAAACAGGATTTTGCTATGGAACTTTTATTTTTTCATTGTACGCTGCAAAATATCATCTAAGGTGTTGTGAAAAATATTGAGCTCCGGCTCATTGCGTATCCCTTGATGCGTACGCAAACTGCCATCAGAATTAAAACCAACCATACACACATCCTTAGAAATGACCTCATCAATCATCAGAGAATCTTGTTTCATATCCATAAATATGACCGGTTGCTCTTGACGTTCACGCACAGATAAAATGTAAGAATAAATTTCTTGCTGTATTTGAGCGGAACATGATGGATCTGCTACTAAAAAAGCAAAGATTGGTTTTGCCGGTAAAACTTCCAATAACCACTGATTAGTTAATATTCTTTCCCTGTCCTGTTCGGTGTAACGCTGATATACGGCATACAACAGCTTCGCATCCTGTAGTTTTTTACAAGTGCTTATCATGTCATCATCTGCATAAATACAAATCATACCGTTTTTTATAAATTTCATTTGCTCTATAAAAGAATCACTGAGCTGGTGTCCATGTAAAAAAATAATAAATGCACACTCCGGTTGGCTCTGTAATAAGGAAAGCACCTCTGATGTATCGTCGGGAACAAACAAAAAATAGGTGTGAATCCCAAGTGCGATCCCTTGCTCCAAAATAGATGGATAAAACTTCGATTCCGCTGTGGGCTCTGTATTTAAAATCAACGTTAAAGACCACGGTATATTGATATCACGCTGTTCCTCTATTGCTCTTATTGTCTTAGCGCCCTTGGTACAACCGTTATAGCCAAGATTGATACCAAATGTCATCAGTGTTTCTTGATCGACACCGGTAATTGTGTTTTTAACTAAACTATAATAAGCACTTTTTTCATTGTGCAGCATTTCCTGGGCAGAACTTAAAAATTTTGTCAGAAAACGACCTTTTGAAAAATTCAGTCCTAAATCAACGAGATTCCGTACTGTTCTTTCCGGGGAATCAGGAATATCCTTTAATGCTCTCCGAACCGCAGTTTCAATTAACATTCGATTCATATCTTTTTTCATAGATCATAGCACCCTCTTTCATAATCGTTATATAAATCAGCATATCGCATTGTATTGCGTAAGAAAAGGGACAGATGAATCGAAGTGTCAAAAAAAGTAACAGTTTTTTTGTTTGTTACAAATTCTCCCACGTCATGCCTACTGTTCAATGATTATTATGAATAAGAAAAAATTCCTCCCTGCCATGCAATATCTCTCTTATTTTAGATCACTGCGCATTTTCTTCTGAAATGCCAATACTGCAAAAGTATAGATAACCAGTGCATAGATCAATATAATAAAAAATGGTTTGCCCAGCTGGCTGTATTCTCCCTGCATGGCCATTCTGGCGGCCTGTACACCATGATAGAAAGGAAGCACCTGACAGACAGTTTTCAGAATACCACCGATCGAATCCACATCCATCCAAATTCCACCCAGGATACAAGCAGCTGTAATAAGCAGAGAACAGATCCCTGGTGCTGCCTTGTCATTTAAAAGCGAACCTGCAAACAAACCAAAGGCAATAAAAAGCAATGCCGTGGGTAAAAGTGCCACAAGACACAGCAGCACATGAAAAAGCTGAAAGGTATAGCCGCTGATCAATCCGATCACAAAGGATGTTACAAAGTTAATGACAGCCTGCAACACTGCGATAATGAGAAGCGGCAGTGTATACCCGGCAATAAAATCCACCGGTCTCATAGGTGATGCATAAAGTCTTGTGAGAAATGCTGTTGTCCTGTCTTTTGACACCTGCAGACATGCAAAAAGCATGACAAATGTAAGTCCAAAGACAGCAATACCTGGTGCAAGATTTTGTATCTGGAAAATGTCCATATGTGCCTCTGCAGGAATGCTGTTATTTACCACAGACATAATAATCAGCATTACAATGGGAAAACCAAGACAAAAGATATAGCTTAAAGGATCTCGCAGGAGTTCTTTTATGGTTCTCTTACAAAATATGATACTTCTCATATGGATACCTCTCCTTCCGCAATAGCAACAAACGCATCTTCCAGCGTCTTTTTTCCTGTGATGGTATAAAGCTCATGGACGGTACCACAGGCTTTTATCTCACCAGCCACCATAACCGCCACCTGATCAGAAAGTCTTTCCGCTTCCTCCATGTAATGTGTGGTCAGGACAATGGTAATCTTTCCCTTCAAGTCTTCGATAGTCCGCCACAATTCCTTGCGTGCAAGAACATCCAGTCCCAGCGTAGGTTCATCCAGATACAAAATTTCCGGATTCGTAATTAACGCCATCGCTATAGAGAGTCTTCTTTGCCATCCGCCAGACAAAGTACCCGCCCGCTGCTGCTCCACCTCATGCAGTGCAAATTGATCCAGTACTTCCTGCACACGTTTTCGGGATTTCTCTCTATTCATGCCATAAATATCCGCCATAAACTCCAGATTCTCCCACACAGACAGATTTGGTGCCACCGCAGTCTCCTGTGGAGAGATATTGCTAAGCTGCTTTATCTGACTCAGCTCCTGTGCAACACTGTGTCCCATGACAAAAGCCTGCCCTTCTGTGGGTTTTGACAAACCATTCAGCATACGTATCATGGTAGTCTTTCCAGCCCCATTCACCCCTAACAACGAAAATAAAATACCCTTTTCCACGGTCAGGCTAACTCCACCTACTGCCACCTTGCTTCCAAATGTTTTTTTCAAAGCTCTTACTTCTAACGCATACTCCGACATATGTGTCCCCTCTCCTTATGACCGTTCCAGTTCCTTCAGCTTCTGATTAATCTGGGCAACCGCCTGTTTACAATTCCGATACTGCACCACCCATACCACAATATAAGAGACAGAATAACTAAGGAATACACTGATAAAACTGCTCACATATTTCCCCAGCCCCCAACAAATCACACCAACCGGAACCCACACTGCACTGGTCAGTATAAAATACAAAACACACTGCTTTAACATGCTCCAGGTCTCTATCTCCAGCAAAACAGACCAGGCTCCGAAAGCTGCGCTGGTCAATCCAATGAGCAGCCATTGTATCAGCATGCCCATGACCGGCGTACGAAACCGCTCCGCAAACTCCGGCAATACTGGAAGAAAATCGGAATCACCTCTGATTGCCATCAGTATACACCCTAAGACTACATTTACCGCCACTGCATACAGGAAACTGCTTATTCCCCTTTGTATCGCTCTGTTCAACATCCCTCATTCCTCCTTTTTATATTCCCAGTGCTTTTTTGATTTTGGATACATACCTCCTGGAAACATAAGTCACCATCCCGGCATCCATATACATCTTGATTGTACCGGTTATGCTGGTATCCATTCGCCTGATCTTCTTGATATTTACAATCTCCGAATTCGAAATACGGAGGAATCTGCTGCCATCCAGGATCTCCTCTATCTCATACAATCTCTGACGCAGCTGATACGTTCCTTTCGCTGTGGCTGCCATTACCTTCTGATTCTGGGTATAAACACGGATAATCTCACTGCTAATCAGCATACACACTCCATCTGCGTCATACGCAGTAAGCATAGTATTAACCATAGTATTGACTGCCTCATACAAGCTAAGTGCCTCTTCCTTTGCTTCCTTATGGCAGATATGAATCTCCGGTTTTTTAAATTTGGGATCTATGATCAGTTTGATTTCCATTATGCAGGCCCCCTCATATCTTTTGCAATTCGGTTTCTATTCCTATCATATCTTCTTCTTTACAAAATGTCAGTAAAAATATCTAAGTGGTCGATTTTGTTCCGTAAATGGTTTCTATATCATCTATATAAAAACCCGGTGGCATCAAAAAAAAAAGACCTCAAGGTTAGAATTTCTTCTAAACCTCAAGGTCTATTTTTTTATTTACTCATTTTTTCTAATTGCTCAGAGGATAATCAATTTTTCGCACTCGACGATAATGTTGTTTACCTCTTAACAACAAAAGCGAATATTTATTTGCTATTGTTCAGAGCTGCCTGTGCTGCTGCAAGGCGAGCAATCGGAACACGGAATGGGCTACAGGATACGTAGTCAAGTCCGATCTTGTGGCAGAATTCTACAGATGTAGGATCTCCGCCGTGCTCTCCACAGATACCGATGTGCAGGCTTGGACGTGTAGTTCTTCCAAGTTTGATTGCAGTTTTCATCAGTCTGCCAACGCCTTCCTGATCAAGTCTTGCGAATGGATCGCTCTCGAAGATCTTAGCGTCATAGTAAGCATCCAGGAATTTACCTGCATCATCACGTGAGAAGCCGTAAGTCATCTGAGTTAAGTCATTGGTTCCGAAGCAGAAGAACTCAGCCTCTTCAGCAATATCATCAGCTGTAAGAGCTGCTCTTGGGATCTCGATCATGGTTCCTACTTCATATAACATATCGGAACCAGCTTCTTTGATCTCAGCGTCAGCTGTCTCAACAACGATCTTCTTCACATATGCTAATTCTTTTGCATCACAAGCAAGCGGAATCATGATTTCAGGCTTGATATCCCACTTCGGATGAGCCTTCTTTACATTGATTGCTGCACGGATAACAGCCTTTGTCTGCATTCTTGCGATCTCAGGATAAGTAACTGCAAGACGAAGTCCACGATGTCCCATCATTGGGTTGAACTCATGTAAGCTGTCGATGATCTCTTTGATTCTTTCCACAGTCTTGCCCTGTGCATCAGCAAGCTTCTTAATGTCCTCTTCCTCTGTAGGAACGAACTCATGAAGCGGCGGATCCAGGAAACGGATGGTTACCGGGCAGCCTTCCAGAGCTTCGTAGAGTGCTTCGAAATCTCCCTGCTGTACTGGAAGAATCTTAGCAAGTGCTTCTTCTCTTTCCTCTACTGTATCGGAACAGATCATCTCACGGAATGCATCAATTCTGTCGCCTGCAAAGAACATATGCTCTGTACGGCAAAGACCAATACCTTCTGCACCAAGCTCACGAGCTTTTTTAGCATCTTCCGGTGTATCTGCGTTTGTTCTTACTTTCATGGTTCTGTATTTGTCAGCCCATGCCATGATTCTTCCGAATTCACCGGCAATTGTAGCGTCTACAGTCGGGATAGCACCATCATAGATGTTACCTGTTGTACCGTCAAAGGAGATAACATCTCCTTCATGATATTCTTTTCCGCCAAGTTTGAAGACTTTATTATCTTCATCCATGATAAGATCGGAGCATCCGGATACACAGCAGGTTCCCATACCACGTGCAACTACTGCTGCATGGCTGGTCATACCACCACGTGCTGTCAGGATACCCTGAGCTGCCTTCATACCCTCGATATCTTCCGGAGAAGTCTCAAGACGTACAAGAACTACTCTCTTACCTTCTTCAGCCCATGCTTTAGCGTCTTCAGCTGTAAATACAACCTGTCCGCTTGCTGCACCAGGAGCTGCTGCAAGAGCTCTTGCGATTGGTTTTGCTTTCTTGATTGCTTCTGCATCGAACTGCGGATGAAGCAGAGAGTCAAGGTTTCTCGGGTCGATCATCTGAACAGCTTTATCCTCTGTGATCATCTTCTCGTCAACAAGATCGCATGCGATCTTCAGAGCAGCAGCAGCGGTTCTCTTACCGTTACGTGTCTGCAGCATGTACAGGTGTTTGTCCTCAATTGTGAACTCCATATCCTGCATATCTCTGTAATGATCTTCCAGTTTGTCACAGATGCCGATAAACTGATAATATACTTCCGGCATAACGTCTTTCAGCTGATCAATGTGCTGTGGTGTACGAACACCTGCAACAACATCCTCGCCCTGTGCGTTCATCAGGAACTCACCCATCAGTTTCTTCTCGCCGGTAGCCGGGTTACGTGTAAATGCAACACCTGTACCAGAAGTTTCGCCCATGTTACCAAATGCCATCATCTGTACGTTAACAGCGGTTCCCCATGAATATGGGATATCATTGTCACGACGATATACGTTAGCACGCGGGTTGTCCCATGAACGGAATACTGCTTTGATAGCACCCATCAGCTGCTCTTTTGGATCAGTTGGGAACTCTTCGTTAATAGCAGATTTATATTCAGCTTTGAACTGGTTAGCCAGCTCTTTCAGATCGTCAGCAGTCAGATCAACATCCTGTGTAACACCTTTTTCAGATTTCATCTTGTCGATGAGCTCCTCAAAATGTTTTTTTCCGACTTCCATAACAACGTCAGAGTACATCTGGATAAATCTTCTGTAGCAATCCCAAGCCCAGCGTGGATTGCCGGATTTTGCAGCGATTACCTCTACTACTTCTTCATTCAGACCAAGGTTGAGGATAGTGTCCATCATACCAGGCATGGAAGCTCTTGCTCCGGAACGTACAGATACCAGAAGAGGATTCTCTTTGTCGCCAAATTTCTTTCCTGTGATTTCTTCCATCTTAACAATGCTTGTCATGATCTGATCCATGATTTCATCATTAATCTTTCTTCCGTCCTCATAGTACTGAGTACAAGCTTCTGTAGTGATTGTGAAGCCCTGTGGTACCGGGAGTCCTAAGTTTGTCATTTCAGCAAGGTTAGCACCTTTTCCACCAAGAAGGTTTCTCATGGATGCATTACCCTCTGTAAACATGTAAACCCATTTTGCCATCTTTACAAATCCTCCTAATTATATGTTTTTAATTCTATAGTAAAGTATGTACCGGTATGTACCAATTCATACTTCTATACAAATATGTGCATATATTTTTACGCACATGTTTATTTTACCATAAGAACTCTTTTAGTCAAGGAAAATATCACAAAATTCATTCCAAAATCGCACAATATCTGCTATATCGCCGCAAAATTTCCCGTGGAGTTTCTAAGCAGACACATAAAAAAACAAGCTGTAGAATCCCCTTTGCCAAAGATCCACAGCTTATTTTTAAAATATACTTATTTTAGCGCTTGCGTTTTGTATCCAACACCAGATGTCTTGGCAGACCATTTACCATAATTGGCTGATAATCTCCCTGAATCAGAGGTTTGACATAATCCACAAAGTCCTTGGTAACATAATCTGCCTCACGGTTCATCCACTCTCTTGGCACCAGCTTTTCTTCATTTGCAATACGATGAACATCATAAATACCTGCAGAACTCATATAAGGATCATCGGACACACGGTCAATCACGATCATCTTGCCCGTATCACCTTCATCAGCTGACTTCACCGCTGCTCCCCCTACCATAAATGCCTCATCGATATCTACTCTGGAAGCCATATGGGAAGCACTTCTTTGCAGTGTTGAGAATTCAACACTTCTTGTCTTGCATCCAATCTCAGAAGCAAAGTAACCTGCCAGATAAGCAGCTGTTCCCTGGAGCTGTTTATGACCAAACGCATCTACATAATCAGCACCGCCGGAAAGCTCACACACGTAACGTCCATCTGCCAGATGAATTCCTTCTGAGACAGCAATTACAATAGATTCCTTCTTCTTCAGCAGTGCCCGTACTTTTTTGGTGCATTTTTCCAGATCAAAATCTGCCTCTGGAAGATAGATCAGATCAGGGCCCTCACACTCCTCCGTCTTGGCAAGAGCTGTGGCACCGGTAAGCCAGCCTGCATTTCTTCCCATTACCTCAATAATAGTAATCATGGGTTTGTGATAGGTAAGTCCCAGTGCGTCCCGGATAATTTCCTTGGTGGATGCGCCAATATACTTAGCTGCACTTCCGAATCCAGGTGTATGATCGGTAAGTGCCAGATCGTTATCAATTGTCTTTGGAACACCCAGAAACTTCTGGGGCTGTCCAGTAATGGTGCCGTAATCTGACAGTTTTTTTATCGTATCCATAGAATCATTGCCGCCGATATAGATAAAAGAATCAATCTCAAGACGATTCAGAATCTCAAATATTTTTTCAAAAATCTCCCGGTCCTCGTGAATCTCTGGCAGTTTAAAACGGCAGGAACCAAGAAATGCTGATGGGGTTCTCTTCAAAAGCTCAATATCCAGTTCATTATGAATCTGTGTGGACAGATCCACATACTGTTCATCTAAGAGACCCTGCACTCCATGCAGCATACCATAGACTTTATGGAACCCACGTTCCATCGCATTGCTGTATACTCCTGCAAGAGAAGAATTAATTACCGATGTCGGTCCGCCCGACTGCCCTACAATAATGTTACGTTTTTTTGCCATACCTACATCCTCCAGTTTATATGCATATTTGCACAATCCAATGTAAATATTATACCAATAAACCGTCATTATTGACAAGTGTTTTTTAAGGATTCATCTTAAATACTTCATCTGCCGGATAGCCGCCTGCGCATTTTTGCATAGCACGCTGGATACTGTCTTTGGAATTTCCCCATTCGGCATCCTTATTGCGGTAATCATTCTTATCCACAAACCAGGTTACCTCTTCCTCCAGGCGTTTCATATTCTCCTGCATCAGGCGAAAAAGAACCGGGTAGAATTCAGCCTTCTGCTTCTCATTCAGCTTCTTCTCCGCCGCCTCTGTCAGATCTCGAAAATGAGGCAGACAAAAACCTTTACTTTTCTGAAACAGCTCCTGGAATTCCGGATTCTTCTTATACATGTCAAAAAATGTATCCAGATATCTGCGGTAGTTATCTCTGAAATGGTCACAGACATAACAGGTTTGTTCCTGTGCGTCCGCCCATGCACCGATGGAGGTCTGCGCCGGCTCTTCTACATTTGCCTTTTTCATTCTGGCGGTGAAGGAAGCTTTCTGCGGCTTAAAGGACTGCATCTGTTTTGTCATTTCCTGATTCAGCTTCTTCAGATGTGTGCTTAAGATCAGCGCACTTCCCAGACGGTTTCCATAATCATACATCATCTTATAATGATGACGGCAGAATCCCACCTCATCTGTCTTTGCGCGAATATCATCCTCCATATAAGCAGATCCCAGGATAAAGGAGACGGCATGCTGCTCTGCTTCTCTTTCCAAAAAGCAGAAGGGACATTCATCCTTCGCATGAAACGCATCCATCAGTGGAATTGTGGCAACTGTTTCTTTCATTCCCGTTCCTCAACTTTCCTGTTTTTCGATAACCTGCAGTTCTTTCGTGTAATGATTCAAAATTTCCACCCCATCCTCGGTCACCAGAACTAGATCCTCGATCCGCACACCTACGTCATCCGGCAGATAGATACCCGGTTCGATGGAGAAAATCATTCCCGGTTTTGCTGTCCTTTGATTGGCTGCGGATACATCTCCTGCCTCATGTACCTCACTGCCGATAAAGTGTCCCAGACGGTGAGTAAAATAAGGACCATAACCGGCTTCCTCTATAACACTTCTTGCCGCCCTGTCTATATCGCAGAGAGGTATCCCTGGTTTTATGACAGCTTCTGCCGCCAGCTGAGCTCTTAACACTGTCTCATAGACTTTTCGGTGTGCCTCACTGACTTCACCAAAGAAAAAGGTTCTTGTCATATCTGCACAGTAATGATCCTTTTTACAGCCCACATCAATCAGAATACAGTCTCCATCCTTCAGGACTGTATCTCCTGAGCCATGATGTCCCCTGGCAGCATTTTCGCCAAATCCTACCAGTGGTTCAAAGGAATGCCCCTGCGCTCCGTGACTTTTATAGATTGCTTCCAGCTGACCTGCCAGCTCCAGTTCTGTCATCCCCGGTTTGATTCGGGTCTTCAGCTCTTCCATGCTGACGTCATTGACACGGGAAGCTTCCCGCATCAAAGCTTTCTCTTCCTCATCCTTTGATGCCCGAACATCGTCCACACATACCGAGGCATTCTTATAATCTGCTGCTGCATGCAGCTCCATCAGACGCAGCAGAAACTTTGCCTGCATTCCCTTGTCAATTCCCAGAACCTTATCATGCATAACCTCCTGCGCAAGCATCTCGGATCCGTCCTCTGTATCGGAATACCATACGATCTCCACATCTTCTACTTCATCCAGGGAAAATAACCGGTTGGAGTATAACTTATGTTTTCCGTCCGCTCTCAGATACAGCGCCCAAAAACGCTCCCATGGAAGCTCCAGATGTCCTGCCATGTAATAAATTGAATATGGATCCGTAATTACCATCTGTTCCACACCAAGTCTGCTCATCTCATCCAGTACACGATTCACACGTTCCTTATTCATTGTTTCATCCTTCTTTCTTTTGTTATCAGGCATTACGGCAGGATTGACGGTGCTTCCTTGATAATCCTGCTGTAATTAATATCTCCTGCCGGATTCATCAGCAGCTCCGTCAGATTTTTATTATAGCCACACAGCACCTGCTGATGGGAGATCGGCAGCACTGCATCAGCATCTGCCAGAAGCTGTTCTGCCTTTTGATAGAGTTCTCTGCTCTCAGATCTTACACCGGCTGAAGCCGCCGATGCAAGCAGTGTATTATATTCTTCATTCTCATATCCTGCCACATTCATCGTAGGATCTGACTCTGCAAACTGGGTAAGGAAATTTCCAGCATCTCCATTATCACCAATCCATCCATAAAAGCAGATATCATAGTCACCTTCCGATAATTTCTGCTCGTAATCCTTCCAGTCATAAGCATCGATAGATGCGAAGATCCCCACTTTGTCAAAGTAGCTTTGCACTGCCTCCGCCAGGAGCTGCCCTGTGGCAGTGTTATATGGCTGGGCGTTGGTATAGGTTATGATATGAACAAAAGTGACACCATTTTCATCCAGTACCTTCTTTGCGGCCTTCGCATCATAAGAAGTCTGTCTGACCGCCTTCCCGTAATCGGAAACAACCGCCGGAACAACAGATGTGGCAGGTGTCGCATATGTCTGATAGAGACTCTCTGTGAGTTTTTCTGTATCCACCGCCTGGGACAATGCCTTACGAAGCTTGGGATCCGTAAGCTTTTTGGTATTATAAGCCATATAGTTCACATTCATGCCGTCCTGGCTTAAAATCTCTACCGCACCTGTATCCAGCTGATCCAGAACACTGGGATCCAGACCCTCTGTAAGATCTGCAGCTCCTGCCGTCAGCATATTAACCCGTTCCGTAAGATCACTCACCGTCTGAAAGACAAGCTTTTGTGTTTCTGCCGCCTGAGCCCGGTAATTCTCATTGGCCTCCAGTATAATCTGATTTCCTTTATCCCAGCTTACAAACTTATATGGACCTGTTCCCACCGGGTTATTACTGAGATTACCTCCATTTGCCTCACAGGCAGCAGGGCTGACTATGGGGGCTGACAGGTTCATGGCAAGATCACTCAGGAAAGAGTTCACCGGCGTCACAAGCTCCATCTCAACTGTGGACGCATCTACCACACGGCACTCTTTCACATTCCCATAGACAAAGTCGGCATACGTCATACCGGACACAGCTTTGCTCGTCTGCCGGTCAACATTATACTTTACTGCCTCAGCATTAAAATCTGTTCCATCCTGAAACTTTACACCTGTTCTCAGATGAAAGGTATACGTCAGTTTATCCGCACTGATTTCCCAGCTTTTTGCAAGACCCGGCATAAGCCCCATACTTTCCTGATTAAAGGTCAGCAAGCCTTCATAAATCTGGGAAATGATGCGGGAAGATTCCATATCATCAGCAAATGCCGGATCAAGTCCTCTGGGATCCGCAGACTGCAGAACCACCAGAGTATCCGTATCATCTGCTACCGATATATATTCTTTTTCTTCCGCTGAGTCGCCAGATACACTGGTGCTCTCTGCGGTGCTGACGCTCTCTGCCGCCTCAGAGCTCTCACTGTCTGTCTGACTTTCTTGGGCCAGAGCATCCACTGTTGAAGACTGGCTGCTGTCAGCTCCACTTTTCTCTGTGGCAGCTTTGCCCTGACAACCGCTCAGCAGTGATACTGTCACCACTGCTGTGGTGATCCATCTTATGACTTTTTTATTCATACATTTCTCTTTTCTAGCGTGCAAACAGTAATTTCATACCAAAGTACACAATTACCAGCACACCCAGCACAATACGATACCAGCCAAACACTTTGAAATCATGCTTTTTGATGTATCCCATCAGGAACTTGATAGCAAGAATTGACACACCGAATGCCACCAGCATTCCCACCAGCAGAACAGCAATCTCTACTCCTGTAAAATTCAATCCGAATTTTATCAGTTTGATGAAGGAAGCTCCAAACATAACCGGAATTGCCAGGAAAAATGTATATTCTGCCGCCAGCTCTCTTGAGGTTCCGATCAAGATACCACCGATAATGGTAGCCCCGGATCTCGAAGTTCCAGGGATCAGGGAAAGCACCTGAAAGGCACCGATAATCAACGCATCCTTAAAAGTGATCTGTTTCAGCCTTTTAATAGTTGCAGTTCTTCTCTGATTATAATTCTCAATCAGAATAAATGCAACACCATAGATAATCAGCATGAGGGAAACTACATACCAGTTATGAAGATGAGCTTCCATCCAGTCATCCAGCGGAAGGCCAATGATCATCGCCGGCAGACAGGATACTATAATCTTCAGCCAGAGTACAATCTTATCCATATAAAAGTAATGGGACATAAAGTTCTGGCAGCCCGCCATTACCTTATTATCACTGATTTTGGAAAATACCGGTCTTTCCGGTTCCCGTTTTCTGTGAAACGGCCACAGCTTTTTAAAGTACAGTACCACTACTGCCAGAATTGCACCTAACTGGATCACAACATTAAACATTTCCATAAATGCTGCACTCTGGTTCAGCTTGATAAACTCATCTACCAGGATCAGATGTCCGGTACTGCTGATGGGCAGCCACTCAGTAACTCCCTCCACAATACCCAGAATTACTACCTTCAGCCACTCAAAAAAATCCATACTAATTCCTCCTTTTTTAAAACCACGAAAAGACGGTTCCCCGAGGTCAAAAAATTAGTTTTTCTAAGTTTTTGACCCTAAGGAACCGTCCCCTATGGTTCAAAGGAACCGTCACCCTTACTTTGGGTCACAATTCATTATCTTTTGTCTATTGTTGCAATATCAATCAACGTGAGTTTCTTCACATCTGTATTTTCCAGACTGGTCACAAGAGCAGTTGCGGTATCCAGTGAAGTGAGTACATTCACACCTGTCTCGATAGCATTTCGGCGGATGATAAAACCATCCTGAGCATGCTCAACACCCTGTTCCGGTGTATCGATAACCAGATCGATCTTATGTCCAAGGATCAGATCCATCAGGTTTGGAGCTGCCTGCTCGATCTTATTGGTACGAATTGCATTTACACCGTTCTCCTGCAGTACCTTTGCAGTATTTCTGGTAGCATAGATGCGGTATCCGATTTTTTCAAAGCGTTTTGCGATAGGTATCAGGTCCTGTTTGTCAGCGTCTTTTACTGTCATAATCATATTCTTGTATTTTGGCAGATTGATGCCTGCTCCAAGAAATGCTTTATACAGGGCTTCATTGAAGGACTCGGCAATACCAAGACACTCACCTGTAGACTTCATCTCAGGTCCAAGGCTGATATCTGCTCCCCGGATCTTTTCAAAGGAGAATACAGGCATCTTGATAGCAATATGTTTTGCCTCCGGCTGCAAACCCGGTGTATATCCAAGATCCTTGATCTTGTATCCCAGAATTACCTTTGTTGCCAGGGGCACAATCGGAATACCGGTCACTTTGCTGATGTAAGGCACGGTACGGGAAGAACGAGGATTTACCTCAATTACATATACCTCTTCACCGCATACGATAAACTGTATGTTAATCATACCCACAACATGCAGAGAACGTGCAAGACGCTTCGTATATTCTTCGATGGTATCCTTTGCACTCTGACTGATGGTCTGGGCCGGATATACCGAGATACTGTCTCCGGAATGGATGCCGGCACGCTCAATATGCTCCATAATACCAGGAATCAGGATATCTGTTCCATCGCATACAGCGTCAACCTCAATTTCCTTACCCTGCAGATATTTGTCTACAAGAATCGGATGCTCCTGTGCAATTCGGTTAATGACGCCAATATATTCTTCTACATCCTCGTCATTGATAGCGATCTGCATACCCTGTCCCCCAAGAACGTAGGAAGGACGAACCAGAACCGGATATCCCAGCTCATTTGCTGCTTGTTTTGCTTCCTCAGCTGTAAATACAGTGTGTCCTGCAGGACGTGGAATCTTACACTCTTCCAGAATACCATCGAAAAGCTCACGGTCCTCGGCTGCATCTACGTTTTCAGCAGAAGTACCAAGAATCTTCACACCCATCTTAATCAGCGCTTCTGTCAGCTTGATGGCTGTCTGTCCACCGAACTGAACAACCGCTCCATCCGGATGCTCAATATTAACAACATTTTCCACATCCTCCGGTGTCAATGGCTCAAAGTACAGTTTATCTGCAATATCAAAATCGGTACTTACAGTCTCCGGATTATTATTGATAATAATGGTCTCATAGCCTTCTTTAGAAAATGCCCAGGTACAATGTACCGAACAGAAGTCAAACTCGATTCCCTGTCCAATACGGATGGGACCGGAACCAAGAACCAGAATCTTTTTCTTGTCTGTAGTCTCAACTGCCTCATTTTCCCCGCCGTATACAGAATAATAATAAGGTGTGGAAGCAGCAAATTCTGCTGCACAGGTATCAACCATCTTATAGGCAGCGGTGATCTCGTACTGTTTACGCAGTGCTTTCACCTCTTCTTCAGTCTTATCCGCAAGTTTTGCGATGAGATAATCCGGGAATTCCAGACGTTTTGCTTCACGAAGAAGGTCTTCATCCAGTTCATCCTTCTGTAATGCCTGCTCCATCTCTACAAGAATTGCAAGCTTATCGATGAACCAGAGATCAATCTTTGTAATCTCATGGATCTGCTCATAGGTGATACCACGGCGGATTGCCTCGGCAATTCTCCAGATACGCATATCATCAACCAGACGAAGCTGCTCTGTAAGCTCTTCCACTGTAAGCTCTGTGAAGTCATAGGACATCAGAGAGTCCACATGCTGCTCCAGCGAACGGATTGCTTTCATCAATGCACCTTCAAAGTTATTGCAGATACTCATAACCTCACCGGTAGCCTTCATCTGAGTTGTCAGAGTACGTTTTGCACTGATAAACTTGTCGAAGGGAAGTCTTGGAATCTTAACAACACAGTAATCCAGCATTGGCTCAAAGCTTGCATAGGTCTTTCCTGTGATTGCATTTGGGATTTCATCCAGGGTATAACCCAGTGCAATCTTTGCAGCCACCTTTGCAATCGGGTAGCCGGTAGCTTTAGAAGCCAGTGCAGAGGAACGACTTACTCGTGGATTAACCTCAATAACACAATACTCAAAGCTTTCCGGATGCAGGGCATACTGTACGTTACATCCACCAGTGATTCCAAGCTCCGTGATAATATTGAGTGCTGAAGTACGCAGCATCTGATATTCCTTGTCACCAAGTGTCTGGCTTGGTGCAACTACAATACTGTCTCCGGTATGTACACCAACCGGATCAATATTCTCCATATTACATACGGTAATACAGTTTCCTGCACCATCCCGCATAACCTCATACTCGATCTCTTTCCATCCTGCGATACAGCGCTCTACCAACACCTCACCCACACGGGAAAGACGCAGGCCGTTAGAAAGGATCTCCACCAGTTCTTCTTCATTTTCAGCGATTCCACCACCGCTTCCACCCAGGGTGTAAGCCGGACGCAGTACAACCGGATAGCCGATCGTATTAGTAAAATCAATACCTGCCTGCACATCGTGTACAACAAGAGAAGCAGCCACGGGCTCGTGAATTTTCTCCATGGTATCCTTGAATTCCTGACGATCCTCTGCCTTGCGGATGGTCTGGGATGTGGTTCCAATCAGACGCACATGGTGCTTTGCCAGGAATCCTCTCTCCTCCAGCTCCATGGCCAGGTTCAGGCCGGCCTGTCCGCCCAGGGTAGGAAGTACAGAGTCCGGCTGCTCCTTCAGGATCAGCTGCTCCACTACCTCTACAGTCAGTGGTTCGATATAAACACGATCTGCGATATCCTTATCGGTCATAATTGTTGCCGGGTTGGAGTTCAGAAGTACAACCTCAACGCCTTCCTCCTTCAGAGAACGGCAGGCCTGTGTTCCGGCATAGTCAAACTCTGCTGCCTGACCGATAACAATCGGACCGGATCCAATTACTAAAACTTTTTTTATATCTGAAATTTTTGGCATTATTTGTTCCCTCCCATCATATTGATAAAGCGATCAAACAGGTATGCAGAATCCTGTGGTCCAGGGCATGCCTCCGGATGGAACTGCACCGTGAAGATATTCTTTCCAATATACTTCAGTCCTTCGTTGGTACCATCATTAACATTGGTAAATGCAGGTACTGCCACCTGAGGATTCAGGGTATCTGTATCCACCATATATCCATGATTCTGTGAAGAGATATAGACTCTTCCGGTCTCAAGATCCTTAACCGGATGATTCCCGCCTCTGTGTCCGTACTTCATCTTCTTGGTATCTGCCCCTGTAGCCAGTGCCATCAGCTGATGTCCAAGACAGATCGCAAAAATCGGAACCTGGGAATCATAAAGCTTTTTGATCTCAGCAATCATAGACTGACACTCTTTTGGGTCTCCAGGTCCGTTAGACAGCATAATACCATCCGGATTTCCTGCGAGAATCTCCTGAGCTGTAGCTGATGCCGGATAAATTGTTACCTCGCAGCCTCTTTCATTTAAAGAATGTGCAATGTTGTTCTTTGCACCAAGATCCAGAAGTGCAACCTTAAGGCCTTCGCCTTTTAATACTGATTTTTCAGAGCAGGTAACCTTTTCTACTACTTTGCCTGTCTTATATGCTTTTAACTGGGGAATGATTTCGTCAAGATTATAATTTTCATTAGTTGTGATCATGCCGTTCATCGTACCCTTCTCACGGAGAATACGTGTCAATGCACGCGTGTCGATTCCTGCGATTCCAGGGATGTCGAATTTCTTTAAAAAGTTCTGTATCGTATCCTGTGAACGGAAGTTGCTTGGGATCCTGGAAAGCTCTCGTACGATATAGCCATCCGGCCATGGGCGCAGAGATTCCTGATCATCATAACAAATACCATAATTACCGATCAACGGATAAGTCATGCAGACTGCCTGTCCTGCATATGAAGGATCCGTTAGAACCTCCAGATATCCAGTCATCGAAGTATTAAATACGATCTCACTGATTATCTCTTTCTTGGAACCAATACTGGTTCCAGTGAATACGTGTCCATCTTCCAATATTAGAAAAGCTTTCATCATTCCACCTGTGTTCCTTTCTTTCTTATAAACCGCAGGATAAAGCATATCCTGCGGTTCCTTACCTTTGCGCAAAAAAAAAGAGAAATTGTCCCTTTAATCTTTAAAATTCTACCACAATCCTGCTTTGTTTTCAACCTATTTTTACTTCTATTTTCGAGAATAAAGGTTTTCAACACAACAAAGCGGTTGAGAAAAAATCTCAACCGCTTTGTCTCACTTCCTATAGTGCAGGAAAAGGGACTTGAACCCTCACGATATTGCTACCACAGGCACCTGAAGCCTGCGCGTCTGCCAATTCCGCCATTCCTGCATTTCTCTTGCATGTGATGTGTATCGCTCACCTGCAAGAGTTATAATAACAGCTTTCCAGGAAGAAGTCAACTGTTTTTTATAAGTTTTTTTAATTTTTCGCACAACTCGTTCTATTTGACCGAAAACCCCTGTCAGATACGGGTTTTTTCCGCTTGCCGCCACTTCCTAAAAGGCTCATGATAACCCCCAGGAAGATAAAAAGATCAGAAAGATTAAATACAATGTCCTTCAAACGCTTCCACTTTACAGAAAAGCTGAAGTAATCTGACACATATCCCTGATGAAAACGGTCAAACCAATTGCATAATCCGCCACCCAGTACAAGACTTATCCCCGTTTTCTGAAGATTTCTTCCCTTTTTGGTGAGCAGATATAAAAAATAGACGCCTGTTGCAGCCAGTACTCCAAGAGTTCCCCGCTCCACCAGATTTGGATAGTCACGAAATGCTCCAAAAGCCACACCCTTATTATGAAGTTTGCGCAAGATAATCTTTCCGCCGCAGATTTCCTTCTTTTCACCCTCCGGGAGCTTCTGTTCCATATACTTCTTCAGCATCAGATCCAGAAGAAATACCGATACCAGAATCAAAAGAAAGATCAATCTTCCTTCTCCTGTTCCGCAGAAGCATCCACTGGGTCTGCTGTACTGGCATCCTCTTCTGTCACTGTCTCTTCTGCTGAATCTTCTTCCTCGCTGTCTTCTGTTTCTTCATAGACTGCATCTTCCGGCTCTTTATCCGGTTCCGGCATAGGAGATCCGCACTTCATGCAGAATGCTGATTCCTTTGGCACATTTGCGCCGCAGGCAGGGCAAACAGAAAATCCTTTCTTTGCTGCTATCGTCTCTCTGCATTCTGCGATATCACTTTGCAGCTTCATAATTTCCTGGCAGATCTCACTGATCTCCTCCGGAAATGCCTCCCCACCGATAAAACGCTGATAGATCATCTCGCCTACATCTTTAAAGTTTTTCTTTACTTCATTTTCTAAAGTGTTCTGCTGGCTGCGGAGCTTCTGAATTGCGATAAATTCATCTGTTTTCTCTCCCACAGTCTTTGCTGTCTCTGATAAGGTTTTACCAAGATTTCCAAAAAAGTCATTCGTGTTTGCCATCATTCATTCTCCTTCCACTTTACGTGTCTGCTGATAACTCTTCTCAGGATAATACACCCAGCTGCGGAATCTCCTGTCCACGCAGGAAGATCTGCGGTCCGCCCTTATGCTCAATATATTCCTGGGTGATCACTACTTCTCCGATATTATCGTCTTTTGGTATCTCATACATAATATCCAGCATAAAATCTTCGATGATTGCCCGCAGTGCTCTGGCACCTGTTTTCTTCTCCAGCGCCAGCTTTGCGATGGCGTGCAGTGCACCTTCATTGAATTCCAGCTTGACTTCATCCATTGCCAGAAGCTTCTTATACTGCTTAAGTATTGCGTTTTTGGGTTCTTTTAATATCTCAACCATCATCTCTTCTGTCAGGCTTTCCAGGGTAAACAGAACCGGAAGTCTTCCCAGAAACTCCGGAACCATACCAAAGGTGCGCAGATCTTCTGTGGTAACCTTTGACAAAAGATTGGGTTCCTTGTCATACTTGTCCTTCAGATCCGACTGGAATCCCATGGCTGATTTCTTATTCAGCCGTTCCTTTATGATTTCGGTAAGATCGGGAAATGCACCGCCACAGATAAACAATATATTCCTGGTATTTACTGTGGTAAGTGGAACCATGGCATTCTTGGAATTGGCTCCTACCGGAACCTCAATATCACTGCCCTCAAGGAGCTTCAGCATTCCCTGCTGCACCGCCTCACCACTTACATCACGCTGATTCGTATTCTTCTTCTTTGCGATTTTATCAATCTCATCGATAAAAATAATACCGTGCTGCGCACGTTCCACATCGTTATCTGCAGCCGCCAGCAGTTTGCTGACAACACTTTCGATATCATCGCCGATATACCCTGCTTCTGTCAGAGAAGTAGCATCCGTCAGTGCCAGGGGGACATCCAGAAGCTTTGCCAGTGTCTGTACCAGATAGGTCTTTCCGGACCCTGTTGGTCCGATCATCAGCATGTTGGATTTTTCAATCTCCACATCATCTTCCTTCTGTGCAAAAACACGCTTATAATGATTGTAAACCGCTACTGACATCACTTTTTTTGCTTTTTCCTGACCAATCACATACTGGTCCAGCATTTCCTTTAGAATATGCGGTGCCGGAATATCATCCAGTGAAAATGTCTTTTCCTGTTTTTTCTCTTCCTTTGGCTTTGCTTTCTTCACACGCTGGTTTTGCGGGATCTGGTTTTGCAGGGAAGATAAATCAATCATGCTGACATTGGGCGGTAGATTATTCATCAGAGAGCTGTAATCCATGTTACCGTTGTTCATGGTATCGAAGCTCTTCTGCATACAGTCCGTGCAGATATTGATACCTCCTGGAAGGCCAATCATCCTGCCTGCCTTGCTTTCTGGTCTTCTACACATAAAGCAGACTTTTTCATATTCGGAGGAATCATCCTTTTTCTGATTGTTTGCTGATTCATCTGTTAGAACATCTGTGGTTTTATCTATCTTGTCTTCTGACATAATCGTCCTCGCTTTCTATCTTCTTCATTATATATGATTTGTCCGTAAGCTACAAGTAAACTTTTTATTAATCCCGCTTCCGTCAGGATTCTCAACAAAAAAGTGATTCTTCCCTGATAAAAAAACAGAACCCCAAGTGTTGTCTCAGGATTCTGTCTTTCCATTGTTATCTGGTTTAATTGCCAAAAGGAATATTATTCTGCTGGTTCTGACCGGAATTGTTTTGTGACGATTCTTCACTGGTCGTCTTCATCTTGCTTTTATCTCCCAGAGTAACAGAGATTGTCTTTTCCGCATATTCACCATTTTCCATACGCTGAACAACTACATCTACGGTCTCACCTTTTGCGTAATACTTCAAAGCATTCTGTAACTCTGTCATTGTTGTGACGGAACGTGTATCCAGCTTAGTGATAACATCCTTGCTCTGAATACCGGCTGTTTCTGCAGGTCCGCCCTCTTCCAGTGACTCTACATAGACGCCTACCGGAACACCATAGCTGCTGTTCATCTCTGCTGAGACATTCACGCCGGATATTCCAATATAGGAGGACTGGTCATCGGCTACCTGAGTCCGTGTCTCCATCGTCATCAGATTCTGAAGAATCGGCTCTGCTTTTGCAAGCGGAATAGCGAATCCAACGCCCTCTACCGATGTATCAGAGTATTTTGCTTCATTGATACCAATCAGTTCTCCGTTCATGTTCAAGAGTGCGCCGCCGCTGTTACCAGGGTTAATGGCTGCGTCTGTCTGAATCAATCCATCAGAAGAAGTAACCTCACCGGTTGATTCACTCTGTGCCTGTACGCTGCGATCCAGGGCACTTACAATGCCTGTTGTAACAGACTGTCCATAACCCAGTGCATTGCCGATAGCAACTACGTTCTCACCGATAGAAAGGTCATCGGAATTGCCCAGTGTGGCAATTTTAATCTGTTTCATAGTATCCTCAGAAATGTCAGAAAGCTTCACTGCCACAACTGCAAGGTCATTTTGCGAATCTGTACCCTTAATCTCAGCAGATACAGCTGTTTCATCAATAAATGCAACACTGACGCTGTTGGCTCCCTCAATTACGTGATTGTTGGTGGCAATCAGAAGCTCATTATCATTCTGTCCTACGATAACGCCAGTTCCACTTGCCGGAACTGTCTGTGCGTAGGTTCCGAAGAAGCTTTGTATAGTAGAAACCGTCTCCGTAGAAATTGCAACCATAGACGGCATTGCATTTGCAGCCACTTCCTTTACCGTCAGACTCGAGGTATCTTTGGATGCGGTGGCGGATACCGTGCTGGAGGAATCCTTGGTTCCTGCAACCGTTGTGCTTTGAATTACAGGAGTGGCTGATCCATCTCCATTTAATTTGTTGCCTGCGTAATTGACACCGTAGGCAACGGATCCGGCTACCAGTCCAAACACAAGTGCCATAGCTACATTGGCTGTCCAGCGTTTTCCGGTTGTCATGGGCTTATGCTGCTTTGGTGCCTTATGCTGCGGATGACTCTCATGAAAGCTGTGGGTTGGTCCGGCCTGAGTACTCTGATTCTGGTTTCCAAACTGATAAGCGGAATAACCATGAGCTGTATTGGCCGCATTATCATAGCCGTTACCTGGCGTTTGGCTGTTTACGGTATGGCTATTATTACCTTCTGTATAACCATTACTTCCTGTGTAAGCTCCATTGTAACCCGAACTAACATTTTCAGCTGCATGTTTTGCTATTTCGCTGTCTGTATCGGAAGCGGAAGGATTCACTTTTGGATTCACCCAGCTGTATGTTGTAGCTTCCTGGTTTTCCCCATCACTGGATGAAGGATTTTTCGGTGCAGCTTCTCCTGGAATTTCCTGCCCATTTTTGTTTTCAAATTCTTCACTCATATTATTGCCCTCTTTCTCTGTTTTATCTTTTCAAGCTTTTTCCTGATTATAATCTCAGGTCTGTTTCCACTTCTAAAGCATCCTTGGAAACTTGCTTTGTTCCTTTGTTTCTATATTGCTATCATACTGATTAATTGTGTTTAATGTGTGAAGAAGAATCCAATATTATGTGAATTTCCAGGAGGATTTTTTCGAAAACTTTTTATTTCCAGTAATTCTTATTCATCGTACAGATCTGTACCAGATAATTTGGCAGAATCTGATAATGTTTGCCAAGAAAATATCCTATGTACTTGGATGCGCTCTGGAAAAACAGCGGGACTAAAAGCCAGGGTTTGCGTTTCGTGCATACATAGGCCGCTGTTTTTTTAACCATCTGGATTCCCTCTCCCTCGGAGGGGTACTTTCCAAACACTTCCGGAAACTGTGCATGGGTAACACCAATATCAAAGTTTCTTCTGAACTGCTGTCTGCAGTTATAGTTATGGGAATGAATGACCATAGATTCTGCTGCGTAGGCAATCGCATAGCCCTGCTGTACCAGTTTTGAAGCATAGATCATATCCTCACCAAAGATCGTATGGGCCGGGAATCCTCCAAGCTTTTCGTAGGTTCTCCGGTCATAGGCGGCACAGACGTTGGAACAGAAAAAGGTTTTAATTCCAAGCGTTGGCAGATCATCTTTATCCTTGATGTCCGCTGATGGTGGATAATTATAGTTTCTTGTATAGCGTTCGATCAGTCTGCAGCCCGGTGCCGGAAGCTGTCTGGCATATGCTGCCCGTACCCGGTTCAGAGCAAAGGTTGATACCATACGTTCTATGGTACAGTTATCTGCCGGAATTGCATCCTGAGTCATAAACACTAAAATGTCTGCATCCGAAGATGCAGCCATTGCGCCCCTGGTTCCTCCATGATTAAATTCATCCATGCTGATATGCTCTACCAGAAGTGTGGGACAAATCTGTTCAAAGACAGGATTCCAATATTTTTTTTCTGTATTAACCACCAGTATGTTCCGTATGGGATAATTTTGGGACATAATGCCCAGCAGGAGTTTTTGGAACTCACTGCCGGGCTTATAGGTCGGAATCAATACATCAACGATATATTTATTCTCATTCATAGATTGTGTCATCCTTCATTCGCAGCTGCTGTTCCATTCATATTCGGATCTTCAGCAGCATTATAGGTTGGTATCTCGCCATTCTCTGAGGTTGCAGGGATGTCGGACTCATAAAATCCGCTTTTCTCACTGATCGCATCACTATAGCCCTGTACTACATCAGATACAGAATAATCGATCCCAGGGAACAGGAAGTCATGTAGCTGTTTCACATTCGTCGCCAGCGTAACAGGCAGTACACAGTCTGAACCCAGCAGATCCATAAGTGTAGCCTCATCCTCAAAGTGCGTGAATGGGAAGCCGCCCTGATCGCCCATATTATAGGTCAAAAGTGCAAGTCCGAGTTTCCACATATCAGAGGACTGCATGGAGGTTGTTACTTCCGGGCACACAGCATCAAAGATGGAATTCAGGGTTGTAAGATCCATGCTCTTTACTTTTTCAAAAATCTTCTGTATCAGAAGACGCTGTCTTGCCGCACGACGGAAATCTCCACCATCTGTTTTACGAATTCTCGCATAAGAAACCGACTGGGAACCATTCAGATGAAATGTCATGGTCATTGCCCCGTCAAACTCATCGGTGGATGGCATTGTTACTTCCTGATATTCCACACCAGCTGCAGCAGAAGTCGCCACATTGTAATTGTTCATATGCACCACTTCTTCGCGGGTCATATCAATATCCAGACCACCCAGAAGATCAATAACATTAGTCAGAACTTTAAAGTTTACCGTGGCATAATCCGTAATATTCAGATCAAGATTCTTATTCAGCATCGTAAGCATCTGCTCCGGCCCGCCATAGGCGTAGGCTGCATTTGCCTTCGTGTAATAATCGCTGGACAGATCTCCATATGCAAAGGTATTCAGGTAAGTATCACGGAACACGGAACACAGACGAATCTGTTTATTATCATTATCAATGCAGGCAATAATCATGGTGTCACCATTCTGACTGTCTTCTGCTATAGGTGTTCCATCGGATCCAAGACGACTGTCCAGTCCCACCAGTGCGATCAGCTGTGTTCCCTTTAGTTCATTCTGCGATGCTTCCAGTGCTGATTCATTGACACCAACATTTTCAAGATTCAATTCCTGCTGATTCACCTTGCTCATCTGCTTATTCATATATGCAAAGATGAATAATGCTCCTGCCACCAGAAACAATACAATAAGTTCTACCGCAAAAAGAATTCTTCTGTTTCTCCTGCGCACTCTGTTCCTGTATGCTCTGCTCTTCTTATTTACTCTTCTTTTTGCCATTTGTCTTTCCCCTTAATTCGCTTTTGTATTGCTTTTGTCATGCCTGTAATGACCGGCATTAATAAGCATTTTTGTTTACAAAGCCTCTGAACACTGTTAAAAACAATATTTTGACATCCAGACTGAATGTCCAGTTTTCGATGTAATACAAGTCACAGTCTATACGCTTGCGAATCGATGTATCTCCCCGATATCCATTCACCTGTGCCCAGCCCGTCATACCAGGACGTACCTGATGCTTGATCATATAGCGGGGTATCTCCTCCCGAAACTTTTCCACAAAGAATGGCCGCTCCGGTCTTGGACCAATTAAACTCATATCACCTTTTAAAACATTGAACAGCTGCGGAAGCTCATCAATACTGGTCTTTCTCATGATTCTGCCAATCCTGGTAACCCGGGGATCATCCTTCACAGTCCAGGCCTTCTTTTCCTGAGACTCTTTCTGAATCTCCATGGATCGGAACTTAAACATCTCAAAGCTTCTGTTATGCAGACCTACACGTGTCTGCTTATAGATCAACGGCCCTGGTGATGTGCATTTTACCCCAATGGCTGCGAGCAGCATGACAGGGGAAAACAACACAATACAGACCATAGAACCTACCACATCTGTAATTCTCTTAATCATGGCATTGAACGTGTTGGATAAAGGCACATACCGGATATTGATCACGGGAAGTCCCTGCAGATCCTCCGTATAAGGCTTGGTAGGAATGATATTATAATAATCCGGAATAAACTTTGTGTGCACACCGGATTTTTCACAGAGTGCCACGATCTCTTCCAGTCGGAAATATTCATTCAATCCCAGCGTAATCGCAATCTCATCCAGCCGGCTCTCCGGAAGTACCACCATAAGGTTGGCAATTCTTCCCAGCACCTTTACACCCCGATAGGTCGTTCCTGCTGCTACGTGATCGTCAAGGATTCCTCTGACCACATATCCCCACTGGGGATTCGCCTGGATACGGTCAATATATTCTTCGGTAGCTCTACTGTATCCTACCAGCAGCATATACTTCTGATTGTATCCTGTCTTTCGCATTCTTTTCTGAATCATACGAATCAGGTTTCTTGCAGCGGTATCCATGACACAGTTCGTTACAAAGAAGATTCCCAGTACAGTTCTGGAGATATGCATCTGCTTCAGCAGTACATACAAAACCAGTATAATAACTAAAACTCCAAGGGTATTTGCTTTAACAATATTTGCAATTTCAAGTCGTCTGCCTTTTAGCCGGTTCGAGTCGAAAAGTCCGCACCCATAATACAAAACCAGATATAAAGGAACAATATACAGCAGCTGCTGCATGTAATATCCAAAGGAAAGGGCTCCCTCTCCGCCGTGTGAAAACCAGGGACTGATGAACTTGATCATCCATGCGATCCAGTAGGAAATTATGATCACTAAACCATCGATCACAACCTGCAGACGGTCAAACTGCGTCTGATTATCTTTAATCAATCTTCTATTCACCTTTCAGTTTACGACAAACTGACGTCATATATTTTTAATTAATTTCAAGAATAACTATACAATAATTTTACGGAATTCGCAACCCAATATTTCATTTGATACATTTTTGACACAATTATATAACATTTTTAGTAAAAAAAGAGAAAAAATATGCGAAAATCATGTCATTAACCACATAATTTTCGCACAACATTCACCCACAGCTCCCATTGTATTTTCAGATAGGACCCTGTATTTTTCACAGAAAATTTCACTTTTTTTCCTTCTCTCTTCCCTTCAAGGCTCAGGCTGATTCCATTTTTAATGCCCGCAACATATTCTTTTCCATAGCCTTTTGACGCAAAGAATACAATCTTTGCCGCAAATCCCAGTACCAGCAAAGGGAAGTTAAGGATCAGCTGGAGAATGGGCATATTTTTATAGATCATGTAGACGTTATTTCTGGAGGAATAGCGGATTTTGAAGAGATTATAGCGAGATCCGCTGGTTCCGCTTCCCACATGATACACTACTGCTTTCGGAAGATACCAGTTCTCATAGCCGTAGATACGTCCCCGATAGCCGATATCAATATCTTCCAGATAGGCAAAGTGGAGTTCATCAAAAAGCCCGATCTGATCCAGGATCTCTTTCCGATAGATGGCGGCTCCCCCACAGGAAGCGAAGATGCGCTGCTCCTTCTCATAGCCTGTGGCCGCCTTTCCCTTTCCTCTGGCAAATGCCCAGCCCAAGGCATTATAATAGTTCCCTGCATCATCAATTTTAGAACGTTCCTGAAACTGCAGCATCTGCGCTGCGCCGGAAAATGCTCTTGGGTGTCTTTCCATTCCCTGCACCATCTGCTCGATGAAATCAGGTTTCACCTCGGTATCATTGTTCAGTAAAAGTACGTAGGGAGTCTCTGCTTTCTGAATGCCCACATTTACCGCATGACAGAAACCGGTGTTTTCCTTCAGCATCACCACATGAACCCCGGGAAACTCCGCTTTTATATAGTCACAGCTTCCATCCTCGGAGCCGTTATCCACCAGAATGATCTCCGATGGTTCACAGGTCTGCTGCTCAAGAGACTCCAGACAGGATTTCAGATACTGTTTTCCATTATAGTTTGGTATTACTACCGTTACTTGCTGCATGTATGTGCTCCTTTAAGCTCTCAGGGAATAATTCCATTTACTTAATGTCAGGTTCTTATTGTAGCAGGGATCTCCCTCCTTTAAAAGAGTAATCCATCTGGTACGCATAAACTCAATCTCTGACTGAAATCTTCGAACCTTTTCCTCGTTGTCCTCCGTGCCTCTGGACTTGGATTCATAGTGATAAAGCCTCGCCTGGGGATTATAGACCACCAGATATCCTGCCTTCCCTGTTCGAAGACACAAGTCCACATCATTGAAGGCCACTGTAAGCTTTTCTTCAAAACCGCCAAGCTCTTCAAACACACACTGTTTCATCATCATACAGGCGGCTGTCACTGCGCTGTAATCCATCTGTAGAGATGCCTTATGAAGATATCCGGTACGATTTCCAGGCATGCCAAGGAAGGCATGACCTGCGATTCCGCCTATTCCGATAATAATACCTGCATGCTGGATCGTGTCATCGGGATAATACAGCTTGGAGCCCGTGATTCCAACCTCCGGGCGCTGACAGTTGGATAACAGCTGCTCGATAAAATCAGGTGCGATTGGCTTCACATCATTATTTAAGAATAACAGATATGCTCCCTTTGCTTTACCTGCGGCAAAGTTGTTGATTGCTGAATAATTAAAGCCCTGCTCCCAGATAAGAATCCGAAAACGAGGATCCTGCTCCAGCTCTTTATAATAAGCAAAGATCTCCGGTTCGGTACTGTTGTTTTCAACAATCAGCACCTCATAATTCTGATAGGTGCAGGTAGTCTTAAGGGCATCCACACATTGCTTTAAAAGCTCCTTCTGGTCCTTGTTGGGAATTATAATAGATACCAGCGGCTTCCCCTGCACCGGATACTGTACATGATAGAATCCATAATCAGATGTATGGGACACCACTGCTCCCACTACACCGCTTCGCAGCAGATTTCCCTCGATAGCCCGTCTTCCGGCTTCAAAAGCATACATCTTACTTGCGGGATTATCCGCAGTAGATGCCTTGTGAGTTCTCCAGTGATAGAGAATCCGTGCCACATGTCCGATCTTTCTTGCCTGTTCTGTGCAGCGGAAGATAAAATCGTAATCCTGAGCCCCATCATACGCTTTCCGAAAGCCCCCGGTGGTTTCCACGATTTCCCGCCTTACCAAAAAAAAATGACAGATATAATTATTGGATCTTAACAGATCCAGATTAAAATCCGGCTTGAGATGAGGCTGAAAATGTTCCGACAGATCAGTTGTCACCTTATCTTCATCGGTATAGACTACGTCCAGTTCCCTGTCTGTCTCCAACAGCCTTGCGACCTCATATAAAGCATCTGCTGCCAGCAAATCATCGTGATCCAGCAGTCCCACAAAATCTCCTGTGGCGATGGAAAATGCTGCGTTGGTGTTCTCCGCAATTCCCAGATTTTCCTCCAGTGCCTTCACTTTGACACGGGAATCCTTCTTCTCATATTCCGCCAGTACGGCTGCCATTTCTTCGTCTTCTGGGCTTGCATTGGCAATACAAAGCTCCCAGTTTTCATAGGACTGGGCAAACAGAGATTCTATCATCTCACGCAGAAAACGTTCCGGCGTGTGATACGCCGGAACTACAACACTGATCTTGTCCTGATATTGAAATGAGTATTTTTTTTGTGCCTTCAACTGCTGCTCTGTCACACGGTGTTTCTCATACCATGGACCATAAGGAACCTCTTCCGGCTCCAGACGCTCTGAAAGACGTACAAAAAACTCTTTTGGTCCATAATGTTTCAGATAGCGGAAGCCCTTCACAATATTGTATGGCTTTAATTTTTTGATGAATCGCATCATATCCATGAAACGCTGATTCCTCCGTCTTGTATGGTAAATTTTAAAGTGCTGTCCTATATCTGCTGATAAAACGATAGAAGACTGCTGGTAACATGCTGTATATCTGCATCGCTAAGACCGTAGTGCATGGGCAGACGTACCAGACGCTCACTTTCCCTTGTGGTATAACGATCCTCTCCATGGAAACGTCCAAACTGCCTTCCTGCCGGAGAACTGTGCAGCGGAACATAGTGAAATACACACTGTACACCCTGCTCTCTCATATAAGGAATCAGGCGGCTTCGGGTCTCCAGATCCTTCGTCTTAATATAGTACATATGAGCGTTATGTACCGCATAATCCGGAATATACGGCTGTTCAATCAGCCCCTGCTCCGCCAGCGGTTTCAGCTGTTCCTGATAGAAATCAAATATCTTCATACGCTTCTGATCAATCAGTTCATGGTTCTCCAGCTGTGCATAGAGATAAGCTGCATTCATATCACTGGGCAGATACGATGAGCCGTAATCCATCCAGGTGTATTTATCAATCTGTCCCCGGAAGAACTTACTGCGGTTGGTTCCCTTTTCCCTGAGAATCTCCGCTCTTTCCTGATATTCTTCCTTCTGGAAAAGGATGGCTCCACCCTCGCCCATCGTATAATTCTTTGTCTCATGGAAACTGAAGCAGCCAAAGTCACCCATGGTGCCCAGTGCTTTTCCTTTGTAGTATGCATTGACACCCTGTGCTGCATCCTCCACCACCACCAGATGATGTCTTTTCGCAATATCCAGAATCGTATCCATCTCACAGGCCACCCCTGCGTAATGCACCGGTACGATCGCTTTTGTCTTTTCTGTGATGGCATCCTCAATCAGATTCTCATCCAGATTCATGGTTTTGGGACAGATATCTACAAAAACAATCTTTGCTCCCCGCAGAACAAATGCGTCCGCAGTGGATACGAAGGTATAGGAAGGCATAATTACCTCATCCCCCGGCTGAATATCTGCCAGATAAGCCGCCATCTCCAGGGCATGGGTACAGGAGGTCGTAAGCATCAGACCCTTGGAGTGAAACTGTTCCTTCATCCAGTCTGTACACAGATGCGTATACTTTCCATCCCCACAGATCTTAGAATTGCCAACTGCATCTTTGATATAATCAAGTTCCTTGCCTATAAAAGGCGGTTTATTAAAATCAATCATTCTTCTCATCCTTTGATATATTCAGTGTCTCGCGAATTACAAACTGCGGAGTCTTATTAACGTTTAAGATTATCTTTCCGATATATTCACCAAGTATGCCGATTAACAGAAACATAATTCCGAATAAAACCAGCATAGCACACATCAGAGAAGACCATCCCACTGCAATAGAGGGATTCATCAGCTTTCGAATCAAAACAATCAGTGCCCCGATAAAACCTGCTCCGGAAAAAATCGTACCGAAGAATGTGGCCGCACGAAGAGGCAATGCGGAAAAATTCATAAATGATAATAACAGTTTCAGGCCTTTTCCAAAACTGTAATTGGAGGTTCCCACTTCTCTTGCAAAATGCTCAATCTCAATATTTGCAATATTATGTGTGGTGCGGAAGAACAGAATCTGAATAAATACTTCCTCCCCTTCGTACTTCTTAGTTTCCTCAATCACATATCGTCTTGCCATCCAGTAGCTGCTCATCTGGATATCCTTTGGCCGGTCAATCATATGCCAGAGGATAAAGCGGCTGACAGCGCCTGTGAGATTCTTGATCCAGGAAAACTTTCTTTCCTTAAAAACCCCAAAGACAATATCGTAGCCTTCATTGAGTTTATCCAGAAACTGTGGTATCTGGGAGGGATGGTTCTGCATATCATCATCCATACCAACCACAATTTCACCGCTTACATAATGAAGGGCTGCCATGATTGCCGCATGCTGTCCAAAGTTCTTGGCGAGATTCACACCTTTCACATTGGGATACTTTTCACAGCAGCGTTGAATTGTCTCGAAGGTCTTATCTCTGGAATAATCATTGACAAGAATCATCTCGCACTCATAGCCATCCAGCTTATCAAACTCTTCCATACACAGATCTACCACCTCATCGATGGTATGTTCAGAATTATAGCACGGTATTACAATTGAAACTAACATGTATATTCTCCTTTATTACAGTACAGTAAACGCACAGCTCTGCTGCACCCCTTCCTCTGATCATCTAGACAGAAAAAATCATAATTCCAAGAAAGATCAGTGCCAGACCGGCCAGCTTTCTCCTGGAAAAACGCTCTTTTAACAGGAAATAACCCATAATTGTTACAAATATATAACTGGAAGACTCCAGAATCGGCTGCAGTGACAAAGGCACATACTTCAGTGCCAGCATTGTCAGAATTGTCGATATAAAAAACATTCCATAGGATACAATCACCAGGGGATTCAGATACTCCGCCAGGGGACTTTTATAGCTTTTATTGGCAGCAATCTTCAGCATAATCTGGGATACGGAAGAAATCAGCACGGAACCTAATAAAACACAAACTGCTATGGCAAAATTACTCATGTTCTGTCACCACCAAATAAATTCCTGCAAATATGACCACTGCACCCAGGATCATATTCCAGGTAATTGTCTCACTGAAAATCAGGGCACCCCAGATCATTCCCCAGACCAGCGAGACAGGACGATTCGCATAGGCAACCGTAAGAGGCATTCTCTTTAAGATCTGCTGCCATACGATCGCATATCCAAACATAATTACAAGTACCATTCCATAATAAAATAAAAATGGAAGAGAAAACAGCTTCTGATTCGCTGCCATCTTGGAACACACTCCACTTAAGGAGCTGAATAAAAGGCTGATATGTAAAGCAAGCAGTATCCACCATGGTGTGTGCTGCCCCTTTACTGCCTGTTTTTTTTCATTATTTTCATTTTGATTCATACATTGTCTCACAATCATTCTAAAATGTAAAGCAGACTTTCGGGAGGCTTAAGAGAATACTGTCTCTATCTGATCAAAAAACAGGGGTGCTCCTCCTGTATGCAGGAAGAGAATCCGCTTTCCGTGAATCTGATTTTTCCGCAGATACTGAAGCATTCCATAAAAGGCTTTTCCGGTATAGACACCGTCCAGATTGACACCATCCCACTGGTATTCCTCACGGATTACCTGCCGGATCTTCTCATCAAACTGTCCATATCCACCGGCCAGTGCATCCTCGGACACCTGTATCGCTGTTTGCGCATGCTCCGGAAGATTCAGCTGATGATATGCCGCATAATGCTGCAGATTCGACAAAATTACCTGAGACGCCCGTCTGGCAGACCGGGTTACCGATATGCCCACAATATTTCTTTCATCTCCTGCAAGCAGCTGCCCCATCACCAGACCGGACTGTGTGGCATTGGTACTAGTAGCAAGAAAAATATAATCAAACTTCTGATTTTCCCGCTGTTCATATGCACAGATTTCCTGATAGGTATCTACATATGCCTGCATCGGTACCTGTTCGTTACCGCTTCCCAGGGTATTGCCGTAGATATAATAAGGTTTATGCCCCTCTGCTTTCAGATCATCCATAGCCTGCTGTACTGCTCTGGCGATATCACTGCCCTTATGACAGGGATATTCCTTCACATCCATCGCATGAATCAGTCCTGCGTTACAGCTTTTACTCTCCTGATCCACATCATCCACGTTATGGATCATGCTGCAGGGAATGTGCTTTCTTTTGCAGGCTGCAGACAGGATTCTGCAAAGATTGGAGTGATAACCACCATAGATAATCATGGCATCTGCCCCCTGACGTTCACAGTCACTGAGAAAATACTGTGCAAACCGCACTTTATTGCCGCCGAAGGAAAAGGGAAGCATATCTTCCCGCTTCATATAGATCTCATTGTCTTCTCTTGGACTGACCGGATGAATTGGAGTCTCAAAAAGCGGGATATCACCCACCAGCTCCAGGTGAATTCCGCCCAGAATCCGGCGAAGCTTTTCCTCACATTCCGGCAGTGTGCTTCCCTTTAGGATCACCTGCCCGATACGGTCTCTGCCATTGGTATAAGGCTTTACCTCATCTCCCGGCACAATATTAAAGGAGAGATCCAGGATATCCTCATCCATGGTATTATAATTATGGATTTTCTGCAGGATTCCGGCACGATCTGCCGTCAATGTATGGGTCAGATTTGGCACTGCACTTTGATTTTCCTCAAAATACGGTGCTACCGGCTCACCCATGGCCAATTTTACAATACAATCATAGTATTCGATTCCATAATAGATGCTTACCATCTCGGAAAGTCCGGTAGCACCGGAACGCCCGGTAAGCTCAATCACATAAACCTGGTCACCCCGCCTGATAAAATCACAGTTCACCGGACAATTATCCAGTCCCAGACTGCGAATGGCTTTCTCTGTCTGCTCCCGGATCTGCCCGCCCAGCTGCTCTATCTTTTTATAAGGTACCGAATGTCCTACCGGAGTAGGCGTTGTGCTAACGAACGCCTCGATGTTATTTGGCAGCATGTACAAGATCTTTCCATGCTCAATCATCGCTTCCACACCAAAAATTTCCCCGATGATAAATTCTTCCAGCAGACAATATTCCTTGCCTGTAGCCGCCATGGTTCTGGGGTAATTCTCCCGTACCTCCTCCGGTGTATCACAGCGGAAGATTCCACGGCTTCCCATCTGATCCACCGCTTTCAAAATTACCGGAAATGATAATTTTTTCATTCCCTCCTCCAGCTCTTTCTCATTATGAATACAGAGAAACTGCGCCGTCTGAACACCTGCTGCTGTCAGAGCTTTTTTCATTTCCAGTTTATTAGAAGCACGATGTGCCGACTCCCTGGATGGTCCCGGAAGGGAAAGGGCTTCACAGGCAGCCCCAAGAGCCCCCATGCCAAGATCCAGACTGCAGGTGGCAATTCCATCTGCCTTACAGGCTTTCGCCGCCTGGGTTACCGCCTCCGGATCTGCAATATTCACATACACAGATTCATCTGCCAGTGAAAAGCCCGGGTAATCCCCGGGTATGCTTGCTGCTATCGTGTAATAACCCAGTTTTCTGGCACTTTCATATAATGGTGTCTGCGAATAACTGGCACCCAGTATCATCACTCTTTTCATGCTGTACTCCTGATTTTTCTTACTGCCTGCGCAGCATTTTGCGCCGATCTACGAAACAGTTTTCGGTTCCTCTACAATGACTTTAATGTAATCGTTCATATGATCCACTTTTTCAGACATTTCTTCCACACTGTCGAAGGTAATCACCATGGCACCGATGCCAAACGCAGCATTTCTAAACTTCTGTACCGTGTCCCCGGGCTTTACGAACAAAGCTTCCTGTACAATATGCTTTCTAAGCTTTTCATCAATCTCGATACCACGGTAGATTCCATCCTTTGTGGCATGCACAATATAGGAAGAGGTACAGGTATGTATGGGTTTCTCCTGCAGATCCGAACAATCCTCACCCAAAGCAATCTTGATGGTGTACTCCGCCAGATCTACATCCCTGGCTACTTTGATGGCATCCGTAATCAGATTACCGCCGTTTCTCGGACCAATCTCAAGAATATAGACTTCTTTGTCCTGTCCAATTATATATTCAAAGTTGAATGCTCCCATCTTCATATGCAGCAGATCAAAAATATGCTGAATCTGTGCCCGGGCCTTGTCCTGATATTCCTGCTTCTGGACAGAGGGACAGCTGAGTCCGGCAGGCGTATGCATACTGCAGGACGCATCATGTCTCTGATCCATCACTCCAAAAAATGCAATCTTCCCATCCACGATAAACCCATCTCCATCGATCTGGTAGCCGGTTTTCTCGATGAATTCTTCCACGATTACATGCTTTTCTATCGAATAAGAAAGTGCCTCCTCATAGGCTGCATCGAACTGAGAAGGATCTGTCACCTTCACAACCCCTTTACTTCCAGAGGAATCAATCGGCTTTACCATAACAGGAAGACGAAGGGTTCCAAAAAAGCTTCTGGCCTCTTCCCGCTGATCTCTGGTAAATGATGAGCCCTCCGGCATTCTAAGCTTATTCTCCTTCATAAACTTTCGAAAAAGATCCTTGTGAGTCAAAATCATAACTGATTCATAAGGATTGGTGGGAAGTCCCATCTTTTCTGCCACATATGCTGCGGTGGGAGCTGAGATATCAGAAGCATAGGATACAATTCCATCTATGTTCTTTTCTCTGGCAAGCTTTAAAACTGCCTCTTTATCTATTGTGCTGACATTGTGATACTCGTCCGCATACTTGTGCGCCGGATTATCCGGCAGATAGTCTACACTGATCACATAACAGCCAAGTGCTTTTGCTGCCAGCGTTGCCGTCATCTGGAAATAATTCCCGCCTAAAAGCATAACTGTTTTCTTCATCCTGTATCCTCCTCGTCTCTGGTGATGCACAGACCTGATGAATAGTTATCAAAATTTCAATAAAATATACTATAACATTCCTTGGGGAAAAAATCAACTTTGGTGCGGCAAGAATCTGCAAAGAGCATATTCTCTACAGTCGTCCAATGTACAAGCCATCCGAGTTAAAATAATTAAGGACATCATCAATCCATACATTACCTGTTGCTGCTGCACCATGATTCTCTGGATTAAAATAGAAACGATAAGTACCCAGTTGATACCAGCCAAAGATCTGCGCCCCGTTTCCGGCAAATCCAAACTTCTGTCCTCCTATCATTGGTGTACATCCTGCATATCTTTTACCGTCACTATTGTAACAGTAGATTTTATCTTTCTCCTTTGTAAAACGAGCATTCATAATACCATTGGAATCAAAGATATAAAAATCATCGTCTATCGTCTGCATCCCGGTGAGAATAGCACCATAATCCTGGGGATTACAATACAACTTCCAATCATCTGTCAGCCACAGCCAGCCCTTGAAGACTGTGCCATCTTTTTTGATCATATATTTTTTTCCGTTTATCACAGGCATTCCGTTGCTATACATAACTCCATTTTCATCAAAATAATAAGATTTTCCATCAATATCATGGAATCCCGTTGCAACTGCACCTCCAGCTTCTGGATCACAATATAATCTCCAGGCCTGACTCAGCTGCAGCCAGCCTTTCTTTGCCTTTCCATTTGACTGAATGAAATATTTTTTCCCTTCTACGACAGGCATGACATTTTTCTGCATCACACCATTACTGTCAAAATAATAGGTGTCCCCATCAATTTCAAGTAATCCCGTTGCTGCCGCATCCTCATTATTCTCGTCAAAATACAACCTCCAGTCCGGTGTCAGCTGCAACCAGCCTCTGTAAAAGGTTCTGTCCGATAACACATAATATTTTTTTCCCTCGAACACAAACATGCCCGGATTAAAAGAAACCATAATTCCATTGCTGTCAAAATTATATATTCTTCCATCAATCGTAATAATTCCAACTGCTGCTGCACCATTGTTATTCGGATCAAAGTACATCTTCCACTGTCCCAGCTGCAACCAGCCAGTGGTGATAATTCCATTAATGAGATAATATTTTCTCCCTCCAACAATCGGAGTCCCATTCCCCTTCAGTTTTACTCCGTTATCATCAAAAAGGTACAACGTGCCATCAATCGTTGTGATTCCACTTGCTGCAATACCCTGATTCTGTGGGTCAAAGTATAATTCCATTCCCATAAATGACAGCCATCCTGTCTTTTGTGCACCGGAACCGTCAAACCAGTATTTTTTACCATCTATAGCAGGAGTACCGATTGCCGCACTTCCATTTGAGTAGAAATAATACTGATTTCCATCGATAGACTGCCACCCCGTCAATTTCATCCCATTTTGCACATAGAAAATCTCTCCATTAGAATTGGTATTCCATCCCTCATTCCAAGGTATCATATGGGTATATGCTGGAAATAACTGACTCCAGGAACTGATGCCAATTGTTTGTCGGCAGGAAGCCGTATATTGATCCGCCAATTCCGTGTCCATGTATTTGAACACATCATAGGATGGACGCCTGTGATTTTCAATATAAGCTCCCCGGTCAGAAGCTGCATCCAGTTCCTGAATGCTACCGGATAATAGTCCGAACTTTAATCCATCCTCATCCGGATTATCAATGTAGGATCGGAACATAACTCCATCCACCATATCATTAAACTGTGCCGCATAAAATGTATAAGCAATAAAAGCATCCTGCCAGGACTCGTGCCCTCCTGCTGCATCAAATCCCTGTTCGGATAGTAATACCCTGTGGCTGCTGCCCCAGTTATTCTTAATATAATCTGTCAGAACCGTCAGGTTTGAACCACAAATATAAGGAGTGCTCAGATCGTTTGTAAGCCGTGAGCTGTTCCATATTACCAGATTATCCATGGAGGTATTGACAGTAGAACGAAGAGATGGCGCATAGGGATGCCATGCCAGATTCCATCTCGCATTGGAATCCTTTTCATACAGCCGGGAAACAAATGCATCCAAAAAGTTTTTTCCTGCATGTCCGGTGTCCGTGGCTGTCCAATTGTGATCCAGTGAGATATAGGCTTTACTGCTGGGACTATAAGTGCGCAGTGCCTGATCCAGCACTAGAAAAGAATCTGTATATGCATTTACATTCGTATTTAAATCCGTTGAACCTGTGTAATTATATCCATTGCTTCCTGTCTGATTCACTTCATTTCCAAGTATGTAGTTTTCAATATAGCAGTCGCTTTGTCCAAAGATTGAAGCAAGCCCCCCAAATATATTCGTCCAGGCCTGACGTCCCACCGCATCCTGGGTATTCAGTTCATAAAAAGAATGCCCGCCTTCGCGCCCGCCTTGATAAATCAGCTGCTGGATAGCAGGATTCGAGTCCCACCGCATCAATATTACCAGAGTCACTTTGACTCCTTCTGCATTCATTTTTTTAACAAATGGAATGTAAGAAGCCACATAGCTTTGATTGGTCAGATAATAAGAACCATTCTGATATTCTATACAATCATTCATCACCATATTTAATAAAATATGTTTTACACCCAGCGCCTGGTAATCCGTATCCAGACGATAATCATTTTCCTGAATTCCCTTCTTGGAATTCGACCAGTTAGGAACTCCTAATGTAAATGTAGTAGTGTCCTCTCCAGACCAGATCACCTGATTTCCGTCTTCATCTGTGGCAAAGTATGGTTTTGTTGGATCCAAATAAGGATTCTCAAACTCTGCAGCATGCACCGTAGAAATTGCAAAACAAATACTGCATATTATCATTGCCAGCAGCATAAGAATCTTTATGATACGGCTTTTCTTCATTTCTTTTATCATAATCTCCCCCTATATTCTTTGAACAGTAAACCACTTTACATTTTAGCAAGATTTTCTTTACACGTCAATCCACGAAAAACACCTTATGCCATAGATGCGCTAACAACCAAAGTCATTAGAACATCGATAGCATAAGGTGCTGTATTGATAACAGATTCACATCAGTCCTATATATTCAAGCTGTCTCTTGCAGGAGAAGCTTACTTATGTTCTTCCAGAATCAGCTTTCGGGTAATAAAATTATAAACCATTACAATAGCTGTTGCGATAATTTTTGCCAGCATATAATAGATGTGCAGTTTATCCACACAGAGCCACATCAACAGCTGATTAAGACCTAGCCCCAGAACACTCAGGATAACAAAAATCAAAAATTCTTTCTTTTTATCACGATCCTGAGCAGTTTCAAAAACATACCGCATACTCAGCAGATAATTTACGATTACTGAGATAGTAAAGGAAATACCGGAGGAAATCAGATAGTTGACATGAAAAACCTCTGTCAAGAAAACCATAATTCCATAATCAATCAAGGTACATACAATTCCTACAATGCCAAATTTGAAAATCTGTGCAATTAGTTTCTTCATTTTCTTTATCCTCGCTTCACTTCTACGCCAGTCCTCAACAGGCACCAGGAAACATTTCTTTTTCGCAGTGCCCTCTCCCTTATATGGATTTTATGGAGAAATCCTGTGTTTCTAATGATAAATTCGGATTATAATAGGGATCTCCATTTTTTAGAATATCCGGCCATCGCTTTTCAAATGTGGCAATTTCTTTATTAAATCTTGCAACTTTTTCCGGCGTATCCTCCAGCCCTCTGGATTTTGACTCATAGTGAAATAATTCCGCATAGGGATTATAGACAATTAAATATCCTGCTTTACGGACCATCATGCAAAAATCAATGTCATTAAAAGCAACAGCCAGTTCTTCTGACATTCCTCCAACCTCTTCATAGACACTTCTCTTTACCATCATACATGCCGCAGTAACTGCACTGTAATTCTGTGCACATATAATACGATGACAATAGCCGGTAGCACCATGTGCCTGCTGTACAAAGCAATGTCCGGCAATTCCACCAAATCCAATCACGACCCCTGCATGCTGTATGGTACCATCTTCGAAATAAAGTCTTGCACCAACAATTCCTACATCCGGTCTGGTGCAATACCCCAGTAACTGTTCCAGGCAATCTTCATTAATAACCTCTGTATCATTGTTTAACAACAGGAAATAATCACCATTTGCGTGCTGTACTCCAAAATTGTTAATCTTAGAATAATTAAAGATTCCATCCCAGTACACAACATGAACATTATCTTTATTTTCCAGAGTGTGATAATATTCGAAGGTTTCCTTCTCCGTGCTGTTGTTTTCCACAATAATAAACTCAAAATTACGATAACTGCATTTTTCTATGATAGAATTCATACAGCGTTTCAAATCATCAATATGATCCTTGTTGGGAATGATGATGGAAATCAGTGGATTCCCATCAATCGCAAATTTTGTGCGATATAGTCCTGGAAATTCTCCCTGTGTCACTTCTGCCTTTACGCCGATTCTATCATAATGAGCCTGGACTGCACGCTGGCCGGCGACAAAAGCATACATCTTACTTTCTGGATTTTCCGCTGTGGAATCTTCATGGCTTCTCCAGTGGTAAAGAATTTTTGCAATATGATGGATATGTTTCGTATTCTCAATACAACGAAGAATAAAATCATAATCCTGCGCACCATCGTATTCTTTTCTAAGCATACCAACCTTTTCAATCAGGCTTCTCTTTGCCACGAACAAGTGGCAAATATAATTCACGGTACATAACAGATCCAGATTCATATCAGGTTTAAAATGTGGCTGAAAAAACTTATTTCCATCCATGGTCATCTTATCTTCATCAGAATAGAGAACCTCAATCTTATCATCATCATTGATCGCTTTTACACATTCATAAAGTGCATTGGGACAAAGCGTATCATCATGGTCCATGAATACAATATAATCACCAGATGCTGCCTCTATCGCCTGATTCGTATTCTCTGAGATTTGGAGCTGATTTTCTGAATCAATTACTCGTATTCTGGAATCTGAATCCTGATACTTCTTTAAAACCGAGGTGATAGGAGAATTACTCCCACTTCCATCTGACAGGCATAATTCCCAGTTAGCATAGGTCTGTTCCTGCACAGAGGCTATCATCTGTCGCAGATACTGTTCTGGTGTTTTATAGAGTGGTACCACAATCGAAAATAATGGCTTATACGCAAAGTCCTGATTTTTTTGTTCCAGCAGCTGATCCTTTGTGGGCATATGTTTTTTTAACCACTTCTGATAATTCACAGGCTGCCTTTTAGAATTACCTATTTTATTCCCTACTTTTTTTATAAAAGCACCAGCACCAAAATCTTTCAGATAGTGTGTTCCCTTTTTCCAGTAGCTTTCCGCTTTTTCTCGTAATACATACATCCCGTCAATCGCCACCGGATATACTGCCTTTTTTGTTCCATAACGGAAAACCAGGTATACCACTTTGTCTTTCGCAATCTTCGCTTCTATAAAAAAGCCGCATTTTTCCTGTATTTGATCCTCTTTGTACATAGAAACCACATCTGCTCTGTTATTCCACATAATCTTATGCTCTATCTTTTTTCCTGCAGAATCATACAAATTCACAGAAATGTCTTCCTGAAAAACAACCCATCCACGGATCTGAAGATGCCTGGTCTCTTTTTCATACTTTTTTTCTTCCAGATAAACATTAGGTTTTCCCTGCTTGCTCAGCAATTCTTTCGTGGTTGTTGAAAACCATTTTCGTTTTTGACCGTTCTTTTTCGTATAAATGACAAGCTTCTTATACTGTGAAAGATTGTCGGGCAGAAAAACATGAATCGAAACCTGATAATTTTCCACATAATCCTTGAAGCGTTCCATCACTCCCGGATCTTCCTGTTCGGTAATATCAGCATCTATCTTCGTATGGTCCAAAAACGCTTCCACTTCCCCATCAATCGGCCAATATCCCTGTAAAATATATTGATTCTGATTGGTGTAATGAAATCTGTCGCTTTTTACTCTATATATAATCTCTGGCATAACCCTGGCCTTTCTATCTTTTCTGTATGTTCAAAAACAATAGTACTTGTTTATTCCCTTCATACAAAAGTCTTGTCACAATAACTGTTACAATAAAACAAAACAAATACAGCAGATATACTGCTGATCTGGAAAGTGTAAGTCCCTGAAATCTTTCTGTCATCCACTCCAGCAGGTAATGATGCGTTAAAAAGAAAGGATAACAATATTTACCACTGATCAAACTGATATTTTTTACCAGCTGATATCCTGACAGCCGCTCACCCACCCAGGAGAGCACCAAAAAGCCACTAATTCCCACAATAAGCGTCTGAATCATAACATTAACCGTAGAAAAATTAATAAATGCTGTTAAGATCAGGCCCAAAACGCCGATACCTGCCTTCCAGAGCTGAACCTTCTTTACATATTCCATAAAAACCATTCCAAATACGAATTCTGCCACTCTCGCAAGAACAAAGCACTCAATAGGCAGCTTCGTATGGAAAAACAGAATACAAAGAGCTAATAGAATCAGCGATCCCGTCAAAGTGACTATCGGAAACTTCTTAACACCGATGCGAAGTAATGGAAATAAAAGGTACAGTAAAATAATTACAGATAAAAACCATTCTCCTAACTGATAATAATTTGGTCCCCACCACAGAGCATTACCATCAAATCCCAGAATACTGTACAGAATCTTCCATTTTGGTATTCCCTGCGGCTGAATACTCTGGTTTCGGAAGAATGAGATACCAGTTGCAATAAAAAATGCAATCCAAAACATAGGATAGATACCGGTAAATCTTTTCTTAATATAGTAGCCCAGGTTTAATTTGTCCGAATATACATACATCAGAGACGCTCCTGATGCAATAAAGAACAGGGTAACACCAAAAGAACCAAGATAGAGATTACACACCTCATCCGGTAAAACCTTACAGACAAATCCAACCTCATTTCTCTCCAGGCTTCTTGTAAAATGACAGGTAAACACCATAATTAATGCAATTACTTTCACAATATCAAGATAATATACTCGTTCTTTTTTCATTATGCTCTTCCAAATATTTTTTTAATTTTTCTCACAAGGCGCCATGCTTTGGAATTAACAACAGATTCATAAGATGATTTCCAATGTTCAACCACGCATCTGTATTCCTCAATCTCAGCGAGATGGCTTGTTATCTCGTTTTGTTTTTCCTGGAGTTCTTTATCCTTGTCCAAAAGCTGTTTGTTTAACAAGGCATTCGCCTGCGAGGACTGTCGCCAGTATCCTTCAATTTCATCGTTAATCTTCGCTATTTCATCTCTGGACTGGGCTGCAGCCTTCCAGTTGTTTGCACAAAGTTCCCACTCCTGATGTGCATGTTTTAATTCTTCCAGAGTTTCCTGCACATTTTGTGAATTTTTCAGACTTCCCGACTTGGTTCCTGCAAAACTTTTTCCATTCTTTTCGGAGATTACATATCTGTGAAAATTCTTATAGGCCTGCTCCAGTGCTTCTATTGGAACAGTAACTTTCACATATTTCAGCACTTCCTGCAGGGTGATAAAGCTTTCCAATTGCTGAATATGATAATACATATCTCTGATACAATGGTAGATCAGCAGTTCGTACGGAAAAGATCCCTCGAATACCCATTCATAATCGATAAATGTAGGGGTGTCATTGTCAAAGATAATATTACCTGGAATTCCATCAAAATTTGCAATTTTCACGCCCTGACGTCCCTCAAAAACTGCACTGTCGCCAAAAATATCGTGAAATTGTTCTGTACCATGAAACATGCAAAGATTTTCTTTTTTTCCTGTCAGCCAGGCAACTTGTTTGTCCAGCAGATTGCAAAATGCCTCTTTGTTATCCTGTTTCATGCAGATTCTGTAATGATCCTCCAGTGAGTCACCCTCTATATAGGGAAACCATAATGCCTGACCTCGCACTTCTACCGGACACATCCTGCTTCCGTCACACACATCTGTTAATTTCTGATAATAGGAAACCATCTCCTGAAGATGTTTACTTCCTTCCGGATAAACGGCTTCCTTTGACACGTACTTCTGATTTTTCTCCTCATCCAGCCATATCGTAGTTTTAATGCTGTATGTTCTGTTTCTCTCATCACTGAATTTTATCCATAATTTTTTCATGTATTTACCTCTTTACAGCTTCTACCAAGAAAGAATTGGCAAAAATTTTTCGTTCCGATGTACCCTTCAGGCTGGCAAACGCTTTATTCATATTGAAATTCTGAAGAACCGGTAAATCATAATTGCTTTTTTCCGGAAACTCAATCTCTATATTATCAATCACATCTTCTGAATAAATTACAGTAGGCAGCTTATAATCCGGGAAAGGATAATAAAACAAAGTAGTTGCAAATCCATGCTCCAGCAATAACTGCTCCAACTGGGATTTACTGAAGGTTTTTACTTTATCTGAACGATGATAACCTTCTATTCCTACAAAGGGTTTTCCCAGATGATCCTCATGGTAACCGGCAAAATACTTCATGCCCAGCTTATTTTCTATAGCAATGTAAAGTCTTCCACCCGGCTTCAAACATTTTGCAACTGTTTCTATGAAGTCTTCATAAGGCTTACGGCTGTCGATATAATGATAGGCATATTCCAGTACACCAATCAAAGTAATCACATCATACTTTTTCGTAATCTTTATATCCTGAAAATTTCCAACCATAATCTCAATATTGTCCATATCCTTGTGACGATATGCATTCACCAGAGATCTTCTCTTGGAAAGCTCAATACAGTCCACCTTAGCTGCCTTTCGAGCCAGCGCTCCTGTTACTGCACCCATACCGGCACCAATTTCCAGCACCTCATCCTCTGGGGAAATTTCCATAGGATCTATAATATTCTCTCGTTGTCTGCTCAGATGATACATTACCGCCCAATTGCCATAATCATCATTGACATATTCATATCCCGTCTGATTCTTTACAATATCAAGAATCATATTCTCCATGTCATCTCCATCACTGTAGAGATCTTCCCCCGAATAGTATTCGTAATTTAATACTACTTTTCCAATACTCTCAGTCATTGCTCTTCCTCCCGCTTATAGAAATTCATTATTCTTTATTCGATCAACACAGACGGAATGATAATTGGGACCATACTTCTGAAACACCGTCTTATTATTCTCCCGAAACATATAATCTTTATTTGTAATTGCTATGGGGGCATACCGGTCACTGTATGCAACGCCAGTATAATATCCGCAGTGCTGCACAATATAAGGCATAGCCACCAGGATTGTCTCAATCTCTGCATCCTCTTTTCGGATAAGCCATTCTAAAATTCGGCTAAAGATCTGTTGTCTGATCCAGAAACTTCCACCATAAGGGGTCAGCGGAACACTCTGAGATTTCAGGTTCACATTAATTCCCATTTCACCCAGTAAAATGCTGACATCCTCATATCTTCCTGCCCATCCATCCGCAAGCTCTGTAAAATATCTTCCATACTGAGGAATTGGAGGGATAATCATACCCAGTCTCTCGTTTTTATCAAACACCTCCAGGATGTTACATACATAATCCTGCGTAGCTGCAATATTCTCCCAGTCACTGTACTGCAAAGAGGCAGAATTGCTGTAGGGTCTCAGAAGCTCCAGATCCTGCATATACAAGATCCCTACGTATTGATAATTGTTCTGCATTACTTCACCCATGGCAGAAAAAACCTGTTTATATTCCGAGGTATCTGCCTGTTTGTAAAAAACACTGACTTTCGGATTTGCTGCAATGCACGCACGAATGGGAGCAGCAACCGACTCCTCACTGGCCAGTATACATATATCTGCATTTTCAGGCATTTTCTTTAAAAATCTTTTGTACCAGGACATGCGTTTTGTCCATGCTGCTACAACAAATATGACTGTATTTTTCTCTTTTGGCATCTCATACAGCGTTCCCTCTACCGGAAGCATATAATTAAAATGCATATCCAGATGTACGTCACTTACATTTTCCAGCCGAAGAATATTATCCCATATATCATTGAGATTATAGTTCAGGTTTTCCTGTATATAATCATACAGATCACTTGAAGATTCCCCACAGGTATTCAGCAGGAAATCATTATAATCGGTAAAGAAAGACCTTCTTTTTATCATGGGACAGTGCATGTCCTTCAGCATATCCCGAATATAAAACATATTCGGACAGTAAGAATAACCTTCGTATTTTGCGGTATCTGCATATATTTCCCATTTAAAATCAAGATCCTCAAAATGTTTAGTAAAAATTGTTTCATAATCTATAATAGAACTTGTATAGGTCTTTGGATTCTGCATATTAAACATAAAATCCTTGTATTGGTAGCTTAAGAACAGAGAAGTTCTCAGGACAAGGAAGAATGACTGAATATGCTCATGCAAAATACCATCCGGCTGAATAAAGAAGGGATCCGGTATGACGGTATGATGCTTTGTAATCCCCCAAAAGTCAACATCATGGCTTGCCATACTGTCAAACATCTCTGAAAACGGATACAGCGGAGCAAAAAAAGTATAATTGAGCATTACCATCTCGTCATATTCCTGTAGCTTCTGAAAGCCGAGATAAAAAAGTCCTTCCCGGTAACCACCCACGTCAAGTCCAAGATTTGCACGACAGTAAACATCGTCTGCCGCCGCTTTTAGCTTACGCAGTCCTTCACAATTTACAAATCCATTACTAATCACAAGGATATATTCTACACTGGTACGCATATCCTCTAACATATGAGGAATATAATCGTCAACTACACCGTCTTTATCGAAAAAAAGAAAAATAGCGCATCTTCTTATCTTATCTTTTTCCAGTATCATACTTTTATATTCTCCTTATAGTCCCCGAACTGCATCCTGAAGTTCACGAAATGGCTTAACACCGGTTTTTTCAAACTCAGCACAATTTGTCTTATGATTCATATAATCCCAATTGTCAACCTCTACTCTGGCGTACGTATCAACCATTACCCATGCAGGATAAAAGCCGGCTTGCTGCGCACAGAAAGGATAGATCCGCTCGATGGCGTGCAAAACTGTCGTATCATCTGCGATTGGCTCTTGGGGCATCTCGTCGTACTGCCAGTCGTGTGCAAAAAGGCTCTTAAGTGCTGCTGTTCTGACCCAGAACATAGATCCCAGTGGAGCAACCGGCTCCTTGTCCGGATTCATATCAACGGTCAGCCCCAGTGTATCCGCAAGCTCTTTTGCAACCTTAAAATTCTCGCCCCACTCTCCCTTTCCTGTTGTGGGATAATAGGGACCATGATTGGGCACAGGTGGCGTTAGCAGACCCAGGAAGGGCTGTTCTTCAAACACTGCAACAATATTCTCCACCAACACTTTATTTTTCATCAGATTCTCAAAACATTTATTGGACCAGGACTGTCCCAGCGACATAGGTGTAACCTGATATACCCTTTTATCATGCATCTTACATACCAGGTCATATTTATCAATAATATCCTTGCATCCCACAATAAAGGGCCCCACATCTCTGCCGCAATTTCCTACTATACGATACTCGATCCTGTAAGGAAAATCGCAAAATGCCTCTTTTACCACCACCAGCTTTTCTTCATTTGGAACGGTAATATAGACATCTGTACCCTCTGGCATATTTTCCGCATAGCTTCTGCAATATCCGGCCAGATCTTCATAATAGATATGCAGTATCAGCGCAATCTTTAAGCTGCTTTTCTCCTTACGTCTCGGTATTCGAGAAGACAAAACATAGTTCAACTGCATGCGTTTCTTAATATCTGCCTGATTCTGTGTACGAAGAATATTCTTCCAAATCAAACCGCAGTCATAGGACAGCTCTTCCTGGATAAAATCAAAAGCATCACGGGTTGCTTCTCCACCGCTTCGCTCCATAGCCTCCCCATATTCATGGTAAAAAGAGCGTTTCTTCATAACCGGACATCTTTTTTCTTCTATTAAATAGCGGGGAAAATCCCGAAGCGGATCATAGGTGTAGCCTTCCAAATCCTCACTGTCGGCATAAACTGCCCATCGGAAACCCTGATCTGCAAATCTCTTTGTGAAAGTAGCTTCGTGTTTTCCAATGGCTTCCTCATAGCCATGAATCTCTGGAAACTTTGTCCAATAGGACTGAAATTCTGAACTTTTTACCAGACTTTGTCGGAACACCATAAAAAACGATTGAATATGCTTAGGTAAGTAACCATATTCAATCGTACCAAAGGGATCAAACGGTACCTCATGGAAATTCGTGATTCCCCAAAAATCCAGATTCTTTTGCGCCATAGAGTCAAACATTTCCTCAAAAGGATATAAGGGACCATACATGGTATCATTACATATAACTACCTCATCAAACCGGGAAAGTTTATCAAAACCAGGGCGCAGAATACCTTCCTTATAGGCAGTCACATCATATCCTTTATTTTCCCGTGTAATCACTTCATCTGCGATTGCACTGAGACGTTCCATACCAGACTTTTCCACCTGGCAGTTACAGATAACAACCAGATGAGAAATCACCTTCTTTAAGCCTTTCAAAAAAACATCATTATATTCATCCACGATTCCATGTTTATCATAAAAAACATAGACTCCATATCTGCTTACATCTTTTTTTTCAATTATCATAAAGAAACCTCTCTCATCTGTGTCACCAAACTATCCATCTTTATCTGTCTTTTACTGAATCTCTACATCTGAATCCATATCATAATATCCTACTGTATTCTTGTCTGATATTACATCAATGTTGCACACGTCATACAGGCGGTGATATACGGTAAACTTGTTGTTAGAAAAGCCAACACATCCCAAAGACAGCAGATATGCTTTCCCCTGCAGATTCATCTTCTGGGTAAATGTAACTGTTTTTTCTTCTCCTGCTTTTACCGGTCCGCAGGAAATATTTTCATACATGGTATTAGTCCCTGTAATCTCCGTTCCCTGAGTGTCCTTGATTGTAAAAGCAAAAATAGGATCCTGGGTATCTCTATTGAATTGCACTTTCATACGGATCTTAAAATCTGTTCCCTTTACAATACCGGAGTTGATCTCGCCCTGATCATCGATCAGTGCGAAGTCAATAATCTCAGCCTGCTTTTCGCCATAATCCAGAAGCTGTGGATTCAATTCCAGATTTGCTTTCCAGAGTGTCTCCTCGAATTCTTCTGAAATCTGAGCAAGATCACTTTGGGTTCCCTGCTCTATCACATCGCCATCTTTATTCACCAGAATCTGTTTGTACAGATCCACAATTCTTTTCGGCTTACCCTCTGCCATCTTTTCGCCCTTATTCAGCAGTACGACACGATCACAGTACTTCGAGATACTTCCCAGGTCATGACTTACAAAAAGAATCGTCTTTCCCATCTTTTTGAATTCCTCAAACTTATGATAGCACTTCACCTGGAAGAATACATCTCCTACTGACAATGCTTCATCTACAATCAGTATCTCCGGATCAATGTTAATTGCCACCGCAAAGGCAAGACGAACAAACATACCACTGGAATAGGTTTTTACTGGCTGATGCACAAAATCGCCAATATCTGCAAAAGCCAGAATATCATCGATACGGGTATCAATTTCTTCTCTTGAAAATCCCATCATGGTACCATTCAGGTAAATATTTTCAATTCCGGTATATTCCATGTTGAATCCGGCACCCAACTCAAGCAGGGCAGAGATACGGCCATTTACCACAATCTGTCCCTCGGTTGGATTTAAAACTCCGGTTATGATTTTCAAAATTGTGGATTTACCGGAACCATTCGTTCCGATAATTCCAACACATTCACCCTGATTCACTTCAAAGGAAAGATTCCGAAGCGCATAGTGCTCCTTATATTTTTTTTCTTTTGTAAATCCCAGGGACTCCTTCAGGCGATCCATGGGTTTATCGTAAAGCTTATATAATTTTGATACATTCGAAACTTGAATTGCCACCTTTTCCATAGTGTTCCTCGCTTATAAAATATCTGCAAAATGCACTTTTAATCGTTTGAAAATAACTGTACCGATTAAAAAAACCACTGCAGTGATGAGCCAAAAGTAAAACGTAAGATCAAATCGGGACCAGAACCATACCTTGTTAATCAATGCATCCCTGTATCCATTTACAATATAGAACAGAGGATTTGCTTTAAAGATTGCTGTGAGCCAGCCTGGAAAATCTGCTCCCATAATATCAATATTCCACATAATAGGCGTCATCCAGACTCCCACCTGCAAAACAATATTGATGATCTGTGTCAGATCACGGAAAAAGATAACGATAGCACAAGTTGCATAGCATATTCCAAGCGTAAATACAAACAACGCAAAGGTATAATATAGAACCTGCAGCACGTATAAATCCGGGAAATAACCATAACAGGAATACAAAATAATTGTAAATACAATAAAGAACAGATGAACAAACAAAGCTGAAATTGCCTTTACAATTGGTAAAATACTGATTTTAAAAACTACCTTCTTAACAAGATAGCTGTACTCAATTAATGCATTTGTTCCGCCATTTAAGGTATCCTGAAAAAAGAACCAGGGAACCAGACCTGCTACAAGCCAGAGAACAAATGGGAAATTGTTCATATTTCCACTTCGCAGTCCCACCTGGAATACAAACCAGTAGACCAGTACCGTAATAATCGGCTGTACAAATGCCCAGGTGATACCCAGGTAAGAACCCGCATATTTTGTCTTAAAATCATTTTTGGCCAGATTCATAATCAAATGTCTGTTTTGAATCAGCTCAATGGGCAGTCCTGAAATCTTTTTACGAAAGCAGAAGAAAACAAGACATCCCAGGTCAAAAATGATTAAAAAAATAATATTTTTGATCATGTTATTTGTGGCAAGATGAGAAACAACCTCTGGCTGTAATTCATCCGGACCGTCTGTTATGGCTGCATAAGGATCATCTCCAACAGCATCTATCTGCAGCACGCCATCTTTCATTGAGGTTTCAATACTATGCTGTGCTAATGCATCACTTGCAGCAAACTGCTGCAAATCAACCTTCTCATCTGAATTGCGATAATGAAAATACATATCAGCAACACTTACCGTCTTCGCTCCATCGCCCAAATCAAAGCGAATCGCTGTTGTATCAGATGGAACGCTGAATGTCATCTCTGTCATATCGCCCTTTGCATTAACAGATTGTGTCTTGCAATGCTCCAGATCAAAATTTGTATTTGATGCATAAAAAATAGAAATATCAGTCTTATGATCCGTCGCAACCTGAAAGGTCAGCTGAACATCTGCTACCGTAGCGCCAGAATGAAAGAATATACCCACATTTAACAACAACACTGCAATTACAAGAATTGCCGCTGCTACTTTTTTCTTTATCGACATTTTATTACTCCACTTCTATATCAAGATTAAAAGGTTTCCTTTAATCCCTTCCATTTGTGATCTTTCTCGGAGATTGTAAGCTCCATTCCCTCTGGAATCGGCCATTTTACACCAATTTCAGGATCATTCCAGGCAAGTCCACCCTCATCATTTGGATGATAGAAATCAGTACACTTGTATGCAAATTCTGCTGATTCAGAAAGGACAAGAAATCCATGTGCAAAATTCTTCGGAATAAAGAACTGTTTTTTGTTCTCCGCAGATAGCAGAACACCGAACCACTGTCCATAAGTACTGGAACCTTTTCTCAGATCCACTGCAACGTCAAATACCTCTCCGCTGACAACACGAACCAGCTTATCCTGCGGATAATTAATCTGAAAATGCAGTCCGCGAAGCACGCCTTTTTTCGAGCTGGACTGATTGTCCTGAACAAATTCCATATCAATACCTGCTGCCACATAATCATTTTTGTTGTAGGTTTCCATAAAATATCCACGCTCATCGCCAAATACAGATGGTGTGATTACCTTTAAGCCTTCTATCGGACATGTTTCTACTGTGATTTTTCCCATGATTATTCTTCCTCGTTTTTCTGTAATATTTTATTAATTTTTGTTGGATCACCCCAGATTCCCGGTGAATCATATGGACGATCCGGATACGCTCCGTACTCCAGACTGATCTGCAGATTGTGCTCTTTGATAAAGCTTTCTACTTCCTCTGCCAGAGAATGCGGTTTCCCGGTACAGCAGTTAATGATACCAGATACTTCTGTCTGCTCTGTAACACTAACAATCTGCTTTGCCAGCTCACTAACCTTGATGAAATCATACAGATTCTTACCGGAGGTAAATGGAAATGTTTTCTTACCTTCCATATCCGCCTTGATAATTTTTGAAAAAATCGAATTATTCTTCAAATCATCTCCGAGAATATAAAATCCTCTCAGCCACTGCAGACAGATTCCTGCTTTTTCTGCCATCTCCAGACTCAGCTGACGCAGGGAATTCTTTGCAACTCCATAAAGCGACTTAGGATTGGCAGGAGTGTTTTCATCAATTGCTCCCTCCCAATAACCAATTTCATGCATACTTCCCATAACAACCAGATGTTTACACCCGCCTGCTATCATATTCTTCACAAAAAGATAATGGCTGGGCAGCTCCAGAATATGGCTGTCCGCATTATGCACAAATCCATTTCTCCATGCAAGATGAATACAGATATCCGGCTCTTTCAGCTTTTGAAAGATATCCTCTTCACCGCTGAATATATTTTCCTGCAGGCAGACAGCACGTTCATCCACACTGTCATATCGTACATCTGCTGCATAAACTTCATGTCCATGATCCAGTAATTCCTTTACTACATGGCTACCCATATAGCCGTTTGCACCTGTTACTAAATATTTCATCTTTTCACCATTAAACTTTCTTTTTAAAGTCCCTCTGCAATGTCCATAAGATATTGTCCGTAAGCAGTCTTGAGTAATGGCTGCGCAAGTTTCACAAGCTGCTCCCGGTTGATGAACCCTCTCTTATATGCAATTTCTTCAATACAGGAAATATAGAGACCCTGACGTTTCTGAAATGCGGATACAAAATCTGCTGCATCAAGAAGCATGTCATGGTTACCGGTATCCAACCACGCAAAACCACGTCCAAGTGTTTCAACATGCAGAGCACCTCTGCGTAAATACTCATTGTTTACACTGGTAATTTCAATTTCTCCACGAGCAGACGGCTTTACGTTCTCCGCAATTTCTACTACATCATTATCATAGAAATACAGACCCGGAACAGCATATTTTGACTTCGGATGCTCTGGCTTTTCTTCTATAGAAAGAGCTTTTCCATCTTCATCAAATTCTACCACACCATACTCTCTTGGATCTTTTACGTAATAGCCAAAGATGGTGGCTCCCTCTTCGCGTTCTGCGGCAGCTTTTAATACTTTAGAGAAACTCTGACCATAGAAGATGTTATCTCCAAGAACCAGTGCCACCCTGTCATTGCCGATAAACTCTTTGCCAAGTATAAAAGCATCTGCCAGACCCCGTGGAGACTCCTGTACCTTATAGCTCAGAGAAAGTCCAAGCTGCTCTCCTGTTCCAAACAGTTCTTCAAATACAGGCAGATCACGAGGTGTGGAGATAATCAGTATCTCTCTGATTCCCGCCAGCATCAAGGTAGACAGTGGATAATAAATCATTGGTTTATCATACACCGGCATAATCTGCTTTGAAATTGCTTTCGTTAGTGGATAAAGACGTGTTCCTGAACCACCTGCTAAAATAATACCCTTCATAACTATATCCTCCATTTTCTTCATTTTCTATAAACGCAAAAAAGCAGTGTTGCATTACCTCCACTGCATTTTGCCTGGCATATTGAAATATAAACTATTTGTTACTATTTTACTCATCTTATTATCTTTAGATAAACCTAACAACATGAATTATTCCTCATTCCATATGCAAAACAGCCTCGCTGTTCCTGTCTGAAATCTGTTTTGAATGTCATTTATAGATGTAATATCTTTGGCTATTATAGCATTATTCATCTTTGAGCGCAACTATTAATACTTGCTTGACATTTTAGTTAATTCTTAATCAGCTTATGCTTCCTTCTGACATATTCAAAAGAACCTGGCTTCCATCCGGACGTACCCCATATGTGTGTACTTGATAAACACCAGTTTTAAAGGCAAAGGTGCTGGCAAAAACCGAAAGAGAATAGGACCCGTCTGCTAATTGCTGCGCATCATACCAATGTAAATCACTTTGATCTTCCTCGGCCCATACCGCACAGCGGATTGCCTGGAATCCTTCATCTGCTGACAGCTCGCTGATGAAAATGTCAAATCTTCCGACTTTGTAATCATAAGGTGTCACCTCAACTGTTGCAGTGGCTGTATCCTCCTCTGGCTGCTCGTCCTCCTGGTTTTGCAGCATCTTCTCCTGCTCACTTAATTTTGTCGGATTCTTGTTAATACTTGCCGTCAGTTTTTCCATGAATGCCGATTTCTTGGATAATTCACTGTTTTCTTCTTCCACTCCATATTCTTCTGTCAGCGTAGGAAGACTGGAAAAAAGATTTGTGCCCAGTCCAAGACGATTTCCTGAAATATCCGCCCCCAATGCCGCAACTGTAGTCGGAAAATTATCAAAGGTAGAATACGTTCGACAGGACTGCTGTTCTGGTTCGATAGGAGCATTAATATACGTAGTATATACACGTCTTTGGTAGTCCTTGGAAACCGGATCGCAGAAATCCTTATCCATCGTTGGATGATCTCCCGTAACCACAATGGTTGTATTCTCATAGAAATCCTGCTGTTGAATCCATTTGATAAAACTTGTTACTTTTTTATCTGAACACGCAATGACATTGGCGTATTGATTATCTCCATAAGGATTTCCGCAGTCTTTGCAGTAATATCCGTCCTCAAAATGTGTATCTGCTGTGAGAATCGTCAGATTAAAGGGTTCCTCCGACTGGCTCATCTCTTCCAATTGTTTCTTTGCATGATCAAAAAGCTTCTGATCCTCATAACCCCACCATACATAATAACCTTCCGGTATTTCTCCCTCAGCTAAAGAATAAGTATAGTCACAAATCTGATAGTCACCATGTTCCCGATAAAAAAGCTCCCTGCCACCAAACACGGCTTTTGATCCAATTAATAAGGTATTCTGATATCCTGCATCTTTCAGTATATCACCAATAGCAGTGACCCCTGGGAAAAAGCTGTCCTGGGTGTCCATAGAACTTCCCTCAATGGGGATCGTCAATGGCAGCCCTGTACTTTGTCCAAACATCGCTCCCATTGTCCAGGTAGTATTCATCAGAGCATAGCCCCCATTCAGCTGTTCACTATCCCCGGAGAAGCTTTCATTTTCCTGGGACAGCTTTGTCAGATTCGGAATATAATTATCCTCAAAGCCCCCACCTGACTCCTTGTCTGCATAGGTTGTTTCCATCGACTCCAGATAAATATAGATCAGGTTTCTTTTTTCCTGCGGAAAGCTGATCTCTACGGAGGAAGGATCCACATAATTATCATCTATAAAGCTTACATAAGTATTCTGATTTTCCAGGTAAGAGGACAAATCCAGTTCATTCCATGCATATGTAACTGCAGTTGTAGCCGCCAGCAGAGCTGTGACTGGTGCAGCTATCTCAATAATTCTATAGATATGGTTATTATGTTCTAAGCCTTTCAGAAGTAGCGTAATTCCCACTAAAGCAGCTACAGCCGCAAAGACGCAGGAAACAATATAGCTTAAAATCATATTACTTCCTGTGCCCTCCAAAGGAGCCTTCAGATGGTACACAATTTCATCAACACTCAATTCGCTCCAATTATCCCATGCCCACTGAACACTTTGATAAAGTAACACACAGATTCCAACAATTGCAATTGCCAAAATTCTTTTTATAATATAAATCAGCCAGCTGATTCTCCCATAGAATTTCTCATCCTGTTTTTCTAAAAAACGACGCATTTCTCTCTACTCCAGTTCATCTTTTGTTAACGAAAACAGTATAACAGATTAAACGCATGTAAACAATATCAAGTTTTTGGAAGAAAACAAAATGCGACAAAAAAGCAGGAAAAAATAGGATCTCCAATCCATCATTTTTTCCTGCTGAGAACTTGTTCTTTTCATATTTTACAGGGTTTTGAGCCACATAACCACCACAGTTTTGCAGTTGCTTTTAACGTAGATTAGCTCGAAAGTCTCTAGTAATAAGGCTTCCGAGCATTTTTTATTTCCATTTTATGTCATATTGTCATTGTCTTTCATCGTCTATTGTGGTATAAT
>JAQUXP010000048.1 GCA_028692395.1 Lachnospiraceae bacterium
AAACTGTAGGGCAGGAACTGTCCAAACAGTATAATCTACGCCTGTGGAGTAAGCATAAGACCAGCATTTATTGTGGCGATTTACGCCGAAACAGGAAGCATGTGACTTCAGTCATGTGAGGGTTCACTGTGAACCTTTAATTTGAGTGCTTCGCTACTCGCAAGTGCGAACGTTAATTTCAAGGAGATGAGTTTTCTCGTCTCCTTGTTTCTGTGTACGGAGGAAGAATGGAATTTTTGTGTAGATAACATAGAGCGTATTCAGAAAAAGGCGAATAAAATATATGAAATGGTAACGCAGAATAGAAAGCAGATTTTGACAGATAATAGCTGCGATTTCAAACTGTTGGAAAAAGCATATATGAAATACATAGCGCAGCAGTAATGATAACAGTTTGATAACAAAAAATCCTGAAACGAAAAAAACGAACTGTAATATGCATTTAAATCAGCTTAAAATGAACGAAAATACATAGGAAAAACGTCTCAATACGTCAGTCCGATTTCGTGAAGGTGGACGTACTGTTGGTTCAGGACGTGCTGCTACCGTTATCGAGTAATCTTTGATCTAGAACTAAATAAGAGCAAAAATATTCCGCAATCCTTTAGAAATAGAGGATTGCTTTTTTTATGTCATAAAATTAGATGAAATATAAACCTTGCAAATGCAAAATATATTTGATATTAAAGAATTGAGGCGTATAATTAAATTAAGAATAGGTGACAGAGAGGTGATGGATTACGAAGAATATTAAAATGAAAGTTGCAAGAATGGAAAAAAATATTTCCCAGATACAATTAGCTGAACGAGCTGGAGTTACCAGACAGACAATAGGAATGATAGAAGCTGGCGATTATAATCCATCTTTGAAGCTTTGTATCGCAATATGCAAGGAACTAGGAAAGACACTGAATGATTTGTTCTGGGAGGAGGATGACCTATGAAACAGTATTTAGATGAAAGACAAAGTCAGGCATTGGGGAAATATGCAATGGGAAGTTTTTTGGTTATGTATATTGCTTGTGCGATTGCCATTGTTGTGCAGTTATATGTTGGAAATGGAGATTTATCATTAGTATTGGGAGAAACCATCATCATGTTGGCTGGAGGAATCGTTTATTTGTATGGAGTTGTTAAAACAGGAACATTTTCAGCGAATGGAATCTGTAAAGGGAAGAACAGTATAAATCATCAGAAGGACTATTGTGGAAATAAGGGGTTTATGCTAGAATAAAAAAGTCAAAATAGAGATAATTTGAAGTTGCGGAGGTGAATAAAATGACGGCATTTTTACGTTTGAGAAATATCTAAGTGCATAGGACTATGTTAAATGGTTTTATGCAGAAGCAGATACTTAAAACTATTTAATAAAGGAGAAGCTACATGATATTTCAAGACAATGTACTCAAAGAGTATTTAAAAAATGTATATTTTATAACAGGTACACCATGTGGTGGGAAAACCACTATTTCAAGAACGTTAGCAAAACGACATGATTTATTTGTTTATGATATTGATGAACAATTTCCGATACATCAAAAAATGGCGGATGCACAATATCAACCTTCCATGACTAAGGAATTTAAAAATGCTGATGAATTTTTTGGACGTTCAGTTGAGAACTATAGGAAATGGTTAATTGATAATACGAGAGAACAATTAGATTTTGTATTACTGGATTTAATTCGGCTTTCGCAAAATCAAAGAATATTGTGTGATTGTCATTTGACTGTGGAGGAAGCTGATAAGTTAACAGACGCATCCAGAGTTGCATTCTTAATAAAAAATCCTACAAATCTTATAGAAGATTATTGTAATCGTCCAGACCATCAAGACTTTAGTGATTTTATTCATAGTACTACAAATGTTGAGAATGCAAAATTGACTTGTAATGCAACATTAAGGAATATCAATACAAAAAGATGTAATGAGATTAAGAAGAGTCATTATTTTTGGATGGAAAGAAATGAAGATAGTACGGTAGAAGAAACTACATATAAAGTAGAGCAGCATTTCCAATGGTAACCAGTGCTTTTGCGAACACAGATTTATGAAATGGTAACCACAGCTTTTACAGACACGGGCTTTATGAAATAGTAACTCAGAATCCAGATTGAGGAGATGCTTTATGGTATATAAGGTGAATGACCAAGAGAAGGCAGCAGTCATCTTTGGAAATTGGGAAGAGTCTATGATCTGGTCATGTCTCCAGGGAGTGATGGGCAGTATTTACGTTAACGATGAACGTGATCCGGTTTCTGCCATGGCAATATTAGGGGACTTTTGCTTTTTTGCGGGTAAAACAAGCAGGGAGCTGGTTGCTTATAAGCCGGAATGGTGCAGGCAGGATTTTATCATTGCTGTTCCCCAGAATCGCCAATGGGCTGAGGAGATAGAAAAATATTATGGAGGTAAGGCGAAAAAGATAGTGCGGTATGCCATAAAAAAGGAGCAGAATCTATTTGATCAGGAGAAGCTGGAGCATATAGTGAAAGGTCTTCCAGCTGATTATTCCATCAGGCTGATAGATCAGGGGATTTTTGATTATTGTAGAAAGGAAGACTGGTGCTGTGATTTTGTTTCACAGTTTTCTGACTATCATGCTTATGAGAAATCCGGTTTAGGAGTTGTCATTATGAAAGATGGGATTCCTGTTTCCGGGGCGTCTTCTTATTCTGCTTATCTTGGTGGGATAGAGATTGAAATAGACACCAAAAAGGAATATCGCAGAAAAGGACTGGCCTCTGTATGCGGTGCAAAACTGATTCTAGAGTGTCTTGACCGGGGCTTATATCCCAGTTGGGATGCACAGAATCTATGGTCGGTGGCACTGGCAGAAAAGCTGGGATATCATTTTGATCGTGAGTATGATGCTTATGAGATTTATGGATATTAGTACATCGTTTCCTGAATCACTGCCACATTAAGCATGTCTGGATTTCTGGGCAGTTATTTAATTTACGATGTACTAGATGGTATCATTTGTTTTATACGCAGGAAAAACAGTGAAAGAAACTGTATGGAGAGATTGCATCTCAAAAGATGCAATCTCTTTTTGCGTTTTCCATAGACAAACCGGAAATAGACACGTTAGAATAATAAGGTAAGAAAATATTGCGGAACAATTACCGTGATTATAAAAAACCAAGGGGGAATTATGGAAAGTATCAAACCGAAGCTATTTTCAGTAATGAAAGATTATTCAAAAGAACAGTTTATCAAGGATGTGATTGCAGGAATTATCGTGGCGATTATTGCGCTGCCGTTGTCCATCGCTCTGGCAATCGCATCTGGTGTGAATCCGGAGCGGGGTCTTTATACCGCCATTATTGCCGGATTCTTTATATCATTTCTGGGCGGAAGCCGGGTTCAGATTGGAGGACCTACTGCTGCATTTGTTGTGATTATCTACGGAATTATCCAGACCTATGGGATGGACGGACTGATTGTGGCAACGATTATGGCAGGAATTATCCTGATTATTATGGGAATTGCGCATTTTGGAAGCCTGATCAAGTTTATTCCCTATACGATTACCACAGGATTCACAGCGGGAATCGCCATCACCTTAATGGTGGGACAGTTAAAGGACTTTTTCGGTCTGGATATGGGTGCGGTTCCGTCGGAATTTGCTGCGAAGCTTGTGGCCTATGGGAAATATTTTCCCACGCTGAATCTTCATGCGCTGCTGATTGGTCTGGTGGCACTGGCAGTTTTGATTCTGTGGCCTTATGTTACCGACAAGGTGCCGGGATCACTGATTGCGATTATAGTGACCACACTGATGGTAAAATTCCTGCCTCTTCAGGTGAATACCATCGGAAGTGTATATGGAGAACTTTCTTCTGCACTTCCGAAGTTTCAGCTGCCCCATACGGATCTTGCCATGATTATGGAACTGGCAAGCCCGGCATTTACCATCGCAATTCTTGCGGCAATTGAGTCTCTGCTCTCCTGCGTTGTGTCAGATGGTATGGTGGGAAGCAGGCATCGCTCTAATGCGGAGCTGGTTGGACAGGGTGTTGGTAACATTGCATCGGCACTTTTTGGCGGTCTTCCGGCAACCGGAGCCATAGCCCGCACAGCGGCAAATGCGAAAAATGGAGGGCGTACTCCCATAGCCGGAATCGTACATGCTGTCACGCTCCTGATTATTCTGGTGGTGCTGATGCCCCTGGCGGCCCTGATTCCTATGCCGGCACTGGCAGCGGTTCTGATTATGGTGGCCTACAATATGAGCGGCTGGCGGGAATGTATCACACTGGTACGTAATGCTCCGAAAAGTGATATTATCGTCTTTGCATTGACCCTGTTTCTCACCGTGGTCTTTGATCTGGTAGTGGCAATCGAGGTTGGTATGATTGTGGCGGCGGTGCTCTTTATGAAACGTATGGCAGATACCACAGAGCTCCACGGATGGACCTATATGGATGAAGTGGAGAACAGAAATGATCCGGATAACATCAAGCTTCGTGCCGTTCCCAAGGGCACACTGGTATATGAAATAGAGGGTCCCATGTTTTTTGGAGCTGCAGATAAATTCATGGATATCTCTATCGGAGCAGGCAGGCATCATATCAAAGCCATCGTACTTCGGATGCGTGGAGTTCCGGCTATGGATGCCACAGCTCTTCATACGCTGCGAAGCGTATATGGCGTGTGCAGGAAGAAGAATATTATACTGATTTTCTCCCATACCCAGGAACAGCCATTATCTATGATGCAGAAGGCGAAGTTCTACGATGAGGTTGGAGCGGAAAATTACTGCGAAAATATTGATGCAGCCCTTGCACGTGCAGCTGCAATCTGTCAGGGAAAAAAAGTTTAAAAATCAGTTGACATTTTTTAGGAATAGTGTTAATTTAAATTACAGATATAGTATGTAACTCTAAGGGAGGCATTCACTATACATAACATTTTTGATGTTTATGTGTAGGAGTGTCTCTTTTTTTGCATACTAAACAGGAAGTTTGTTTTCCGGGGCATGCTATATCAGTAAAATTCAGCCGAAAAGATAGGAAACAGTTGTCGTAAATTCAAAAAAGAAGAAGGAGAAAAAAAGGATGAAGGACAAGATTTTTGGCGTATTACAAAGAGTTGGAAGATCATTTATGCTTCCAATCGCCATACTGCCTGTGGCAGGTCTGCTGCTGGGTCTGGGCAGTTCATTTACAAATGAAACAACACTAAATACTTATGGTTTGATGGGAATTATGGGACCGGGAACGGTGCTAAATGCAATCCTGCAGGTTATGAGTGCAGCAGGAGATATTGTGTTTGCCAACCTGCCGATTATCTTTGCCATGGGTGTTGCGATTGGTATGGCAAAGAAGGAAAAAGAAGTTGCGGCGCTGGCTGCAGTCGTAGCATTTTTTATTATGCATGCATCCATCAGTGCCATGATTACGATTAATGGCGGCACGGAGAAGCTGCTGGCGGGTGCCTCAGCATCGGTTTGCGGAATCACTTCTTTACAAATGGGTGTGTTCGGTGGTATTATTGTAGGCTTGGGTGTGGCAGCACTTCACAACCGGTTCTATAAGATTGAGCTTCCTCAGGTGCTGTCCTTCTTTGGTGGAACAAGATTTGTTCCCATCATCAGTGCGATCGTATATACATTTGTAGGAATTGGCATGTTTTTTGTATGGCCGGTGGTACAGCAGGGAATCTTTGCAATCGGAGATTTTGTTATGAAATCCGGTTATGCCGGAACCTGGGTTTACGGATTCATGGAGCGTCTGTTAATTCCTTTTGGGCTGCATCATGTATTCTACCTGCCCTTCTGGCAGACGGGGCTTGGCGGTACGATGACCGTTGCAGGACAGGCGGTAGAGGGTGCACAGAACATCTTCTTCGCACAGCTTGCTGACCCCAGTGTGAAACATTTTGCTGTTTCCGCTACCAGATTTATGTCAGGAAAATTCCCGCTGATGATCTTTGGTCTGCCGGGTGCGGCACTGGCTATGTATAAGACTGCAAAGCCGGAGAAGAAAAAAGCGGTATTCGGTCTGCTTCTTTCCGCAGCACTGACTGCTATGCTGACCGGTATTACAGAGCCCCTTGAGTTTACATTTATCTTTGTTGCACCGATGCTTTATGGTATCCACTGTGTATTTGCCGGACTGGCTTATATGCTGATGCATATGTTAAATGTCGGCGTTGGTATGACATTTTCCGGTGGTATTATCGACCTGACACTGTTTGGAATCTTACAGGGAAATGCCAAGACAAACTGGATCTGGATTGTGGTAGTAGGTATCGGATACTTTATCGTATATTATCTCCTGTTTAGCTTCCTGATCAAAAAGCTGGATCTGAAAACACCAGGGCGTGATGATAGTGAGGAAGTAAAGCTGTATAGAAGAAGTGATGTGGATGCAAGGAAAAATGCTTCCAAAGGGGAAGGCAAAGCTGCAGATCCTGCGGATGAGATGTCCCAAAATATCTGCCAGGGACTTGGTGGAAAAGCAAATATCTCTGATGTTGACTGCTGTGCCACAAGACTTCGCTGTACGGTATATGATTCAAAAAAGGTAAGCGATGGTATCTTAAAAGCAACAGGGGCCTCCGGTGTTATTCACAAAGGCAACGGTGTTCAGGTCATCTATGGACCAAGAGTTACAATTATTAAGTCACATTTGGAAGAATATCTGGAAAATGCACCGGAAGAAGTGTATGATAATAGTAGCGCAGAAAATGAAGAAGTGTCAGAAGCGACAGATAACCCTTCCACTGAAGAAAAGAAGGTAGTAAAGACCATCGTAATCTCAAGTCCCATGACTGGAACCGCAGCAGAGCTGTCTACTGCACCGGACGAAGGATTTGCAGCGAAAATGATGGGGGACGGTGCGGTTGTAGAGCCTTCCGAATCCATGGTATGTGCACCGGAAGATGGTGAGGTAGCCTTTGTCTTTGATACAAAGCATGCAATCGGCTACACCACAGATACAGGAGTAGAGCTTCTGATTCATGTGGGAATTGATACCGTAAAGCTGGAAGGACAAGGATTCGAGGTTCTGGTTGAGAACGGACAGAAGCTGAAAAAGGGTGATCCCATGCTGAAGCTGGATCTGGATTATCTGAAGGCACATGCACCATCAGTGGTATCTCCCATACTCTGCACAGAGATGGAGGATAACATGAGAATCCGAGTTTTGAAGGAGGGTAAGGTACAGTCTGGAGAGGCACTTTTTGCGATTGATATCTGCGAATAAAAGTGAAGTGAGGGGTCAAACCCATGTACAGAGTGGCAAAGGTTCTGAACCATAATGCAATATTTGTCTTTGACAGTAAGGATCAAAGTGAGTATCTGCTGTTGGGAAGAGGAATAGGATTTGGAAAAAAAGTAAGTGAATATGTGGAGGCCAGACCGGAGGATACCATATATTCTCTTAAGACGATATCGGACAGAGGTGATGCAAAGGAGATTGCAAAATCCGTATCACCGGAATGTCTGGATATCGCCAATGATGTGTTAAATGAAGCGGAGAAAACCTTCGGTGGAATCGACAGAAGAATCCTGTTTCCCATGGCAGATCATATCGAATATGCGGTTCGGCGTATCCGGAATCACGAACAGATCAGCAATCCGCTGACGGATGATATCCGAGTACTTTTCCATAGGGAATATAAAGTAGCACAGTCCATCGAACCCCTTCTGAAGAAGCGGATGGATGTACAGATTGATGAGCATGAAATCGGCTATATTGCACTGCATGTGCATTCTGCGATTGAAAATGAAAAGGTTTCCCAGGCAATGCAGATGGCATATACCGTGAGGGAATGCATTGCTCACGTGGAGCGGGAGACAGGGGAAACGATAGATATTATGTCGCTGGCTTATAACCGACTGATGAATCATGTTCGTCATATGGTAGCCCGGGCACTGAACGGGGAGAGCCTGAAACTGGATATGAATGCATATATGAAATCAACCTATCCCCAGGCCTTTGAAAGCGCCAGAAAGATCTGTGATGAACTGGGGCGAAGCCTGCACCGCAGACTGGAAGATATCGAGATTGGATATCTTGCCATGCACATTGAGAGAGTAGCCAGTGATGAACTGAAAACTCCAGAGGAGGCAACAACTTCGAAAGAAGAGGATCATAAAGAAACCAATAACAACAAGAGAAAGGGAAAAAACGATGAAGAAATTTGATTATGTAATTAAAGATGAGATTGGAATTCATGCAAGACCTGCAGGACTGCTGGTTAAGGAAGCAAAGAAATATGAGAGCAAGATTACCATGGAGGCTAATGGCAAGAAAGCGGAAGCAACCAAGCTGATGCTGATTATGGCCATGGGTATCAAGTGCGGACAGACTGTAACCGTTCAGGTGGAAGGTGCAGATGAAGAGATTGCATACGAAAATATCAAGAAATTTTTTGAAGACAACATTTAATTCTAAACACAATCAAAGAGAATGATGCATATATGGGACTGCCGCACTTAGGTAGTCCCTGATTGCATATAGAAAATATACTGGAAGGGAATGAGGATGAAATAATGGAAAGATATCAGGGTAAGACAGTTTATAAAGGGATTGCAGTAGGAAATGTGGTAGTCCAAAAGAGCAATGAGCAGCAGGTAAAACGTACAAAGATTGAGAATGCTGCAGAGGAAATCGCCCGGGTGGAAGCTGCAGTTCTTATCGCCCAGACACAGCTGCAGAAGCTGTATGATAAGGCTGTAAAAGAGGTTGGAGAGGCCAGTGCAGCAATTTTTGAAGTGCATCAGATGATGCTGGAGGACAGTGATTACCAGGATGCTATCCAGAATATGATTCAGACGGAGCTGGTGAATGGCTCTTATGCAGTATCCATGATTGGAGATAATTTCTCTGAGATGTTTGCCACCATGGACGATGACTATATGAAAGCCAGGGCGGCAGATGTAAAAGACATTTCCAACAGACTGGTCCGGGTGCTGGACGGGGTAGAGGATATCGACTGGTCCACCATGGAACCATCGATTATTCTTGCAGATGATCTAAGCCCCAGCGAGACAGTACAGATGGATAAAGATAAGATCCTGGCATTTGTAACAGTACATGGCTCTACCAATTCGCATACCGCAATTCTTGCCCGTATGATGAATATCCCTGCTCTGATTGGTGTGCCGATGGATCTTGATCAGATTCGTACCGGTGATCAGGCCATCGTTGACGGGATCGAGGGAGCCCTGATTCTGCATCCCACAGAGGAGCAGCTGCAGCTGGCCCAGAATCAAATTCAGATTGAACAGGAAAAACTGCAGCTTTTGCAGACGTTAAAGGGAAAAGAGAATGTGACCAGTGATGGACGCAGCATCAATCTCTATGCGAATATCGGCTGTGTCAGTGATGTGGCTTATGTGATGGAAAATGATGCCGGCGGCATCGGACTGTTCCGCAGTGAATTCCTGTACCTGGGACGGGAGGATTTCCCCACGGAGGAGGAGCAGTTCCAGTCTTACAAACAGGTTCTTCAGATGATGGCAGGCAAGAAGGTCATTATCCGTACCCTGGATATCGGCGCAGACAAGCAGGTGGATTACTTTGAGCTTGGAAAAGAAGATAATCCGGCACTGGGCTACCGTGCAATCCGTATCTGTCTCAAACAGCCGGACATCTTCAAGACGCAGCTTCGGGCACTGCTTCGGGCTTCTGTTTATGGCAATCTGTCCGTGATGTACCCTATGATCATTTCAGCAGAGGAAGTGAAGGAGATTCAGAAGATTGTAGCAGAGGTAGAAAGAGAGCTGGATGAAGAGGAGATTCCATATAAGCGTCCGGAACAGGGCATTATGATTGAGACTCCTGCGGCGGCACTGATTAGCGATGAACTGGCCGAAATGGTAGATTTCTTCAGCATCGGAACCAATGATCTGACCCAGTATACACTGGCCATCGACAGGCAGAACCAGAGGCTGGAGGACTTCTACAATCCACATCACAAAGCAGTCCTGAAGCTGATTCAGATGGTTGTGGATAATGCGCATAAGTGCGGCATATGGGCAGGCATCTGTGGAGAACTTGGCGCTGATCAGGAGCTGACAGAAACCTTCGTAAACATGGGCCTGGACGAGCTTTCCGTAGCACCATCCATGGTATTGAAGCTTAGGAAAATTATCAGAGCAATGTAAGGCTGTCAGGCGAAGTCCTGAGAAGCATGATACAGGGAGGCATAGGATGAGAGAATATAATTGGGCGACACTGGGCTGTGGTGTTATTGCGAATCAGCTGGCCCAGGCTATGGAGGCCAAAGGACGCAGGCTGTATTCTGTGGCAAACCGTACTTATGAAAAGGCTGTGGTATTCGCAGAGCGGTATGGAATTGAGAAAGTATATGACAATCTGGATGAGGTATTTGCAGATGATGCGGTAGATATTATTTACATCTCCACGCCGCATAATACACATATTTCTTATTTGAGAAAGGCCCTGGAAAGTGGAAAGCATGTGCTCTGTGAAAAATCAATTACACTGAATACAGAGGAACTCACAGAGGCGGTGGAGCTTGCCGAAAGGAACCATGTGGTACTGGCAGAGGCTATGACGATTTTCCACATGCCAATCTATAAGACGCTGAGGGAGAGGATCCAATCGGGGTCTCTTGGTGAGCTGCGGCTGATTCAGATGAACTTTGGAAGCTATAAGGAATATAATATGGAGAATCGATTTTTTAACCGGGAGCTGGCAGGAGGAGCCCTGCTGGACATTGGGGTCTATGCGTTGTCATTTGTCCGGTGGTTTATGAGTTCCAAACCAGATCAGATTCTCTCTCAGGTTAAATTCGCCAGTACCGGAGTGGACGAGCAGGCTGCGATTCTGCTGAAAAATCAGCAGGAGGAGATGGCAACTGTCATCCTTTCCCTCCATGCAAAACAGCCAAAGAGGGGAACGATAGCATTTGATAAAGGCTATATTGAGCTGTTCGATTACCCGAGAGGTGAAGAAGCAGTGATTACTTACACGGAGGATGGACAGAAAGAAGTAGTCAAAGCCGGAGCCACTGCAAAAGCGCTGGAGTATGAAGTGGAAGATATGGAAAAAGCTGTCTTGGGAGAGGCGGATGAGATGCATCTGGACTACACCAGAGATGTTATGGATATGATGACTTCGATTCGAAAAGAATGGGGCATGAAGTATCCGGAGGAAGAAGCATAAGCTGTCAGATTAGTATCAGTTCATTGATTTCGAACGATTGTTATAATAAATCAGGATTATAATGATAGAGTTCTGCGATAAAAGCCCTATAATGATATCAAAGGGTCAAAAGTTCATCCGTTTCATACTTGCATGAATACGGATGAATTTGGGACCCGTAAAACATGGAATCAAAAAGCAAAAACAAGTGGAAAGCAGGGAGAAATTTATGAACAATATTGAGAGAAGAGATTGTGAGATGGCGTATATCACAGATGCATCTGTGCTGGAGCAGCAGCTGCCGGCGAGAAGAATGATGCAGCAGCTGAACAATGCGGACAGGGCGGATTTTGACACATTGACGAGGCTTGTGAAGGAATTGCTGGGAAAATCGGATGGTGCCTTCATTAATCCGCCTTTTTACTGTGACTATGGTTTTAATATTGAAGTGGGCAAAAACTTTTTTGCCAACTATAATTGCATGCTTCTTGATACTGCAAAGATAAGAATCGGAGATAACTGTCAGCTGGCACCAAACGTTGCCATCTATACCGCCGGGCATCCGATACATCCGGATTCCAGAAACAGTGCTTATGAATATGGAATGGATGTTACCATCGGAGACAACTGCTGGATTGGCGGCAGTTCTGTGATCTGCCCGGGCGTGACTATCGGGGCTAATACGGTTATCGGTGCAGGCAGTGTGGTGACCAAAGATATTCCTGCATGGTCCGTAGCAGCAGGAAATCCCTGCAGAGTGCTTCGGACGATCACGGATGAGGACCGAAAATATTACTTTAAAGACCGAGAATTTGACGAGGAAGCCTGGAATCATATTACCGAGATGGGACTGGGCGGGAAATAACATATGTTTCGCAAGGGGGAGCTGTGACTCACCTGCGGAGAAAAGGTGATGCTGCTTGGAAGTCCAGGAGCATCACCTTTTTTCCACAGGTGTGCCACAGCTTTTTTGATCGAAAGTGTCAAAAGCTGTGGAGGAGATGTTAAGAAAATTGTAAGATTTTTAAATAGTAAATGTCAGATTTATTATGTATGCTATACTTAAGACAAAAGATAAGAGGCACAGGAGGGGAGTATGGAAGCGTATCGTGTTTTGGTTGTGGATGATGACCGGGAGATTGTGAAGTCGCTTGGGAAGCTTTTGGAA
>JAQUXP010000049.1 GCA_028692395.1 Lachnospiraceae bacterium
CCAGGAGGTAAATGACTACATGCATTGGTATCGTACTGATCGGATAAAAACAACACTCGGAGGGCTCAGCCCTCTAGAATACAGAAGGAGGATGGGCGTGGCAGTCTAAAATAATGTCCGCATCCCCATGTCTTCTAAGGAATTTAGTTTTACATTCAGCACACGAACTAGAAGAGGATCACCTACGAAGAAGCTTTCGGTGGCATCTCCAAGCCAGTCCCAGGAAAGGTCTCTGGCAAGAATGGAGCATTCTACACCGAAGATTTCCACACGCACGACTTTTTCAGCAACCGCAATGACTCTTGCCTGCACCACTCTGTCTTCACAGACACGGGAGTTCCAGTTGGCATCGGGAAGATAGAAAATCTGACGCTTCTTATACATGGCATCCTTTCGGCTGGCAACCACACTTCTACTGGAATTATCCAGTCCCTTTACAATAAAATCAACTTCACATCCCAGCATATTTCCAAGAATTTTATTCTGACGCTGCACCAGCTCTCCATAGTCATGGACTGTATCTTCAGATAAGTTGATCATCATCTCGGCAAGCGGAATAATGACACGCATTTCTTTATAATAGATGACTGCGATAGTACCGCCGCCTTCCATACGTTCAATACCACCCAGATTCCCGGTAAGGATTTTCTTGGTACGGTAAGCATTCTGCAGTTCGTGCCAGATCAGATCCTCTTTGCTTTCCTGTGTTTCTACTTCAGAATCTGCACTTAATGTCAGAATAGAGGAGGGAGCAGGTTTCTTTTTGGTAGACGGTTTGGATGAAGAGGGTGCTGGAACTGGAGTAGTTTCAGCAGGTACAGGAGCCGCTGGTGTTTCCTGTACTGCATCCACAGCAGTTTCCGTGATTTTAGCTGCACCAGCATTAGTTGTGTTGATTTCTTCAGTCATAGATTTCTTTGGCATAATAGGTATCTCCTTTTTCGTAATAAAATAGCCCTTATCATCAGATAAAGGCGGACAGTTGCTTCCCATCAGGACATGATGGATTGTTTATCAGTTATAACAAATTTGATTTCCTCATCTGGAGGAAAAGCAGTTGGCATAGGATTTGACTTAGGAGGCATCTCAAAAGTGGATGCAGGTAAGTCAGCCTCTACTGCAGGTGTGGATTTTGGAGCTTTTGGTTTCTTTGGCTTCGGTTTTGGTTTCACCAGATGCGTATAGTCAGCCTCCGGGGTATCCGGATTTTGTCTCCATTCCGGGATATGGTCTGAAGCACGGCTTTTTACGAACTTGCTACTTTCCGGATGCAGGGTAAAATCAAATTTCTCAACCTTCAGAACCTTCTGACCACGCAAAATAATCAGAGCCTGATCGAGGGGAAGGCGGAGCACTTCATCCGGAGTCAGGAGCTTTCGCTTTCCAACGGAATGGGTTTCCCGGTACTCCGGTGTATAATCAGATACCCGCCAGGTGTTAAGCTGCTTTGCTTCACTGGATACAGCAACGCTCACTTCGCCGGTGCGGTTGGAGATAAAGGTTGCAGTCAGCTCATCCGTACATCCTAAGAAGAGCTGGGTATCACAGTTTCCGATAATTTCCTGCCACTGGTTCAGTGGGTATCGGTTTTGCATCTGCGGCAGGTTCTGGAAGATACAGCTTATGGACAGATCTCTGGAACGGATAACACTCACTTTTTTTGTCAGATCCGCAATAGTGCAGCCACCGTTTGCAAGCTCGTCAGCCAGAATATGTACCGGCACAGGGAGCCGTCCTTCCTCGCCATATTTGTCTGCATAGCGAATGAGCTTAATAAAGACAAAAGACATGAACAAAGAGGAGAGAAAGTCAAAGGTGGAATCCTGATCCGAGGTAATACAGAAATATGCACATTTCTCATAGCCGGGTCTGGTCAGATTGATTTCATTATAGGTTGTGATCTGACGGATCAGCTTATTCTGGAACACCTGAAGTCTGGTTCCCAGTCCGATGATGACTCCGCTTCGCACCGTGTCGGAAGCCTGCTTGAAAATATTGTAAGGTGCTTTTGCCGGATGGGTAACCGGAAGCAGGTCAAACAGGTTATTCAGTTCTTTTTCAGAACTCATGGTCAGGAGCTTATAGACCTGTCCGATATTTTTGCCTTCGGGAGGGAAGCCCTGATCCACGTACAGAACCAGAGCCTTCAGCAGATTCATTTCTGAGTTGTCCCAGAAGTGGTCGCCTTTGGCAGAGCCGGTATTTTTAATGATTACATCGGAGAAGAGCTGCGCCATGATCTCCTGTCCCTCGATTTCAGCAAGGCAGTTCCAGCTGTCGGAGTTCTCCGGGTTAATCAGGTTAAAGACCTTTACGGTATATCCGTTCTCCTGCAGGTAGACTGCCATATCCGCATAAAGCTCAGATTTACAGTCCGTAATAATCATGCTCTCTCCACGTTTCACACACTGTAAGGCACAGTTACGTGCGTAGGCTCTGCTCTTCATGCTTCCACTGGCTCCGAAGACGGCAACATTTTTATTGAGCCTTGTTTTCTCCGGCAGACACACTGCTTTATTTTCCAGCTTCCCAAGAATGATGCCACGGCTGCGGGTGATGTCTGGTACAATCTCAAGGATCTGATGCATCTCACTGTCGGTCATGAAGCCAGAGGTACCATAGGTTCCCTTATCGGAGTAGACCAGATTGCGGTCTCTGTCATAGACACCCTTACTGCCCCAGCCCATCCGCATCACCATAAGAATCAGGAAGCCGAAGGCTCCAAGGCAAATAAAAATCCCATACAGACTGTACGGGAATACGGTAAGGGCACGAAGGCAGGCGGAGATGGAAACGGAAGGCAGTTTTGGGGATGTTCCATTTCCCGGCGTTCCACCGGCGGAGGTCCAGGTAGTGTAGTTGATCATGAACTGGGCGATAATCCCGCCTGCATAGAGAAGTGTTGTTAGCAGGACAGGAAGAACCAGGAAAAGAGTCAGGGACTTTTGTGTTTTCGAGTTAAGTTTTGGCAGTGTCAGGTTCAGGATAGAAACCTCCTTTCAAATTTTTCTAAATCAATGGTTGTTATGGTTACAGTTTTCTGAAAGTAAAGCTTCAGTATTTCCTTTTGGAAATCGAAGCAGATCAGATTCCCGTGGATGCCATGCAGGGAGAGGGCAGTGTGGAATCTGGAAATCTTAAGCATGTCAAAGTCAAAAGCAAGCAGGACGGGTAAATCATCGGATACCGCATCATGTTCCAGACCGTAATCAGAGCAGGGAGGCTTCAGGTCAGAAAGCAGCAGGTCCCGCAGTGCGTTCATAAGCTTTGGGGAACAAAGCAGCTTCAGCATCACAGTGCCTTCTCTGGAATCTGGAATGTAGTGAAAATGTTCAAAGCTGGTATCCAGATAGAAGTAACTTTTCTGGAAGCCGCCGGTGCTGGTCAAAAGCTTCAGACTGGTATCCATACCTTTTCCAATCAGGAGTGCCCGGATGGGAGTGTCCTGATGATAGGAAGGCTTTAAGTGTCCGGCGGATAGGATTCCCTGACTTGCGTGGTAGGAAAGCAGAGCTTTTACCTTCAGCTCTGTCCGGTATTCCCACTTTATCAGAGAGTCACCGGTATAAAAAACCGGGTAGATACATTTAGCTGCAAAGAGTATTCCAATACAGCGGGAGTTATTGATCTTCACAGTCTCAGCACCAAGCTCCTTGATTTCTCTGGAGTGATAAAAGACTGGAGGAGAGATGGAGCAGGGTTCCCTGACATCTGGCTGAAACAGGCGAGGCTTTTTGTCACGGAAGGTCGTGATGTCAGCAGCAAGCAGCATGGCATATACCATGGATGCCTGATGAAGACGGAGCCTTCTGGGGTAATCGCTTCGTGGACGGTTGGTATCACAGTTGCCGGAGAGGTAAAAGGAGAACCGCTCAGGATGCAGGGATAGCAGCAGCTTTTTCCCGGCAGAGGTAAGGCGATAGCCACGGAGCTGGTCTTTGTAATGTGTTTTGATATAGTTCTCGGATTTGAGTCTTGTAATCAGTTTTTCTCCATAGCTGGGACTGATATGTAAGTGCTGTAACACATCGGGACTGCATTCACCGGAAAGGGCAATCAGCTCCAGTAATTGATAAGCACTGCTTGTCGTATCCAAGGGGCATCACCTCCTGAAATTTACCATACACGACTGAAACTCGGGTAAAATTCTAGTGTGCAGGCAGGTTGTATTTCTTAGATTTTGTAGTGCGTCAGGTGACTTTTTACCATAGTCGGAAAATGAAGGAAAAAATTCGTTAAAAATCCGATATGTTTTTTTCACGGTCAGCCTGCTCCTTCAGCCATGTGGGAAAGCTGTTCTTTTCCATGATGGTAAGTATGGTACAGTCTCTGTCCCCGAACTCAGTTGTGTGGTAGGCATCGCAGAAGATACCGCTGTCATCCGTCATAAGAAAGCCGGCAACAGTATCTAAAATCTGCTTGCATTCCAGATTGTCGTAATCCCTTACCCGTCTGGCAGACAGGCTCTCATCAAACCGGTGCGTAAAGCATACAACACAGTCTGTAAAATGGGGCAGGACATGTTCCTTCGTGTAACTGTCCATAAAGCTGTAGAGCGGATCAGTGAGAAAGGTTGTGTTCGTGCGTTTATTACGTTTTGGCATAAGGCCCGGCAGAGTAATGGTCACAGAGCAGTCGGAAAAGGCAAGTGCAATGCCGTGTTCCTTTGCTGCTTTTTGCATCAGCACAGGTTTTGGAACCAGATTGGCGGCATAGATTACATTTCTTAAAGAGCAGGCAATCCGTTCTGCACGAATGGCAGCATCAATGCTGAGTTCCTCATAGTTTTTGCCATAGCTTTTCGTATCAGTAATCCGCATGGCATAGAGGGTATTGGTTAGTTTTGGTATTTCCTCCTCGATTCTGGAAAGACGGGAGGACAGGGTATGTTTATCCATCAAATAGTGATTCTCCTTGTTTCTTGTAATATGCAATCTGACCATCTGGGAGCACTCTGCAGTATGCAGTAATGTGTGGAAAGGAGAGCTTTGGAATCTGTTCGACCTGTTCCACAATGACCAGACGGTGGGGGCATTCCTCTTTGGATAAAGATAATGCGTGGTTCAGCAGGATTTCCTTTTCCGGTGCCGCATAGATTACATCATAGGCATCGGAATCTGTATAAAAGCTGAGACACACCGGGAAATCGCTGACAGTGTGATAAGTAATATCAGGCAGGAAGTCCAGCAGCAGCCAGAAGGTAGATAACATTGCGAAATCCGGTATACATTCCTTAGAATACAGAACCAGCTTCTGCTCTGGCTGCAGTACCAGACGACCACTCTTTTCCAGCCGTCTGAGTAAGGACAACAGCTTTGTATGGTCAAGCTCAGGAAAGAGCCTGCCAAGCTGTGGCAGGGTTAAAACCTGATACATGGACAGAAGCTTTGTGATCTCTGAGAGATGACTGTCCTGCTGTCTGTTGATATGTTGCATGATAGTCTCCTTTATATAGGTAGAAACAGAATGTAATACTTACACAATACATATTGAATACGCAGAAGAATTTTCTGTAAAAAACGGTGATTTTGTAATCCGTAAAGCGTATGTAATGTATAAGTATTAGACTGCTTCCGCCATGTTTTTGCGTTGTTTTTCTTTTTCCAGAAGCTTCTTTAACTCCTGGCGGTCTGTAGTAATCAGCTCCTTTTCCAATTCAGAAGCCTTGAACTCCACAGTGATGTTATTATTGTTCGTAGAAATCAGACCATTACCACGCTCGAAGTGGGTAATTGCCATCGTCTCTGCTTCCGAGAGATGAAGAATGGACTGCACACGCATTGCCTCTTCGTCCTCCAGATTCAGAACGATTTTAGTTTTGGAATTGTTGATGATACCTTTTCCATACTTTCCGTCATCCAGAGCAAAGAAGTCATTCAGATCCTGTGTTGCAGTAATAGCAGCACCACCATAGTCACGGATGATTTTGAAAATCTCCAGAACAAATTCGGCAGCCAGCTTATTGGAGCTTGCACCAATCAACTGCCAGGTCTCATCAATGAAAATAGATTTCTCAACGGTACGGTCTTCCTTTGCCTTATCCCAGACAAAATCCAGAGCAACGAACATGCCTACGGTAAGGAGATCGCCTGTTAATTCGGAGATATCCAGTACCGTATATTTGTTGTCCAGATTTACGTTGGTCTGTTGGTTGAAGGTAGAAGCGGAGCCGTGTACTAGACGGTTCATGATGTTGGCAAGTCTTTTGGTATCAGGATTTGCCTTCAGAATGTTAAATACGTCCTCTAAAATAGGCATTTCTTTATACTTTTCAGGGTTATCCGGATCAAGCAGGCTCTCATTGTTGTGCGTGATGCCTTTTTTGTTATACGTCTGTATCAGGGCTTCATCTAAAAGCTGTCGTTCCTCATGGTTCATATCCGGAATCAGCAGAGAGAAGAAGATGTGGAGTCGCTGGATTTTCGCTGCCAGTTCGGAACGGTCTGTTAAAGGTCCGTCCAGAATATCATTGGCAGAGGAATCTACCTTACGGATTTCCATAATGTTGATACAGTTTCTGGAGGCGGGTGAGATCTGAATAAATTCCCCGCCAATATTGGAGCAGGCACGATGAAATTCATGTCCCTTCAGTGGTGCAATAATAAATACCTGTATGTTCTTACGCCTCATGCGTAGAGCCATGAGCTGCATGGTAAAGGTCTTTCCTGCACCGGAGGTTCCAAGGATTGCCATGTTAGCATTCTTGTAGGTGCGGGAATTGAAGATGTCCACGATAATCAGGGAGTTGTTATGCTTGTTTACTCCCAGAAGGATACCGTTGTCATCGCACATTTCAAAGCTGGTGAAAGGATAGCAGCTTGCCACACTGCTTGTGAGGATATTTCTCTTAGAGCGTTCAAACAGCTTTTTCTCCAGTGAAACGATAGGAAGTGCTGATAACAGAGCCTGTTCCTGTCGAAAATGACAAGTGACAGCTTCCATATCCTGAGAGAGGAGCAGCTTTTTCATTTCGTTGGTTCGCCATTCCAATTCCTCAAGGCTGTCAGCGGTTATGGTCAGCAGGATGTTCATGTAATAGAAGTCTTCATTGGAAGCAAGACCTTCCTTCAGGAAGTAGCCCGCCTGAATCGCACTGTCCAGGTCGTCAAAGTCGGAGTTGGTATCCGAGGTATCCTTGATTTTGGAACGGTTAATACGAAGCTGCTGTCCAAGCTTTTGCTGAATGCGGTCTTTCGGCTGGCGGTCAAAGAAAATATCCACATCAATTCCTTCTCCGGCGTTGACCAATAGGGAAATCCATCCGGCATATACCTGTGTACGGTAGCCACCAGAGGGAATCAGCAGGTAAGTATGATAGACATCATCCATGATTACATAATTGCCATGGGTATAATCAATGGCTTCCGGTGCGATAAATTCTGCAGCAGGGATATTGCCAATGTCATCCTTACGTCCGGCATTGATGTACTGACCAATGACTTCATTGATACGCACACTAAGTGGCTTGAACACACTGGTCTTACGGTTCATGATGTTATACATGACTTCTGTTGCCATCTCATCCTCGCTGTCGTGCAGAACCAGCTCATTTCCACATTGCTGCAGATAGGTTTTTACAGTTCGTACCGCAGTAGTAAGTGCAGATAAGGCATCCTTTTCATCGGAACCACGATTTGCGGTCAGGGTTTCGTATTCAAAGGCAATAAAAAAACGCCTTGTGATGGCTTCTTTAGAACCAATCCGGCGGATCAGTGTTTCATAATCCTTTTGCAGGGCAAGACAGCGCTCATCGGATTCATAACGCATTTCCTCACGAATGGTTTCCAGATGACGGTTAATATCAGCCTTTCTGGTAAGCACCTTGAACTGCAGCTTCACAGGGCTGATCTTTAGATAACTGACAAAGGAGTAAATGATATTCCTCTGTTCTCTTGCACTTCGCAGTAAGAAGTTAATGGGAATCACTTCGATAATTTTTACATAACGGTTGTCTTTGGTGTAGATAATGCCATTTTCAATTTTGCGAATTGGGAGACAGGCTGCCGCTGGGTTAATCATTACAGGCTCCGGTTCTGTGTTCCTGGCAGCTTTTGCAAAGCCTTTCTTCTTTTTAGGAATATCAGGACCTATATTATGAGTGCTTGTTTCTCTTGCCTGACGTTTCTCTTTCATCTGTCCAAATTCGTCTGCAAAGTCCTCTTTCTTGGGTTTTATCTTCTTTTCCCTTTTGGGTTTTTTCCTTGATTTTACATTGCTTTTGGGAGCATCTGTTTCTTTTATATCCGGCTGTTTTCCTTCGATTCGGCGTTTCTTTAGAAATACAAGAAAGTTAAAGGCGAAGGAAGAGAGGCTTTCACCGCCAATACCAATGATTGCAAACAGTGCAACCGGAAGAACAGTAAGGCAGGCTATGATGATTTTGGTTGTCAGAGTAACGGGCAAATGAAATACCGGAAAACCAATCAGTATGGAAAACAGCAGGGCTTCCGCAGCATTGCGTAATTTAATGGTTCCACCAAAAACAGTTCCTGATTCAATGAAATTTGGTGGAATGATATAGATGTCATTATCTTCTTTATTTTTGTGTGACATCTGAATGCACCTCCTTTTCTATGGGCAGAAAAAAGGACAGGCTTGCCACCTGTCCTGTCCGTACTAATTGGAATACGGTCTTCCACATAAAACGATGTTATTTGTATTGTAAATGGGGCGGTATACGACCTTTTTCTTAGAATATGAGGCATCCACCACATATCCGTCCCCGGCATAAATAGCTACATGACCAATGTTCAAGTAGCGGTTGTTGACACCGAAGGAGTAAAAAATCAGATCCCCCGGTGCAAGGCTGTCATAGGATATTGCAAGATTACTCTCTACAATGTAGCGTCCCTGCGCAGCTGCAGTGTTGGCTCCGTCATACATCAGGGATACACCAAGCTGGCTGTATACCCAGTAGGTAAAGGAACTACAGTCGAAATAACCTTCCTGATTGCGAAGATCCTGACTGTATGGTGTTCCTAATTTGGTCAGAGCAAGATCAACAGCTGAATTTCCTGTTTCTCCGGGAATAAGATCCGGATTGATGTCTACCATATATACGGTATCGAACAGGAAGGTGTACATATTGGCAGCATATTGGTCTGCCAGAGTGGATTGCTCCTCAGTAAGCAGGAACACATTGTCACGGTAGTAGCTGTCTCCGGCATATTCTACCGTATATTCGTAATGATAAATGGTATAGGATTCACCGGTTTCCTGCCTTTCGGTAATTTCCACGGAGTAGCTGAAGATATTGTCCGTTTTATCCCGAAGGATGGTTTCCAGTTTTGACAGGTTGATTTCTTTGTAATCTTTCTGTGAAGCACAAAACTGTGAGATGATTAAGGTGCTCTCATAGATGATTCTGTCGGCAAAATCGTCTGTAATACCAGATTCACGGTCAGAACCAAGTGCATCTATTTCATCCTGAATTTGTTCCAAGATAACGCCATGCTTTTCCCGGAGGATTTCCTCGATGGAGGTCTCCGTTTCTGCAATGTTTTCCATGATTACATTCGTATCATTCAGTACATTTTCTGGTACATCATCCAATCCATTGTTCCCGAAAATCAAAGAGGGGAGCATTAAAATAAACAGAATGGGAAGCAGGAACAGAAAACCAAGGCTCAAAAGGATTATCACGATAAGCTTGCGATTTTCCCAGATACTGGCAGCAAGCATTCCATATGGACCAGCCGCTGCACCTTTTGCAGCTCCGGCCAGGGCCTTTCCAGTCTTGATTGCACTTTTTGCGGCACCAGCGGCACTGGCAGCCTGGGAGAGAGCGGAGGTGTCTTTTTTCTGGTCATTTTCAGCCATAATTAAACACGATCCTTTCTCTTTGGCATATCAGGGAGCTTCTGTACCAGATTTTCATGGTAGGCAATCTTACCTTCTCCCGTCATATACGGAGTACGTTCCACGGTATTGGAAGCGTATTGTTTGTACCATGTGGACTGATCTGCGGTAGTGACTGTTTCATAATTTCCACTTGGTTCCATATACTGATCGGCATGATACATTCCGAAAGAGGAACCATTTGGATGTTCCACAGAGGTCTCGGCACCCGTAATCCTTCCTCCACCGATTTCTACGTTAGAGAAGGAAGGTGCATCACCGATTCCCGTCTGTCCCAGATAGGAAGAGAGTGCCTGTGATGCCTGTGTTCCGGTCATGGAACCGGTATAATTGATATTGCCCTGTGCTACAGCTCCGGTTACGTTGTTGGCAAATTCCCCACCCTTTTTCACAGAGGATTCAAAGGCACGTCTGCTGATGGGATTGCTGGCATGACCTGTCATAGTCTGCATGGCACTCTGGGTGAACTGTCTTCCAACAGCACCTGCCAGACCACCGGATAAAAAGCTGGAATTGCTGACGGAACTGCTGTTTCCACCGGACCGAAAGGAGCCTCCACGAAAGCTTGAGCCTCCGACAACATTCTTTGCTGAGGTAATCCCTCTTGCTGCAATCATCAGTTCAGCCATCATGGAGCCACCGGTATGTCCTACATTGACTCCCAGACTGCTCATAAGGCTGTCAATCTTCTGACTGATTTTTAAGAATGCAATGGCACAGAGAAACCAGATAAAGATATTTCCGGCTGCAGTTTCTTTTCCAACAGCCTCCACATCAGCCTCTGTTACTGCAAAAACAGTCATGGACTGGGAGAGCGTCAGGCTAAGGACGGTTAATAGGGTTAGTAATTTCTTTTTTCTCATGTCAGCCTCCTTATAATGACAGTGGGTTAGAGATAAAATTACCCACCATGGAAGTAAAGAGCCTCAGACACCATGCATTCATAAGAAGCAGGAAAATCTGCCCGCCAAACATGCGCCCCCAGGATTTGAAGATGTTGGAGGTGGACTGGCAGGAACCGGTAGCAAATGCCATGGGTGCGGTGTAGACAATGACTCCCAGCAGAATATATCGTTCCGCTGCTTCAAACAGCAGCTTAATATAGTTCCATGCCAAAATCAGCACCAGAATCAGTGCGATAAGAGCCACAGAGCCGTTGGCACATACACCAAGGATTGTCAGGAGAACCGAATTAAAATCCGCAAAATTCAGTGCTGGCAAATCGCTTTCCAATATCCAGGCATAGGGAGTGCCTCCAATATTCAGCACCATATCCGTTATCTCGTCACAATAATAGGTAAGTCCGATAAACAGTACAGAACGAATACTGAGTTTCACAGGATCTTCCGCTTCCACACCGGCAATCAGCCCAAAGTTCTTAAAGAGCTGCCATACCCAGTTGAGAAGAATCAATCCGATAGCGGTTGCTACAAAAATGTGATACATGGTATCTGCAGCGGGAAAATACCGTAGAAAGGTACTCATGCTGCAGCCTAAAGCTCCCAGTACAGAGGTAGTGATCAGATCCAGTCCGTTCATTACCTGCTCGGCAATCCATTCCACGATGCCGTCTAAGATTCCCATGGATGTTCCTCCCTTCGGTTAGCCATTCCACTTTCCATCTGCAAAGAATGGTGTAATATAGGCAAGAATAAAGCCGAGTCCGTTTAGGATAACCCAGGAAATTGCAATACGGTGCAGCCAGGCTCTGGATTCGTCTACGGTTTTTCCAGATTTACTGAAGTTCATTAAGAGCAGGGCAACAGAAGCAGTGACGATGGCTGCAATGGTTGAGATTCCAAGAATTTTGCCATAGACATCCTTCATAATGCTCTCAGCCTTTGACCACATATCTGTTGCAAGGACCTGATCGGTAGTTAAGAGAAAGAAATAGGCAAAGGCGTAAGCACCCATTGCGATATTTGCATAGGGGATACGCCTTTTTGGTTTCGTGATAGGTTCTGTTTCGTTTGTCTGAATTAAGTTTTTGTGTTTCAACAAGTTACCTCCTGAAGTTTATTTTTGGATAGAAAAAGAGCCGGTAATCATAATGACTACCGGCGCAGGGTAAAAAAATAGCACCCGGAATACAGGTGCTGGTGGAATGGATATTGCTGTATGGGTACAGCTTTAAGCATGGTCATTATAGCATGGCGAAAATACCGTGTAAATCGCATAGTGGTGCCAGTTTGTGATAAAACAGTGTCAAACTGTACCAGGTGGAGGAAACTGATTGAATAAAGGGGAGAATGATTATATAATAGAATGTGAATAACGGATAATATAGGATTATCTTGTATTGACGGATAATAAAGAGTTAGCTGTTGATTATTTATTGTGAAGTGGAAACGAAGAATAATATTTAAATTATTCCGTATTT
>JAQUXP010000025.1 GCA_028692395.1 Lachnospiraceae bacterium
ATAACCAATCATAGAATCCATCGTATTAATGGATTTATAGAAAAACCCACCGGCCGCTCCACCGATCATCAGAAATAATAAAGGTGCAATAACCCCATCTGAGGTATTCTCCGCCACTGTCTCCACCGCTGCTTTGGCCACTCCAGCCTCTGACAGACTTTGTGTATCTCTTCCTACAATCATAGCTACTGTTTTTCTGGCCGACTCCAGTGTATCCTTCTTCAGTGCCTCATAAACCCGCATGCTCTCTACTTTCAAAGCTTTTGTTGCCAAAAGCTGATAGCACCAGAAGGTCTCCAGAAGGAATCCTGCCCACCAGCCGATTCTGTTGTAGCAAAGCCAGAGAAGCAGCCATGGAATCCCTGTACTGACTGCCATCACAAGGATTGCCAGCAGTCCTCCACCCAGCCGTTCCCCCGCCTTATTCTTGGGGAAAACCCTGCGTATTACTGCCTCCAGACCAGAGATCAGTTTTCCGATCATTCGCACCGGATGATACAGCCATCTGGGATCTCCAATCAGCAGGTCCAGCAGAAATCCAGCTATCACCGCCGGCAGAATCATCTGTATCTGTGTCATATCTAAAGTCCTCCCTGACTGATATGGTATGCCTGGCATGCCATAAGAAAATTTTCAGCCACCTTTCGGTTGCCATAATAATACAGATGTGGAAAGCCAGCCAGCAGTGTCTCCGTGCTGTGCATACATTTCCAGGATCTTGTACTTTCCGGTTTTCTCGCCGTATAGGCTTCCCCGCAGTTTGCAGCATCATAATAATGGAATTCGTGTGCCGGTACATCTCCTGCAAACCGTCCAAAAGCGGTAACACCCTCCAGCGTGATATAACCGAAGCGGCCCAGCTTTCCCTTGTTTTCAGATGCACCGGGCAGTGCCCCCACCATAGGCCAGGAGATACCCTCCATATCCGTAAGTACTTCATTCAGATACAGAAAACCGCCGCATTCCGCAATTACAGGAAGTCCCTCTTCCATACATTTTTTGATTTGTTCCCGCATGGAAACATTTTCACTGAGTTCCCTGGCATGAAGCTCCGGGTATCCCCCGTATAATAACAGGCCATCCAGATCTGGCGGAAGCTTTGGATCCGTCATGGGTGAAAATGGAATTAATTCCGCTCCCAGACGTTCTAACAGCTCCATATTTTCCTTGTAAATGAAGCAAAATGCTGCATCCCTGGCGATCCCGATACGAAGCTTCCTGCAAATCTCTGTGTTTTCGGTTTTTCTTTCATTCATCCAGTTCCAGGCGGAATTGGCTTCCACAGAAAATTTGGGAGCATCCCCTGCAAGCTTTAACAGCCCTTCCACATCCAGAGTATCCTCCAGCACATCGCTTAAGGTGTCCAGCTTTCCTTTGAGATCCGCTACCTCCTCCGGCAGCAAAAGTCCCAGATGACGGCTTTCCAGCGTGCAATCTTTCAAGACGGGAACATAGCCCAGTACGGGAATCCCTGTCTTTTCCTCAATCAGTTTTTTCATCCGGGAATACATCATGGGAGACAGCCGATTCAGGATCACTCCGCCAATGTGACTCTCTCTTTGGAAAGCCGCAAAGCCCTGTATCTGGGCCGCCAGAGAAACACTGGCACCACGGGCATCTACCAGAAGCACTGCCGGTGTCCGGGTAATCCGTGCCACATCATAGGCACTTGCCCTGGTGGTCACACCTCCCACACCGTCATAATATCCCATAACGCCCTCTATCACTGCAAGATCACAGTCGGTGCTGCTCTTTGCAAAAAGTGCCCGCAGCGTGTCCTCCCCCGTGAAAAAAGCATCCAGATTCTGACTTTTTGTTCCAATCACAGTCCGGTGAAACATGGGATCTATGTAATCCGGGCCGCATTTAAAGGATGCCACCCGAAGTCCCCGTCGCTGAAAAAGATTCATCAGTCCACAGGTAATCAGTGTTTTACCACTTCCGCTGGCGGCAGCGCTCAGTAACAGTCTTGGAATCCTCATGCCTTTGTTCCTCCAAATGCCATAATGTAAACCGGATTCTGTCCCATCATCAGATGATAAGGGCCTGCCTGCTTTGCAGCGGCAGCGGTAATCTGTACGATCTCCGGCTCTCCATCCGTTCCATGTTCCTTCAACAGATTCAAGGCTTCGCTGACCGTCTCCAAGGTGATGGCATTTACCACAATCCGAACCTTGGGATTTTTCCTCAAAAGCAGCTCACAGATCTCTTTTAGATTCCCGGAAGAGCCTCCGATAAAAGCGTGGGTAGGAGCCGGAAGCTCCTCCAGGGCCTCAGGAGCCATTCCTGCAACAATTGTCATATTGTCTACCCCGAAGCGTTCCTTATTCTTCTGCAGCAGTTCCACCGCAGTCTCTTTCTTTTCGATGGCATAGACCTCTCCCTCCCAGGCAAGACCCGCCATTTCCACAGAAAGAGAGCCACTCCCTGCTCCAATATCATAGATCACAGAATCTCTGCACAGATGAAGCTTGCAGATGGAAACCTCCCGCACCTCTTCCTTTGTCATAGGAACCTTGTCCCGTAAAAACTGCGAATCTGAAACTCCATGGGTGATTCTGTGATCCGCATGAGGGTTTTCCACATATAAAACACTTAAGGAATCTGTCTCCAGATTGATAAAATCCGAAGGGGTTCCCCACTGAATCTTCTCTTCTTCGTAGGAAAGCCTTGTCCCCACTGCCAGCCGTACCTCTTCCATACCGTAAAGCAGCAGTTTCCGGCAAAGCTCCTGTACCTGATTTTCTTTTCCCAGCAGTGCAAATACTTTGCTGTTATGCCGGATGCACCCCACCAGATTACTGTTTTTCCCATGGGCACTGGTAAGATACAGATCCTCCCAGGAGACCTTCAGCTTTGCACAAAAAGCAACTACCGAGGCAATTCCCGGATACAATATTGTTTCCCTGGGAAGCAGAGCCAGAAGCTTTTTCGCACCGCTGTAGAATCCCACATCACCGGACAACAGAATTGCTATCTTTTCATATTCCCCGTGATTCTGGATATATTCCGCTATCTTTTCTGCCCGGTATTCCTGATAAACACAAGCCCTGGAATGCTCCACATGCTGCAGCATCCGGCCTGCGCCGATGAGAAGATCTGCTTTGCTACACCATGCATCCGCCTGCACTGTCATGCTGCCTTTTCCCCCCATGCCAATACCGATCAGCGCAATCTGGGGTCTAACTCTGATCTGAAAGCGTTCTGTCAGCATATGTCTGCAGTCCATATAGGATAATCCCTGTTCCTGTAACGGTCGTCCGATGACCAGAAGCGTAATCTTTTCCTCCAGCGCTGCCTCTTCCTTCTGCGGGAATCCACCGGTAATTCCAGTGTCCTTGGTAACCAGATACCGGATATTCAGCTGCTGGATCATCGCCCGGTTAAGTGCCGTGGAAAATGGTCCCTGCATTCCAATCAGATGTGCTCCGGTAAAGCCCAAAGCAGCACACTGTTCCATCACCTTGGGAAGGGAAAGAACTCTGGCATACAGGCGTTTCTCATAGTCGGAAACCTCCGTAAATGCTGCCAGTTCCTTACTGCCTGTGGTAATCAGCGCATTTCCCTCATGCCTGGAAAGCCATTCGGCCGCTTCCCTGGCAGACTCCACATAGACGCATCTGGAGCTTTCTGTCTCATCTGTCTCCATGGTGCCGGCACGCAGAAGCCGCTGATAATCGCAGCCTGTCTTTTGGGCCGCTCGTCGGATATTTTCTGTCACCTCCACTGCATAAGGGTGCGTTGCATCCAGTACCAGCTCCGGCTGCAGTCTCCGCATCAGATCTGCCATCTGTCCTTCATCCAGCCGCTCCTGGGACACCTGCAGATACTCCGATTTTGGAAGCAGACTTTCCCCATATTCCGTTGCCACACAGGCATAAACAGATATATGATTAGAACTTAGATATTCTGCGATTTTTCTTCCCTCAATTGTTCCTGCAAACAGCAGTACCTGATTCATGTCTTCTCCGCCTTCCAGTAACGAATTCAGTCCATTTTAAGTTTGCCTACGGCAAAGGGACTGAATTCCTGTATGTTTTACTTCTTGGCGCATAACTTGACAGCAAGTGTCAAGTTTGCGTGTGAACAGTAACAACTTCCGCTCTTACTAATACATCGTTTTCGAAATCCTTCGATCCTGCTTATCTTTTATAAGAATTCTTCTTCTCGTATCCTCGGGGGGTTACCATATGTCCGTTGATTTCACGGGTTCCGGAATTACCGATAAATACAGTTGTAAACATATCCACCTTGGTATCACGAAGCCGGGAAAGAGTCATCACCTGCACGGACTCTCCTTCCCGTCCAATATTGGACACTGTTCCACAGATCGTCTCCGGACTTTTATACCGCAGCATCAGGTCGCAGGCCTTTTCCAGATAATCACTTCTCTTTTTGCTTCCCGGGTTATAAAGGCAGATGGAAAAGTCCGCTTCTGCTGCACACAGCAGACGCTTCTCAATCTTTTCCCAGGGGGTCAGAAGATCACTTAAGCTGATCAGGCAGAAATCGTGGATCAACGGTGCGCCAAGCACTGCGCCGCCGCCCAGTGCCGCAGTCACTCCCGGAAGTACTGCCACTTCAATCTCCGGATAGCGTTCCCCGATTTCATACATCAGTCCTGCCATGCCGTAAACGCCTGCATCACCGCTGCAGATCATGGCTACCACTTTTCCGCTTTTTGCCTCATCAAAGGCCAGCTCGCATCGCTCAATCTCCTTTGTCATCGGTGTTGTAAGGAATGTCTTTCCTGGAAAATGTTCTCTTACCAGCTCTACATAGACCGTATATCCGATTATCACATCACTTTTCTTTAACGCCTCCGCTGCCTCGATTGTCATCTTCTCATAAGCTCCGGGGCCAATTCCCACCACATATATTTTACTCAAAACTTATCCTCCAGTCTTTGCAGACACAGGCGCAGGTTACACCGTCTCTGCTGATTTTCTTCACAAACAGATTGCTTCCGCCTTCCAGCACTGCACTTCTTTCACAGACATTATCCACTCCCGTGGTCTGTTCCACGAATTCTGAAGAGGAGAAGGTTCCCTCTGCCTTCTTCAGTTCTTCCGCCGAATATGAAATCAGCGGAATCTGCTGCTCCACGCAGAAGTCAAGCAGTCCCGGCTCCCGGGCTTTCAGATCAATCGTTGCCACCGCTGCTATAGATTCCGGATATAAATAATGGGCTTTCAGTACTTCCCAAACCAATTTTTCTATTTTTTCCTTTGGTGTTCCTTTTTTACAGCCGATTCCCAACACAATACAGCGTGGAATCAACCAGAGACAATGATCAAACATCTTATGTCGGTAAGCCGGACTGATATTGACACCCAGCGTTACTTCCCCTTCCCGGGCAGCCAGCTTCTGTGACCACACAAAACCCTCCGGCAATTTCCCATCCACCGGAAAGTCACAGCAAAATCCCACCGGATATCCGCTCAGCAAAGAAGCCGAAACTTCTTTTGCATAGGTCATATTAGATATGGTCATTCCGTGCCTTGCCGCAAACACATCTATCGCAAACTTTTGATTAATATCAGTGGCTGTAGTAAGAACCGGTATGGCGTGAAGCTGCTCTGAGATCAGAATCGCCAGTGCGTTAGCTCCTCCGATATGGCCGGAAAGCAGCGGAATGCAGAACTTTCCCTTTTCATCCAGCACAAGGACCGCCGGATCCTGTCTTTTATCCCTCACAAAAGGCGCAATAGAGCGAACAGTAATTCCCGTTGCCCCTACAAACACCAGCGCATCCGAATCCTCAAAGTGCATCTTCGCCCAGTCCCGGGCAGAATAATTCAGAACATTTTCGGCATGTTCCTCCACATATCTGCTCCGAATTCCAATTGTAATTTCATGTCCCTCTTTTTCCAATATGTCACGCACCCAGCGAAGCAGCTCGTACCCTGCCTGTGTAAAACTGATGCCTGCTATTTTCATAGGCTTCCTTTCCGAAACTCTGTGGTAAATTCGGGATGATATAACAGCGAGCGATCATAGTGGCTGTGTGTAACCACATCACCGATAATCATCAGTGCCGTCTTGGTAATGCCTGCCTTCTTTGCCGTCTCGGCAAGAGTTCCAACTGTGCATACGCAGGTTTTCTCATCCTCCCAGGTTGCTTTATAGACAATAGCTGCCGGTGTGTTGGCCGTATAGCCTCCGTCAATCAGACGAGCGCTTAGTTCCTCCAGCATGCCAGTACTTAAAAACACCACCATAGTTGCATGATGGGAGGCAAATGCCTCAATGCTTTCCTTGTCCGGCACTGGTGTACGTCCTGCCATCCGGGTAATGATCACACTCTGAGAAACATCCGGCAGTGTGTATTCCAGATTCAGTGCTGATGCGGCACCACAGAAGGAGCTTACTCCCGGGCAGGAATCATAGGCAATCTGCTTTTCATCCAGCACATCCATCTGCTCACGGATGGCACCATAAAGGCAGGGATCCCCTGTGTGAAGACGCACAGTCATCTTTTTATGTTCTTCTGCCTCAAGCATTACGGACAGAACCTCTTCCAGTGTCATCCTGGCCGAATTATAGACGGCACAGTCTTCTTTTTTATACTCTAAAAGCTGAGGATTCACCAGTGAACCGGCGTAAATGATAACATCTGCTTTCTCCAGATAACTTTTTCCACGTACTGTAATCAGATCCGGTGCCCCGGATCCTGCTCCTACAAAATGTATCATACTTTTTTCTCCTTTACGATAATCAGTGAATAATATCCTGCATTTTCCGGGATTGCATCCACGCCATAGTATATTTTCTCTTCCGGCATGCCACAGTTTTCAATCATAACAGCATCCGCATCTCTTTCCTGCAAAATCCGCTTTACATTTCCAATCTGCTTTCCTGATTTCATCAGTACCTTTGTTCCGGAAAGCTGCAGGGCATCCTCGATCTGGTAAGATGCCGGGATTACATGCAGAGGCTCCGCCTTCTCCACCAGTCCCTGATTTAATCTTGCCGCAACCGCACAAAATGATGTGATTCCGCTGATAATCTCTGCCTGATAACCGGCAGCCACCACTCTTTTATGTACATACAGATAGGTAGAATATACCGTGGGATCCCCCAGTGTTAAAAAGGCAACCTGCCTGCCTGCTTCCAGCTGAGCAGAAATCAACTCCGCCGCCGCATCGTGGCTCGCCTCCAGTTTATCCGGATCCTTTGTCATAGGCATGGGAAGTGCCAGAAACTCCTTATCTGAAAGCTGCGGATACGCCTGAACCACAATCTGATAAGCAACCGTATTCTGTGCTTCCTTTCCCGGCACTGCGATTACATCACTTTCCTTGATCACCCGCATTGCCTTTAAGGTTAATAATTCCGGATCTCCCGGTCCTACCCCGACTCCATATAATTTTGCCATGTTCCTGCTCCTTTATCCTATGTCATTTTGTATCACTTTTTCACATTCTGTGCAGTATATGCACAGAACGGCTAAATAGGTACCTTTCTGTCTTTCTTATCTGCTTTTCAGCAGTCCAAGCATCTGTTGCACCTGGGAGGTTTCCCCCAGTTTTCCATGTACCTGGGAGAATATCACCGCCTGGGTGAGAATCGCCCCCTTACATCGGTTCTGCAGATAAAACTCTATCTTTTCACACACCTGCCTCATGGTGTCCGCAAGCATCTCTTTGCCTTCTGACCGGATCAGATCCAGTGCCTCTTCCGTTGTGATCGTTTCAAGAAGCCCTCTGGCTGTCTCCAGACTTCCACCGGCACGCAGGTAAGCAGCTGTCATCAGCTCAGCCCTGCTGTCTGCATTTTTTGAATGGGTATTCATAATGCCCCCCGATACTTTGATGAACTTTCCGATATGCGCCACGAATAAAATTCCTTTTACTCCCAGCTCCACCGCCATATCGATGGTCTCCCCCACATAATTGCTGCACTTCATCTCAAAACTGCGGTCCAGCTCCGGCATCTGACTGGCAAATGCCTCTCCGTAATTTCCCGGTGTGATCAGCAGATATCTGGCTCCGCTTTCCACCAGCATCTGCATCTCCAGACGAATACTGGCAAGCAGCGCATCTTCACTCATAGGCACCACGATTCCACTGGTGCCAAGAACCGAAAGACCACCCAGAATACCAAGCCGTGGATTAAAGGTCTTTGCAGCAATTTGCTCTCCCTTTGGAATACTGATGGTCACTTGAATTCCTCCGGTGTAGGAAAACTCACTGCACTGCGCTCGCACTTCCTGGTCAATCATCTGACGGGGCACAGGATTGATTGCCGCTGCCCCTACTGGTTCTGCCAGTCCGGGCTTTGTCACTCGTCCAACGCCTGGACCGCCGTCTATCACCACCGTGGGTTTCCCCGGGTCTGGCGGGCACTTCCGTACCGTGGCGTAAATCAGGATTCCATGGGTCGCATCCGGATCATCCCCGCCGTCCTTTCGAACTGCGCAGGAAACTTCCCTGGGTCTTCCATCATCTCCCCGGGTAATCTGAATATCTTCAATTAAGAGATGCAGGAGAATCCCCTTCGGTGTCATAAGGGCGGCTTCTTCCACATATTCTTCTCCAAGAAGCATCCGTGTCCCTGCTTTTGCTGCGGCGGCCGCACAGGAACCTGTTGTGTAGCCCATCCGCAGCCTTTTATTATCTTTTATCACATAGGCATCTTCCAGCCCGGTCTTATGCTCCATATGCCATCCTTTATCTCCAAACGCAGAACTACGTTTGCCTTCCCGTTTCAAGTAAAAAAGGAACGATATGTCACGGTTTTCTTCTTCACCGATAACAATCATTCCCTGTCATTTTCTCCGGTTCCCGCAAAGAAAGATGTTTCTTCCAACGCTGTCGTGGTATCTGACTTTTACAGTAACGGACTTGCTCAGGAGTTTCACCTGATTCCCAACAGACAGTCTGGTTCTTTTTTAATTTTCAAAAATACATCTTACCCTGCTTTTGGATAACTGTGCAGTACATGCACACACCTATTGATTAATTATATACAGTTTTTGTTTTACTGTCAACGCAATGCTTGTAAGTTTTCACAAGAATGGTTTTTCACAACAATCATGTTCTCTTTCGAAAACAGCAGCACTAAAACTTTCCTGATTTCAAAATAATGCATATTTGTCTCAGACACAAAAACAGCCTATATCAACCGTTCAACATCTGATTGATATAGGCTATTAATAAAAGTCTTATTTTGCGTAATCTGTAACTCGTGATTCACGGATTACATTTACCTTAATTTGACCCGGATATTCCAGTTCAGCTTCAATCTGTTTTGAAATATCTCTTGCCAGCAGTACCATACCGTCATCATTGATCTGTTCTGGTACAACCATGACACGTACCTCTCTACCCGCCTGAATAGCAAAAGACTTGTCAACTCCCTTAAAGGAATTCGTTATGTCTTCGAGTTGCTTTAATCTGTTTGTATATGTTTCAAGAGTTTCTCTTCTTGCACCTGGTCTTGCTGCAGATATTGCATCCGCTGCCTGAACAAGACATGCAATCAGGGACTGAGGTTCTACATCTCCGTGATGTGCCTCAACTGCATTGATGATTAATGCGGATTCCTTGTACTTTTTACAAAGATCTACACCAATTTGGATATGGGAGCCTTCTACATCATGATCGATAGATTTACCGATATCATGCAGCAGACCTGCACGTTTTGCCATGCGTACATCTGCGCCTACTTCACCGGCAAGTAAACCGGTAAGCTGTGCAACCTCGATGGAATGCTTTAATGCGTTCTGACCATAGCTGGTACGAAACTTCATACGTCCAAGAAGTCGAATCAGTTCTGGATGGATTCCATGAACACCAACCTCAAGGGCAGCAGTTTCGCCTTCTTCACGAATATTTGCATCCACTTCTTTCTGGGCTTTTTCAACCATCTCTTCAATACGAGCCGGATGAATACGTCCATCAACAATCAGTTTCTCAAGGGCAATTCTTGCCACTTCTCTTCGAATCGGATCAAAGGAAGATAGAACCACTGCTTCCGGTGTATCATCAATAATCAGATCCACCCCAGTCATCGTCTCCAGCGTACGGATATTTCTACCCTCGCGTCCGATGATTCTTCCCTTCATCTCATCGCTTGGAAGCTGGACTACAGAAATTGTTGATTCAGATACGTGATCCACTGCACATTTTTGAATTGCTGTGACCACATATTCCTTTGCCTTTCGTCCTGCTTCTTCCTTTGCCTGGCTTTCCAGTTCTCTGTAAAGCTTGGCAGTGTCGATCTTTACTTCATCTTCTACAGATTTTAACAGATACTCTTTTGCCTGTTCGGAGGTAAAGCCGGAAATTTTTTCCAACTGCTGTACTTCCTGGTCTTGTAGTTCATCGACTTTCTTTTCTTTCTTCAAAATCTCTGCTTCTTTTGCTGTAATATCATTTTCACGACGTTCTAAAACATCGGCTTTCCTGTCAATGGATTCTTCCTTTGACAATACTCGTTTTTCATACTTCTGCAGTTCTGCTCTTCTTTCCCGAGACTCTTTTTCCGCTTCGTTCTTAGCTTTCAAAGACTCTTCTTTTACTTCCAAAAGCGCTTCACGTTTCTTAGTTTCAGCTGATTTCAATGCCTCATCTATTATGTTTCTGGCTTTTTCCTCTGCAGTGCCGACAGTATCAGCATCTTCTCGGGTTTTTCTTGCAACTGCAACCTTACTGGTAACAGGAACCGCAATAAGTAGAGTGACTAACACAGCAATGATTGGAATCAATATGTCCAACAACATCGCAGGAGCACCTCCTTATTAAGTTTTCATTGTACACTTACAACAGTTCAATTTTATACTGATTTAACAATTTTGTCAATCTATCTATCAAACTTTTGTACATTATTCGTTACTGTTCCCTCTGTGACCAGCAACCTGCCGAAATTTATTCCAAATCTCCTTCGGAGATGGAATTTCGGCACTCTTGTTTCACTTTCTCACGGACTGCGCAGTAAATGCTCAGTCCTGTGTGAACAGTAGCCATGATTCATCTTTCTTATTGCTGGTAACGTGCCAGAACGCTGCTGATATCGCTGCCCGAGTATCCCCGGCGTGCCAGATATCCGTAGATACGACGCAGCTCTTTCTCATCCATACGATGTGGTTCACCCGCACGTTTTCTCAGAAGCGCCTCAATCTGTCCCGTCTCCGACTGCTCCCTGGCTCCACTTTCCTCCCAGACAGCCAGAATTGTATCACGATCCACTCCCCGACGCTCCAGTTCAAACTGAATACTGCGCAGACTTTTCTTTCCCCGTCTGCTTTCCAGATATTGTCTGGTATAACGTGCATCATCAATATAATGATACGACTTTACATAAGCAATCGCACGGTCTATCACCTCATCCGGATGGCCATCTCGGGTAAGTTTCCCCCTCAGCTCAGCCTCTGTCCGATCCTGCGTCATCAAAAGATGCATCGTCCGTATCTTGGCTCTTTTCGTCAGTACTTCATCTATAATTTCCCGGTAACATTCTTCGGAGATTTCCTGTTCCTCCCGAATGCCATAGCGGGACAGCTCTCCTTTGTATAGCACAAAGGCTGGCTGTCCCTCTAATTCAACTTTGCTTTTTTTGTTTGTTACCGGTGTAATGGTTTTCACTAATATCATCTGAAATCTCCCGGTTTTTGTCTGTCATATCAAGCTGGCCTGTGTTTGAAGAACCTTTTAAAAGGTCCTCAAAGTCTCACGCATCCGCTTTCGTCGCTGCCTCCGATGGGGCATCCTTGTCCTTACTTGAAGCTTTTCCCTTACTTTCTTTAGTGTCCTTGCTGTCCTTACTGCTCTTTCCCAGTGCCGGGGCAAGTCCGTAATGCTCGCGCACCAGCTTCTCTACCTCATCGCAAATCTCTGTGTTCTCTGCCAGATAAATCTTGGCATTCTCACGTCCCTGTGCAATCTTGGCCTCCTTATAGGCATACCATGCACCGCTCTTCTGGATAATTCCAAGATTTGCAGCAATATCCAGAATATCTCCCTCTTTGGAAATGCCCTTTCCAAACATAATATCAAACTCTGCCTCTTTAAAAGGAGGCGCTACTTTATTCTTCACAACCTTGACTCTGGTGTGATTACCGATAATCTCTCCCGCCTGCTTCAAGGCCTCTACTCTTCTGATATCCAGACGGATGGAGGCATAAAACTTCAAAGCACGTCCTCCTGTTGTTGTCTCAGGATTTCCAAACATAACACCAATCTTTTCACGCAGCTGGTTAATAAAGATAACAATACAATTCGACTTGCTGATAACTGCAGTCAGTTTCCGAAGAGCCTGGGACATCAGACGAGCCTGAAGTCCCATATGGGAATCTCCCATGTCGCCATCAATCTCAGCCTTTGGAACCAGTGCTGCCACGGAGTCCACGATGACAATGTCAACCGCTCCGGAACGGACCATGGTCTCTGTGATTTCCATCGCCTGTTCCCCATTATCCGGCTGGGAGATATACAGATTATCAATGTCAACACCAATATTTTTTGCATATGCCGGATCCAGTGCATGCTCTGCATCGATGAATCCTGCAATTCCACCTGCTTTTTGCACCTCCGCTACCATATGAAGCGCAACTGTTGTTTTACCGGAGGATTCCGGTCCATAAACCTCTATAATTCTTCCCTTGGGCACGCCCCCAAGTCCCAAAGCAATATCCAGACTCAGGGATCCGGTAGGAACGGTCTCTACATTCATATTCGTTCCGGAATCTCCAAGCTTCATCACGGAACCTTTACCAAACTGTTTCTCAATCTGCCCTAAAGCGGCATCTAATGCTTTCATCTTATCTTCTTTGCTGGTCATAACTGTCTCCTTTTAACGTGCGAACGCATGTTCGTATCTAATTAATATAGTATTACAAATTTTCTTTCTTGTCAATTGTTTTCTTTCTGTATTATCTTTCAATATTTTTTCGGGAAACTCACGGTGATTACCGTCAGAAGAGCAAACAACCGCAACGTCACCTGTACGTTACGGTTTTAATCTAACATAGAATCCATACTCAGTCAAGCCATATCCCAATCCTGCATACCCATACGCTGGCGGTTTTTAGCCTCCTCCAAAGTCATCCTTGCGGGCTCTTCGTCTAAGAATTCACGAAGAGTGTCAATCCCCTCCCCAGTCAGGTTATTTACCTGAAAGATCTGTTCGCAGCCGGAATTAATCAGCCACTGGCTCACCATCGGTATATTCGCATAAGGAGAGTCAATCTTTGTGATAATTCCGATCAGCGGCCGATTCAAAAAGCACTGACAATTTGCCTCAAACAGGCTGAAGGGTTCATCTGCGGCACACAGAATCGCAATTACATCCGCCTCAAAAGAAAAGCAGGCAAGTCCCACACCACATTTCTTCGTCTCCGAGTACTCTCCCGGTGTGTCAATAGCAATATCATCCGTATTGGTATACTGGGTTTTATGATAATGCAGCTCTTCCCCCTTAAGTGCCTGCATCAGGGAAGTTTTTCCCGCTTCACTTCTGCCCATCAAAAATAACTTTTTCATCCGTTCCTCCGATGCAGCTTCCATGCCTTATGCACGACAGCTCCCTTTACTTTTCTGAAACACTGCAGACCGTGAATCCCAGTTCTTTTCGAAAGTATTCCACAATAGCCTCCACGGCGCTGCGCACCTCGGCATGGGCCCCGGTGAGAATCAGTGTTCCGCAGAAGCGGTCCATAAATCCGATATCTACAGCACCGGACTTTACCGCTATATCCGCTGCGGCAACCACAGACTCCCACGGTGTAAAGCATAAAAGTCCTATCGTATCACCAGTGTGGTCCTCTCCCTCATGGACACCGATGTGCAGCCCCAGATTCTGATAGACACTGGTCTGGGACACACCGATAATATGGGCCAGACTGATCTCTCTTCCCGGTACCCGCACCCGGACCATCCGCAGACTCTCTCCCGCTTTTGGTCTGTAATGTTCTGAAAATATCTTATCCAGCAGCTCTTCCTTTGTCATTCTATCACCCATGGCAGCACTTCCTATCTTTTGGTGACGGGACAGGTGACATACCCCAGCACATCACGAAAATAAGAAACAATTTCGTTGATCGCCATGGTCACATCTGCAATCTCACCAGAGATAATCAACGTACCGGTAAAGCGATCTGCAAAGCCAAGATACACATCACCACTTTTCACTGCAATATCCGATGCGATCACGGCAGATTCCGGTGGCGTCATATTCATAATACCAATGGCAGAAGCACCATAATCGATAGAGGGATTCAACCCCAGCTTCTGGTAAATGATCGGTGCCGGTCCTCCCATTACATGTGCAAGGGTAATCTCTTTTCCTGCCACAGTCTCTTGTACAATTCTGATCTGATCATGGTTTTCCCCCATATCTGATACCTCCATAAGTTTTTCCTGCGAAAAAACCCAAAGCAAACGCTTTGGATTCTTTCACACTCTCCTGTTCTTATCTCACCACTGTATTCCTTATAAAAACTACTGAGCAAGCCAGTCATACAGCTCCTGATACTGAACTGCCGAACTGTACCAGGAGAAATCCTGTGCCATGCCCCTGTCAATAATCTTGTTCCACTCCCTCTTTTTATCATAATAGATGCGTTCTGCGTAACGTATCGTGCCCAGCATCTCATGGGCATTATAATTGAGGAAGCTGAAACCGGTTCCGGTTCCTTCATATTCGTTATAAGCTTCCACTGTGTCCTTCAGACCGCCTGTCTCACGCACAATAGGAACTGTGCCATAACGAAGGCTCATCAGCTGGCTGAGTCCACAGGGTTCAAAAAGCGACGGCATTAAAAATGCATCTGCCGAAGCATAAATCTTATGTGACATAGCTTCCGAATAATAAATATTAGCAGAAACCTTGCTGCCATACTTCCATGCAAAATGTCGGAACATATTCTCATACTTTGGATCTCCGGTTCCAAGAACTACCAGCTGTATGGCATCCTGGCAAAGCTCATCCATCATATAGGCAATCAGATCAAGTCCTTTCTGATCTGTCAGACGGGATACAATACCGATCATCAAAGCCTTTGGATTCACCTCCAGACCTAACTCTTCCTGCAGGGCAACTTTATTCTTAATCTTTTCCTTCCGGAAATTCTTTGCATTATATTTGTGTGAAATATGGACATCCGTCTCCGGGTTATATTCATCATAATCAATACCATTTACGATGCCCCGAAGGCTCTGGGCTCTGGCAAACATCAGTCCATCCAGTCCCTCTCCGTAAAATGGTGTCTTAATCTCTTCTGCGTAAGTTTTGCTTACCGTTGTGATAGCATCTGCATAGACCAGACCGCCTTTCAGATAATCGCCGTCTTTCTTATATTCCAGCTTGTCCGGAGTAAAGAAGCTGTCCGGCAGGCCGGTGATTGCCTTTATCGTCTTCACATCCCACACACCCTGAAATTTCAGGTTATGTATGGTCATAATTGATTTGATACCACGATAGAATTCACTTCCCTGAAAACGTTCCTTCAGATATACCGGAATCAGTCCTGTCTGCCAGTCATGGCAATGGATGATGTCCGGGCGGAAATCAATAACCGGAAGAATAGAAAGTGCTGCTTTTGAGAAAAATGCAAACTTCTCAAGATCCCCCGGCATTCCTGCGTAGGGCTGTGAGCCGCTGAAATGTTCTTCATTATCGATAAAGTAGAACTTGATTCCATCATATTCCATCTCAAAGATTCCCACATACTGCTGACGCCAGTTCAAATCCATATAAAAATTCGCAACATAGCGCATCTGATGCGTATACTGTTCTTTTATCATCGAATATTTCGGGATAATAACACGCACATCATAATATTCTTTCGGGAAACACTTTGGTAAGGAACCGACAACATCTGCCAGTCCGCCTGTTTTAATAAATGGCACTGCCTCAGATGCGACAAATAATATCTTCTTCATGTAAAAACCCCCTGTCCAGCTTTTGTACCAATATTATACCATAACCCTTCCGGAATGAAAAGCAAAACGTCATACTTCAACTCTGGTTTTTATACTCTAATCTGATTTTATCTGTAATCAGTGCGATGAATTCAGAATTTGTCGGTTTTCCTTTTCCATTGTTCACAGTATAACCGAACAGTTCATCGATGGTATCAATTTTCCCACGACTCCATGCCACTTCAATCGCATGTCGAATTGCACGTTCCACACGGCTTGCCGTGGTCTGGTGCTTCTTGGCTATGGTAGGATAAAGAATCTTTGTGATGGAATTCAGCATTTCCACATCATCCACGGAGAACATAATCGCATCCCGCAGATACTGGTACCCCTTAATATGTGCAGGTACGCCGATTTCATGAATAATGCCGGTAACTTCCATCTCCAGATTTCTTTCTTCTGTCTTCGGCGCATAATTATGCGGTGTTTTCACCTCTTTACTGACGGAGCTCCCCTCCCGGATAGATTTAATCCGATTTAGCAGAACTTCATTATCAAATGGTTTCAGTATGTAATAAGCTGCTCCCAGCTGAAAAGCATCTTCCGTAATTCTGTCCTGGCCGACTGCTGATACCACAATAAACGCCGGTTTCTTCTTGATCGTTTCGTCATTCGCTACTTTTTCCAGCACAGTAAGTCCATCCATCTTTGGCATAATAATATCCAGCAAAACAACATCCGGTGCTTTATCCCGGATGATATTGTAGATGTCTCTTCCATTGTCTGCCTGACCTATAAGCTCCAGCTGTCTGTCGCTTCTAATCAGGGTTGCCATCAAGTCAAGAATTCTCTCATTATCATCTGCAACTGCTATACTCAATTTTTCCATAATAATATCCTCCCATAAAAGCAATCACAGCTTTACACTAATCCGTGATTTCGCGTCTGGGGTAGGCGGGCGCCTTTTTTTCGATCTCTTCCTTCCAAACACTAACTTCATTATAGGTCTTATTTTGTTTATTTCAATACAAAAATACAAATCCGTGGTATTTTCGTTCGATAAATTCCCATGATTTTCTTCATAATTTGCCAAAATTCTACATAATTGCAGGGCAAATGATGTATTTATACCTTTTTCGCACCTGTTTCTTTCTGTTCTGATTCCACTTATTTATGACTGTTTTCTCTCCGACTTTATATAATCCCCTATCTTATTCATTTTTTATAATATACCCTTTCGGGTATATATTTCATTATTTTACTGCAGAATGGTCCCTATTGGGTATGATTTTTATCTTTTTTTTGCAAACCATATACCCGATAGGGATTGTTTTTTCACAGCATATATAAAATCATAAGTTATAACTATTTGGAGCCATGCAATGTTCATTCCTGCTCCAGCATCGTTTCGATAAAGATTCCATACCCCTTTGTGGGATCATTAACAAACACATGGGTCACCGCCCCGATCATTTTGCCATTTTGTAGAATTGGTGAGCCACTCATGCCCTGTACAATTCCTCCTGTTTTCTCCAGGAGCCGCTGATCCGTAACTTCAATCTGAAAGCATTTGTTTGTCTCATACTGGCTCATATCAATCTTGCTGATCTTAGCCTGATACTCCGTGATCTCTCCGTTGATGCAGCACAGGATCGAAGCTTCCCCTTCCACTGTTTCCTGCTTCATGGCAATCTCACAGCTTTTTTTCGGAATCTGGTTCCACTTTTCCTGACTGATGGTGCCAAAGATTCCAACCTTTGTATTCCGGTCAATGGTCCCAAGTGTCTCCTCTTCCTGATAATGTATCACGCCCTGCAGCTCCCCGGGACTTCCCTGTCTGCCCCGGATTACTTCCAGAATATCAGCCTGATAGAGTTCCCCGCTCCCAAGCTTCAGCAGATCTCCGATATCCACATCACTGATTCCGTGTCCCAGTGCACCATAGCTTCCGTCCTGATTCAGATACGTCAAGGTTCCGATTCCCTGGATGTTATCTCTCACCCAGACACCGATTCGATACACACCATCTGCCGCCAGTACAGGTGTCAACCGCTGCTGGATTGTTTCCCCGTTTCGCCGGAGCGTCAGCACAAGAGGATTTCCCTGACTTTGCTTTACCTGTTCCAGAAGCTGTTTCTTATTCTCCAGTATTGTTCCGTCCACCTTTTCGATATAATCCCCGGGCTGGACAAGGTTCTGGGCAGGCTTTAAAAACTCCTCATCTCTGGTTTTCACCTCCCCGGCATCTACAATCAGCACCCCGCTGGTCTCCATGTAGATTCCAACAGGCATTGCGCAGGCATAGATGCTTTTCCTCTCTACCTTCACAGCCTTCACTGTTTTCAGTGGTATCAGGTCCATCAACTGGCAGTTAATCTGATAGCTTCCGTTTCCCGAGGCCTGGATCTCTGTACTGTATGTGACCAGTGGATTCTCCGTCAGATGCTCCAGCGGCTGTTCCTCATCCTCACAATAATAGATCTGATCCGGTATGGATGAGCGTATTTCATAAAACATATAGATCGATGTAAATGCCAGGCTAAGAAGCAGCAGCACAAAAAGCAGACGGCGGTACTTTTTTCCCATACTCATGTCTCTCACATCCCTTCCTCTTTTGATATAAAAGATTAAAAAAGAGAATCACTGATCCTGTCAGTCATTCTCCTTTAGTATGTGAGATTTCTTTTCTTATAGTCGGGAAGATTTATACACCTTCGCCAATTCCTGCATCTCTTTGGCATTCGCTACTACTGCATCGGTAATCCGGGCACCGCCGAGAATTCTGGCAAGTTCCTGTGCGGAATCCTCCGATGACAGTGGACGAATTGTGGTTATGGTTTCCTGTTTTTCCACATATTTTAAAATTTCAAAATGCCGGTCCGCCATAGCGGCAATCTGAGGCAGATGCGTAATACAAAGCACCTGATGATTTCTTCCAATCCGTGCCATCTTTTCAGAAACCTTCTGTGCAGTACGTCCGCTGATTCCCGTATCAATCTCATCAAAGATCAGTGTTTCCGTCTCATCCTTGTCCGCAAGAATTGTCTTGATTGCCAGCATAATACGAGACAGTTCACCTCCTGACACTACCTTCGCCAGCGGCTTCACCGGCTCGCCTGGATTGGTGGAAATCAAAAATTCAATCATGTCAAATCCGTCTCTTCCATACTGTTGTGTCCTTGTAAATGAAATTTCAAACCGCACGTCTGCAAAATTCAGTTCCCGCAGCTCTTCTATAATATCAGCAGACAGCTTTTTACTGTGAGTCTGTCTCTTTTTCGATAATTCATCCGAAGCTTTCTCCAGAATTTCTTCTGATTTTTGATATTCCGATAACACTTTGGCCTTTCTGGCCTCAAAGTTTTGCAGCATTTCCAGTTTTTCACTTTGCTTTTTCTGATATTCCAGAATTTCCGAAATACTGCTTCCATATTTTGCCTTTAGATGATTCAGAAGATCCAGACGTTTCTCTGTCTCATAGAATTCTTCCTCTTCAAAGGTCAGATCATCCAGATACCGGGAAACTTCCCTGTTAAAATCATTAAGAATACCGTCAATATCATTTAGCATGGTGCACAGTTCTGCAAGTTCTCCGTCATATTCAGCTGCCTGAGATAACTCCCGGACGGCTCGTCCTACCTGCTCTCCTGCTCCATTTTCTCCCTCATAGCCAGTCAGATTATGGACCTGATTCATTCCTTCTGCAATTTTTCTTGCATTCGACATTTTCTTGAATCTGGTTTCCAGCTCCAGATCCTCTCCCTCCCGAAGGGCGGCATCTTCAATCTCCTGAATCTCAAATTCCAGAAATGCCAGTTCACGGCTTCTGGCTTCTTCATCCAGCTCATAGGTTTTCATCTCTTTTTGCAGCGTGCGATATGATATCCAGCAGTTCTCCACATTTCCCCTGAGAGAAAGGATCTCTTTTCCACCAAATGCGTCCAGAATCTCCAGCTGTCGTTCCCGATACAGCAGAGACTGATGCTCATGCTGTCCGTGAATATCCAGCAGATCCTCTGCCAGCTCCTTGATCTGATTCACCGTGCAGGTTTCACCGTTAATTTTACTGATACTTCGGTTTTCCACAAACTTTCGGCTTATGATCACCTGTCCATCTGTGCTGTCCAGCTCCATTTTATTCAGTTTTTCAAGTACTTTGGGATTTTCTGTCTGAAAGATCAGTTCTACGAGGGCAGAATCTTTCCCCTCACGGATCATGTCTCTGGACATTTTCTTACCCAGAGCAAGATTGATAGAGCCTATGATAATAGATTTTCCGGCACCGGTTTCTCCGGTCAGAATATTCAGTCCCGATCCGAATTCTACCTCAATCTCATCAATCAGTGCCAGGTTCTTTACGTGTAAATTTGTCAGCATATCTTTCTGGTCTCCACTTTCTTTGTCAAAAGCTTTCCAGGGTTTTCTGAAGCTTACTCATCGTTGCCAGTGCCTCCTGTTTGCTTCGGATGGCACACATGATCGTGTTATCTCCTGCAATACAGCCCACAATTTCTTTCCAATTCAGGTCATCCAAAGCAGCAGCAGCAGCCATTGCCATACCGGATACCGTCTTAATCACCAGAATATTCTCCGCCAGATCCATGGAGATTAACGCATCCCGAAGAACCCGTACATAGCGGGCCGCATATTCCTTATCCGGATTCTGAACCACCGCATATCTGGAATGTCCGTCTTCCTTCGTGATCTTCATCAGCTTCAGCTGACGGATATCCCTGGATACCGTCGCCTGGGTTACCTGAAATCCGGTCTCATTTAATCTTCTGGCAAGCTCTTCCTGGGTCTCAATATCATATTGCTGAATCAATTTTATAATCTGTGCATGTCTGGCAATCTTCATTTTCTGCTGTCTCCTCATCTGCCCTTTGGGCAGTCTGCTATAAGGACATTTTCTTTCGAAGTGTCTCCAAAAAGCTGCGTTTACTGATTTTCACAATCAGGGTATCCTTCTCAGACTTTCGAATCTCAATCCGATCCCCACTGTTCATGGGTGCACGGGTATCTCCGTCAAAAGTCGCCACTGCATGTTCTGTCGTTCCATCCCGTCCTTCTCCAATTTCCACAGTAATTTTATCGTTTTCCGGGAAAATGATGCTTCTTGTATTCAGTGTGTGAGGTGCCAGTGGCGTCATCAGAAAAAGAGAAGCGGAAGGGGAGATAATCGGTCCGCCTGCCGACAGACTGTAGCCGGTGGAACCGGTTGGTGTTGAGATTATAATACCATCTGCATGATAAGAATTCAAGAATACATCATTCACATAATTATTGTAGCTCACCACACGCAGTGCTCCCTCACGGGTAATAACGATATCGTTCAGCGCCGTATCTGAAGCAATCAGCTTATTCTTGTGATAGACATTTCCGATCAGCATCATACGGCGTTCAATCTCAATCTCCCCCTTCACCAGCTGCTCCAGTGCCGGATGCAGAGACTGCAGATCAATCTCCGCCAGATATCCCAGCGTTCCCAGATTCACACCCAGGAGAGGGATCTCAAGGTCCACTACATCTCTGGCTGCCCGAAGCAGGGTTCCATCCCCGCCAAGGACGATAATACACTCTACCTCCTGAGGAATCGACAGGGGATTCGTGCCGGGACGCTCCAAGTGACCTTCCGTCTCCTCCTGTATATGGCAGGTACACCCCATAGATTCCAGATGACGGGCAATCTCATGGGTAACCTCCAGCCTTGCATCCTTGACCGTATTCGTAATAATATAAAAACACTTCATCGCAATACCTCATCTTACAGTAATTGTTACCTGTTGTTTTATCGGTCAAGGGTTCCATGAGCTTCTTTCACGATCTCCGCTGCCTGAAGCTCCTCTGATGGCTGGTCGCTGTCTCTCTTTATATGCAGCAGATATTCGATATTTCCTTCCGGTCCTTTAATGGGCGAAAATTCCAGGTGCCGCAGTGTGAATCCAATCGACTGGGCATATTCCATCACCTTACAGATCACTTCCTCGTGAACCTTCGGATCCCGTACCACACCTTTTTTTCCTACCTTCTCCCGTCCGGCTTCAAACTGTGGCTTAATCAGACAGACAAGCTCACCGCCCTCTGCCATCAACTGATAAACCGGGTCCAAAACCTTGGTCAGTGAAATAAAGGATACATCAATCGATACAAATTCCGGTGGTTCCTGAATATCTTCCGGTACAACATAACGGATATTGGTCCGTTCCATACATACGACCCGCTCATCGTTTCTCAGCTTCCAGTCCAGCTGTCCATGTCCTACATCTACCGCATATACCTTCACTGCACCATTTTGCAGCATACAGTCTGTGAACCCACCTGTAGAAGAGCCCACATCCATGCAGACCTTTCCAGCTAAGGTCAGGTCAAAGTGTGTCATGGCCTTCTCAAGCTTTAATCCGCCGCGGCTTACATAAGGCAGCGGTTTTCCCTTTACTTCAATATTCACAGTGTCCTGAAACATGGTGCCAGCTTTATCCTCCCGCTGTCCTTCCACGAAGACATCTCCGGCCATAATCACCGCCTTAGCCTTTTCGCGGGAGGAAGCCAGACCACGCTGTACCATCATCACGTCTAAACGTTCTTTCATCTGATATTCTCCCAAACTTTTGTAAGTAATTCCGTAATTCCATCCACATCCAGACCAGTCCGTCTTTTCTGCTCACTGACACAGCCATGACCAATAAATTCATCAGGAATTGCACCGATATGCACATGCAGCGGAAGCCTCTCTTCTGTAACCCAGGCAAGCACCTGTTCCCCAAATCCACCGTTTTTCACATTTTCTTCCAGAGTAATCAGCTCTGTATGATTTTGGGCGAGGCTTCTAATCAGCTCCCTGTCAAAAGGTTTCACAAATCGTGCATTAATCAAAGTAGGCTGCAATCCCTTCACCTGCAGGTTTTCCAACGCCGCAAGCGTATCTTCCATCAGATTGCCCACACATAAAACTGCAATATCTCTGCCCTGACGAATCACCTCCGCCTTTCCATACACAATATCCTCCCGCTGGTCGGAAAGTCCGGTATAGGCTTCCCCCCTTGGGTAACGTATCGCTATGGGTCCTTCGTAGTGTATCGCAAACTTCATCATATCCGAAAGCTCCCACTTGTTTTTTGGAGCCATGATAGTCATACCAGGCATCATATTCATGTAAGAGAGATCAAATACTCCCTGATGGGTCTTTCCATCACAGCCCACCAGTCCGGCCCTGTCTATGGCAAACACTACATGGAGCTTCTGCATACAGACATCATGCATCATCTGATCGAAGGATCTCTGTAAAAAAGAGGAGTAGATGGCAACCACCGGTATCAGTCCACCAAGGGCCAGACCCGCTGCAAATGTCACCGCATGTTCCTCTGCAATTCCCACATCAAAAAAACGATCCGGAAACATATTGGCAAACCGCTTCAGACCCACACCTGTCTCCATCGCTGCAGAGATGGCAACCACCTGAGGTTCACGGTCTCCCATCTTTCTCATCACAGTAGAAAAAATATCTGTCCAGGTGGGATTACTTTTTTTGAGCGGCAGTCCTGTCTCCACCGAAAAAGGTCCCGCACCATGGAATCTGGCAGGATGACGCATAGCCGGTTCATATCCTTTTCCCTTTTCCGTGAGCACATGAACAAGAATTGGTCCCTCAAAGCGCTTCGCTTCCTGAAAGATCTTAATCAACTGTCTGATATTATGTCCATCCACCGGTCCAAGATAGGTCAGACCCATATTTTCAAAAAGCATGCCTGGGATAAAAAGCTGCTTGATGCTGCTTTTTGTTTTCCGCAGAGTATCTACCATGCCTTTTCCCACTCCGGGAATTTTTTCCAGGGTACGTGTGATGCCCATCTTCAGATCTGTATAGGATTCTGCTGTGCGTACATCCGCAAGATACCTGGAAACGCCGCCTACATTAGGAGAGATGGACATTTTATTATCATTCAGCACAATAATAAAATTTGTTTTTAAAATTGCAGCATTATTAATTGCCTCGTATGCCATGCCTCCGGTAAGCGCACCGTCCCCGATCACCGAAACAACCGTATACTTTTCTTTCTTAAGATCTCTGGCCCGTACGTAGCCAAGCCCTGCCGAAATTGAAGTGGAGCTGTGTCCGGTGTCAAAAGAATCACAGGGACTCTCCTCCCGGCGGGGAAATCCACTTAACCCCTCTTCCTGTCGCAGATGTTCAAATCCCTCCCTACGTCCAGTGAGAATCTTGTGGGTATAAGCCTGATGCCCTACATCCCATATTAACTTGTCCTGCGGAAAATTCATGATGCGGTGCAGTGCTATCGTAAGCTCCACACTGCCCAGATTTGAGGCAATATGACCGCCTGTCCTGCTCAAAGAATCTATGAGAAACTCCCGCACTTCCGCTGCCAGTTCCGGCAGTTGTTCCTCCGGTATTTTCTTTACATCATTTTCTTTTTTTATTTTTTCCAGCATAGCCCTCGTCCTTATTTATCACGGTAAGCCAGATGGGAAATCAGTTCCGTCAAAAATGCTTTTTCGCCTTCCAGTGCATCCAGCAGGCGCAGTGCATTCTCCGTCAGACGATGTACTTCTTCCCTTGCACCTTCCACGCCAAGAAGTGTCACGTACGTTGTCTTCTGGTTTTTTTCGTCACTGAACACCGGTTTTCCAAGCACCTCCGTTGTGCTGGTCACATCAAGAATGTCATCTCGAATCTGGAATGCCAGTCCCATCTTTCTACCAATCTGTTCCATGCAGGTAATCGCCCCTCGATCTGTTCCTGCAAGAATCGCTCCAATCATAAGCGGCGCTTCCAAAAGTGCTGCCGTCTTATGCAGATATATATAATCCAGCATGTCTTTTTCTATCTTTATTCTGCCGTCTTTTTCATTTTCGACATCCACACTTTGTCCGCCAAGCATACCGTCCACTCCGGTTTTTCTGGCAAGCACGGAGAGTGCCAGCATGATATGCTCCCGGTTATCCGGATATTCAAAGCCTTTCAGTGCTGTCTCATACGCATAGTTCAAAAGTCCGTCACCGCACAGTACTCCCATGGCTTCTCCGTAGACTGCATGGGTTGTTCTCTTGCCCCGGCGGTATTCATCCCCGTCAATGGCAGGCAGATCATCATGTACAAGAGAATGCGTATGAATCATCTCAATAGCCGCCATAAAAGGCTCCACCACCGCATGGCTGCCGCCAAACATCCTGTATGACTCCATCATCAGAATCGGGCGCAGTCTCTTACCTCCGGCATTCATACTGTAATTCATAGCTTCTTTTATATGACCGGAAAACCCTTCTTCCGCCGGAAGAAAGCGCCGAATCACCTCTTCTGTCTTCTCGACCCTGCGTTTCAGTTCTTCGTCAAAATTCACTGAGATCACCTTTCTTGTTCATAACAAGCATCTTCTTCTCAATTCCGTCTATCTTGCTGTTACAGACCTTCAAAAGCTCCATACCCTGCTGATAGATACGAAAAGAGTCCTCCAGAGTAATCTCCGGACTTTCCAGTTTTTCCACCAGTCCGTCCAGAATCTGAAAGGATGCCTCCAGTGTCTGTTCTTCTTTGTTTGGCTTTTTGCTTTCTGTCATAGCTCCTCCAATACCTGTGCCTCAATCGTTCCGTCGCTGACCCGGATATGCAGCCGCTCACCCTTTTTCACCTGTGTAACAGAAGTAACTGCCCGATGCTGGTTATTCTCAACATAAGAAAATCCTTGCTGCAGCTTGTCCAGTGGGGAGAGACCCTTCAGCTGTTCAATATACAGGTTCAGCCGGTGTCTGCGATCCGTCAAAAGCCACTCCATACGTTTCTGAAGCTTTTCCCCATATTCCGCTGCCTGCTGTCTTCTCTCCAGTATGCGATTTTCCGGACTCAGATAATTCCACCTGGTCACATAAGAGTCCAGTCGCCGCCTCATCAAAAGCAGGCGGTTGGACATGGCATAGTCCAGACGCCGTCTGTAATCCTCGAGCTGCTCCAGCACACTTCGGATATCCGGCACTGCAAGCTCTGCCGCTGCAGATGGTGTGGGAGCACGAAGATCTGCGGCAAAGTCTGCTATAGTAGTATCCGTCTCATGTCCCACGGCAGAGATAATCGGCGTGCTGCACTGAAAGATCGCCCGGGCCACACATTCTTCGTTAAAAGCCCAGAGATCCTCTATGGAGCCTCCGCCCCTTCCCACGATAATTACATCCGGATGCAGTGCATCCAGTGCCTCGATGCCTTCCACAATACTTTCTTTCGCACCTTCACCCTGTACGTAAGCAGGATAAAGAATCAGCTGGATAAAGGGATTCCTCCGATAAGAAATGTTCCTGATATCCTGAATCGCTGCTCCTGTAGGTGCCGTGACAATTCCCACGGTACGAACAAAAGCAGGAATCGGCTGCTTATATTCCGGGGCAAACATCCCCATCTCTTCCAGCTCCGTCTTAAGTGCAAGAAAGCGTTCATACAAGATGCCCGCTCCCTCAAGTTTTATATCTTTTGCATATAATTGATAACGTCCGTCCCGTTCATAGACGGATACACTTCCTCCGACTACAACCTTATCTCCATCCTTCATGGGAAATGCCAGACCACGTCTGCTGCCTGCGAACATTACGCAGGCTATGGTACCACTTATATCCTTCAGTGAAAAATAAATATGTCCTGAATTGTGATACTTGCAGTTGCTGACCTCTCCACGGACATAGATCCGGTTCAGCATAAAATCCTGCTGGAACATCTGACGAATATAATTATTCACCTGTCCCACGGAATAGATACTGTTCACTTTTATTCACCTGCTGCGGTTTCCGCACTCTCCTGCTCTTCCGGCTTTGCAGCTTCTTCTGCTTCCTTGGATTCTTCCGCCTTCTTTTCAGGAGCCGCTTCTTTTTCTTCCATCTCATCAGCCACTTTTCCAAGAATTCCGTTAATAAAGGATGCCGATTCCTCTCCGCCAAAACGTTTTGCAATCTCAACTGCCTCATTGATTGCAACGCCTACCGGTATATCTGCATCATACTTCATCTCGTAAACTGCAAGACGCAGAATATTCAGATCCACCTTACTCATACGGCTTGTCTTCCATCCACTGGAAAGCCTGTTCAAAAGTTCGTCAATTGACTCCAGATGATCACAGATATGCTGATACTTCTCCTGCATATACTTCTGGTCTTTCCCGCTTAATTCCTGTTCCCCTTCCAGAGTATCGAAGTACAGCGAAAGCTGTTCGGGCATCTCCTCTTTCCTGTTAAATTCTCCAACAAAGAGAAGCTTAAAAATATTCTCCCGTAATTCACTTCTGTTCATCATCTTTCCTCCACCGATTACTTACTGTGTGTTACTGTTTGTATCACTTTCTCACGATATGTGCAGTAAATGCACAGATCTGCTGAATAGTTACAATTGTTCTTTATTCTGCCTGGTCCATGTCAACACCTGCGATGCTGATATTCACGTCTGACACTTCCAGTCCTGTCATATTCTCAATTGCAGCTTTTACTTTTTCCTGTGCCTTTTCGCTGGTTTCCGGAATGCTGTAACCATACTTGATGTTAAGTGCCACATCAACGCTTACAACTCCCTCCATCACCTCAACCTTGATGCCTTTGGAAAGGTTTTTCATACCAAGCTTACCCACAAGTTCATTGGTAATATTACCAGCCATGGAAGCAACGCCTTCTACCTCCGTAGCCGCCAGACCTGCAATGATTGCAACAACTTCGTCTGCGATCTGTACCGTTCCTACTGTGCTGTCGTCATATATCGTATAGGAATTTCTACCTGCATTCTTATTCTCTGACATCCTAAAACCTCCTTTAAGGTTCATTTTTATCTATTATACCAAAAATCCCTTAAAAATAAAAGGGGTTCCTTAGTTCCTGCTGAATTCTTCCAGTACCAGTCCTTCATTGCGATCCAGGGTCATGCCAACACTCCAGGAATTCACGAACAGCAGCAGCGGATTCCCCTTCAGATCCATAACCTTCTTCATGTCCGAGGTTCCAATCAGCTTATCCAGATCCACTTCCGCTTTATTGGCAATCCAGCGGATATGCTCATAAGGAAGTGTCTCCAGGCGAATCTCCACATTGTATTCATTTTCCAGGCGATACTTCAGTACATCAAACTGCAGAACACCTACAACTCCCACGATAATCTCTTCCATTCCGCCTTTCGCCTCCTGGAAAATCTGAATTGCACCCTCCTGGGCAATCTGATTGATTCCCTTTACAAACTGTTTTCGCTTCATGGTATCAATCTGACGTACCCGGGCAAAATGCTCCGGTGCAAAGGTCGGTATTCCCTCGTAAGCAAACCTTTTGTTCCCGCCGATGATCGTATCTCCGATAGAGAAAATACCCGGATCGAACACACCGATGATATCTCCCGCATAAGCCTCCTCCACTACATGACGGTCATCTGCCATCATCTGCTGGGGCTGGGAAAGACGCATCTTCTTATCTCCCTGCACATGATAAACCTCCATGCCCGCATCAAACTTTCCGGAGCAGATTCTCATAAATGCAATTCGGTCACGATGTGCCTTGTTCATATTCGCCTGAATCTTAAACACAAATGCCGAAAAATCCTCTGCCATAGGATCGATAATCTCACCGTCCGCAACTCTTGGAAGGGGGGATGAGGTCATCTTAAGGAAGTGACGCAAAAATGTCTCCACACCGAAGTTGGTAAGGGCGGATCCGAAAAACACCGGGGAAAGTTTTCCCTGGCTTACCATCTCCTGATCAAATTCCGCACTGGCACCATCTAAAAGCTCAATCTCCTCCATCAGGGTCTCATACTGCTCCTGATCCACAATCTTGGCCAGATGGGGATCCTGAATGTCGATCTCCTCCTCGATGCCCTCCTTCGTACCCTTCTGGGTATCTGAAAACGTCAGTACCTTCCGGGTGTTTCTGTCATAGACACCCCGAAACTTCTTACCGGAGCCGATTGGCCAGTTCACCGGACACGTTGCAATTCCAAGCTCCTTCTCGATCTCATCCAGCAGATCAAAGGTGTCATTGGCATCACGGTCCATCTTGTTAATAAAAGTAAAAATCGGGATGTGCCGCATCACACAGACCTTAAAAAGCTTTCTTGTCTGTGCCTCAACACCCTTGGATCCGTCTATCACCATAACCGCAGAGTCGGCTGCCATCAGGGTTCGGTACGTATCCTCCGAGAAATCCTGATGTCCCGGCGTGTCCAGAATATTGATACAGAATCCGTCATAATTAAACTGCAAAACAGAAGACGTTACTGAGATACCACGCTCCTTCTCGATCTCCATCCAGTCAGACACCGCATGTCTTGCGGTTGCTTTTCCCTTTACAGAGCCTGCCAGATTGATGGCACCTCCATAAAGCAGAAACTTCTCTGTCAGTGTAGTCTTACCTGCATCCGGGTGAGAGATAATTGCAAATGTCCGTCTTTTTTCTATTTCCTTTGTGTAATCAGCCACAAGTTAATCCTCCTACATTCAAATACGCAAACTAAAAATGGACTGATACTGGATACATCTGCGTATCCCGCATCAGTCCTTAACTTATGTATTTTAGCATATGCCCTGATACTTAGTCAATTGGCGTAATTACAATATTTTCTGCTTCCACTCCGGTCTTTCGTGTTACAATATCCTCAATCTGAGCACGCTGATCATCGGCCAGCTGAGATACCGGCACCACAACATCCGCTGTATCGCCTGTGAGATTGACTACACTATTGGTAAATCCCTGGGCTTCCAGAAGCATTTCCGCTGCCGCTTCCTTCTCCACCGCATCCGTAATTGCCACCATACTCTCTACTGCATTCTGACGCTCTTCCTCTGTCAATGCTTCGTTGTTAATAATATCAAGCAGCGTCTCTTTATTCTGAGAACGAATCTGCTCCCGGTCCAGCTTTGCCTGCGCCATATAAGCAGACGCACCGGTCAGAACTGCTTCTCCCGGTGTTTCCCCCACATCTGCCCCTGTAGCCTCGGTACTGTCTGCCGCATCCGTTCCATCCTTAGAATCCACATTTGCCGTATCCGTGTCCAAATCTGTGATATCTGCATCCAGACTCTCCATATCGATCAGCTCCGAGGTATTTGCTGAGGCCTCCTGTTCCTTCGTGCTCTTGGGCTGGCTTTTTGTCTTACTGTCCAGATTTTTATCGGCATAGCGGACATATCCTGCCACCGCAATCATAAGCGCCAGCACCGTGATGATGATCTGATTCTTTCGAAATCGCAATTTTTTCACTTCGCCTTCTCCTTCTACTTCATTTTCACTACTTTTATTTTATGGGCTTCCACACGAAATAATGCCATGATTCCCTCAGAAATCTGACTGACAACCTGAGGATTATCGGCACCCTCGGCCACCACCAGCACCCCCCGCACCTGCGGCATGATCTCAGACACCACATAAGGTGTCTGCCCTCCGCTGGCATCCTTTTCATAGACGGTTGTCTCCTCACTGCTGTCTGAGAGTGTGCTTGTCTTTCTTCCATCTGCCGTCTCCTCCTGGCTATTCTTAGAGGTTGGAACATCCTTCTCCACTTCCTTCTTTGAACTGGACTCCAGCGTAATCATAACCTCCACTTTTCCCACGCCATCCATCCTGGAAAGTGCCGCCGCAAGCTGTGCTTCCATCCTGCGGCAGAGATCCTCCGGTTCCCGGGATACCTTTTCTGCCGCTGTTTTCGTCTGAGTTTCGGCAGTTCCTGCAGTTTTCTTCGCAGGCACAGCCACCACAAAAAGCAGTCCGGCCAGGAGGCCATAGATCAGCAGCTGCTCCTTCTTCATCCCCTTCAGATAACCTATGATTTTTTTATACATGCTCACTCCTGCCTGATTGTAATCTTTGCCATATCTACCTGATAAACATCAGCCAGTTCCTGCCGCAGCTTCTCCAGTTCGGCTGCAAACGCCTCCTTTTCCTGGGTTTCTTCTGATCGATAAAGTGTTGCATCCTGCCTTGCTGCACGGATAGAAAGACTGGCAAGTCCCGGAGGCTCATCTGGATTCTCCTGCTTCTTCAGGACAGCTTTCACCTCCAGAGCCTCTATCTTATGCTCTGTCAAAAGCTCCCGAACCTGCTGCTCAATCTCCGTTTCATAAGCTCTCCAAAGGTACTGCTCCTGGATTCCCTGCGCCCATAGCATGGTATCCTTGTTTTCAAAGGCTTCCTGCCTGATCTTTGCGATACTGATTCTGTCACTTAAGTCTCCTTCTCCGCCAAAAAGCTGGAGCAGGGGAGATGCAATCACAATCAGCAAAACCAGGCCCAGAAAAAACCGTACAGATCGGCGGTACTTCAGATCCGGCAGGCAGTTTAGAACTGCCGTCATAAAGATAATGAAAAATGCTGCATTTTGAAGCCACCCATATATCGTCTCCATGCAATCCCTTTCCCGCCCCTTTACGCAGCAGCAGCTACGATAGCGATGGTAAGAAGAAATAAAAGTTCCGTGGTAAAGAGCACCTTCAAGAGCAGACCGCATCCCTCTCCCGTTGCCTGCAGTGCACCCACCATACGCATATCTGCCACCGGCTGAATCACCGCAGAAAGCAGACGGTAAGCCAGACCGGTCAGGGCCACATGCAGCAGCGGCCGCAGAGCAAAAAGCAGCAAAACCAGTACCGCAGCCACTCCGACACAGTTTCGGATCAAAGCTGCAGAACCAATTACCAGCTCCGTCACAGCATTGATGGCATTGCCCACACCCGGGATAGAACCCGCTGTTCGTCCGATGGCAGTTCTTCGAAGCGAATCCAGTGCCGGAGCTACCAGACTTTGCAGAATCTGCAGTCCTGCCAGAATTCCCAGGATACCTTGCAGCGTCCAGCAGATTATATTTTTTAAAAGCTCTGCCATTCTGGACAGAAAATCTTCTTTGGATAGATGGTTTACCAGCGAAAGCAGTAAAAAGACGTGAATGCCCGGAAGCACCAGATATAAAAGCAGATGTTCAACTGCTGTGATACCAAGCAAAATGACCTGATAAAAAGCCGTGGCAGTTGACGCACCGGAGGCCGCCGCTACCGAAAGGAAATACGCCGGTGCCAGCGCACGCATGAAGGTTACGATGCCGGACAGCGTATCTGCGATCTCACCGCTCAGCACCGAAAAGTTTTTGATGAGAAGTACAAAGATACATAAATAAACAAAAAAGAAGCTCATCTCTCCTAATTGTCCGGAATCCAGAACACCGGAAAGATTCGCAAAAAGTGATGCCGCAAGTACCAGAACCAGCAGGTTGACCCACAGCTTTCTCTGGGTTTTCCAGGAGCTGTCAAGAAGTGAAAATACAGCTGTCTTCACATTTTCTATGGAAAAGGGTTTTTCCCCTCTCAGCAGTTCCCCCACCAGTCCCCGAAAGGAAAGATTCTCATCCTCCAGCAGCTCATCCACTGCCTTTTGTACCTGATCCAGATCCATCTCCTCCAGCAATCCTTCTTCTCCTGAAAGTACATCGTTCTCCTCCCCTGTGGTACTCTGGGCGTACACTGTCCTGGGAGCGCCAAACAACAGGCACAGGATAGCCGCCGCCAACAGCCATACCCCCCTCATGACAGAAAACTGCGGATTGTCTCCATCAGTGCCAGCAGAATCGGCATACTTAAGACCAGTACTGAGAGACGGCTGAAAATCTCAATCTGTCCGGCGATTGCAGAGTATCCGGCATCCTTGCACAGTCCTGCTGAAAACTGCCCTACATAAGTAATCCCGATCATTTTCAGCAAGCTATGCAGATAAGCGGTGTCAATAGGCAGATAGCTCTCCAGATCCCGCAGCATTTCCAGCAGATATTTCAGCCGCTCTACCGAAAGCAGCATAATACATAGTACCGTGCCAAGAGAAATATATACGGCATATTCCGGTCTCACATCCCGAACCATAACTGCCAGCAAAAATCCCGCAATCCCGAGTATGGCAATTCTGATTATCTCCATCCTTTACCCCTCAAAGTATAAACAGCTGCCGGATCGTGTCAAAAAGCTCGGAAATGTAAGGAAGCAGCCAGAAGAGCACGATGATCAGGCCTGCCAGACTTGTCAAAAAGGCCTGCTCCTCACGTCCGCTGTGCTTGAGCACCTGACCGAGCACCGACACAAGGATTCCCACGGCTCCAATTTTAAAGATGATACTGACTTCCACTTATGATTCCTCCCGCCCTGTGGCAGCATTTACAGAAACAGTACCGCCAGAAAAAGACCTCCCATCACCCCAAGACTTCGATACAGCTTCTTTTTCACAGGAAGCTGCTGCTGTAGTTCGTCAATCTTACTGCGGTACTCCAGCCGAAAGGATTCCAGTGTGTCCAGCTGCATCTGCTTATCCAGAAAACCCAGATCGGCACCAAGCTCCATCAGACGCTTGCGTTCCTCTCCATTTAGACAGGTATCTGCCAGATAACGCTCTACATTTTCAGAGAAAATCACAGACAGAGGTGCATCCCTCATCTGCCTCATCTCTCCTGACACTTCCAGCAAAAAACGGCGATAAGGTTCCTCCACCTTCCCCGCGATATCCGTAAATGCCTCCGGAAGTGGTGTCCTCTTGTAGGAAATCTCACTTTGCAGCAGAAGAGTGATCCGATACCATATCTTCAGATCCTTCAGGCGGCCATCCTCATGCCCCGCTTTCAAAAAACCGATCATGCTGCAGCACACCGTCAGCAGACACAGCGTTATGCCTCTTTGCATAGTACCCGACTCCGCTCATACAGACACGTCCCTCTTCCATCATAGACAGCCTGTACCGTTCCCACCCGCAGACGTCCGGAAAGCACAACATAGCGCTCAAACACATGCTCATCCACCAGGGTTCCAAGCAGGGGCTTCTTACGGATATCGTCAATAGTATTCCCATGCACCGTAGCCAGTATCTTGCACCCACAGTTGAGAACGCTGGTCAGTGCCTGAATATCCTCCCCTGTTCCAATCTCATCCACCGCCAACACCTGGGGGGACATGGAACGAATCAGCATCATCATCCCTTCCGCCTTTGGACAGCCATCCAGCACATCTGTGCGGATTCCCACATTGTTCTGGGGAATTCCCTGATAACAGCCGGCAATCTCAGATCTTTCATCCACAACACCAACCGTACGGCCCGCAAAACGTTCACTTCCATCTGACACCTGGCGGATAATATCCCGCAGCAGTGTCGTCTTCCCACAGCGTGGGGCTGATACAATCAGTGTATGACAAAACTCTCCCTGTTCCCACAGATAGGGAAGTACCTTGTCCGCACACCCGATGATCTGATGGGACAGGCGCAGATTGATACAGGTAATGGGGCTTACCCCCTTTACATGCCCTGCTTCCAGGATAACCTGTCCTGCAATACCTACCCGATGTCCGCCCTGGACGCTTAGAAACCCCCTGCGAAGCTCATCCTCGTAGGCATACAGAGAATAGTTGCCAATATGTTCCATCGTTTCCCTGATATCCTCTCCAGTCACCAGATAAGCAAGCCGTGGCACCAGCGTTTCACTGCCATTCAGCCGCAGAAAATAATCTCTTCCTTCAAATATAATCTGCAGCGGTGAACCGCTTCGCAGCCGGATTTCATAGATATGTTCAAAATCTCCCTGAAACTTTTCCAGAATTTGTCTTACGACTCTGGAAAAGAGTCTCGTAATCTCTTCTCTTCTCATATACTCACCTCTTAAAAACAGTATATTGACCATCAAGAAGGTTTATGAGTAATTCTTCCAGCAAAGATTTTTGTTTTTGATAAAAAGGTGGCGTCGCACTCCGCCAAAGCCGAAGGCTTCCCGGTACCGGACACGGTTTCGGAGTCCAAGAGTGTGCACAATACCATATATTTTGCTAAAATCGTAAGAAGTCAGCATAAACTCGTTTCACTCAAACAGTATGCTGACTTCTCACAACGCAAAACCTATGGTATTGGCACACTTAGGACTCCTGCAAATGTGTCCGGGACCGGGAAGCCTTCGGCTTTGGCGGAGTGCGACGCCACCTTTCAAAACAAAATCAGTTGTCACCATGTTGATGGAAGACACTTCGCTGAGAGGTGTAGATGGATTTGTTGAAATTAAATATGTAGGACATGATACAGACAACTAAAAAGTAAGGAAGCATATCATAGCCAAAGATCTCTGCGCCTACAAAGATGGAAGCCAGCAGCGTGTTCGATGCACTTCCAAACACGGCTGCATAACCCAGGGCTGCGCAAAAGTAAGTGGGAAGCCCGAAGATGGGCGCAGCCACGAATCCCAGCGTTGCACCTATGGAAAACAGTGGAGCAACCTCTCCTCCCATGAATCCGGCGGAAAGCGTCAGTATGGTAAGGATCAGCTTTAGCACCCAGTCATAGGGATAGACCGTACCTGCGGTCCGTCCAAAGCAGATATTAATCAGACTTTCCCCTGTTCCGGAATAGCGTCCCTGATGAAGAAGCATCATCAAAACAGCAATTATCGCTCCCATAATGACTGCCTTTTTTAGTGGTGAGGAAAAACGCACCAAAAACTTTACCCGAACATAACGCAGTGCCACTGCGAAGATTGACCCTGCAATACCAAAAAGCAGTCCCAGCAGGCTAATCTTTACCAGCAGTCCCAGATTGTAGGGCACCTGCTCCATGGATATGTAATTCTGGAACTTTTCCAGCCCCAGGGCCCGGGAAGTCAGCATTGCTGCGAAGGAAGCGACAGTTGCCGGAAATAAAGCATGATATTCCAGCTTTCCCACCACCATAACCTCCAGGGCAAAGAAAACCGCTGCGATGGGAGTCTGAAAAAGTCCGGAAAATCCGGCAGCCATACCTGTAATCAAAAACAGTTTTCTGCTGTCCTTGATCTGTACATATCGCTCTGTAAATCGTCCCACATTATTTGACACCGCTGCGCCAATCTGTACTGCAACCCCTTCACGTCCCGCACTTCCACCACACAGATGCGTAATCCAGGTGCCAAACATAGAGAGGGGAACCATACGAAAGGGCAGTCCGCCCGCTTCACCAAAACCAACCTGAAACACCAGTTTCATCCCTTTCCCGGCATTTTTTCCAACTCTTCCATATAGGAGAGCAATCAAAACTCCTGCCACTGGAAGAAAGGGGACCAGCCAGAAGAAATGATCCGTTCTGAGTCCGGTACAGATCAGCAGGATACTTCCAAATGCCGCATCAATCGCACCCACACCGATGCCGATAACCGCTCCCGCAATTCCCAAAAGTATCATATCCCGATATTCCTGATAGATATGTCTCCCTATTATTTTGAACATTTCCAATTTTCCCCCGCTTATCTATGTGAAATCTAAAAAAATACTCCGATTTTATCGTATTGCTTGCATTTTTCATGTGAGTTTGGTAGAATAGACTTCGTTAAGCAGATATAGTTCATCGGTAGAACGCTAGCTTCCCAAGCTGGAGAGACGGGTTCGATTCCCGCTATCTGCTTTTTTCTTATGCCAAAATTTCCTTAAAACCCGCATAACCACTGGATTCTGGCCGCCTACAGGCTTGTCATCTGAAAGACTACTCTTGCAAAGAACACTGCCAGTACCAGTAAAATAACCGGTTTCACAAAAGAAGCCCCCTTGCTGGTAAAACAGTGGCTTCCCAGATAATTTCCCATCATATTACAGACTCCTGCTGCAATTCCCAGCGGAAGCAGCACTGCCCCATGCATCAGATACACTGCAAGGGCAGAAATATTAGTAGTCAGGTTGATGGCCTTTGTAGTTCCTGCTGAATCCTCCAGAGACATGTGGCAGACTCCTGTAAATAAAAGCATCAGAAAGGTTCCGGTTCCTGGACCATAAATCCCATCATAGATCCCAATTACAAAGGAAATCAGAGCGCACAGCAGAATCGTCCGTTTCAGCGGATATTCCTCCTCTGCTGTTTTTGTCAGGCTCTTGCTTCGAAATACATAAAAAGCAATAAAAGGCAGCAAGACCAGCATCATAATCTGCAGTGCCTTTTCATCCGTAAAAAGATTCAGCCGTGCACCGCACCAGGATCCCACAAAAGCCGTTATAATTCCAGGCAGGCAGATCTTCCACTTCATAAATCCCTGTTTCCAGAAATGCAGAGCAGCTACCACAGTTCCCATTGCCGAACTCATTTTGTTAGTGGCAATAGCCGCATGAGCAGGCAAACCGGCAAACATATAAGCTGGCAGCGAGATTAATCCCCCACCTCCTGCTATGGAATCCACGAACCCGGCCAGAAAAACCAGCGGGCAGGTAATCAGAAAAACTAACATACAATTATCTCCCTCATCCTTTTTTACGAAAAATGCAAAATATTAATCAGAAAAACCCATGCGAGACCATAGTAGGTCACCACAGCCACCAGATCATTTACCGTGGTAATCAGTGGACCGGACGCAACTGCCGGGTCAATATGAATCTTATGGAAAAACATCGGCACCACAGTTCCCACCAGACTTGAGATGATCATAGCTACCATCAGGGCGATTCCAACACATCCTGATATTGCCATCGCATACCAGAAGGTCTTTCCTTTAAAAAGCCACACATATCCGCCGATACATACAAAGGACAGGGCACCAAGCACAAGTCCGTTGAACAAACCAACCCGCATCTCTTTCAACACCAGTTCTATCTTCTGAAATGCTTTCAGGTTCTCATCCATCAGTACACGGATGGTAACAGCCAGTGACTGAGTTCCCACATTTCCTGCCATATCCAGAATCAACGACTGGAAGCATACGATAATGGCGATCTGAGACACCACCGATTCAAACATTCCCACCACAGTGGAAACCACCATACCTAAGAACAAAAGGGCGATCAGCCAGGGCATTCTCTTCTTCATACTTTCCAGTAAAGTTTCATGGAGATCTTCCTCTGCTGTCAAACCAGCCAGCTTTGCGTAATCATCACCCATCTCATCATCTACAACTTCCACGATATCCTGCGCTGTAATAACACCAAGAATTTTATTATTCTCATCCAGAATAGGAATAGAGTCCTCCGCATAGTCTTTGATTCGTTCTATACAGTCACTGATGGATTCATGGTCACGAACATAAGGGTATGAAGTACTGATCAGTGATTCCAGATCATCATGTTCTCTTGCTATAATCAGATCCTTCAGTTCCAGTGCACCATAAAAAACGCCCTGCTCATCACTGACATAGATTGTCATAATATTATCATTTTCATCTGCCTGAGCAACAAGCTCTCTCATGGCCTGCTTTACCGTCAGATTCTTCTTAATCTCGATAAAGTTGGTTGTCATCTTACTTCCGATTTCATCATCATCGTAGGAACAAATCAGGTTAATATCCCGCTTGCTTTCCTCACCAATCAGATTAATCAGCTTTTCCCTGGCAGCATCATCCACTTCTTCCAAAACATCAACTGCATCATCGGAATCCATGTTCTCGATAATATTCGCAGCACTCTCCAGCTGCAGCTCACCGATATACTTTCCTACATCATCCAGGTAGGTAAATATTTCTGCTACCTTCTCTGCACCGAGAATACGGTACAATTTCTTTCTTTCCGCTCCGCTTAATAATTCCAGGGCACCTGCAATATCATTTTCATGGTAATTGTCAAGCTCCTGGCGAATCTGCTCATCTGAAGCATCACTTCGAATAACCTGCGCAAGTTCCTCTTCATAATTCGGCTGATCAAAATTTTCTGTATCCATCGCTATGTCCTCCATTTCTATTCTTTTTTGGCGCATTTTGGGCGCAAAAAAACCATCGTTTTCCTACGATGGCAGAAATTTCGGTCAATCTTACTTTAAAAATGAGGTGTCAAAAACAGACCATCCACATTCACCGACCCAAATAAAGCTGTCATCGCAGTTACTACTTCGCCCATGACTGTCACTACTGTCCATTTTTTTCACCTCTATTCTTTTCTTTTTTTTAGCAAATTCATTCTATACCGTCAAAACCTGAAAGTCAATCCATTCTGCTTTATTTTTTCCTACATAATTAGCCCGCAGTGCTTATTGATGAAGGACATTTTCTCCCCGACCTTCCCCCAGCAGCACAGGACGGGTGCAATCAGAATGGATTGTCATATACTGCTCTTTTTCCCCGCTTTCCAGGATAGCACAGAGTACCTCCAGGACGTGATAGGCCATCTGCTTATCCACCCTACTCTTTCGTCCTTCCCGGATCGCCCACGCCATCTCCGCCGGACCTACGCCTCTGGAATTATCCGAAAAATTCTCCAGGGACGGAAGGATCTGAATCTCTGTTGTCTGGTCAAACTGCTTCGGATTCGGCAAAAATTTAATTGTTCCGCCAAACTGATTGGGATCCGTCAGATAGAGGATTCCTTTTGTTCCATATATGGTCATAAAAGCCTGATCCTCCAGCGCACTGTCCGCATCCAGATGTACGGTTCCGGTGACGCCGTTTTTAAACTGTAGCACAGCAGAAACCCTGCTTTCATTGGGTGTATCCATCTCATCTCCATACTCCGGACTTTCCTTCCAGATATTCAGATGCTTTGGATAGGGTGCCCGAACCATGGATGCTACCTGAGCAACAGGTCCCAGCAGACTGACCAGAGCCGTCAGATAATAGACGCCATAATCCATACAGATACCAGCCCCCGGAGTTCGAAGGAAAGAAAACATACTAAGCAGGACATCATTATCACGATTAGCCGAGACTGCAAAGGAGGTAACTTCTCCCAAAACACCCTCATCGATGGCTCTTCTCGCCGTCTGAAGGGCAGAACCCAGGAAAGTGTCCGGAGCCGCACCAAGATAAAGCTTTTTCTCATCTGCAAGCTGTACCAGTTCTGCAGCACTTTTCAGATCCGCAGTAAGCGTCTTTTCCGTATAAACATGCTTCCCTGCAAGCAGTGCCTTTCGGATGATCTCTGCGTGGGCAAAAGCCGGTGTCAGATTCACAATCATTTCAATCGCATCATCCTCCAGAATTTCTTCCAAGGTACATGCTTTGATTCCATATTTTTCCGCCTTTTTCTGCGCATGCTCAAGATGGGATGCGCAGATGGCGTCCACCTTCAGTATGGAAAAGCGTGTCATCATATTCTTCAGATAGATATCACTGATCGCACCTGCACCTACAACAGCTGTATGTACCGCTTTACATTTCATGTGTTTTCCTCCTTCGGGGATAAGTTGTTATCTTGCTTTGTACAGAGTATCTATTACTTATATTACTACGGTTTTCTGTTTCTGCACAGGTTATTTTCTTTTATATTTCCCTTTATCTGTTGTATACTGATTGTATCAACAGATTTTTAACACTTATATCTATTGGAGGTTTGTATGAAAATCGGAATCTTATCAGACACACACGGCAATCTGCCGGACAGATTTTTTTCAGAGCTTGGTCGCTGTGATTATATTATTCATGCAGGAGACATTGGCTCTGAAAAGTGTTATCAGACGCTCAAGACGCTACCGGGCTCACTCTACATGGTGCGTGGAAATTGTGATATGGGACGCTGGGCTGCTTATCTTCCCCAGACTCTTTCTTTCCTGATTCAGGGCGTGACCTTTTATCTGATTCACAACCTGACCGACCTTCCCTATCCGCTGCCCGAAGCTGACGTAATCATCTCCGGGCACACCCACGCTCCCACCGCTTACACTCGTCGCAATACACTCTACCTGAATCCCGGATCCGCAGGATCACCACGTTTGGCTCCGCCTTCCATTCTGCTCCTTACCATTACCCCGGCCCCGGATGTCCACTCCTCCCTGCGCTACACATTTATTCACTAACATCGTAAACGAAATAACTACCCAGAAAGCCAGACAAGCTTACTGTGGTAGTTATTTCGGAAACGATGCACCAGGCTGCGTAAACCTTCACCGGCAGTTACATCTCTTTATTTTTGTTTTTGTTTTCCCTCTCCCGCAAAGAATTCCCGGGTCAGTTTCGCCACAGTGCCCGAAAGCAGGAATACTGCAATCAGGTTGGGAATTACCATCAGACCATTAAAGGTATCTGCAATATCCCACAAAAGTCCCAGATCCACAGTGGCTCCCATAATTGCCACCAGAGAATACACTACCATAAAAGGCTTGATGACTTTGGATGAGAATAAAAACTCAATACATCTTGCTCCATAAAGTCCCCATCCGATGGTAGTAGAGAATGCAAAGCAGCACATGGCAACCGCCGTAAAGATGGAGATCCAGCTGCCATAAGTACTGGTGAATCCGCTGATCGTCAGCTCTGCTCCCGCTGCCACACCATACTGAATCGGCACACCACTGCACAGAATAACCAATGCTGTCATGGTACAGATTACGATCGTATCCGCAAATACTTCAAAAATCCCAAAGAGTCCCTGTTTTACCGGTTTCTGTGTGTCCGCACAGGCATGTGCGATAGATCCGGTACCAAGTCCTGCTTCATTGGAAAAGATGCCCCGGGAAACACCCTTTTTCATACTCAGGAAAAAGCTTCCTACAATACCGCCGGTCACCGCTGCCGGCTGAAAAGCACCTTCCACAATTGATACAAACACGCCCGGTACCCGCTGAATATTCATCAGAATAACGCCCAGGGCAAGAACAATATACAAAAGTGCCATAAATGGAACCAGCTTCTCCGTTACCTTTCCGATACGTTTCACACCGCCCAGCAGTACCATGCCCACAAGAACAGCGATCACAATACCAATCACCAGATTGCAGATGCCCGTAGCATCCTTAGACAATAATCCAAAACTGATCAATGCCGTATCAATCGCCGAAGTGATGGTATTTACCTGCGTTGCATTTCCGGTTCCAAAGACTGTCAGCACACCGAACGCCGAGAATACATAAGCAAGCCAAAGCCATCTCTTTCCAAGTCCGTTCTTTATGTAATACATGGGGCCTCCCACATAATCACCCTGTTTATTACGTTCCCGAAAATGCACCGCCAGCGTAACCTCAGAAAACTTCGTACACATACCCAGAATCGCCGACATCCACATCCAGAATATGGCACCCGGCCCTCCTATGGCGATAGCTCCTGCCACTCCTGCGATATTACCGGTTCCTACCGTAGCCGCCAGAGCTGTACAGACTGCCTGAAAAGGAGAAATTGCACCATCAGAAACCTCTTTTTTCCGAAACATACGGCCAAATGTCGTCTTGATCGCATATCCGAATTTGCGGATCTGGACAAACCTCGTCCGAAAGCTCAGGAGCAGACCAACACCCACAATACAGATCATGGCCGGAACGCCCCATATAAAGTTATTGATAATACTGTTAAGATTTGCTATCTGATCAAACATGAAAACCCTCTCTTCTTCCTATCAAATAGGATCTGTCACCTTAAAACGGGACAGACCCTTATGCAAATTATATATGATTATAGGGTTTGAATCAAGTTATTCGTGAAAATGTTTGAAAAAACGCAAAATTTTCGGTGTCTATCCTGCTTTTTCTACAGCGGAAGAACCTCACAGACCGTCAGATGTTCCTCTTTTACTGTAAATCGAACGTCAAATCCTGCAAACTCCACACCGTAGATCCTCTCAGGGTCTCTGTCATACGCCGGTCTTGGGTCCTGCTTTAACACTCCCACAATCGCCGCTCTCTTTTCCTTCGGATACTTCTCCAGCAATTGCAGCGGAAATGTAACCTGAAGCTCATACTGCTTCGTCTCTCCTGCAAAGCCTTCTGTAGCCTCGGGATGACAGTCTGTGAAAATATATGGTTTGATATCATAGATTGGCGTTCCATCCATAAGATCAATTCCTGCCACCTGTAACAGTGGTCCCACATCTTCCCGAAACTCAATCCCCTCCAGTCTGACACAGGAAAGTCCAATATCATTTGGCCGAAAGGGAGAACGTGTGGCAAATACCCCCATGCGCTTCTTTCCCCCAAGCCTTGGAGGCTTGACTGTGGCAGACCAGTGCTCTCTCTTTGACTCTGAAAACTTCCATAGAAGCCAGATGTGAGAAAAGCCATCCAGTCCCCGAAAAGCCTCCGGATTCCGGTATTCCGGTTCGAACTGTATCGTACCCTTCAGTTCACAAACCAGACCACTTTGTCTGGGCAGCCCAAACTTGGTGGGAAAATCCGTATGAATATGTCCTATGATTTTCATCTGTCTGTTCCTTCCTGTCAGCTTTTCCAGCTATGCCTTATTGTATATCCAGTTCCGGTGGTTCATCCAGATGGTGAGAAACATATTCTCCATTTTTCTTCCGTTGCTTCACACATTCCGTCAACAGATATTCAATCTGTCCATTGACTGATCTGAAATCATCCTCCGCCCAGGAAGCAATTGCGTTATACAATGTTTCAGACAGCCGAAGAGGAACTTGTTTTTTTGCCATGCTTTCTTCCCACCTCCTGGTTTAATACAGGCTTCCCGTATTCACAATAGGCTGTGAATCATGATTCCCACAGAGTACAACCAGCAGATTGGATACCATGGCTGCCTTACGCTCCTCATCCAGTTCCACAACCTGTCTCTCATTCAGACGATCCAGTGCCATCTCTACCATACCAACTGCGCCGTCAACAATCATCTTTCTTGCATCAATAATTGCAGATGCCTGCTGTCTCTGCAGCATGACTGCTGCGATCTCCTGTGCATAAGCCAGGTAAGTAATACGAGCCTCGATGACTTCAAGACCTGCTTCCGCAACCTTCTCCTGAATCTCATCACGAATGCGGGAAACCACGATCTCGCTGGAACCCCGAAGGCTTCCTTCATCGGCCTGACCGTCTCCAGTTGTATCCACATTTGGCGCTACGTCATAGGGATAGGTTCTGACAATATTTCTCAGAGCACTGTCACACTGCAGGGAAAGGTATTCCTTGTAATTGTCTACATTAAATACTGCTTTCGCCGTATCTGTTACCCGCCACATAACCGCAATGCCAATCTCTATGGGATTGCCCAGGCAGTCATTAATCTTCTGACGACTATTATTCAGAGTCATAATCTTCAGAGAAATCTTTTTGTTTGTTATGTTTACATTAACATTTTCGCCCCTCATGGCAGCTGCCAGATTGTTTGTGGAATTATCCGAGACATCACCACTTTGATTCAGGTGTGTCTTTGCCGCCGGATTTACCCCGGTACAGAAGGGGTTGATAAAATAAAATCCCGCCCCTTTCAGCGTACCCACATACTTGCCAAACAGTGTCAGAACCAGTGCTTCCTGTGGATTAATCACCTTCAATCCACACCATGGAATCCATCCGATGCACAGCCAGACGATACTGACAATCAAAAGAGCCGGTGTCTCCTTTCGGCTAACCATCATTCCGCCCAGCACACAACCAAAAACAGCTCCCAGATAAAGCACTAAAGACAAAATCAGTACTAACATCCCATTCTTTTTTGTTCCGATAATCTTCTCTTGCATAACTCATCCACCTCCACAATTCATTCCATCGTTTATTGATGTGATTATGATATCATATTGATATCATAATGTCAACTGTTTTCCTCAGCAAAAAAGACTGTTTATGATGGGTTCTCTCCATCAAAACAGTCTTTTTCTGTATATACCGATACGAAAGGTACTCTAAACTTACGCCTGGGCTGCCAGAAAGTCCTGAATAGACTTCATAACAACATCTGCATCCAGTCCATGCACCTGACATGCTTCTTCCAGTGATTCTCCGATAGAAGATGGGCATCCTACACAGTGCATACCAGACTGCATCAGTACCATGGCAATTCCTCTATTATATTCCAGCATTTCTCCCATAGTGGTCTTCTTTGTGATTTCCATAATGATGTTCCTTTCTGTTTTTGAATTTTCCGTCTTCACTTTCCACGGCAATTATATTATAATAAATACAGAAATAATTTCAAGTACTGACATTTAAGTTAGCTACTTACCTAAAGGTTAGTACTCAGTTCAGAAAGGACATATCCCATGACAGATAAATGCCAACATGCAAAGAATCTGGAAAATACCGGTTTCAGTTACACCCTGTCCCTGATTAACGGAAAATATAAGATGACCATACTCTACTGCCTGACACAGCTGGGAGTGGTTCGTTTCAATGAGCTTCAGCGTTATATCGGAAACATTTCCTATAAAACCCTGAGCAGCACCCTGAAGGAACTGGAGCGGGATCAGCTTGTAATCCGCAAAGAATACCCTCAGATCCCGCCCAAAGTAGAATATTCTCTGTCCAGCCGGGGGCAGTCTCTCATGCCACTGTTATATGACATGTGTGTCTGGGGCTGCAAAAACAAGCTGTAACCCAAAATATAATCCAAGCCCCTCACTCCTGTTTAGATCACCTCTGCCCCAAAAGGCATCAATGCCAGTTTTGCCAGCTTAAACTGCTGCAGGCCAAAGGGTATTCCAATAATGGTAATACAAAGTAACGCACCTATCACTGCGGACTCAATTGCCAGCGGCAGTCCTGAAAAAATCAGCCATATAATATTCAACAGCAAAGAACTCACTCCGCCGCCATATCGAACCTCTTTGCCAAAGGGAAAAAAGCTTAACCCAGAAAACTTGAAGCACTGTATTCCTACCGGAATCCCCACAATTGTAATACACCAGATGCAGCCCATAAGGCACCAGCTTAACCCGCTGATAAAACCGCCAAAAACAAACCACAACAAATTTCCCAGACATCCCATCCTTATTTCTCCTCGTCTCTCTTTTATTCTGTCATAAATAAATGTGTCCTTCCAGATCGGATTCCCTGCTTCGTCTTTCCAGAAGTAACTATTTTTTAGATGCAATTTATTTGCCATTATATCCAAAATGGCAGACCTACCAAAACCATCATTCCTTACCTGTTATGACTGATCCTCTGTTTCTTCATTCTCCCTCAGCTCAGTAGAATCATCAGTGAATTTTAAAATATCTCAAATTATACACTGACATCTATGAATTTGCAACGAAAAATGCTGTTTCCTAACTTATTTTATACGCAAAGATGCTGTAAAATTTAATTTGAAATTTTACAGCATCTTATCTGGCTATTTGACTTTTTATAAGGTCTATTCTGTTTTTATCATATCACGATTCGCCGCTCTTCTAATGTGAGCAGGCTCCCATTATCTCATAGCTCTTGTAATATCATCATTTTACCATTGTAAGTATGATAGTAATGATTCCCAACACAAAGAGTAAGATACATTCTACCTTCGCCAAAACATCAAACACTTTATTTTGTGTTTTTTCTCCCTTAAACAAAACATCTGCATTTAGCAAAGAGAGGGTAAGTATCGCTATTGAGTAACTGGAAATATTACTTTGATTTCCTCTATAAAGGGAATAAAAATACCCAATCCAAAAAAATGGCAAGAGAATAAGCGATACCGTCTGAAATAATTTATTTCCCTTTTGTTTCTCTGTTGTGCACGTTTCCTGCGGTGTACAATTTTCTGTTAACTGTTTTTCTGCCATAATCAATTCCCCTTCTTAGACAAAGATCTTTTGCTTATTCCTCTGATTTTTTGTCTTTGGACAACATAGCACTGCCTGTTTCGACAAAGTTTTTTACTGCTTTGTCGATAGTGAGCCCCGGTACGCCGCACAAGTTAAAGTTTTCAATAGTATTTCCCGGTATACCTGCTATGTTGAATTTCTTTGCCGAATCTACAACTTTATCAAATAATCCTTTTTCTTTTTCGTCCATAACATATCTCCTTTCCGAACAAAGCATAGTAAAGTCCATCCCTATCTGTCCTTTGAAAAAGGTATAATCTATTCCAGTCTTAATGTCAACTATTTCATACATATAAAAATAAATAATTACCCACTTGTAAAAAGAATACAAATGGGTAATTAGGAACAATTAGGAGCTATGCATTATTCAATTTTCTTGAGAATCGAGATAGCAACAATTTCCACCAGCAGGACCGTATCATAAAGTGTTTGTATAATATTGAAAAAAAACAACCTTGTTGTATCAACAGTGAAAACATCCCAATTCATCTCTCTGGCCCCAGTGACCTTCGCAATTACATTAACAATAATTATAAAATAGATAAAAGTAATCATGCTTGCTTTTCCTATTATTTTCCAGCCACGCTCATCCCTGTTTGATTTCATACAGAACATAATAACTAAGATGATTGTTAAGGGTAATCCCAAGATTACCATAATCCGAAAAACAGCTACATCACTAAAAATGTTATATACTAATTTATACATACCTACTGTTCCTCCGTAAAATCAAATAGTTCCTCAATCGTAACATCAAAAACCCTTGCGATACTATATGCAAGCAGCATAGACGGATTATATCGGTTTCGTTCAAGCTGCATAATTGTCTGACGGGAGACACCAACTAAATCCGCAAGTTCCTGTTGTGTCATGCGTTTGGTTGCCCGATACACATGAATTTTGCTATCAAATTTGTACTTGTCCTTGCTTGCCATGTCCACCACCCTTTCGTTTAAGTTCTGTTCTCGATTGTAACATAGTTCCTGCATAGCGTGAAATATATTTTTCTGAGCCTCCGTAGATTTATTCAGTGCATGAACAACCCCATGAAAATAACGACATCCCTGGTTTGAATGCCGTTATTTTCTATTCTATTAGCCCAATTTCCCTTATACGAATTACTTCTATCATCGCTTTTTAGAAAATCCTATTTTTCTTTTGAGGATTAAATGTCAATATCGCCATCTTTTGCATGTCTCATATACACTTTTCTCCAATTATCTTTTTAATATTGTGGAAATTCTATGATTTTTGCCGGCTTCCTTTTCGCCCCTATTCCCAGCCGTTCCATATCTAAATGGAATAGTTCTGACGGATAACCATATGCATCAAATCCAGGTGGAGTACAGATATCCCTATTCAGGAATTTGCATAATTCAGCTTGATACTTTGCATCCTTTATGAAAGGATCATCATATACATCCGTAGCTGCCATTACACGATTAATTCCACCAATAGATTTTCTTCCATGTGTTTTTGTAAGCTTCATCTGCCCAGCCAATTGAAAGTATTTGCTTATCTGATCGTCAGAATAACCTTCCGATTTCATTGCCATATGTATTACATTTCCTATATACACGCTATAATAATTCCAGTTTCTTGGCTCTATATCCGTCATTGCAATGGTATACCTACTACTGACATTAACAACCAGCAAAACATTTCGATTTTTATGCTTTATTAAATGTGTATCCCAGCAAAACGCAAGATCTTCATTTTCCAACGGCTGTAATTCTTTATTCTTCACTCTCTTTTGTACTTCTGCTGATAATCCTACTTGCATCTTTCCCTCTATTCCACAATATCAATTTTGTATTTTTCACACCAACCACGAGCAATTTTTCATATCCGCTATAACCGCTACTGTCATACCATCCTTTTCCAACATACAGAACATATTAAACTCCAACACATACGTTACCTGTAAGATCTGGACGTCGGAACTCTCGAAAAGTCAAAATCTAAGCTTCGGTTAGTTTCCTATATAGAGTTGCATAACCAATAATAATTATATATGCTTTTAGGCAGATTAACAATATGTCTTTTTGTTATTCATAATCTCCATGTTTCATATTATATTTTCTGTTCAAATCGCAATAGGTATCACTAGCTGTTGTATTTTATCCTCTCACTCTGCTTCTCTCCTCGCATATCACAATGCCTGCTACCAGAAGTACTCCCGCTGCTGCCAGCATCCAGCCTGCAAAATCATAGGTTCCTGATGCCATTTGAAACAATCCCAGCTTCTTAAATTTATCATGCGCACCAATGTTAACCGCATAATACATCACGGCTGCCATATAACCAAGCGCCACCTGATTTGTAATTCCGCTGACCGCATAACCTATGGAACCTAAAAATATCACTTCGCTAATTCCTCCCATCCACATCTTTATAAATTCCACTTCACTGTTAGAACCTTTTATGATTGACAAAAAAACTGCCATAATTCCCAGACACAATGTAAGTGCAATGATAAGACGAATAACATAGATTTGCCACATTGGAGTTTTTTTCGTTTGTGTTAACCGCCAAATTTCTTTATCCTGCTCTGGCATGAATAATGGTGTTAGAAGTAGTAATGTTTTTTCTCATAGAAATGCAGTCCTCCTTGTCGTTTATTTTCATAGAGCAATATGGTTAAAACAATACAAACAACGGCTAATCCTGTATACAGCAATCGATTTTAATACAGGGCTGTATATTCACTAAAATCTTATCTATATGTTGACAGCATGAACCCGCAGTCGTGCTGGACGTTATCTATCCAGTTGCATATACAAAAGCGGATATGGATTTCCCTGTTCATCATTTTCTGTTCTTTTATATACTTTAAATCCCATATGCTCATAGAATCCTTTCGCAAGGGGATTTTGTTCATTAACTGCTAAGTCATGAATGGAATAGTTTTCAATTCCATATCTTAGCAATTGTTTTCCTAACCCTTTTCCCCTTTCCTCATGAGCAACAAACAACATTTCCAGATGTTGCTCTACGACTCCCATAAAACCTATTGGGGTTTGATTTTCGTTTTCCACAATAATCAAATGTGGAATTTCAATGAGTGCCTGATGAACATATTTCTTGATATCTTGAATTTCGTTTTCTGATAAAAACAAATGTGTCGTCTTTACCGCGCTTTCCCACACCTCTAATAACTGTTTTAACAACGATGTCGTTCTATCTTTTATCTCAATGATTTTCACTTTTTCATCCTCTTCAACTTCAAATCTATCGGAATAATATGCTTGCTATATCTTGGTATTTGTCAAGCACACGATATATCTCTACGCAATCTAATCCTTAATTTCATCAAGTGTTATTTCTCCATAGCTGATTTCAATTCATCAAGGCTCAACCAACCTGTCCCATCTGCAACAGCTTCCTCTGCTTCCCGCAACTTCGCTAACAGCTTTTTCTCTGCCCGGTCTTTCTCATAGTCCTCAATATCAAGTACTACAAACCTTCCTCTGCCGTTTTTGGTTAAAAAAACTGGTTCTCCGACTTTGCAATTTTTGAGAACTTCATTATAATTTCTCAAATCAGATACTGGTAAAATACTAGACATATAATCAACTCCTTCTCTGATAATATCGTTTTTGCATACACTTTAATTATACGCAAAAAATGCTGTAAAATTCAACTTAAAATTTTACAGTATTATAGACTCATTTCTTTATTTCAAAACAATTATTAAGACCTACTTGACATTTATATTGTCTAATGATATTATTCTTATGACCCATTTAGTATTTTTAGTCATAGAAGGGAGAAATATATGGCACGCAGTTTTACAGAACGAGAAAAAGAAAATATTAGAAATAATCTACAGGAAACCTGTAAACAGAGTTGGACACAGTATGGCTATAAGAAAACCAATGTGGATGATCTGTGTAAACAGGCGGGAATTTCAAAAGGAGCATTTTATCTGTTTTTTGAATCAAAGGAAGCTCTCTTTTGTGAGGTCTTGTGTTCTGTGCAAGAACAAATCTGTAATATAGCATCGGAAGTAATAAAAAAACACAAAGATAAATTCGGCATTGCAGAGGCGTTAAAGCTTATTTATCGAGAGTATGATAAAAATAATTTTTTGTATGAATCAGATAGTACGGACTTTACAATTTTAAGGAACAAATTATCAGAAGAACAAGCAAAAAAAATTGAAGAATCGGATAATATGAGCCAACAACTTTTTTTAGGTCAATCACATTTGAAATTCAAAGTTAATACAGATTTGGCGATGTCAGTTATTTACTCTTTAATTATGAATATCAAAAACAAGGATATTCTTCCACACAATCATACGGAAACCTTTGATTTTATGGTTGACCATTTGATTGACAGTTTGTATGAATAGCAAGAGGTAGAAAAATGCAAAAGAGAGAAAACAGAAGTCAGCCTATGATGTTGACTTCGGGGAACATAAAGAAACAGTTAGTGCTGTTTTCCATCCCAATTTTTTTAGGAACTTTATTACAACAGCTTTATAATGTTATTGATGCAGTTGTTGCAGGGCGCTTAGTAAGCGAAGATGCGTTATCTGCTATCGGCGTATCTATCCCGATTTATTTGCTGTTTGTTTCTGTTATTTTGGGCTTAGCTATTGGTATTACCATACTTCTTGCCCAATTTTTTGGAGCAAAGCAATTCGAGCAGATTAAAAACCTAATTTCCACAATGTCTATATTTTTGATTGTCTTAGGATTAGCGATGGCGTTTGGCGGAGCAATTTTAGCGAAACCGCTATTACAGCTTACCCAAACCCCCGGGGAACTTATAGACCTTGCTGCCGCATATTTAAGAATGGTATTTTGGGGTATTCCGTTTTCAATACTATATAATTTGCTTGGTGCAGTTATGAGAAGTTTTGGTGAAACAAAAATACCGTTATATGCTTTGATTGTGTCATCTATTATCAACTTAGTGCTTAATATCATCTTTGTTATAAACGGTGGAGGCATTATTGGAATTGCGTTTTCAACAATTATTGCACAGGCAATTTCTGGTGTGTATTTATTGATACAGCTCCGAAAGAATTTTCCTATGGCAATTCCAATGCGAAATGAGATTGTTTTTGACAAGAAATTATTAAGGCTTTCATTAAAAATCTGCATACCGATTATTATACAACAACTGGCGGTTTTTCTTGGTATGCTGATTGTGCAGGGTTTTATCAATCAATTAGGAAATGCAAGTATCGGTGGTATGACAGCGGCAAGCCGAATTGAAGCATTTATTTTACTTCCCGTTCAAGCACTGGGAAATGCTTTGAGCATTTTTGCAGGACAAAATATCGGAGCCGATGAAAAAGGCCGTATGAAACAAGGCGCAAAGTTTGGTATAATGCTTTCACTTACTATTACAGCTCTGCTTTCCATAATTCTGCTGTTTTGGGGAAAGGGAATATTAGGACTAATCATCGGTAACAACAAGGAGATGATATTAAAAGGTTACAGCTATTTCCATATTTGCCTATGGTTTTATCCAATAAATGCCTTGATATATGGACTGGGCGGCGTACTTTCGGGTGCTGGAGATACAGTAATTGCAGGTATTCATTCATTTACATCCATACTCGTGAAATTACTTGTCACTGTATTGCTTATAGGAAAACTGGGACTTCTTTCGATTGCCATCGCTTCTTGTCTGGGATGGTGTGCGGCAAGTGCTATTGTTGTTATGCGGTATCGTGGAAATAAGTGGCAATCAAAAGCCGTTGTTAAAACAATTCAAAATTGATAGGAGAGTACAAAATGAAAACAGAAATTATAAATATAAATAATACAGAAGTTGCAGTTGTGAGCAGCGACGAACTGTTGATCACTGATGTCCAGTCTGCTTTAGACTTGATCATGACAGTAAAATGCGAAACAGGCTGTACAAACATAGCCATAAGCAAAAACGCTATCACAAATGATTTCTTCATCCTCAGTACCTGCCTCGCAGGAGAAATATTACAAAGATTCATCAATTATGGTGTGAGATTAGCGATATATGGCGATTTCACAAAATATACAAGTAAACCACTGAAAGACTTTATGTACGAAAGTAATAATGGGAAAGATTTTTACTTTCAGCCCACTGTTACGCTTGCTGTTAATAAACTTTCCGAACCGGTTCCCAGAACAACCTTCTAGAATTGATAAAATGGAGAATCTACAATATGGCAATCTATCTTTGAGGGCGTAAATTTTTCTGTGTCTGAAATCATATAGGATTCCTTGAATTGAGTTAGATATGTAAGATTTCCCTGTCGAAAAACCGTTTTTTATAATGTCGAATTACTTGTCTATTTATAGTATATACAGTTAAGGATTTTTTATACCGTTTTATTTATTTTTTTGCATTCCAATAGCGATACCCTTAAACCGCTTTTTATGTGGGCTCTGCCCACGCCCGCCCTCTGGAATAAGAAGGAAAAAAGTGGCTATACTATAGGTACCGACGGAAAAAGAATAGAGGATACCGGCTGATGCAGCTTACTTAACTGTCAGCCGGTATTTTTCTGCCCTTTAGAGATATTGATTGATACGGTCGCCATAGAGAATTATTAGCTGGCTTAATACCAAATCCCAGTTACGGTATCGCTGCGCCCATTTCTTTTTTACATTCTGTGTCGTCAGATAAAGCATCTTTTCCAAAGCACTGTCCGTTGGAAAAGCACTTTTCGTTTTTGTTGCTTTACGGAACTGCCTGTTCACTCCCTCAATAATATTTGTAGTATACATAATTCTACGGATATCTTCACTGAACTGAAAGAATGGTCGTACCACATCCCAGTTCTGTTCCCAGCTGTTGAGCGCATAGGGATACTTTTTACCCCAGATTTCTTTTACCCCTTCTAACTCTGAAAGTGCGACTTCCTCGGTAGGAGCTTTGTACACAGCCTTGAAGTCAGATGCGAATTTTTTGATGTCTTTATAGGATACATATTTAAAGGAATTGCGCAGCATGTGGATAATGCAGCGTTGTACCTCTGCATCCGGATATACCGCATTTATAGCTTCTTTAAAGCCCGTGAGCCCATCCACACAAAAGAAGAGAACCTCTTTTACGCCTCTGTTCTTTAGGTCATTGAGCATTCCAAGCCAGAACTTAGATGATTCGTTGGCTCCAATCGTAATACTCAGAATATCCTTGTTTCCATCCAGTGTTACCCCCAGTACAACATAGGCAGCCCGGTTGATAATTCGTCCATCCTCTCGTATCTTATAATGGATGGCATCCATAAAAACAAAGGGATAGACTGGATCAAGAGGTCTTGACTGCCATTCCTTTACTTCTGGCAGAATCTTATCCGTGATTTTGCTAACCATATCTGCGGAAAGTTCAATCCCGTACAGATCCTGTAATTGGTCATGGATGTCTCTTGTTGTCATACCTCTGGCATAGAGTGAGATGACTTTTTCTTCAATACCGGAAATATCTCGCTGGTATTTCGGGATAATTTTTGGATCAAAGTTCCCAGCACGATCACGGGGAATGTCCACCTGAAACTCACCATACTGGCTTTTTACAGTCTTTGGTGAATACCCATTTCGTTTGTTTTCGGATTCAGTATCCTGCTTATTGTTTTTGGTATATCCGAGAGAAGCATCCATTTCAGCCTCCAAAAGTTCCTGCATCATGTCCTTGAAGCTGTCTTTGAACAAGGCATAGACATCCCCTACACTATTAATGTCATTCTCTGCAATAATCTGTCGTAATTGTTCCTTTGCAATAGCCATAAAAA